>DATAZC010000168.1:0-2483 GCA_036272255.1 Acidobacteriaceae bacterium | reverse complement strand
AAGTCGAGGCGCCGCTGGGCGACTATGTTGGGCTCAAGAGTGCGGATGGTTCCGGCGGCGTAGTTGCGGGGATTGGCGGCGGGCTCGATGCCCTGGGCGACACGCTCTTCATTGGCTTTGAGGAAGGCGGTGAGGGGCATGACGATTTCGCCGCGAACTTCGAAGGTGGCTGAGACATGAGCCTTGTTCAGCGTGGCTGCGGGGATGGACAGCGGAACGGAGCGAATGGTGCGGACATTGGTGGTGACGTCTTCGCCGATGGTCCCGTTGCCGCGGGTGAGGGCGCGGGCGAGGTGCGCCGAACCGTTGGGCACAGCGTGGTATTGCAATGCCATGGAGAGGCCGTCCATTTTGTACTCGCAAACGTAGCCGCTGTCGGCCTTGTCGCCGGCCAGGGAGCGGACGCGGCGATCCCAGTCGCGCAGCTCTTCTTCGCTGGTGACGTTATCGATCGACAGCATGGGGCGCGAGTGAGCGACCTTGGCAAAGCCTTCTTTGGGTTTGCCGCCGACGCGCTGGGTGGGGGAGTCAGGAGTGATGAGCGCGGGATGCTCTTTTTCGATGCGCTGGAGTTCGCGCACCAGATCGTCGTATTCGGCGTCGGAGATGGAGGGCTGGTCGAGGACGTAGTAGAGATGCTCGTGGTGACGAATCTTGTTGCGGAGGGCGTCGAGTTTTTTCTGGACGGCGGCGTCGGACATGCTTTGAACATGGTAAAACGGCGGCGCGATTGCGAGCCGTTACGGGTTTAGCGTTTGCTGAGGCGTAGAGATTCCCAGCTTGCGTCGGAGGACCAGCCGCCATCGACGGTGAGGGTGTGGCCATTGACGAAGGGGCTTTCCGCGGAATCGGCGAGGAAGGCGATGGCATGGGCGATGTCGTCGGGCGAGGCGAAGCGGCCCATGGGCACACGCTGGGTGATGTCGGCGTCGGTGTAGGTGCCGCGGGCCTGGTCGGCCGCGTCCATTTCAGTTTTGACCCAGCCGGGGCAGACGGCGTTGACGCGCACGCCGCGGCCACCCCACTCGGCGGCGAGGGTACGGGTGAGGCCGACAAGGCCGTGCTTGGAGGCGTTGTAGGCTGCGCGATCGGCGACCGCGGCCAGCCCTGCGATAGACGCAACATTAATGATGGAACCGCTGCGAGCTTCGAGCATGATTTGGCCGAAGGCGCGAGCGAGCAGGAAGGGCGCGACGAGATTGACTTCGAGAACGCGGCGGTATTCGGTGGTGGTGGTTTGTTCGGCGGGGCGGATGAGGCTGATGCCGGCGTTGTTAACGAGGACGTCGACGCGGCTGTAGTGGTCGATGACGGCGCGGGCGAATTGCTCGACGGTCTCTTCTGAAGTGATGTCTCCGGTGAAGGGAAGCGCTGTGCCCCCGCGGGACTGAATGGCCTGGACGGTGGAGTCGGGCGATTGCAGGTCGATGATGGCCACGCGAAAGCCGCGCTCGGCCAGGAGTTCTGCGGTGCGGCGGCCAATGCCCTGGGCACCGCCGGTGACGACTGCAACTTTTTGATTTGCGCTCATTCCGCGAGGGTCCTCAGCTTTATCTTCCAACAAGTCGGGGTTTTGGGGGCCGAGCTGCGGGATTGGTCCGGGGACAGCGGCTGAGATACGGTGATTCTGCACAGCGAAATATTCTCCTAACCGGGCTTGTGAAGCCCGGTCTAATGCGCTGAATGGACGGAAACGATCACTCCATTGTCCGGGCCGTGCTGGCTGGGGACAAGGACGCGTACGGTGCGCTGGTTCGCGCCCACAGTACGCTTGTGTTTCGAGTGGCGTTTCGCATTGTCGGCAACGAAGCCGATGCGGAGGAGATTGTGCAGGAGACGTTTTTGCGCGGGTATCAGCGGCTGGAAAGTTTTGAGCTGCGATCGAAATTCGGGACGTGGATCTACCGGATTGCGGTGAACTGCGCGCTGAACCGGGTAGGGAAGAGCGAAGTGGACGCGGAGTACCGGCACGGAGAAGAAAACGATCCGGAGCAGAAGACGGTGCAGGTAGCGGCCACTGGAGCCGATCCGGAGCGGGTGCTGCTGAGCCGCGAGATTGGAACCGCGCACGAACAGGCGATGCAGCGGCTGACGGCGACCGAGCGCACGGCTTTCATCCTGCGGCATATGGAAGATCGCTCGATGAGTGACATTGCGGACGTGCTGGGCATCGCGCCCAACTCCGCGAAACAGGCGGTATTTCGGGCGGTACAGAAATTGCGGCGCGAACTGGCGCCGCTGCGGGGCAATGCATGAAGCACCTGAACGAAGAAGAACTGGTCGCGTTGTATTACGGGGAGCCGGCGCAAGATCCGGATGCTCGCCGGCATCTGGCGCAGTGCGAGGAATGCGCGGGGAGTTATGCGGAATTGAAACAGGATCTGGAAGGGATTCAGGCGGCGGAGGCTCCGCCGCGGGGCGTGGAGTATGGCGAGCAGGTGTGGCAGGCGCTGCGGCCTTCTCTGGTGGCGTATGAGCGGCCG
>DATAZC010000167.1:0-33681 GCA_036272255.1 Acidobacteriaceae bacterium | reverse complement strand
CACGCTGAAGGGCGTGCTGAAGAAGAAGGGCTACAACACGGCGGTAGGCGATGAGGGTGGATTTGCGCCGTCGCTGAAATCGAACACCGAAGCGATTGAGGTGATTCTGGAGGCGATCCAGCTGGCTGGATACAAGCCGGGTGAAGACGTGGCGATCGCGCTCGATCCGGCGTCGAGTGAATTCTTTGACACGGACAAGAACAAGTACGTTTTCAAGAAGTCGGACAAGAGCGAGAAGACGAGCGAACAGATGGTGGCGTTTTATGCAGACTGGGCGCGTCAGTATCCGATTGTCTCGCTCGAAGACGGGCTGGCGGAAAACGACTGGGCAGGCTGGAAGGTGCTGACACAGGAGCTGGGGAACAAGATCCAGCTGGTAGGCGACGATTTGTTCGTCACGAATACGGAGCTGCTGCAGAAGGGCATCGAGGAAGGCGTGGCGAATTCCATCCTGATCAAGCTGAACCAGATTGGGACGGTGAGCGAGACGCTGGAGGCGATTGAGCTGGGACGCCGGTACGGGTATACGTCGGTCATTTCGCACCGCAGTGGCGAGTCGGAAGACACGTTCATCGCCGATCTGGCGGTGGCGACGGGGGTGGGCCAGATCAAAACGGGGTCGGCATCGCGCACGGACCGCATCGCCAAGTACAACCAGCTGTTGCGGATTGAAGAAGAGCTGGGGCCGGCGGCGGAATTTCTGGGCCTTGAAGCGGTCAACTTCGGGGATTAGACAGATTTAACGAGCAGGTTGCTTCGAGGGCGCTCCGATTGCAGGAGTGTCGAGGGCAAGTACCTAAACATCGTGTCTCCATGTCGAGACATTTGATCCGGGGCCGCAATGTCTGCGGAACCGAAACAGGTGTCCTGAGGGGAGGCTCTTATGCGGAAGATAACGTGGCTGGTTCTGTTGGGAGCGATGCCGTTGATGGCGGCAACGACGACGGCAAAACCGGGGAATGGGATCAACGTGCCAGCGGGTGCTGCGGCTGAGAATTTGCCGGTGCATCCGGTGACGGCGGCGCAGGTGTATCAGATTCTGCAGTTGACCGGAACCGACACGATGAAGCACGAGATGATGGACGGAATGCTGCCGCACCTGAAGCAGATGATGCCGTACCTGCCTGCGAGTGCTTTGGAAGATCTCGAGCAGAGCCTGGGGGTCGCGGATTTTGAGGGCGCGATGGTGCGGTCGTTCCAGCAACATCTGTCGACGGAGGACGCAGCGAATATCATCGCCTTTTACCAGTCACCCGCCGGCAAGCACATGATCGCGGTGATGCCGAATGTGCTGGATGAGGGGCAGCAGGCGGGATCGGAACTGGGGCAGCAGGTGATGCTGGAGGTGATCCAGCGGCACAAGGACGAGATTGACGCGGCGGCGAAGGTTTATCACGAGGAGCATCCAGGAAAGGCGTCCGAACTGCATCCCGGGGTTGGGCCGCGATAATCAATGCTGAGGCCATCCGCGGGCGAAGGATGATGCGAAGGGTGGCCGCGAACGATGGCCGCCTGTCGATACGCCAGGCAGGGGAATCCATGAGTATTCGAGGAGGCTGGATGCGAACACTGGCGTGGTTCTTGTGCGCCGGCATGATGGGTATGACGGCACTGGCGCAGCAGCCGGGGACAAAGCCGGCATCGCCGGCGCGGGCCGCGGCACCTGCCGGGCCTCAAAAGACGACGCAGGATGCGCCACCCGCACATCCGATCACGGCGGCGCAGGTACGGGAAATGATGCGGCTGACCGGCGCTGCGAACTTACAGAAGCAGATGCTGGCGACGATGTTGCCCTACCTGAAGCAGTCGATGCCTCCCGACGTACCGGGGGATGTGCTGGACGACTTTGGGGCGAAAATGGCTCAGTTCAACATGGAGCCGATGATTCTGAAGTCGTACCAGGCGCATCTTTCGACGGAGGATGCCGCGCAGATTATCGCCTTCTATAAGACCTCCGCGGGACAGCGGCTGATTGTGGCAATGCCGCTGGTGATGAAAGAAATGCAGCAGGGCGGTGCGGAGATGGGTCAACAGATTATGCAGCAGGTCGTCGAGCAGCACCACGTGGAGATTGAGAACGCGGAGAAGAAGTATCAGCAGGAGCATCCCGCAGGTGCGCCCCAGAATTAATTCGCTACTTTCGGCAAGGAGATGGTGTGCCTGTTTCAAAAAAGCCTGTTGTTCTGACCATTCTGGATGGATGGGGGTATCGGCCCCAGATCGAAAACAATGCCATCGCGCTGGCGCGCAAGCCGGTGTATGACAAGCTGCTCCAGGAGTATCCGAACACGCTGCTGCATGCGTCGGATCATTTTGTAGGGTTGCCGGATGGGCAGATGGGCAACAGCGAAGTGGGGCATCTGAACATCGGCGCGGGGCGGATCGTGCGGATGGACATCACGCGCATCGACGCGCTGATTGCCAGCGGGGAATTCTTTACGCAGCCGACAATTGTGGAAGCCATGCAGAAGGCGCGGAAGAAGCAGCTGCATCTGTTTGGGCTGCTGTCGGACGGTGGAGTGCACTCGCACCAGGAGCACCTGTATGCGCTGCTGAAGACGGCAAAGCAACAGGGCGTGGAGAAGGTGTTTGTGCACGCATTTATGGATGGACGCGACACGCTGCCCACGAGCGGCGCGGGCTATCTGGCGGCGCTCGAGCAGAAGATGAGGGAGTTTGGCGGGAAACTCGCCAGCGTCTCCGGGCGTTATCACGCGATGGATCGCGATCGCAGGTGGGAGCGCGAGAAGAAGGCCTTCGACGCGATGGTGAAAGGGCACGCCGAGGGCGGCGCCTATCGAGACGCGATCGCGCGGGTGAAGGAGTCGTACAACAACGACATCACCGACGAGTTTATTGTGCCGTTCGTTGTTACCGATGAGCATGGGGCGCCGAACGGGGTGATCCGCGACGACGACGTCTGCCTGATGTTCAACTACCGTGCGGATCGGGCGCGGCAAATCACGCGTGTACTGGCGCGGAACAGCGGTCTGAGCAAGGAAGGCGGGCGCGAGCTGCCGTCGTGGGAGGAGCTGGACGCGACCATTCCGCGCAATGAGATTCCGAGCAATTTGCATTACGTGTGCATGACGCAGTACGACAAGAATTTCACTCTGCCGATGGTGATTTTGCCGGAGGCGATGGAGAATCTGCTGGCGAACCTGATGGCCCAGGCGAATCTTCGCAATCTTCGGGTGGCGGAGACGGAGAAATATGCGCACGTGACGTATTTCTTCAACGGTGGGATCGAAAAGCCGTTTCCTGGGGAGGATCGACTGCTGGTGCCGTCACAGAAAGTGGCGACGTACGATCTGGCGCCGGAAATGTCGGCGGCGGGCATTGCCGACGGCGTGATCAAGGCGATCAACGATACGGCCTTTGACGTCGTAGTGGTGAACTTCGCGAACGCCGACATGGTGGGCCATTCAGGCAAGCTGGAGCCGACGGTGAAAGCGGTGGAAACGGTGGATGCGTGTTTGGGGCGTATTTATCAGGCAATGAAGCAGCGGGGCGGCGGGGCCTGGCTGATCACCGCCGACCACGGCAATGCTGAGATGATGGTCGATCCGGTCAGCGGTGGTCCGCACACCGCGCACACGACCAATCCAGTGCCGTTTATTTACGTGGGTGAGGACGCAAAGCAATTTGCGGCGAAACCGGGTGGATCGCTGCGGGATATTTCGCCGACGATCCTGAACCTGCTGGGGCTTGCGCAGCCGCTGCAGATGACAGGCGGCGATTTGCGGGTGCCGAGAAGCAGGGAATAGGGAGTAGGGAAGTCCGGCCTCCATTGAGGGAGGCCGGATTTTTTTTGCGTCAGAAGCGGGGAACGTCGGCGAGGCGATTGAGGTTCTGGAACGGCACCATCCAGCCAGGGTATTCCTGCGGCAGTGCGCTGACTTCATCGAGCTGCTTCCCCTCGTCCGCGGTGAGTTCGAGATCGACAGCCGCAAGGTTTTGCTGGAGTTGATCGATGCGCTTCGCTCCGATGATGACGGAGGTGACGAAGGGTTTGGCGAGCATCCAGGCGAGCGCGACGGTGGCGACGCTGGTCTGGTGAGCCTCGGCGATGGGGCGCAGGACATCGATGATCCGCCAGGCGCGTTCTTTGTCGACGAGGGGGAAATCAAAGGTGGAGCGCCGGGAGTTCTCCGGTTTTTGATTTTCTCGCGAATATTTGCCGGAGAGCAGGCCGCCGGCGAGAGGACTCCACACCAGTAATCCGACGCGCTGATCCTGGAGCAGGGGCACGATTTCGCGCTCGAGATCGCGGCCGGCGATGGAGTAGTAGGCCTGCAGCGTGTCAAATTTGGCGAGGTTTCTGGCCTCGGAGAAGCCGAGGGCCTTCATGATTTGCCAGGCATGCCAGTTGGAGACGCCGATGTAGCGAACCTTGCCGTGCTCCACAAGCGTGTTGAGCGCGCGCAGCGTTTCTTCGATGGGGGTGATCGTGTCAAAGGCGTGGATCTGATAGAGGTCGATGTAGTCGGTGTGGAGGCGCTGGAGCGAGGCTTCGACGGCTTGCATGAGATGTCCGCGGGAGGCGCCGATGTCGTTGCGTCCTGGGCCGGTGCGTCCATAGCCTTTGGTAGCGATGACGAGATCTTTGCGGGCGATGCCGAGGTTGGCGATGGCCTGCGCGAGCACTTTCTCTGATTCGCCGTTGCTGTACACGTCCGCAGTGTCGACGAAGTTGATGCCGGCGTCGACGGAAAGCTTCAGCAACTGGTCAGCCAGGCTTTGATCCACGCCGGTGATGTGCTTCCACATGCCGTCGGCAGTGGAAAAGGTCATGGTGCCGAGACAAAGCTCGGAAACAAGAAGGCCAGTGTGGCCCAGAGTGTTGTATTTCATGCGTGCCTCGGTTGGTTAGAGTGGCGCTGTTGTTTTGGATGTGCCGAAGCTGCAGAGGATTCGCGGGGATGCCGGGATCGACCGAGGGTGGAGTGGCGTGTTCGCGCGGATTCTGGTGTCGGAGCGAAACGGCATGAAGTGTCTGGCGGACCGACGGGTCGCGGAGGGCGGAGTATTTTCCCGAAATGGGATCCGCGGAGCTAAGGCGGTGGTACTTCGGAGTGCAGCCAAAGGCGAATTCTGTTGAGACTGGTGGCGCGGGGGAGTCTTCTGCTTGCTGTAGGGTGAACCTGGCCGGCTCTACGCGGGGGTTTGGTGGTGGTTTGGATGGGCCTCGGTTTCCGGCTCGGGGGCTGGTTTGATCCGGCTCGGTTTCGGGTCTCGGTTTCGGGTTCGGTCCGGGTCTCGGTCCGGGTCTCGGTCCGGGTTCGGTCCAGTTCGGCTTTGATCTCGGTCCGGGTTCGGTCCAGTTCAGAAAAAGGCGGTTTACGGGATTCACTCGACGGCTCGCGGCGAACCGGTGTTTGACCGGGATGCGAGGTCGACGCCGCGCATTTTCAGGAATGGTTCGGTACGAACTTTCGAAACATTGACGGTTTCTTTGCGACGGTCGCTCGTTGCGGATGTCGGACGGTTCAGGAAAAGCCGGTTTGCGGGATTCACGAGGTGGTTCGCTGGGAACCGGCCCGTTTGGCTGGGATGCGAAGTCGGCGCCGCGCATTTTTTCGGGAATGGTTCGGTACGAACTTTCGAAAATACTGACGGTTTCTTTGCGAGAGGTCACCGGTTGCGGATGTCGGACGGTTCGGGAAAAGGCGGGTTGCGGGATTCACTCGACGGCACGCGGCGAACCGGTGTTCGACCGGGCTGCGAAGTTGAGGCCGCATTTTTCAGGGATGGGTTCGAACGGGGGTTCGAGGTCTGAAAGCGGAAGTCGACGCTCCTGTTTTCCAGGGGTTCGAACAGGGGTTCGAGGTCTAAATGCGGAAGACGGAGTATTTTCCCGAAATGGGATCCGCGGAGCTAAGGCGGCGGTACTTCGGAGTGCAGCCAAAGGCGAATTCTGTTGAGACTGGTGGCGCGGGGGAGTCTTCTGCTTGCTGTGGGGTGAACCTGGCCGGCTCCACGCGGGGGTTTGGTGGTGGTTTTGGTTGGGCCTAGGTTTCCGGCTCGGGGGCTGGTTTGATCCGGCTCGGTTTCGGGTCCCGGTTTCGGGTCTCGGTCCGGGTCTCGGTCCGGGTCTCGGTCCGGGTTCGGTCCAGTTCGGCTTTGATCTCGGTCCGGATTCGGTCCAGTTCAGAAAAAAGCTGTTTGCTGGATTCAGGGGCGGCTTCCAGAGAAACGGTGTTTGACTGGGCTGCGGCGCCGCGCATTTTTTCGGGAATGGTTCGGTACGGGGCTTCGAAGTACTGGCGGTTTCTTTGCGAGAGGTCACCGGTTGCGGATGTCGGACGGTTCGGGAAAAGGCGGGTTGCGGGATTCACTCGACGGCACGCGGCGAACCGGTGTTCGACCGGGATGCGGAGTTGAGGCTCCCGGTGTTCACGAATGGTTCGAACGGGGTTTCGACGTATGAACGATTTCTCTTGGACAGGCTAATGGTGAGGGATTTCTGCCGCGTTCTGCCGCCATCCTGCGTAGAGAAATCCGTCCGCAAGCAGAAAGATAGAAAATCCGATAAAAGCCGGGAGCAGGTGGAAGAAGTCCACGTAACCGACCACAAAATGGACGGTGATTGCGCCGCCGAATCCGGCGCAGCCCATGACCGTTACGATTTCTGCAAAGCTGCGGTTGAGTTCGGCGCAGCGCGCCATGAACAGAAGCAGCGAACCAATGGAGCACAGGCCACCGCCGAACCCGGCGCGATCGTGCGAGATGACGGGGATGAGGGAGGGCGAGATCTGGGCGAGGGTATGGACATCGAGGCCGATGAAGCGCAGATCGGACGGCACGAAGACGGTGGTCATACCGAAAACAGCGATGGTGAAACCCGCGAGAATCAAACCGATCGCACACACGCCGAGCAGGATTCTTCCCCATCGGGCGCAGCGTCCGCGTTCATTGGGAGGGGTGCTCCAGACAGAGCGAAGAGCGAATGTGTCGGGGCGGGATCGCCACAGGCCCGCGAGAAACACCGGCAGAAGAAACAGAGTCGCGACGCCATGCCATGTGTCCAGATAGCCCTGGCCGAGGTAGGTTAGAAACGCGAGGAAGCCGATGGCGCCGGAGAATGCGAGAGCCCACCATGGCCAGGGCGCGCGATCCCGCATGGGAAACGCCGCAAGCCAGAGATAGCCGGCTCCAATGGACAGGAGCGTGCCGCCGTAGGCCACGCGGTCGTGAAACATAAAGCCGAGCAGGTGACGATTGCCGGCGCGCATGAGGGCGACCGAGTCCATGCCGACGGCGTGGCTATCCTGTGGAAGCAATTGTCCGGAGACCGATTGCAGAACAGCAAAGCCGCCGGCGAGCGCGAGAGAAATGCCGGTCAGTGCAATGAGAGATCGGCCGTCGCCGAGCGCCACCTGGAGAAGGCCGCGATGGTCTCTCATCAGCGCGGGTGGGTGAACTGGCGGTGTTCGATGAGCTGGCGATAGAGCTGGACGGTTTGATCGGCAATGGCTGTCCAGGAAAAGTTTTCTTCGACGCGGCGGCGTCCGGCTTCACCGAACTGGCGGGCTTGGCCGGGGGCTGCGAGGAGGGCGGAAACTTTCGCGGCCAGATCGCGGGAGAACTTCTCCGGATGCAGGGGGAAGCTGGTGACCGGGTCTTGTTCGAAGGGGACCAGGTAGCCGGTGACGCCGTCGACGACAACTTCGGAGATGCCGCCGGTGGCGCTGGCCACGACGGGTGCGCGGCAGGCCATGGCTTCGAGATTGATGATGCCGAAGGGCTCATAGACCGAGGGGCAGCAGAAGACGCTGCAGTTGCTGTAGAGCTGGATGGCTTCGGGCTTGGTGACCATCTTCTCAATCCAGAGGACGCGGGGGTTGATGGCTCGCACCTGCTCAACCTTGGCGCGCATTTCGGCGGCGATCTCGGGCGTATCGGGTGCACCGGCGCAGAGTACGACCTGGGTATTCGGCGGCAAATGCGGAATGGCATCGACCAGATGGGTGGCGCCTTTTTGGCGGGTGATACGGCCAACGAACAGGACGTAGGGTTGCGATGGATCGATGCCGTATGCGGTGAGGGCCGTGGTGGCCGCTGTCTTTTGGTACTGATGGAGATCGATGCCGTTGTAGATGACGTGAATGCGATCGGCATCGATTTGAGGATAGGCGCGGAGAATATCGGCTTTGGTTCCCTGAGAGACAGCGATGACGGCGTCGGCGTCGAGGATGGCGGTGCGTTCCATCCACGAGCTCATGCCGTAACCGCTGCCCAGCTGCTCCGCCTTCCAGGCACGCAGGGGCTCGAGGCTGTGCGTGGTGAGCACGAAGGGAATTTTGTAGAGTTTTTTTGCGAGGAAGCCGGCCATCGAGACGTACCAGGTGTGCGTGTGCACGATGTCGATGGAGGAGAGCGAGGTCATCTCGACGAGATTGAGGCTGAAAGTCTCGAGCGCGGTTTTGAATTTTTCCTGGGTGCCGAGGGTGATTGCCTCCCAGGGCTCAGCGCCGCGGACATGCAGGTTGCCCTCGTCGGAAAATTGATCGCCCCAGCAATGGACTTCGACCTCAACGGTCTTTGCCAGTTCGCGGCTGAGGTATTCAACGTGAACCCCGGCGCCACCGTAGACGTAGGGCGGATATTCACGGGTCATGAGGCCGACGCGCAAAGGAACCTCCAGGAACGAGTTCCATCTTAGCGCTGCGGGAGAGAGACCGAGGAACGGAGCGCCGCGCCGGTTGATTCGATCGGGAACAAACCCTGGGCGATGAGGTTGACCCAGCGGCGCTCAGGTTCAGGGAGAAGTGTGATTAAGGAAGGATCAGGGTGCGGGCCTGTACGGCGATGGAGCCCGGCTGGCTGACGGTGTAGGGCGAGCCCGCAGCTTCGCTATAGGCGGTGGGGGTCACGTTAAAGACATGGAGTGTTCCGGTTTGCTGGCTGATCGCGTAGAGGTGGTTGGCGTTGTCCCAGAACATCTGAGAAATGTCGTCGGTGGTGAGCAAAGGAGTGAAGGCGGTGGGTGGATTGGCGCCGTTGAAATGAAAGAACTGCAGGCCGCCCTGGCCGCCCACAGCAAGAAGCTTGCCGCTGGGAGATACCTTGAGATCCTGAATGGAAGTGACGAGGGTGGTGGGCATGTTGGCGCTGGTATTGGTGGTGGTCAGATTACCGTTGTTGTCCGCGGTAAAGGACCCAATCTGCTGGCTGTTGGTTCCGCATCCCGGAGGATTCGCAGCCCACAGCGCGATGGCGACGTGGTTGGTGGGATCGGCGGCGGCGAAGGTGGGAATGTATCCGCGATAGCCATCGGGAGGCGCCGGCAGTGTGGTACCAATGTTTGCGTCGCTGAGAAGGCCGTTGGCACTGCGCGCGAATCCCTGGACGCCGAAGTAGAAGCAGCCGTTGTTGGTGGCGGTGTAGGCGAAGCGATTGTTACCCAGAACTGTCGCGGGAAGAGAGACGCCGTCGAAGGATCCGGCGCCGCCATTGGCATAGCCGAGATAGCTGAGTCCGCCGGTAAGGAGCTTGTTTCGGTACGACTGATAGCCGTTGTTGGCGCAGTCTCCGTCAAATTCGAGGTCGTAGAGGTTGAGGCCGGTGCGATCGGTAAACAGGGAGCCTGCAAATCCGCAGTCGTTGGGATTGTTGACTGCCCAGTTGGTGGAAGTGACATAGCGGAGCGCGCCGTTTAACTCGACAGCCAGAGAGTCGATGGTGGTGGTGTCGCGGTTCAATCCGAAGAGATAGAGGCCGTTGACCGCAAGAGCCGAATCGTTCTCCTGAAAGGGCGAGCCTGGGATGGGAGTGAGCTTGCCGTTTGCAGACGCGGAGTAGGCGTCGATCTCAGAAGCGCTGGCGTTGGCGGGTGTGGACGTGACGTAGACGTAGGCGACGGTTCTGTTGGCGCCGAAGAGTTCCTGCGCGAGCAGCGAGGAGGAACTCAACGCTGCGAGCACGCATGCGGCGAGCATGAGTCTGGTTTTCATGTGGGTGTCTCCGTAAAAAGAAAAGGCCCTGTGTTGAGGCAAAGGCGGAGGGGCTTCTCCCGCGGGTGCATTGCCGGTTGACGGAGAGTAAGATGCAGGGTAACTAATTAGTACTGCTTATTGGAGGCGAAGAAGGAGGAGTCTCGGGAGAAAACTCGTGGAACCGGGCGTCAAGCTGCTTTTTCGACGTCGATATCGGGGGGCAGGAAGGTGAGCCTCCAGCAACCGCTGAACTTGCGAGTCGGCACACTGCGGCCGGCGAAACAGACGGCGTATTCCCCGTCAGGCAGAACAGGTTTTTCATTCAGGATGCGGCAACGGGGATAAACCCGGCCGGCGCTCGATGTTTCTTTCCAGATAACCAGTTCGCAATCCGCTTCGCGTTCGACCTGGTTATACATACCCCGCAACGTTGCGGGCACACGCACAACACCCTCCACGGCAAATGATCCTCAACTTCAGTTTTTTGACTTACAGCTTTTCGCAATACTTTCGATGCAAATGACTCCCCCTGGAGTTGTCGAGCTGGTCAACAAAAATTTTCCCCGGGGGAAGGACTAAAAGTCGATGTGACCGCGCACGCCCGCCACCCAAACCGGACCGCGATCCCGGTTGTAGCCGGGGTTGTCGACGTGCTGGAGGTCGAAGGCGAAGAAAAGCCCCTTCCATGCGTGCCAGGTGTAATAGCTCTCGACGATGTTTTCGCGGCCGTAGTTCAGGCGGCCATCGCCGAGGAGGAAGCCGAGGCCGCCATCTTTCAGGTAGCTCTGGTGGTCCTTTTTGATGGCATTGCTGACAAAGGCGGTGCCGATTTTGTCCGCAGGACGGTGCCAGCGGGCGCCGGCGTAATCGCCAGCGATGACGACGGACTGTGCGTCCTCGGTATAGGCGTAGGACTCTTCGTGGTCGTCGTTCCAGCCGAAGCGGGTGGCAACGCGGAAATTTTCCGTGATTTCCTGGCTGTTGTTCCAGCTGAAGCCGTACTTTACGGTGCCGAAGCGTTCGACGGAGACGATGTCCGGTGTCGAGGTGAGGCGGGCGAAATAATTCTGGACGGCCTGGCGGTAATTGCCCATGTGCGCTGTGTTGGCGAAGCTCAGGATGCGCGTGGTGCCTTTGCGGCCGTGAATGAAGGAGTGGCGCAGCTCGTATTCCCAGTTCTGGCCGTGAGCGCGGGAGAAGGCCCAGTCGAGGTCGATGCCGTTGGCGACGACCGGCATGGCGAAGATGCCGTAGCGCGCGCTCCAGTTGCGGTCGTCATATTCGAGCAGGCCGCCGACGGTGTAGCCGCGTGTATCCGCCGCGTAGTCCCAGGCGCCGTTATCGTCGATGGTCCAGTTGAGGAACTGCAGATGGCTGTCGGTGGCGACATCGTTGGAATCGATGAAATCATTGGCGCCCATCTTGCCGACGCGAGCTTCGAAGCGGCGCACCGGAACCTGGGTCGCGAGCGAATACTGGTTGCGATCCGACTCGGTCATTTCGCCGGTAAGGCCGATGGTTTGGTGGATCCCGCCGCGAGCGATGTAAGGTGCGGTGCCCAGGTTGGGGTTGCGCACCACGTCGAGGTTGGTGAAGCCGGCGAGCCCCAGAGCCTGACCGAGGCCTCGACCACCGGCGCTTTCGAGGTCGAGGAGCAGGTCGGTGTTGAAGCGGAGATTGTGGTGGGGCTGATAGCCAAGGAAGAGAGTTTCTACCAGGGAGGTTTTATATTCTCCGGCGTTGTCGAGGCTGTTAGGGCCCTGATAGGGAGAGTGAAAGCCAGGCTTGCCCTGAAAGATGGTGTTGGTCTGGCCGGAGATCCAGTAGCGGGTGGTGTTGCTGTGAGGGAACATGGTGAGCTGCGGTGCATCGGGCTGCGCGGCCAGCGGTGCGGGGGTTTGCGCGGTCTGCGCGGCATTGGACTGGACTCCTGGCTCTGAATCGAACAAACTGCGGAGGCCGTTTTCGGTGATGGGGCGCGGTGCGTCGGGCAAGCGCGAAGACTGCGCACGGGCCTGGAGGCTCATGGCGGAGAGAAGCAGGAGAAGCGCAACCATGGGTGCCGATGACGCAGCTTTTCGAGGGGCGCTGGGATGGATGGAGATCGTCATGCGGGAGTCATCAGTCTACGATTGAACGCAGGTTCGAGTTAACTATAGTTTATTAAAATATGTTTAATAAGATTAACGAGAGGGGGCGGTGATTATGGGGAAAGAGTGTGTTTCTGAGCCGGATATAACATACCCCCCTAGCATATAGGATGATGGAATGAGCCATACCGAACGGGAGAAGCAGAAATTGGTAGCGCGGATCCACCGCATTCGCGGTCAGGTGGAATCCCTGGAGCGCTCATTGACCGCCGATGACGATTGCGCGGCGGTATTGATGTTGCTGGCCAACGTGCGGGGAGGGATTAACAGCCTGATGGCCGAAGTGCTGGAAGACCACATCCGCAACCACATGATGGCGGGGGAAAAGCCATCGATGCCATCGACAGCGCTGGCGGAGGATTTGATCGACCTGGTGCGGGCTTATCTGAAGTGACTTGCAGGGAACCGTGACCGGGCCGAGCGCGTAGAGAAGGCGAGGAATCACGATGTCACAGGAAACGACGCAGTCTCCGCCGAGCGGAAGGTGGACGGACAGCCTGGGCTTGTTCGAAGTGGCCGCAGCGGTGGCCCTCGCGCATCTGCTGACGAACCAACGCTACGGATTCCATCGCGATGAACTGCAGTTTTTGAGCGACGCGCGGCACCTCACATGGGGCTACGTTGCCTATCCGCCGCTGACGCCGTTTCTGGAACGGATTCAACTGGGGCTGTTCGGGGTATCGCTGGAAGGGCTTCGATTGTTCTCGGTTCTGGCGCAGTCGGTTGCGCTGGTATTCACGGGCCTGATCGCTCGCGAGCTTGGCGGAGGACGGCTGGCCCAGGCGACGGCGGCGCTGTGCGTCGCGCTGGCGCCGCTGCCTTTGTTTAACGGCACGGATTCCAGTACACCAGCTTCGACTTTCTGTGGTGGGTGATGATCGCCTGGTGCGTGGTGCGGCTGCTTCGGTCGGAGAATCCGCGCTGGTGGCTGGCGATTGGCGCCCTTGCCGGCGTGGGGTTGATGACCAAATACGCCATCGTGTTTTTCCTGGCGGGATTGCTGGGTGGATTTCTGCTGACGCCGGCGCGCAAATACTTTGCGAGCTGGTACTTTCTGGGCGGAGCGGCGATCGCGCTGGTGATTTTTGCGCCAAACCTGCTTTGGCTGGTCCATCACGATTTCATCTCGTATCACTTCCTGCAGTCGATCCACAGGCGCGATGTGGGCGAGGGGCGGGCGGAAGGATTCGTGAGCGGGCAATTCTGGATCTGCACCAACCCGGCAACGGCGCCTTTGTGGATTGCCGGTTTGGCGATGTATTTTCTCAACCGCCGCTACCGTGTACTGGCGTGGATGTATGTGATCCCGGTGGCAATCTTTTTCTTTGCGAAGGGGCGTCACTACTATGTGGCGGGAACCTATCCGATGCTGATGGCGATGGGCGCAACGGCAGGCGAGCGCTGGGTGGGAACGCTGAGGCGCGGATGGCGCTGGACGGTAGAGGGGCTCTTTTTTGCAGGTCTGGCTTTCTGCGGGATCTTTGTAGCGGCATTTATTTTGCCTCTGGCATCGAGCGGGCCCCTGATGCGATTTGCGCTGAAGAACAACGGGGATCTGCGCGAAGAGATTGGATGGCAGGATGAGTTGCAGACAGTGGCGGCGATCTACGATTCGCTGCCTGAGGCTCAGCGAGCGCAGGCGGGAATTGTCGCGGGAAATTATGGCGAGGCGGGCGCAGTGGAGATTCTTGGGCCTGCCTTTCATCTGCCGGCGCCGATCAGCACCACGAATTCGGCGTGGCTGCGCGGTTACCCGGAGCCGCCTCCTTCGACGCTGATTGTGCTCGGGTACTCCGAAGCACGAGCGGAGCGAGCGTTTACAGCATGTCGAGTGGCGGGAAAGGTTGAGAACGCGCTGGGTGTAGAGAACGAGGAGAGCCGCGATCATCCTGAGACACGGGTATGCGGTCCTCCGCGGCTGCCGTGGCCGGAGTTCTGGAAGCAATTTCAGAGTTTTGGATAGGGCAGGTGGGGCGTGCTCTTACTGGCGCAATTGAGCGAAGCGATGGATGAGGGAGGCGCTGAGCGAGGCCTGAGCGGCTTCGTCGAGTTTTTTGGCGATCGAGGTGAGATAGAAAACGTCGATGGCGGCTTCGCCTTCGGTATCGATGAGGGCGACTTCGATATTGCAGCGGCAGGATGCGAAGCCGAGAGCGATTTCGCGCAGCAGGCCGGGAGTGTCCTGGGTGACGATCTGCAGCAGCGTGCTGTGCGAAGAGGCTTCGTTGTCGAACTCCAGCCGCGTTTCCACGGTGACTTTGGGGCGCGTGGGTTTCAGGTTGCGGGATCGCAGCAGTTCTTCGATGGAGATCCGGTGCAGGAGCGCATCGCGGATGCTGGCGAGAAAGCGATCGATTTCCGACTTGTTGAGCTCAAGAGTGCGGTAGGTGTCTGTGAATTGAAACGAGTCGACAATGACGCCGGCGGCATTGGAGAAGGCGTCGGCTTTGACGATATTCATGCCCCAGGCGGAGAGGACGCCGGCCATGTCGGCAAAGAGCCCGGGACGATCGGGTGTGACGAGGGTGATTTCGTTGAGCTGGCGTACGGTTCGGTAGGAGAGCTGGACGGGATCGTCGCGGAGATCGGTGGCCATCCGGAAATGGGTGGCGATCTGCTCGGGGGTACGGATGCTGAGGTATCGCTGCGGCAGGCCTTCGAGAAAGCCATGCAGCTCGTCGGTTGGAACCGGCGTTTGGGGCGAGGCGGGGCCAGGGGTGACCGCGGGAATGAGGGCTACAATCCGGCTGAAGAAGGCGGGGTCGGCGGAGGCGTGGTAGCGGATCTCGTCGACGCTGCGGTCGAGATAATTCGAGGCGCTCATGTAGAGCTGCCACAGGCTTTCGGCTTTCCACGGCGTGAGCGCCTCCGGCGAGACGGCGCGGATGTCGGCGTAGGTCATCAGGGTCAGCATCTTGAGCTGGGGCTGGGTAGCGACCTTTTCGGCGAAGGCGCGGATGGTTTCGGCGTCGAAGATATCGCGGCGCATGGCAGCGGACATTTCCAGATGATTGTGGATGACGCGGCGAACGGTTTCGCGCTCGTCGGGGTCGAGTTCGAGGCGGGAGAAGAGGCTTTCGCTGAGCTCGACGCTGTTGCTGGCATGATTGCCGGAGCGGCGCGCTTTGCCGGTATCGTGCATGAGCAGCGCGAGGAAGAAGAGGTCGAGGCGATCGATTTCGGGCAGCAGGCCGGCGAGGCGTTTCTCCCACTCATGGTGCGGCTGGCGCAGGCGGTGGACGTTATCGATGACGTGGAAGGTGTGCTCGTCGACGGTGTAGCGGTGCCAGGTGTCGCGGATGACGAGCGACTCGATACCGTGAAATTCAGGGATGATGAGCTCGAGGATGCCGAGTGCGTGCATGGTGCGGAGCGCATGCGCGGCCCAGGGTCCGAGCAGAACTTCGCGCAGGCAGTTCCACAAAAATGGACCTTCCGGCATCTGCACGGCGAGGATGGGCAGGGCATCGGCGATGCGGTCTTCAGCAGCGAAGCTGAGACGGTAGCCATGCCTCGACATGAGACCGAAAATCTGCAGGACGCTGTCGGCATCGTTGACGGTGGTTCCCTCAGCGAGGTCGAGGCGGCCATCGGCGAGGAAGAAATCGGTGCCCGGGACGGGGGTGCGCTTGCGGCGGAATTGTTTGTAGAAGGAGCGGCGGGGTGGGGGGACGGCATCGATGAGCAGCGAGGCGCGCCGGTAGACGGTGCGGGCCTGGCGATACCAGGTGCGCATCCAGTAGGCGGGGTCGGAGGTACCGCGGGTTTCGAGGCCGATGGAGCGGGCGGCGGCTTCGTCCTGCGCGTGCCAGTCGAGGGTGTTGTCGTCGCGGCCGGAACGGTAGTGGAGGAAGCAGCGAACGGCGGAGAGAAAGTCGTAGGCGGATTCGGGCTCGTCGTGGGTGCCGTAGAAATCATCGGCGATGGAGCGAGGCCAGGCCTTCTGCTCCTGCATGGAGTTAAGCAGGGTCAGCCATTGGGCGAGGTGATAATCGCGCAAACCGCCGGGGCACTCCTTCACGTTCGGCTCGACATGGAAGATGGTATTGCCATATTTGGCGTGGCGGGCGCGGGCCATCTCCGCGAGATTCTGTACGACGGTATCCCACTCGCGAAGAATGACGGATGGGAGGAGCTCTTTTTCGAATTTGGCGTAGAGGTCGCGGCTCCCGGTGAGATAGCGGCGATCGAGGAGGGAGACGGTGAATTCGAGATTATCGGGATGGACGCGCTCCGTCTCTTTCATGGTGCGGGTCACCGGACTGGCGCGGAGGCCGATGTCCCACATGGCCTGGGTGCAGGCGCGAATCCGATCTTTGTAGGCCGGCTCGACTTTTTCGTTCGCGCAGAGAAACAGCACGTCGACGTCGGAGCAGGGGAAGAGCTCGCGTCGACCGAAACCGCCGGTGGCGACGAGGGCGATGTCGTTTTGCGTTTCGAGGGGAGCAACGTTTTCCCAGAGCTGGCGGAGCAGTGTGCCGACGATCTGGGAGCGGCGGCGGATGACGGCGGAACCGTCGCCGTTGCGGTCGAAGCTTTGACGCAGCTGGGCGGAGTCGTCCTGATAGCGACTGCGGAGGCGCGTGAGAGAGAGCGGCTCAGTGATCATGGTGAAAACGTTCAGCGTACAGCGTTCAGACTTCGTCGCCGGCGACGGAGGCGATGGCGAGACGACGCGGCGCAGGCGGCACAGCGGCCGGTCGAAACCGGAAAATGGCGGATGGTGCTGAACCTCTCAGTGTTGCGGCCAGCGGAGGCACCGTCCGGAGTTACAGCGCGGTAGGTCCGCGCTCGTCGTTGCGAATGCGAATGGCGTCGTCGATTTTCGAGACGAAGATTTTGCCGTCGCCGATTTTGCCGGTGCGCGCGGAGGAAAGGATGGCCTGAATGGCTTTGTCGGCCATCTCGTCGCGGACCACCATCTCGATTTTGATTTTGGGCAGAAGGTCCACGGTATATTCGCGGCCGCGATAGAACTCGGTGTGGCCCTTCTGGCGCCCGTGGCCGCGGGCCTCGAGGATGGTCATGCCTTCGATGCCTGCTTCGAGCAGGGCATCCTTCACTGCGTCCAGCTTGGAGGGTTGAATGACAGCTTCGATCTTTTGCATTGCGCGCTCGCGTCCTGAGTATACGTGGATGATTACGAACCGAAATCGTAGCCTTCTTCGCCGTGCTGTGTCACGTCCAAACCCTCGATCTCGTCGTCGCGGGTGACACGCAGACCGATGACCATGTCGACAAATTTGAGCAGGACGAGTGTGCCGACGATGGAAAGGACCCACGCGATGGCAACGCCGGCCAGCTGATTGAGAACCTGGTGCCAGTTTCCTTCGAAGGCACCGGTTGGTTTGCCTGCGCCGAAGATGGGGTTGATGGCGCTGGAAGCGAAGAATCCGGTAAGGATGGCGCCGATGGTGCCGCCGGCGCCGTGGACGCCGAAGGCATCGAGGGAATCGTCGTAGCCGAAGATCGCTTTAACGACCGTGACCATAAGGAAGCAGAAGACGCCGGCGATCAGCCCGATGAAGAGGGCCGACATGGGCTGCACGAATCCGGAAGCGGGGGTGATGGCGACGAGACCGGCAACGGCACCGGAGATGGCGCCGAGGGCGCTGGGTTTGCCGTTACGGATCCACTCGGCGGCAGCCCAGCCAATGGCGGCGGCAGCGGTAGCGAAGTGGGTGTTGACGAAGGCGCTGGTGGCGAGCCCGTTGGCGGCGACAGCGGAGCCGGCGTTGAAGCCGAACCAGCCCACCCAGAGGAGACAGGCTCCGATGAAGCTGAGGACGACGGAGTGCGGCGGTGAAGGTTCTTTGGGGTAGCCAACGCGTTTGCCGAGGTAGAGCGCGCACACCAGCGCAGAGACTCCGGAGGTGACGTGGACGACGGTGCCGCCGGCAAAGTCGAGGCAGGGAATTTTGCCGTTGAGGGCGGCGTTGAGCAGTCCGCCCTTGCCCCAGACCATGTGCGCCATGGGCGAATAGACAACGATGGCCCACAGAGTGAGGAAGAGGCACATGGCGCTGAATTTCATGCGCTCGGCGAAGGCGCCGGTGATGAGGGCCGGCGTGATGATGGCGAACATGAGCTGGTAGATCATGTAGGTCTGCGCCGGGACGGTTGCGCCGTAGTCGGGATCGGGAGTGAGGCCGACGTTATGCATGAAGGCGTAATGGAATCCGCCAATGAAGCTGTTGCCGGGTCCGAAGGCCAGGCTGTAGCTGACCAGAGCCCAGAGCACGGTGATGATGCACATCATGGCGAAGCTCTGCATCATGGTGGAGAGAACATTTTTGCGGCGCACGAGGCCGCCATAGAAGAGGGCAAGGCCAGGGCCGGTCATCATGAGCACCAGCGCGGAGCTGGTGAGCATCCAGGCGTTATCGCCGGCGGAGATGGTGGGAGTCGCGGGCGTTTGAGCCATGGCGACCGAGGCGCAACCAAGAGGGAAAAGACACAGCAACCGAATCAAACGACGAGGGTGCATATAACTCCGCTGGCATTCGACGGAAATATGTCACGACGGGGTGACCGGTGAGGCGCGGGCCGAAATTCCCGGAGCCTATATCGATGGATTGGAAACGAACGTAGAACGGAATCCCTGGAACCCACTTTTACATATTTTGGGCAAATCGAAAACAGGGAAATGCGGGGGCAGGGGGCGCAGGCGCGGTTGGGATTTCGGTGTCGCAATTCTGCACGGTCGTGGGACTACCGGGATTACCAATGTGCAGATCGTTCCCGCATGCGGTACGGAAAATTCTCTGAGGTATCCGCCAGGGCTCATCGATGCGCAAAGGGCGCGATATAGTGGAGATATGAATGAGGCGTTGCGGGACCGCCGGCTTTTTGGCACGCTGGAGAGCAGCGCGAAGAACCGCGAGAAGGTGCTGGAGGCGAGCTACGGTTACGAGCAGCCGGAAGGCGTTTTTCTCACGACGGTCGATTCAGCGATTAACTGGGTCCGGAAAAACTCTATCTGGCCGATGACGTTTGGGCTGGCGTGCTGTGCCATCGAAATGATGTCGATGGGGGCTTCGCGATTCGATGTGGCGCGCTTTGGCGCCGAGGTATTTCGTCCTTCGCCGCGGCAGTCGGATCTGATGGTGATTGCGGGGCGGGTTTCGTGGAAGATGGCGCCGGTGATTCGGCGGCTGTACGACCAGATGCCGGAGCCCAAGTGGGTGATCTCAATGGGGGCCTGCGCGACGTCTGGCGGTGTGTTCAACAACTATGCTCTGGTGCAGGGAGTGAATCAGGTGATTCCGGTGGATGTGTATGTGCCTGGGTGTCCGCCGCGACCGGAGCAGTTACTGTATGCGATCACGCTTCTTCAGGAAAAAATTCAGCACGAGCATGGAAGCCTGAAGCGGGTTCTGAACTTGCAATAAAGGGCACGGGTTGAGTACGTTATAAACAACGCAAGGTTGGCGCCGCAGAGAGCGGTTGAGCATTTCCCCTACGATTGTCCACCGTTATCTTGTTGTTGCTGGGTAGCGGTAAAAGGTTAACTGTTTCGACACAGGGTAGAATTGCAGGGTTTTGCAAGCATCTCATTGAAATAATTGCCTTCTGAGCAGGGTCGTCCTGTGGTAACGTCATTGTCGCGGAAGGTTTGTCCGGTTCCCTCCCCGCCAGCTGCGAGGAACATCCTACGCGGCACGGGTTTACGTATTTTCAGCAATTATCAGTAAGTTGTGGAGGATAGACGCATGTATTTTCGTCGGTTCAGCTTGGCAGGCCGAACTTTGCTGTCTGGGTGCGCGATGCTGTTGGGCGCAACGGCGCTGATGGGGCAGAGTTCGTCCTCAACGCCGTCGGCTCCAACTCCCCGGACGCTCGATCAGATCACGTCCCGTATGGATGTATTCATGGGCTATTCGTATGTAGCTCCTCATGGCACGGTGTCGACGCCCGAGGCGAGCGGAGTTAATACCGATTTGAACTACTCGTCCATTAACTATGGTGCCATCGGCAGCTTTGCCTACTATTTCAATCGTTATGTAGGCGGGCAGATCGAGTACGCTAACCATCCCAATGGCGCGAACGACGGTGCGCAGACAGCTTCGGCGGGTGTGATCTTCCGCTATCCGACAGAAGGCATGTCGGTCTTTGTGCATGGACTCGCGGGCGGCGTTCGCCTTGGCGGTCCGAATGTTTCCGGAGACGGCAATCAGCCGAAGCATCCGTACACATGGGGTCCGGCGCTGACCGCTGGCGGTGGGTTGGATTATGACCTGCCTTTCGGCCACAATCGGATCGCGCTGCGGATTTTCCAGGCGGATTATGAGTACTGGCATGCCGATTTTGGTCCGGAGAACGTTATCGGTGGCCGTGCGAACGTCGACGCGGTACGCCTCAGCACCGGTTTGGTGGTTCATTTCGGCACGATCGCACCACCGCCGCCGGTTCAGTATGCCTGCGTTGTGAACCCGACGTCGGTTTTCCCGGGTGAGCAGGTGACCATCACTGGAACTGCCACGAACCTCAATCCCAAGAAGAAGCCCGTGTATAGCTGGACCGGTCAGGGTCTGACGGTCGGTGGAACGAATCCCACCGCGACCATCGACACCGGCAGCCTGCAGCCTGGAAGCTTCACGGTTTCAGGCCACGTGACGGAAGGTCAAAAGGCTGGCCAGTCGGCAGACTGCACCGCGCAGTTTACGGTAAAGCAGTTTGAGCCGCCTACGATCAGCTGCTCGGCGAACCCAACCACGGTGCAGCCTGGCGGCAGCTCGACGATCACCTGCAACGGCGTGAGCCCTCAGAGCCGTCCGCTGACCTACAGCTACTCGGCTTCAGCTGGCTCCGTGACCGGAACCGGCAACACGGCAACTCTGTCGACCAACGGTGCGCCATCGGGAACGATTACGGTGACGGGCACAGTGCAGGACGACAAGGGCCAGACGGCTTCAGCGACGACCACGGTGAACGTGGAAGCGCCGCCGCCGCCGCCGGCTCCGAAGACGCAGACGCTGTGCTCGCTCCAGTTCGATAAGGACAAGCACCGTCCGGCGCGTGTGGACAACGAAGCGAAGGCTTGCCTGGATGACGTGGCGCTGAACGCACAGCAGAAGGCGGATGCCTCTGTTGTGGTGGTTGGCAACTCGGCTCCATTGCCTGAGCACAAACACCATACCCGCAACGAAATGACTGCCGACAAACTGGCAGCGCAGCGTGCGGTCAACACCAAGGCTTACCTGGTGACGGAGAAGGGCATCGATGCCAGCCGTATCCAGGTGAGGACGGGCAGCAACGGCCAGAATGAGGTGGAAGACTACCTGGTTCCGGCAGGCGCGAACTTCGACAACGACGTGCCGAGCACGACGGCTGTCGATGAGAACGCCGTGAAGGCCCAGCCTCGCAAGCCGGTTCCCGCGCACCATCATCACAAGGCGGCGGCGAAACAGTCGCAGTAACCTTGTCACTGAACCAGACAGGGCTGACCGGAATTCCGGTCAGCCCTGTTTTTTGCTTTTCACGTGGAGCTTCTGGATCTCGGGAATCGCGACCGTACGATGTTGCCGAGAATGAGGCTGAGGCGGGTATCGGAAGGCCCGGATGGCGGGGAAAACCGATAGCATGAGCTCAGCGATGCTGCTCGCCGGGTTCGTCGAACCGGGATGCGCGCATCCGCAAGAATGGAAATGGTAACCCTGCAACGCTTTCGATCTCTCGCATTGGTTTTCGCGGCTCTCGTGCTTGTTTGGTGCGGACTGCCAGCGATGGCTGCGAACACGACGCCCTGGTCCGCGATTGGGCCGGATGGCGGCGATGCGCGGCGATTTGCTTTCAGCGCTCACGATCCGGATCGGATTTACCTCGGAACCACCGACAGCTGGATCTATGCCTCTTCCGATGGCGGCTCTTCGTGGTCGAGACTGGCGAAGCTGGGGACGAAGGACGATTTGGTCATCGACAGCCTGGTTGTCGATCGCGCCGATCCGAGCACGATTTATGCCGGCGTGTGGGTGATCGATCATCCGGACGGCGGGATCTATATCAGCCACGACCAGGGCCACACCTGGGCAGAGGCGACCGACATGCATGGGCAATCGGTGCGCGCGCTCACGCAGGCTCAGTCGAACCCCCGGGTGCTTATCGCCGGCACGCTGAGCGGCGTTTATCGCACCGTAGATAAGGGCGCGCACTGGAAAGAAATCAGTCCACCCGGGGGCGCGGAGATTCACGAAGTGGAGTCGATCGCGATCGACCCTTACGATCCGGAGATCATTTACGCAGGGACTTGGCATCTGCCGTGGAAGACCAGCGACGGTGGGGCGACCTGGAACAACATTCACCAGGGGGTGATTGACGATTCCGACGTGTTCTCGATGATCGTCGATCCTTCCCGGCCGAGCGTGATGTTTTTGAGCGCGTGCTCGGGAATCTACAAGAGCGACAACTTCGGATACGAGTTCAGGAAGGTTCAGGGAATCCCATCGACGGCGAGGCGGACGCGTTCGCTGCGCATGGACCCGGCGGACCGCAACACGGTTTATGCGGGAACCACGGAAGGTCTTTATAAGACGCAGGATGGCGGCGAGAACTGGTCGCGTACTACGGGCCCGGACGTCATTGTCAACGATGTCTACGTCGATCCCCGCAATCCGAAGCACGTGCTGCTTGCTACGGATCGCAGTGGAGTTCTGGCGAGCGAAGATGCCGCAGCCGGATTCCAGGATTCGAACACGGGATTCTCACAACGGCAGGTCGCGGCTCTTCTGGTGGATGAAAAGTCTCCGGGGACGATGTACGCGGGCGTGATCAACGACAAGAGCTATGGTGGTGTGTTCGTGAGCAGCGACCAGGGCAGGAGCTGGAAGCAGCAAAGCGACGGCCTGCATGGCGGAGATGTCTTTGTTCTGGCGCAAAGCGACGATGGCACGCTGCTGGCGGGAAGCAGCGATGGAGTTTTTCGCTGGGACGGGGGTTCATGGACATCCTCAAGTGCGCTTGCGGGCCAGCCGACCCTGGCGGCAACTCCAGCGCCGGTAAAAGCGCGGACACGCGGAAAGAAGTCTCGATCCGCGCACAAAAAGGAAATTGCCGCAAAACCCCAGAGTTCTTCACAGCTCAAGGGGCGCGTGGCGGCTTTGGCAGCTGCCGGAGACACCTGGTTTGCGGCGACAGCGCAGGGGATTTATCGCAGTATGGACCGGGGCAGCTCATGGACGCCGGTTCTGAGTTCGGATGCACGCAGGGCCGGCGCAGAGACGCGGGATTACCGGACGATCGCAACTGACGGCAAGCAGGTGTTCATCGGCCGGCGGGGGGGCATCATCGCTTCGGGCGACAACGGCGCAACGTGGCAACCGCTCTCGTTTCCATCAGGGCTGACGGTCCTTTCCAGCCTGGTGCTGACGCCGGACGGCACGTTGTGGGCTGGTGGCCGCGAGGGTGTCTTCTACTCGCGGGATCACGGGAAAACCTGGACGGTGTTGAAGCGGCTTCCCGTAGTGGCGGTGAACAGCCTCACCTGGGACGCATCGTCGAACCGGTTGATCGTGACCTGCGACGTCGGCACAATGATCTACTCGGTCGATACGCACGACCAGTCGTGGACATGGTGGAACACCGGATGGATGGTTCGCTCGGTCGCTTCACTCCACGGGCGGCTGGCTGCGGCGTCCCTCTACAGCGGTGTGGTGGTGCAGCCGCCGGAAGAGTCATCGGTGAAAGCCGGAGACGCCGAGCAGGACGCGCGAAGATAGCTGTGGCCTTCACCCTGCGGCCTGTGGATCACGACGATTTCCCAAGGCTGTTTGCGCTGGATCAGGCATGCTTTGCGCCGGGGATCGCATGGTCGAAGGCGGAGCTGCAGTATTTTCTGAAGTATCCGGGCAACGTCGGCGTGCTTGCACAGGACGGGACCGGGAACATTGCGGGCTTCGCGATTGCGGGCAAGCAGCATCGCAGCGGCGCTGTGGTGGGACGCCTGATCACCATCGACGTTGATCCTGGGCTGCGCCGACAAGGCGTCGGGCATCTGCTGATCGAGGAAACGGAACGGCAACTGGGTGCGGCGGGAGCGACGGCGGTGCTGCTGGAGGTTGCGGTGGACAACGCGACGGCGCAAGGCTTCTACGAGCGCCACGGTTATGTGCGGACGGGGCGCATTCGCGGCTACTATATGGGTCGCATCGATGCCCTGGTGATGGAGAAACAGCTCGAGCGGTCGCGGAAAAGCCCGGATGGGAAAACATCCCGCAGCGGCTAAAGCCGAAGTCATTCTGCGATCGTTATGGCACAGCTGCAAGCTGTGCCCCTTCAAAGCAAGGAATTTTTCCGCGAGCTGGGTTGGCCATGAGGAGACGCGAGGGATGGCGCGCGGTGGCTCGGCGACTACAATGAAGGCCATGCGTCGCATCAGCGTGAGGGTCGCGTACCGGATTGCGGCTTTGGTGTGCCCGATTCTGCTGTGCGCGGCTGCTCCGGCATTTTCACAGGCGGTGAAAGACCTTCCCAAGCCGACGAACTACGTCAACGATTACGCGCACGTGATGTCGTCGGGCGCGCAGGATCAGCTGAATCAGTTGTGCCTCCAGGTGGATCAGCAGGCGCATGCGAAGATCGTCGTTCTGACCATCGACACGACGAACGGCGAGCCGATTCAGCAGTATTCCGTCGAGCTCGAGGACAACTGGAAAATCGGAACCAAAGGCAGCGACCGATGGGTTCTGGTCCTGTTCGCCGTGAAGGATCGGCGCCGGTTTATCTATCCAGGATACGGGCTTGAGGGCATTCTGCCCGACGGCAGGGTGGGCGATATTGGGCGCCAGATGGTGCCGATGCTGCGCAACAACGATTTTGACGGCGCGGTGACGCTGGCGGTTGACGAGATGGCGCAGATCATCGCGCAGGACGCCGGGGTTACGCTGCAGCCGCTGACGCGCTGGGGCGCGGCGCAGCAACGACCGCACGCGACGGCAGGCCAGATTATCGGTGGCATCCTGTTTCTGATTTTTGTCGTTATCTTCCTCATCTGGGCAGGCGGCAACGGGCTGCTCGGATTCCTGCTGGGCATGTTTTTTGGCGGCGGGCGCTGGGGTGGAGGAGGAGGCGGGTTTGGCGGCGGTGGTGGTTTTGGTGGGGACGGAGGCGGAGGCGGAGGCGGCTTCGATATTGGAGGAAGCGGCGGGGGCGGCGGCGCCGGAGCCGGGGGCGGCTGGTAACATCGAATCGGATTCAAACAGGAGAGAAACGCAATGATGCGTCGTGGTCTATGGATCGCGGTAGCTGTGGTGGCAGTGATTGTGCTGGCGGGCCTGCTGGTGTTCGGCAGCTATGTGAGCGCGAAGAATCAGATGGTGACCCGGCAGGAAGCGGTCACAGCGCAGTGGGGCAACGTCCAGTCGGTTCTGCAGCGGCGCGCGGATTTGATTCCGAACCTGGTCGCAACGGTCAAAGGCGCTGCTCAACACGAAGAGGCGGTCTTCGCGGATGTCGATAAGGCGCGCGAGTCACTGCTTGCCGCGCACGACCCGCAATCGCAGATTCGCGCCAACGGCCAGCTGGACGGAGCGCTGGGGCGGCTGCTGGCTGTTGCCGAGAACTACCCCAACCTGAAGGCCAATCAGAATTTTCTCGAGCTGCAGGATTCGCTCGAGGGCACTGAAAATCGCATTAACGTCGAGCGCGAGCGCTACAACCGCGCCATCCAGGATTACAACACCTTCATTGGTCAGTTCCCGAACAGCATCTGGGCGAGTCTGGCCGGGTTCCATCGCAACGACGCTTACTTCGCGGCCAGTCCGGCGGCACAGAACGCGCCGCAGGTGCATTTCTAGAGGGTTGAGCGATGGATTCATGGACCCGGAATACAATCAATGCAAGGTGAGCGATGGCGGCGAGTCCACAATTCGCAACCCGGCTCGACTACTACCTCCAGACCGATTTCCGGCCCGACTGCGACTATGTGGATGGGGAAATTTTGGAGAGGAATGTGGGCGAGAGAGAGCATTCATTCCTGCAATTGAGGATCGCGATGCTCATTGGCCAGCATGAGCGCGCATGGGGCGTGGCTGTCTATCCGGAGCATCGCGTGCAGGTAGGGCCCGACCGGTTCCGGATTCCCGACGTGTGCGTTATCTCCGCCCACGATCCGTTCGAGAAGATCATCACTCGTCCTCCGGTCCTGTGTGTGGAGATCATGTCGTCCGAAGATCGCTGGGCGCGCATCACGGAGCGGTTCGAAGATTATCGCCGCATGGGCGTTCCCAGCCTATGGGCGGTCGATCCAATCGAGGGTAAAGCCTGGATGTGGTCTAAGAGTGCTCCTGAATGGAAGGAAGTCGCGATTCTCGAAGTTCCTGGAACTCCAGTGACGATCGACCTGGCACCCATTTTCGCTGAGCTCGCTGAACGGAAAGCGCAGTAGTAGCTAGCCGGCGAGCAGGATGCGCAGGTCGCGCAGATTATTGCCGGTTGGTCCGGTGACGATCGTATCGCCCAGCGAGGTGAATAACGTGCATGCGTCGAAACGCGCAAGGATGGTCGCGGGGTCGAAGTTGTAACTGCGGGCGCGGGCGATTGTCGCGGTGTCGGCAATGGCGCCAGCGGCTGGACTATTGCCGTCGATGCCATCGGAGCCGGCGCTGAGGACGACCATGGGCTCGTTTTCGTAGCGGGCCAGGTCGAGGGCGCACTGCAATGCGAATTGCTGGTTGCGGCCGCCGCACCCGGGATGCTTGCTCAGGTTGACCGTTACTTCGCCACTCGAGAGCAAACACAAACGCGAGTATTCGCCGCGCAATTCATGGAAGCGCACCAGCAGGTATTTAGCGGCCTCCGCGTAGTCCCAGTCATCGCAGGTGTTATCGATGACGACTTTGTATCCAAGCTTCTGAGCGCGGTCGCGCGCGGCATTCACGAAGTCATGGTTTGAGAGCAGGGTGTCGAACTGGGCATGCTGGAAGGTGGCGCCAAGAGCCTTTTGCTCATCCTGCGATCGAGTCGAAGAATCTTTGGTCTCCATCAGCTTCTCGAAATATTCGCGCACGGCCGGAGAAAATTTTTCCAGCAGGTGGAAGCGCTCGAGGATTTCCGCACATTCGGCCATCGTGGAGTAATCGGGCAGGGTAGGCGAGGATGCGACGGCGGCCAGATCTTTGAGGGGGACGTCAGCCAGCAGGAGCGAAAGCTTTTCGGCCGTGGGCGCAGCCTGCGCGAGGCGGCCGCCCTTGACGGCGGAAAAGTATTTGCGCACCGTATTGATTTCGGTGATGGTGGCTCCACTGGCGACGAGCGTTTCGTGAAACGCGATGGTGTCGTCGAGGGAGATCTTTTTGTCACGTGGAAATTCAAGCATGGCCGAGCCGCCGCCGCTGATGAGGAAGAAGATGAAGGTGTTTTTCTTCGCGTGTTTCAGCAGAGCCAGGGCCGCCCGGGCCGCGGCAAACGAATCTTCGTTGGGAAGCGGATGGCCGCCGGCATAGTAGCGAATGTGACGATTGCGTTTTTTGGGAATTTCGGGCGCCGAGCAGACGCCATGCAGGCGAACCTTTGGCGGCAGCCGCTGCAGCAGGGCATTCAGCATGCTGAGCGCGGCTTTGCCGAACGAGATGACGTAGAAATCTTTGTAGCCCTCGAGGGGCTGCCTGATCGACGGAAGGCGCGGCGACGGATGGCGCACCAGCGTCCTGCCCTCGAAGTGGAGATGACGATCGAACGCCTGAGGAATGTCGCAGGCCTGCAACGCCTGCGTGAATATGTCCCTGGCAGTTGCGTGTAATTCTTCGAGCGGAGTCATTTGCTGGAGAGAAGGGGAAAACAACGCTGCGCCCACGCGCGGATGACTTGCTTCACGTCTTCAAGCTTACTCGCAAAGAAGTGGTCGGCTTCGGAAATCCACACCAGCTCTTTGGGCGGATGGGCGAGGGCAACGACGGCTTCGACCTCGGCGCGGGGACCGTACTGATCCCTTTCGCCACTCACGAAGAGCTTGGGCTGAGCGCAGTCGCGGAGAAAGTCGTAGTTGTAATCGCGGCCTTCGGCGTGGGCCGGGATGCCAAGTGCCACCAGGCCCACGACCCGCGGATCGCCGCAGCAGGCTCGCAGTCCTACGTAGGATCCAAAGGAGAATCCGGCGAACACAATCGGCAAGCCGAATTCGCGATCGAGCCAGTCGAGGGCTGCGCGCACGTCGTCCTGCTCGCCCTGAGCGTTGTCATGTTCTCCCTCGCTCAGCTCGGTTCCGCGAAAATTGAAGCGCAGCACCGGCAGCCCAAAGCTCTGGAAGGCCTTCATAGTGTGGTACACGACTTTGTTATGCATGGTGCCGCCGCCGAGAGGGTGGGGATGGCAAACCAGCGCGGCGTACGGCGCATTGGGCGCACCGGCGTTGAGAAGCGCTTCGAGGCGCCCGGCGGGTCCGCGTAGATTGTCGACGGTGCGTAAAACTGGGGATCCAACCTGAGACTGCGTCATCTGAATCCATTTTACGGAGCGCGTGTCGCGTATTCTGGTGCTTCTTATGAGTCTTGATCCGGTTCAACTCACGCGCAGCCTGGTGGACATCGAATCCATCACCTATAACGAAGGCGCTGTTGGTGTATTTCTGGCGGAGTTTCTGGCGCATCGGGGTTTTGCCGTTGAGCGGATGCCGGTTGAGCAGCACAAGGAGAGCCGCTCCACGAGCGAACGGTTCAACGTTTATGCGAGCGTGCCGGGGCAGACGTCCGATGTGGTGTTTTCGACTCACATGGATACGGTGCCGCCGTTTATGCCTTCCAGCGAAGACGAAGAATTTATTTATGGCCGCGGCTCCTGCGATGCGAAGGGCATTGTTGCGGCGCAGATTGCGGCTGCAGAAAAGCTGCGCGAGCAGGGGGCCGGGGTTGGGCTGCTTTTCGTAGTGGGGGAAGAGCGGGATTCGGCGGGAGCGAAGACGGCGAATCAGCATCCGCGCGGCAGCCGGTTCCTCATCAACGGTGAGCCTACTGATAATCGACTTGCCCTGGCTTCGAAGGGGGCGCTGCGGGCGGTGATCCGGGCGAGCGGAAAGATGGCGCATTCGGCGTATCCGGAGCTGGGCGAAAGTGCGACGCGCAAGCTGGTTGAGGCTTTGCATCGGATTCTGGCGATTCCGCTGCCGGTGCTCGAGGGGATCGGACCGAGCACGCTCAACATTGGCACGGTTAGCGGCGGCCACGCGCCCAACGTGATTGCCGATCAGGCCGAGGCGCAGGTGATGATTCGCCTTGTGGGCGATTCTGCGGAGACGCGGCGCGCGCTGATGGAAGCGGTCGAAGGCCTTGCAACCGTTGAGTTCACGCTGGAGATGACCTTTCAGCGGTTCCGTGCCATCGATGGCCTGCCGACCATGGTGGCTGCGTTCACGACCGACGTTCCCTGGCTTGGCAACTGGGGGGAGCCGCTGCTGCTGGGGCCGGGATCGATTCACGTCGCGCACACCCCGCATGAAAAGCTCGCCAAAAAAGAGCTGTTCGAGGCGATCGATCTTTATGTGGAGGTTGCTCGCCAGCTGGTGACCGTACCGCGCTGAACGGGTAGGCTGAAAGCATGGCTGAACTGCAGTCCACCACCCTTGAACCGCGCAACACCCTCGACAAAGCCGCGTCTTCTTACCTGCGATCTGCGATGCATCAGCCGGTGTACTGGCAGGAGTGGGGCGAAGGGGCATTCGCACTGGCGGCGCAGCTGGACAAGCCGATTCTGCTGGACGTTGGCGCCGTGTGGTGCCACTGGTGCCATGTGATGGACCGCGAATCGTACGAAGAAGCGGCGCTGGCGCAAACCATTAACGAAAATTTTGTAGCGATCAAGGTGGACCGAGACGAGCGGCCCGACGTGGACGCACGCTACCAGGCCGCGGTGCAGGCGATCGCTGGGCAGGGCGGATGGCCGCTGACCGCGATTCTGACTCCGGATGGCCGTCCATTTTTTGCCGGGACGTATTTTCCCCGTGAGGACCGCTACGGGCGGCCGGGCTTTGAACGGGTGCTGCTGACATTGGCTACGGCCTGGAAGACGCGGCGTGCCGAGGTGCTGGAATCGGCGGCGAGCGTGATTGCGGCGATTGAGCATGGGGAGACGTTTTCCGCGCGCGGAGAGGGCTTGTCGCTGGCCATCATCGACAAACTGGTGGAGAGCGCCGTTGGGCAGTTCGACTCGCGCAACGGGGGATTCGGATCGCAGCCGAAGTTTCCTCATCCTTCGATCCTCGATCTGCTTATTGATGTTGCGGCGCGAACCGGGAATGAGGCTGCGAAAGAGACGGCGACCGTAACGCTGAAGAAGATGGGTCGGGGGGGTGTCTACGACCAGCTGGCGGGAGGCTTCCATCGTTATTCGGTCGATGAGCGCTGGGTGGTACCGCACTTTGAGAAGATGCTTTACGACAATGCTGGATTGCTGGCGAATTACGTTCACGCTTTCCAGACCTTTGTTGAGCCGGAGTTCGCGGCTGTGGCCGAAGACATGATGCGGTGGATGAACGAATGGCTGAGCGACCAGGCGCGCGGCGGGTTCTACGCGTCGCAGGATGCGGATATTTCGCTGGACGACGACGGGGATTACTTTACCTGGACGCGCGAGGAAGCTGCCGCGGTGCTGACTCCGGAAGAGCTCAGCGTTGCGGAGGTCTATTACGACATCGGGGCGCTGGGGGACATGCACCACAATCCGCAGAAAAATGTTTTGTACCGGAATTTTTCGGTGGAGGAACTGGCAGGAAGGTTGAAGCGCGACCGGGCGGAGGTCGAACGCGTTCTGGCAGGTGCAAAGAAAAAACTCTATGCAGCGCGGCTCGAGCGGCCAACGCCGTTTATCGACAAGACGATTTATACGGGTTGGAATGCGATGGCGATATCGGCGTATCTGGACGCTGCGCGGGTACTGGATGGGGAGGCGCCGCGAAAATTCGCACTGCTCACGCTGGATCGGATTCTGCGCGAGGGCTGGGATGCGACAAGTGGGCTGGCGCACGTGATTGCTTATCCCGATGCCGAGATTGCATCGCGCCGGATCCCCGCCGTGCTCGACGACTACGCGTTGCTGACGCATGCGTGCGTGGACGCATGGGAGGCGACGGGGACGATGCGCTATTACGAGGCCGCGATGGCGCTGGCTGAGGCCATGGTGGAGCGATTTTACGATTCCGAGAACGGTGGATTTTTCGACACGGAGAAGGATGCCGGGGACAAGCTTGGCGCGCTGGCGGCGCGACGGAAGCCGATGCAGGATTCGCCCACGCCGGCCGGCAACTCGACGGCGGCTGCTGCACTTTTGCGTCTCGAAGCTCTCAGTGGCCGGACGGATTCTCGCGCTAAGGCTGAACAAACCCTGGCTGCTTTTGCGGGCGTGATTGAGCACTACGGCCTTTATGCGGGCAGCTACGGATTGGCGCTGGAGCGGCTGTTGCTGGCGCCGATTCAGGTGGTGGTGCTGGGCGCGGGCGTAGCGGCGCGGCAGCTGACAGCCATCGCCAATGCACGGTATGCGGTCAACAAAGCTGTTATCGCGCTCAGCGTCGAGCAGGTGAGGGCCGGGCAGCTTCCTGCTGTGCTCAGGGAGACGCTGCCGCATTTGCCGGCTCTGGACACTATCGGCGCGGGCGCTGCTGCACTGGTGTGCCGGGGAACATCGTGCCTGCCGGCTGCGAACACCACTGAGGAGTTAATCGAGCAGATCAACGGGGCGCTGTGAGTGGCTTCGAGCCGCGTGAACAGACGGTTCCAGGCGTAACCTGGCAGCGCGGACGGAGCCTGTCGCACGCCGGTGTGACCTGCTATTCTTCATCAGATCATTCGATCCGGAGAACCTGTTATGGCGAAGAGCGTCAACAAAGTCATCCTGGTAGGAAATGTCGGGAAAGATCCAGAAATCAAATTTGCGGGCAGCGGCACGGCCGTCGCCACCTTTTCGCTGGCAACGTCGGACCGCACCAAAGACCAGGCCGGCACCTGGACCGATCGCACGGAGTGGCACAACCTGGTCGCCTTCCAGCGCACCGCCGAAATCATCCGCGATTATGTGAAGAAGGGTTCGAAGCTCTACATCGAGGGGCGCATCCAGACCCGCTCCTGGGACGATAAAGAAACGAACCAGAAGAAATATCGCACCGAGATCATCGTGAACGACCTGGTTTTGCTTTCGGGCCGCGGTGAGGGTGGCGAGTCGGGTGGGTACTCGAAGTCGAGTTCTTCCTCTTATGACCAGCGGCCGCCGGCGCACAGCGACGATCTGGTGCAGTCCACCGAAATCACCGACGACGACATTCCCTTCTGATCACTACCGTATAGTACTAGGTTGTTTTTTAGGCCAAAGCCCTTTGTATTGAGGGTTTTGGCCTTTTTACGTGGGAGCAATTTGGCACCACCGCATGGTTGTTATAAGCTACCGTGGCTAACGTTGAATTTACCATCGCTTCTTGCACCTCGTAGTCACCGGGGCGACATCTACATCGAGTCTTCAAATATCCTCGACCATAGGGCTAGAGATAGAGAAACTCTTAACTTCATCGAATCCGACGGGGCCAGAGGCATTGAACACTGCTTCATCTCTTCATTCACAGCGGTCAGAATTCTCAAGGGCTCTCGCAACCAACTTTCGAGCGCCTGCCGGATTTCGAATCAAATCAGTGATTCTTCATGACGGAGAGCGTCTTCCCGTCATGATCAACGACCAGGGCTGCCCCCACTGGTATTCAACGCTTTTCATCACAACTCAGTCTCGAAATTCGAGTAGAGCCCCGAACACATCCACAGCTATGCTGGCTGCAATTCGTCAACTTTATACTTGGTCTGATATCCAGAAAATTGACCTAGAGGGACGTTTTGCCTCTGGGCTTTTCCTGCGAGAATCCGAGATCGAATCCCTGAGAGCCTTTACCCAAGCTCGGCGGGGTACAGCTTTAGATAAAGCAAGTCCCATCGAAGCGAGAGTTGGAAGACGGAAAGAGGACGTGCGAGCCACGTTTCAGAACGCTGAGACTCGTGTGAAAAGTGGTACACAATATATCCGCATGACCTACATCTCAAGCTATCTTCAATGGCTTGCAAATCGCATTACTGATGAAGTAGCTGGTCATATCCATCCAGATGTGTCTAAGCGCATAGAATCGGCAACAAAATCGCTACGAATTCGTCGACCAAACATGCCCCCAGCGTCGCGAGTGTCTGCTCGCTCCGGTCTTACAGAACAAGCACAAGCGATATTGATGGCTATGGTCACTCCCTCTTCGACGATTAACCCTTTCGAAGCTGAGACTCAAAATCGAAACCAACTAATCATTTCATTGCTCTTGAATCTTGGCATTCGTGCTGGCGAGTTATTAGCAATGAAGGTTAGTGACCTCGATCTTCAGAGGAATGAAGTCGTCATTCCTAGACGTCATGGTGATCCGACTGATCCACGAAAGCATCAGCCCGTCGCAAAGACGCTCGATCGTCGACTTGCTCTCTCTAATCTGCTTGTCGATCAGCTTCTGGCCTACATTACTGGCGACAGGAAGTCGCTTGCCAAAGCTAGAAAACACTCTTTCCTGATCGTGACTCACCAAAAGGGTCCATTTCAGGGGATGCCTCTCTCTCAAAAAGGGTTAACCAAAATTTTCACTAAACTCCAAGTCG
>DATAZC010000166.1:0-21273 GCA_036272255.1 Acidobacteriaceae bacterium | reverse complement strand
CCTGGTTGTACTGCGAACCAGTGACGATGATGTACGCCTCGGTGTAGTAGTAGCAGGACTGAGTTCCGAACCCGATAAAAAGGGATGCCGCCGTGGCCAGGGCAATCCGGCCGAGTTTCCTAAACTTCATGCGCTTCCTTCATGCCGGACCGCCGGGGGCGACGGTCTGGACAAAACTGTAGGGATGATCCCGGACCATTGTAAATGGAACGGGCCTGTTACGCCGCATTGACCCGGCCAAACCGCCGCGGAGGATGCGACGGCTCGGTTCTTGCACATTAGACGGGAGTGCGCGCGCGATATCACCAAACCCGGCAGGCATCCTCCGGCATCATGGGCTGGCCCACATGGCAGCCGAATGCCTTGCCGAATTCGTCGAAGTTGCGGACCGTGCCGTTGGCGCGGAACATGCCCGGTGAATGAGGATCGGTTTTGGCGGCCACGCGGGAGACCTGCTCGGTGCGGTTCTCGCACCAGACCTGCGCGAAGGAAATAAAGTAGCGCTGGGCTTCGGTATAGCCATCGATTTTGTCGTCGATGGTTTTGCCCTGCTGCGCGAGGGTGGTGAGCAAAGCCTGCCACGCGATACGAATACCGCCATTGTCCGCGGTATTTTCGCCCAGAGTCAGCGTGCCGTTGAGATTGACCCCGGGAACCGGTTCAAAGCCGCCGTATTCCTTGACCTCACAGTCGGTCCGCTTCTTAAATTCGGATTTGTCCGCGTCCGTCCACCAGTTCTTTACGTTCCCCTGCCCGTCGTACTTGCTGCCCTGATCGTCAAAGCCATGAGTCATCTCGTGGCCGATCACCACTCCGATCGCGCCGAAGTTGACGCCCGGGTCTTTGCTGAAGTCATAAAAAGGCGGCTGCAGGATGCCGGCGGGGAAGTTGATGTCGTTCTGCGGAGGGTTGTAGTAGGCGTTCACGGTCGGCGGGCTCATGCCCCACTCTTTTTCGTCGACCGGCTTACCCACCTTGTTCAGCTCGTAATTGAACTCAAACGCCGCCGAGTGATCGAGGTCTTCGACGAAATTGGTGCGGGTGACGTCGAACTTCGAGTAGTCGCGCCATTTGTCAGGGTAGCCGATCTTCTGACGGAAGGCGTCCAGCTTGGCCTCAGCCTGCCTTTTGGTGTCGTCGCTCATCCAGGGCAGGGCCTGGATATCGGAGGCGAGCGCTTTTTTGAGCGCGGCCACCAGCTGCTCCATATTTTGCTTGGCCTGGGGGGGGAAGTTCTCCTTCACCCAGTCCTGGCCGACGGCCTCCCCAAGGGCGCGATCCGTAATGGCGGTGCAGCGCTTCCAGCGCGCGGTTTGTTCAGCCTGCCCCTGGAGGGTCTTCTGGAAGAAATCGAAGCTGGCATCGTCGAACGGCTTCGAAAGCCAGGGAGCCACTCCGCTGATGACGTGGAATTTCAGATACGCCTTGAGCGCGTCGAGGCTGGTGTCGGAGAGCAGCTGATTTTCCGCTGTGAAGAAGTCCGGCTGACCCACGTTGACGGTGCTGACTTTTGGCGCGGCGATGCCGGCGAAATAGGCAGTCCAGTCGAAGTTCGGCTCCAGCTGATCGAGAGCCGTCAGGGTCATGATGTGGTAGCGCTTGTCGGGATTGCGGAGTTCCACCCGCGGGGTCGCGCCTTTGGCGAGTGCGGTTTCGATGTCGAGGACGGAGCCGGCATCGGTCTTTGCCTGATCCTCGGTTTCGCCGGTCAGTTTCAGGATCGTCACGACGTAGTCGCGATACTTCGCCCGGATCTCCTGCATGTGCGGATCGTCCTGCAGGTAGTAGTCGCGGTCCGGAAGCGTGAGTCCGCCCTGATGAATGGCTTCAATCTGCTGGGTGGAATCCTTCTGATCCTGTTCAATGCCGAAGCGGAAGAAGATGCCGGTGGGCGTCTTCGAGTCCAGATACGCCGCCACGGCGGCTATGTCCTTCTTGTCTTTGATCGCGTCGATGCGCGCAAACAGCGGTAGAACGGGCTTGTCACCCAGCTGGTCGGCGAGGTCGGTGTTCATGCAGGCGGCGAAGAAGTCGCCGTACTTACGTTGCAGGGGAGATTGCGGCGCGTCCGCAGCCTTTTTCAGATCGACATACACCAGGTAGCGATTGCGCTCAATGAGCTCGTGGAAACGGCCCCAGCTGGACTGGTCGCTGGGGATGGGGTTAGCCTTGCGCCAATTGCCGCACGCGTACTGATAGAAGTCGGTGCAGGGATCGACGGTTTTATCGATGGCGCTGAGATCGAAGCTTTGGGGAGCCTTGGGCTCGACCGGTGCCTGGGAAGTGTCGGAAGCGGGGAGAAATTGCTGGGCGGAGAGGGCGATGGGACCGATCAACAGGGCAGACGCAGCGCAGAGCCAGGCAGAGCGAACGAAACGCATGGAACTCCTCGAAAGGGCAGGGTACAGGGTGCAGGGAACAGGGTACAGCAGAATGGCGAAGGCTGGCAGGGAGCAGGTGACAGAAGTGCGGAGGCGGGTAAAGCGGCAGTGATTGGGACGAGCTAGAAGATTTTGACGTGGAAGGTAAGGTACTTCTTCGGATCCTTGCGGATGGCGGTGACGAGGTCGCCGCTGTCGGTCATGAGCGTGTCGACATGGTCGTAGAGTTTGCGATCCTTGAGGAGCGCGCCGATGCTGCCCTGGCCGCTGTCGATCTGCGTGAGCATGTCGTCGAGCTTCGTAACGGTGTCGGAAAGCTTCGCGGCCATTTTGGGATCTTTGGTCAGCATGCCGAGGCTGCCCTGGCCGGAGTTGATCGCAGCCGTGATCTCGTTCAGGTTGTGTGTGGTCTGTTTCAGCTCGGTATAGAGTGTGTCGTCTTTCAGCAGCTTGCCTGCTGAGCCCTTGCCCTCGTCCAGTTCGGTTGTGATGTGGTCGGCTTTGGCCAGCATGTCGTTGAGACGGTTGTACATCGTGTCGTCGCTGAGCAGCTTGCCGACTGAGCCTTTGCCATTCGTGATGCCGTCGATGAGTGCCTGGAGCTGATTGATGGTGAGGACAGCCTTGTTGTAGAGGGTGGGATCGTTAATCAGCAGCCCGATGGACCCTTTGCCGGAGGTGAGATCGTCGGCCAGGGCGTTGACCTTGGTCAGGATCGTGTCGAGTTGCTGAATGGTCCCCTGGCTGGCCTGAATAACGTCCTGAAGATTTGGGCTTTCCGTGGTTGCGAGTTCGGCGCCGTTGTGGACCGGGCCGCCCTTCGCATATTTCATGTCGATGTCAACCAGGGTGTCGCCCAGGACGCCCTGCGTGGTGAGGCTGGTCTTCGAATCCTCACGAATGCCTTCTTCGTACTTCTTATTGATACTTAGCGTCACTTCGACGGGGGTCGGTTTGCGTTCCGGTACCACGCGAATTTTGGAGACATTGCCGACCGTGACGCCTTCAAGGGTGACGGGAGCGCCAACTTTCAGACCGGCGGAGTTCTCAAAGTACGAGCGCAGCGTGAGGTGTCCGGTCCAGAAACCCCCGGTGGAGTTCGACATAAGGAAGATGAGCGCGATGAGGGCGCAAAGAGCGACGATCACCAGGACGCCCACTTTCAGTTGTGACCACCGCACTTCCTGTTGACCGGGCACGTGGATCCTCGGAGAAACAAGACCGCAAGAAGAACCTTAGCGCAGAGGATATCAGGACCCGGGCTCACGGCACAGGGGATAGCGCTAAGGGTTGATTGTTCGATGTTTCCGGATCACGATGCGTTGCAGCAAGAGCCTTTCCTTAAAGTCTGCTCAATGAGCCGCATACCGGGAAGTCGCCTGGGTGCGGGGGTTATAGATCGAAATGCTCCCATTGCGCGACGCCGTGAGTTCGAGGCCGTAACCGGTGTCGGGCCCGTGCAGATTGGCCAGGAACGACTCCGGCGCGTTATCCGGACCGGCTTCTTCGGAATAATGCAGCTGCCAGAATGCCTCGAGCCCGGGAATGCTGCGGAGGGTCTCGACGGTTGGTTTCGACCCGCCTTTGGTGGCCCCGTTATCCATAATGGCGACCCGCGGGGTAATGGCGTCGACCAGGGCCGGACTCGAGCTTTGGTTCCAGCCGTGATGGGAGACGATGAGGATGTCGATATGGCCCAGGCGGTTGTTGGGGCAGAGGAAGGCCATCTCTTTGTCCCACGTGAGGTCACCAAGGTCGAGGATACGGAGCTTACCCCAAACGAAGTAGGTGCCGACGGAGCGGGAATTTTCCGTCTGGTCGGCGGCCCGTGGCGCTGACGCCTTGCAGAAAGGGTTGGGTGCGGGAGTGGCAGACGTAACGTTCTCGATGAAGAGGCCGTCGGTCGTGACGATTTCAGCGCTGAGGTCCGACAAGGGGAGCATGATGCCCGGCTGGGCGAGGATGTGCTCGTACTTTCCGGTGGCCAGAACTTTCTGGTAGGCGTCGTAGGCATCGACGGTCGGTTGATCTCCGGGCTCGCGCAGCGGACCATGGTCGATGAAGGTGCCGACCGGGATGCGGGCGACCAGCTGCGGTACGCCGCCGGTGTGGTCGACATGGTAATGAGTGAGCAAAACGTCGTCGATATGGTCGATGCCCGCCTTCTTTGCGGCGGCGGCGATGCGGTCGGCGTCGCGGCCGTTGTTGTCCGGCCAGCCGGTATCGATGAGAAGAGAATGATGGTCCGGCGTGACGAACAGCGTGGACTGGCCGCCTTCGACATCGATGAAGAAAATGCGCAGGTCACCCGCGTTTTGGGCGCGCAGAGTGAGACCTGAGAGCAGTAGGCCGGCGGCAAGGGCGACGAGGCGCGAGAGGCGAGGCGCAAACTTCATTGGTTGGCTCCGAAGGACCGAGATTTCTCGACCGGGCCATCATAGACTGCGGAGCGGGTTTGGCGGCGCGAAGTTAGTGGAGGAATCCGAGCGCGGCAGCGATGATGCCGGCGAGACCGAAGGCCATGCCTAAGAACCAATAGCCACGTTGTCGCGTGAGCAGCGTGACCGACGTGATGACGAGGCCGATTTCGAGCAGCGCTTCGCCGAGGTCGAAGCGTTCGGCACGGCGTTCGGCCTTGTGGACTTCCTCCTCGTCGTCTTTGGCCTGGCTCTGCGCTTCGGTGAGATCCTGGTTCCACTTCTGCAGGTGGGATTTGTAACCGTCGGTGATCTTATTGGCGGCGGCCTGGTCGCGAATAGGCAGCGTGCTGAGCAGATCGCTGATCAGCTGCGTGTCGTACTGGCGGATCTTGTGGGCCTGGTACAGGTTCCAGTCATCCGTCGCCTTGTTCTGGTAGAGCACGGCCTCGGTGTGCGTGCGATGGCCCATGACGGTGACGATCGCGACAACCACCGCGAGCACGCTGATGGTGAATCCGACCGGGCGGAGGCTGGGCTCCTCGGCGGCATGTTCGTGTTGCTCCTGCAGTTCGCGGGCTTCGCTGGCATCCATCGAAACAGGGTACAGGGAACGGGGTGCAGGGTACAGGAGCGGTTACGGGTCCCGGGTGGCAGGCATCATACTAGCGCGGACTGGGCGCGGCGCTTGCAGTGTCGGTTTCAGCCTGGACTACCGAGATGACGCGGGTGCGGAAGTCATCGTAGGTCGGCGCACCGTCGATGGTGCCAAGGGTGGACGAGCTCCCGCCGAAGAAGCTTTCGAGAGCGTAGCGGTGCAGAGTGGAGCCAACCACGTCGGGATGTTCGCGACGGTAGGCGGCTTCATCCTGATCGTCAGCGGCAAAAGCGTACGAGCCGAGGATCACACCCTTATCGTCGGACGCAGTGAAGCGGTACCAGACGTGGTCTGGTCCCTGCGGATCGAAATACTCGACCGCTTCGATGGTCTTTTCGCCTGCATGGAATCGCTCAATCACGATGCCGGAGGTCCGGGTGGCGGTGGCGTGATGGCCGTCAGCATGGTAGCCGCGCAGGATGGCGCGCTCGATGTCGCGGTTCTTGCGGTCGCCGGTCTCGGCATAGGCCTCCAGCAAGCCGGCGTGGACGTCGGTGCTGCCCGGCCACGTGGCCTGCGAATTCTGAAAGCAGACGATCGCCTCCTCGGGCTTGCCGTAATCGAGCAGCAGCGTGCCGATCATAAAGCTGGCTTCGGCGTTGCCGGGGTGCGCGTTCAGGATGGCCTCGGCCTCACTGAGCGCCTGGGGACGATTGCCGGAAAGCAGATCGGCGCGCACGTTGGCGAAGTCGGAATTCTGCAGTGGCTGCGAGAGTCGTGGTGGCGGTGGCGAACAGATGGGGTGCTCCGGCACGTGGGCCAAAGCAACGCTGGGCAACAGGGCGAACAGGAGTGCCGTGGAAATGACTTTCATCTGTCTACCCTCCGGGGTTTGGGGACCCGATCGTGCGAATAGTATGCGGCTTTGAGAGTCGAAAGGTGCGAAAAAAGGATGTCTGCGTGGGCCCAGGAACAAAAGAGCTAAAACGCGGCTCAGGAAAAATCACTGGGGTGATGGGGAGGCGATGACGACAGTCACCGCCTCCACGCTCAAAGGCGGATGTAGATGCCGATCATGGGTTCGGCGGTGTGCGTGAAGGTATCGGTCGACGAGAAGATTTTTGTAACGTTGGGTGCCGAATAAAGATTGCCGCGGTACTGGAGGCGGAGGCCGATGTGGGGGATCAATCCCCAGTCGAGGCCGGCTCCGTAGACGTAGACCGGTTTGTACGAAGTATTCGTGCCGGAGGTCGAGGTTGTCGTTGTAGTGGAGCCGGGACAGGTGATGGCGCCGCAGGGGCTGGTTGTAAACACGGTGGCCGTGCTGTTCGTGGGCACGTCGAGGAGAAGGCCGACGCCGAGGACGCCGAAGGGGCGGAAATTCGCGATGTGCACCGAGGGAACCCAGTCGGCGGTGACTTCGTGCGCGTTGTTCTCGACAGTTTCTCTGGAGATACTGCAGCCGAAGGCGGGGCACCCTCCGGGCCGGGTGATGTAGTTCTGATTGGCCCGATTGAATGAGTAGGTGGCTTCAAATCCGACGATGGGATTGGAGGTGTGACGCAGCTCAAAAAGGCCACCTGCCTGGTTCGCGGGACTCTGCTGGGTTCCGTTGCCGTTGGTCGTGCCGCTGAAGGCGCCGTAAACGCTGGCCGCGACGCTGGTTTGGGCGCAGGCGAGGGTGGGAGCCAGGACGAAGGCGAGGGTTAGAAGTGAGAAGGCCGCGGGAATGCGTTTTGAAAGCATGAGGGACTCCGGGGGATCGGGATGCGGAGCCGCACGCAGCTCCGCCATGCGGGATTGGACGCTGTTTCAGGAATTATGTTGTGCGGGCGATCGCTGTTGTCCAGCTATTGTGTGGGGCTGTGCTCGAAGGGGGAGCGCGCTTCGCGCACCAGATACCAGGAGCCCATGGTGATGCAGAGCGCGGCCAGCAGGGCGCCGGAGATGGCGAAGGTTTCGGCAGGCCCGGTAAGAAGCGAGGTGAAGTCGGTGTGGAAGGAAGGTTTCCATTCGACCGGCGCAGGTTGCTGGTGGTGCGCGAGAACCCAGATGAGCAGCGCGGGCAGATAGATGCAGGTGACTGCGCGCAGAGCCCGAAACCAGAAAAGCGCACGGCGGCGCAGGTGAAGGCGCGCCCGACGGCGGGCTTCAAGCCAGGCGCGGCCGGCATCGGGAGGACGATGGACGGTTCGCGCGGAATCCTCGAGCAGAGCGCTGGTAACGGCGCGAGTCTCAGAGCAGGCAGAGCAGGTTTCAGCGTGGTGCTCGAGCGCGGCGGACCAGAAACCGGTGCGTGCAGCGCGAGCGACGTCGGACTCGTGTTCACAATGGCGTTGCTTCATGCGAACCTCTTGCGCGCATCCTGCGGGGCGAGCAGGTGCGCGGCTTTACGTCGCGCGCGGAAGAGCAGGATGCGGATACTCAGCGGGCGCAGGCCGGTGGCGGCGGCGATCTCCTCGTGATCCATCCCTTCAACATAAGCGAGCCACAGCAATTCGCGTTCGCGCGGCTTGAGCCGGTGCAGCGTGGAACGAACGTCGAGACGCGTTTCGACGTTGGGCGTGTGGCCGCGCTCAGGAATCTCGGGCACCATCGTATCGACGCGGCTGCGCACCCGATCGTGCAGCAGGTTGGTCGCGATGCGATACAGATACGAGCGTGTCTCGGACTCATCCATGTCGGTGCGCCTGTGCATGAGGTAGCGGCAATATGTTTCCTGCAGCAGATCGTCGGCGACATCCGGACGCCGGCAAACGTGCAGCAGGTAAGCCCGGATCGGTTGCGACGTGGCATCGTAGAGAACGCGGAACGTGGCCTCGTCGAGCGCGCTGGTTTGCGCTTGCCCGAACACCAGGCTGACGATTCCGGGAGTTCGTTCCATGCGTATTAGTACGCTGCCACGCCGCCCCGGGTTCCATGTCCGGGCCCGATATCAGGAATGCGCCGGCGGTTCCGCGAGTCCGAGGGAGCGATAGAGATACCAGGAGACGAAGGCCGCGACTTCAAAGGCGATTCCAAGCGCGAGCGCAAGGACGCCGGGCACGATGGTGTCTGCATCCACGGCTCCCATGCCTCGCAGAATGGACAGAGCGCCGCCAAGGAAGATGATCACGATGCCCCAGCGAACGCAGGCGAGCATTGGCGCCAGCGGCGTCTCCTGGCCGAAACGCATCCCGCTCATCAGCTGTTTGCCAGCGTCGGTCTGTACGTAGCTGGCCATGTTCTGCGCGGAGTCGAAGCGGGACAACAGGATGGTTTGCACGTCGGCCTGGAGGCGTGCAAGACGCAACCGGCGGACGGAAGAGAAGATGGTCCAGGTGATGAAGCTGATGGTGCTGAAGACCGCAATAATCGCGATTACGTCGGCTGGCATGGGCTACCTCTTTCTCAGAATTTCCATTTGCGTTGAGTAATACGGAGAAGAGGGTCGTTTGGTTAACAGATATTTTCAGGAAAAGTGAAAAGGCGCGCCGGTTTGGCGCGCCCTGATTTTTTGAGCCCGGTTTCCGGCCGAGCCTACTCGTCGCGCAACGCGACCATGGGGTCGACCTCGGCACAGCGATTCGCCGGCACCCAGCATGCGATGAGGGCGACGGCGAAGAGTACCGCGGTGACCAGAAACGTGCTGGCTAGTCGACGGCGCCGATGCCGTAAAGGGTGGAGTGCATGAGGCGGCCGAGGACGAGGACGCCGGCGAGCCCGATGGCCATGCCCGGCAGAGCCAGCCGGATGCCACCGCGAACGATGAGGGAGACGACTTCGTGTTTCTGCGCGCCGAGCGCCATGCGCAGGCCGATTTCGTGGGTGCGCTGGGCGACCGCGAACGACATAACGCCGTAGATGCCGAGTGCAGCCAGCAGCAGAGCCACCGCGGCGAATCCGGCGAACAGAACCATGCCGAAGCGGTCGCTGACCATTTGTTCGGCGACGATCTCGCGCAGAGTCTGGACGTGATCGAGAGCGTAGTCAGGGGCCACGGCAGCACGGATGCCGCTGGTGACGGCTCCCGGTTCGACGGCGGTGCGCGCGGCGAGCGCGACGTATGGCCAGGGAACCTGCCACAGCGAGATGAACATAGCGGGCTGCGCGGCACCGGTGATCTTGTCGTTGTTGTGGATGTCGTGAAAGACGCCGACGATCTGGAAGGAAATCTGGGGTCCGAGTTGATTCTGGCCGGGCTGTGGGATGCCGAGCAGAAGGTGCTGCGTGAGCGGGTCCTTGTCAGCGAGGTAACGGTGGACGAAGGTTTCGTTGACGACGACCGAGAGTGTGCCGCCGAGGGTGTCGGAGTCTCGGAGCAGACGGCCGCTGACCAGACGGACCCCGAGAGTACTGAAGAAGCTCGGTGTGAGGGCCTCAAGATCCGCGACAGGCATGTGTTGGGTGTCGGTGGGCTGGCCGGCGATTGCAAAGGGGAAAGAGCCGGACCCCTGAAGAGGAACGCCGGTAGTCAGTGCCGCATCGCGAACGCCGGGGACGGCGCGAACTTTGTCGAGGAGCTGGCGTTGGTTGGCGACGATTTGCGCGGGCGGCGGCATATTGGCCCGGCCCTGGCGGGTGCTGGCCGCCGGTGGCTGGAGGCCGGCGGCGAGGACGTGCTCGGTAGTGATGCCGAAGTCGATGCGGCTGAGGTTCCAGAAGCTGTGCAGCGCGAGACCGGCGCCGGCGAGCAGAGTGAGCGCGAGCGCGAATTCAATAGTGACCAGAATGCCCTGGGTGCGGTTACGGCTGCGGCCGGAGATGGAGCGTGATCCCTGCTTGAGCGTGTCGCTGAGGTTGAGGCGTGCGGCCTGCCATGCGGGCGCGCACCCGAAGAGCACTCCGCCGATCAGGGAGACGCCGACGGCGAAGATGAGAACAGGAATATTGATGCCGACTTCGGCCTCAGCGACCTGTTTGGCGAGCGGCAGGATGGCCATGGCAAGCTTCATGATCGACCAGCCAAGGAAAATGCCGGCAGAGCCGCCGATAACCGCGAGCGTGAGGCTCTCCGTGAGCAGCTGATGGAAAACCTGGTTGCGGGTTGCGCCCATGGCGGAACGCAAGGCGAGTTCCTGCTGACGGGCCGAACCGCGAGCGAGGAGAAGGTTGGCGACGTTGGCGCATGCGATGAGAAGAACGAGCCCGACGGCGGCGAGGAGGAGCCACAGGTTGTGGACAATTTTCGGATCGAGCCAGTCGTTTTTCAACTGCTCCACGTTGACCGACCATGACGCGGCATCGCTGGCCCCTCCGCCGCGATTGGGTGCAAGGCGCTTGTCGATGGTCGCAATCTCTGCCTGAGCCTGAGCGAGGGTGACGCCTGGCTTCAGACGGCCGAAGACGTTGCCATACTGATCGCTTTTTTCTCCGGGCTTTGGAGAAAAGGGAACGACGAACTGCGTGCCTTCGATTCGGTCGGAGGTTCCAGCGCTGATAACCCCGACGACCGTGTAGGGCTCACCGTCGATGAGGATGGGCTTGCCGAGAATGTTCGGGTCGGCGTGGAAGCGATTTTCCCAAAGGCGATGAGTGAGGATGACCAGGTGATCCTTGCCGGGCGTGCCTTCATCGGGGAGGAAGTCGCGGCCAAGTGCCATGGGGATGACGAAGTCTTTCGAGTACATCCCCGGTGTGGTGCGCAGGCCAGAGGTTTCATCCTGAGAGTGGTCGGGATTCGTGAGATGGAGCTGGATCCAGGACTGGAAGTCGAGATGTTGAAAGGACTGGCTCTGGGCGGCGTATTCAGCGAAGTCGCTGGCGCCGGTGCCATTTCGTTCGCCCTTGTAGTGGTCCCAAACGACGACGAGCTGTTTTGGATTGGGATAGGGAAGAGGCGCGAGAAAGGTGGCCCAGATGATGCTGAAGATGGCGACGTTGGGACCAATGCCAAGAGCGAGAGCCAGAATAGCGATGGCAGAAAAGCTTCTGTTGCGGGCCAGCATGCGCAGGCCGAAGCGGACGTCACGACGCCAGTTTCCCATGGAGATCTTCCTCCGGAAAGAATAAGGATAGGCAGCAATTGCAACGCCGGAACGAAAAACCAGGGAAGGAGTGGTAACGAAAGGGTTTGTGGAAGAGAAACTTTGGGGCTGGGAGGGATTGTGTTCGGAATTGGGAGGCCCTCGTCCGGAAGCGGACAGGGCGGGCAAAGGGCAGGCAAAGGGCAGGATTCATCCTGCCCTTCAGTCCGGAATTGCGATCAATTCACAGTGAGCGCCACGGTCGTGCTCGCGGTGATGCTGGAGGTAGTGGTGTCGGTTCCTGCCACGGTCAGCGTGTAGCTGCCCGTGGCTACGTCGGTCGAGGTGGTGGAAGTGGTGTTGGTGACCGTTGAACTGCCCGAGCTGCTGCCGCATCCTGTGGCGAAGCCAAGCATCGCAACCAGCACCAGGCAGCTCAGCACCGACCAGGCTTTTCTGGAGCGGCTGAATCCGAGCAGCAGCATACCGGCGAAGGCAGCAGCGCCGATGGGGAGTTGCCCACGCAGCGGCTGAGGATCGCGCGACGAAGCGACCTTCGTTCCACCCGAACGCACAAACGAATGCGCGCCTGAGACGCCGCTGCACGCACTCTGCGACGTATAGATCGTGAGGGTCGCCGCCGCCGCCTTGCCTGCGGTGACCGCGGTATTGCTGATCGTGTAGCACCCGTTGGTATTGAGCGAAGTGGCGGTGGAGGTGACGCTGAAGCCCACCGTTCCCGCATACGAGGATTGCGGGGTGATGGTGACGCTCGATGTGCCGGAAGCTCCCTGCGTGACGGTTACAGCGGTCGCCGTGAGCGTGAAGGAGCCGGTACCGGTGCCGCCGCCCCCACTGGTGGTGCCACCACTCCAGTCGGTCATCAGGTTATTGAAGTCGACGGAACCAAGGCCAGTGGCTTCGTCGTAGCCAGCAGTGGTGGCGTACTTCGAAGCACCGGCGGTCGAGCAATAGCTGGTCCCGGCGGTGCACTTGTTGCTTCCGCTTGTGGTGTCGTGAAATGCAGAGGCGTAGGTTGAGCTGTTGGCGGCCAGGGAATAGATCGTCTTGTTGGCGACGCCCAGGCCGGTCGAATTTTCTTTCTGCGCGATGATCGCCAGCATGCCGGCAAAGATGGGCGTGGCAAAGCTGGTGCCGCCGGCGACGGTCAGGTCCTGGGTTGAGGAGTCGCGGAAGCCGGAGTTGCAGCTGGCCGCTTGTCCCTTGGTCCAGGATGTATTGTCGCTGGTGCAGTAGAGGTATGGCGCGTTGTCCGGCGAAGAGACGAGCGAAACATCAGGTACCAGGCGGAAGCTGCCGGACGGGATGCCCGTGACCCCGGTTTGCCAGCTCGGTCGCGGAGTCAGCGTGCTGATGCCGCCGCCGCCGGAAGAGACAGCATAGAGCGGACCGTACGTCTGGCCAATCGCCGCACTGTCGTCGTTCCAGGCCTGCTCAGGAATGTAGGAGAGGGCGGAGTTAACCAGGTCACTGCCGCTGGTGGATTTCCAGTAGGTGGTGTTGCCTGAAGCCACGTCGGCTGTGGGAAATTCGGTTCCACCGACGCCGACCGCGTAGGCGCTGCTGGCGGGATAGTTGACGGCGAGGGCTTCCATGGCGGCGGTGACAGGATTCTTTGTGGTGGGGTCGTAGCAGGCGGTTGAGCCGCTGTCCCCGGAGGCGGCGACGACCGTTTGGCCCTGGCTCGATGCCTGCTCCATGATGCCCTCGAGGGCGGTGTAGTTCGTGGAGCTTATGTCGGGTTCGCAGGCGCCGTAACTGATGCTGAGAATGGACGCCGTTTTGTTATCGATGGCGTACTGCAGCGCGTCGAAGACGCTGTAGTTTTGGTTGTTGCCCACGTAAACGAAGTCGATGCTGGCGCCGGTCGCGGTCCCACCGGAATATTCAAGGTCGAGGTCCGATTCCGCTTCATCGCCCGTAGAGACGGCGGCGGTGCCCGTGCCCGGAACCAGGATCATGGTGGGAGCTTTCACAGTCAGGCCCGCCGCGCTCTGGAAGGCCGTGATGTCGGAGGCCACAACCTCCGACTGGCCGACGACGGCGATGGTCTGTCCGGACCCCGTGTAGCCCGAGTTATACGCCCCATTGATGTCGTAGATGGTGGTGATGTCTTTCGGGCTTAAATAGTGCGCGCCGGATTGCGCCGAAGTGAAGGCAGGCTGCACGCCGGCCGGCGAAGGACGAAACTGCGGCCTGGGACGGAAGTCGTCGAGATTGCGGATGGAGCGGACGACCCCCGCCAGAGCGGCAGGAATGGCCAGCTCGGTTGCATTCGCGACGTGCGTCTCGGCGCCAATCTGGTAACGATGCATCTCCGTCTGGAAAGCGGATTCGATCTGAGAGGCGGTTCCGGAGAAGCTGATGCTGGTGTGGCTGTTGGCCACCCGCTCCACGTTGAAGCCCTGCGATTCAAGCCAGTTTTGAACGCGGGCCAGGTCGGCGTCGTTCAGGCCGAAGCGGCTGGCGTACTCCGCGGGGGTGAGCCACGCGTGGTAATAAGGAGAGCCCGGCGTTTGCTGCGCCTCAACCAGGGCGTCCAGCTGCGCCTTCTGATCGGCCGTGGGCTGAAAATACATCGTGACGCCGACCATGGGCGTCGCCGGTTCGATTCTTCCCATGTCCAAGCCGTCTCCGATGCGCGGATTTACAGATCCGGGCAGGGCGGCGGCGGAGCCGGCGTCAATTTCCTCAGGGATGCGGTTGGACTGCTGGGCTGAAGCGAGAGTCGCGAAAAGAGACGCAGCGACGGCGATGCCTGAAAGATGGCGGGCGAACGACGAACCCATGGGGGACCTCTTCAAGAAAAATAACGACAAATGAGGCAGAGCAGAGCTTCCAGACAACGCAGTACAACGTGTGGATGATTAGACGGCGATTCCGGCAAATTTGTTATGGGATGCGCGCAGTTTCCTGCGGGCAGAGGCAGTTGCGGGGACGTTTTTGGGGCGCCTGGCTCGAGTTTTGGGCGCCGGAGAGAAAATTGCGCGGCAGAGCAGAATGATCAGGTTCCTGCCCGGGTGCGGTTATACTCGGATGCATTCCAAATTGCATTCCAAAAACTCACGAGGTGAACATGGATTTCCGATCGCGTAGCCGGGTCCTTACGTTGTCCTTATTCGTAGCAGCGGTGAGCACAATTCCCTGCATAGCCATAGCGCAGGAAAGGCCGAACGAAAAGGGCGGCGAAATGAAGGCCGCGTCGAGTTCGGCGTCGACCGTAGGCGCTCCGGATTCGATCACCGAAGGTTCGGTGACGATTGGGGGACAGGCGGTTGGGTATAAGGCAGTCGCGGGAACCATCACCGTCGGCGCCACCGATCAGCAGGACGCAACCCTCGCCTTCGACGGAAGCCTGCTGCCGGATTCGGGCGTGAAAGCAGCCACCGATCCGGCCGAAGCGCCGCCCACCGCGCGCATCTTCTATGTCGCCTACTTTAAGAAGGACTTGACGGACGTGACGCATCGTCCCGTGACCTTTATCTATAACGGGGGGCCCGGTTCACCCACGATGTGGCTGCACCTTGGCACCTTCGCGCCGAAGCGGATTGTGCTGCCCGATGTCGACCACCAGGAGGGCGCGCCCTACTCGATCGTCAACAACCAATACTCTCTGCTCGATGCCAGCGATCTGGTCTTCATCGACGCGCCGGGTACCGGATTCAGCCGCACCTTTGGAAAGGATCGCGGCAAGGCCTTCTACGGAATCGATGAGGACGGCCAGGCGTTCAGCCATTTCATCCGCAAATTTCTGACCAAGTACGAGCGCTGGAATTCACCGAAGTACATCTTTGGCGAGAGCTACGGAACGCCGCGGTCGGCTGTGCTGTCTGCCGATCTGCAGGGCGTCGATCTGAACGGAGTGATTTTGTTGTCGCAGATTCTGAGCTTCGACAACTCCATTGACGATCCAACCCGGAATCCTGGTGTGGATCAGGCTTATGCGCTCGGCTTGCCCACTTTTGCTGCCACAGCGTGGTACTTCCATAAACTGCCGACCCAGCCTGGGGCGCTGCGGCCGTTCCTCGACGAGGTGGAGAAATTCGCGCTGGGCGATTACATGACCGCCTTGCTGAAAGGGAGCGACCTTTCAGACTCGGACAAACAGGCCGTCGCCGAAAAGCTGCATGGATACACCGGGCTGCCGGTGGACTATCTGATGCGCGCGAATCTGCGCGTCACCGGGGGTGAGTTTTCAAAAGAGCTGAAGCTCGACGAAGGGACAACGGTGGGGCGGCTCGACACGCGCTACCAGGGTCCGGATAACAACCCGATGAGCGCGGATTCGGACTACGATCCGCAAAGCGATGCGATCACCTCGGGCTGGCTGACGGCCATCAATGAATATGTGCGCAGAGACCTGAAGTACGGAATGCAGGAAACCTACTTCACCAGCGGACGGCAGGGCGGCGAGTTCAACTGGGACATGCACCATGCTGCGCCCGGCTTCGGCCGCGGCTTTGGCGGCGACTGGAGCGGGCCCAACGTGATGCCCGACCTGGCGTATCGGATGAAGATGAATCCGAAGATGAAGGTGATGCTGGCCGGCGGCTACTACGATCTCGCCACGCCGTATTTCGAAGGTGAGTACGAGATGAAGCATCTGCCGATGCCGAAGTCGCTGGAGTCGAACATCAGCTACCACTACTACGAAGCCGGGCACATGATCTACGTGAAAGAAGATGTCCTGAAGCAGTTCCACTCCGATGTGGAGAACTTCATCCACTCGACCAGCGGCGGACAGTAGCGGAGAACGGAACACCGCAACATCACGAGGCGAGCCGGGTCTGGATAAGCAGGTCCGGGAAGGGACTTTCGAATCGGGCTGCCAGCCCGATTCGACCGGTCGCGGCGAGCGACTTGCCACTGTGCAGGTTCTGGCGCGCTGCGGCCAATGTCGGCAGCCAGAATCGGCAGTCATGATCCGGCAACGATGATTGCAGAACCCCGATGCGCCTGGAGGGCAGCTGGAGGGTCGTCGACGAAGTTCCTTTCCCGAGGCTGAATCCAAAGGCACGCCCCGCGAAAGGAAAATCATGATGAGGAAACTGTTGTGTTCAGCCCTGGTGTTTTTGCCCCTTGCTGTTACCGGTTGCTCCCACAGAGCCGTTGTTGTCTACGCCCCGCCTCCGGCTTACAGCGAGGCAGCGCAGCAGGGCTACCGGCAGGGCGTCGAGGCCGCGCGGACCGATGTTCGCAACAGCCTGCGGCCGGATGTGGATCGGCACCCGCGCTTCCGGAATCCTCCAGTACCGCCTCCGTTGGGTGAAGATTATCGGCGCGGATTCCGCGAAGGGTATCAGGCGGTCTTCCGCGGCGGCCCTGGGCCTGGCTACTGAGGATCGGGTGGGTCGCTTCTCTCTTCGCAAACAGAATCGCAGGAGCTTCCTGGTTAGGGAGCTCCTGCGTTTTGTTTTCTCCGTTGCGCCGGGCTAGTTGCCGGCATGGCGCAGATCCATGGGCAGCAGGGCGAGGGCGATCTGAGAACCGGCTTCTCCGCGGGTGCGATATTCGCGGGCCGCACGTTTCTCTGAGGTCGACTCGTTGACCTGTGCCTCGGTCAGGCTGCCGCTGGTCCTGATCTGCTCGAGGAAGTAGCGGTCGCCATATTTCTTAAACGTCGCCTCGCTCGTCTTCGATGCGGCTGGGTTGTAGGACATCTGTACGACTGCCAGCACGGCATAGCCCCGGCTGTCGCGCAGCATCAATATGCGTCCATCCTCGACTGAGAGGGTGTAGACGCCGGCGGAGAGATGCGCGGCGCCGCAGTCAAACGAGAAGGGCACATTGACTTTGGCCAGAGGCGATGCGGATTGGGCGTGCATTGTCGTTGACATGGACGCGATGGCGACGAGGGCGGCGAGGGCGATGGTCCGGATACTGTTCTTCATGACGTTCCTCCTGGGGCGATCAGTCATGGTGCTGATCAGCGCCTTCACTGGAGAACGCGGGATTGGCCAGGAAAAGGGGCAAACAATTTTGAAATTTATTTTTTGGGCGGGAACGCCATCGAGGGAACAGGGAGCAGAGACTGCTACTCTGCTGCTTCGGATGGGGCTGGGGCGTTGGGGAAGAGGTCGCGAGCCAGTGCCATGCGGGCGAGCGACCAGTCGCGCTTGACCGAGCGAGGGGCGATGTCGAGAATCTGGGCGATCTGTTCGACAGAGAGGCCGCCGAAGTAGCGCAGCTCGACGACTTTGGCCTGGCGCGGATTGCTGGCGGCGAGACGGGTGAGGGCCTGATCGAGGGAGGCGACTTCTTCGAGGCGATCAGGCGAGATGGCGAGATCGTCCTGCATTTCGACGCGGTGGAGGCCGCCGGCGCGGCGTTCGGCGTTGTGCTGCCGGGCGTAGTCGACCAGCACCTGGCGCATGACGTGGGCGGCCAGCCCGATGAAGTGGGCGCGGCTGTTCCAGTCAATGTCCTCGCCGGCCAGGCGCAGATAGGCCTCGTTGATGAGGGCGGTGGCCTGCAGGGTGTGGTCGGGGCGCTCGCGGCGCATATAGGCCCGCGCCAGCCGGTGCAGTTCGGTGTAGACGAGAGGCAGAAGATTTTGCGCGGCGGCGGGGTCGCCTTCGTGCATGGCTTTGAGGAGCTGGGTCACGTCTCCAGGGGTGGGTTCCACGGGGTGCCTCGCGATGTATGCATGGTACTGTGGAAGCCATCTTTTGGTCCTGATCTTTGCGTGCAGACGTTCGCGGGGCTGAGGCATGAAGAAGCTGGAAGAAGCCGCGGAGCAGCTGTTTGAGCGAGGCGCTGGATTGGCAAGCCGCAGCTGGTGGGCAAGCTGGGGGGCGCGGGAAAATTGTTTTCTGGAATCTTTGGAAATTCATTCAGCATCGGGCCCGATGATTCGATTCTGGTGACACGGGATATCGGGACGGATCAGATCTATGCGCTGGATGTGGATTTGCCGCAGGACGTGCGCAATGGGGACGGCCGTGCTGACCCCGGCCTGGCTCCACTCCCCCAAAAAGCAGGAGTTCCCGGAGGCAATTCGGGGAACTCCTGTTCTGAAATGATGCGCAACCCATCGTGTCGGGAGACGGGTTGCAGGCGCAAATGGAGCGTCTGCTGAGGAATGCGGAGCGTGCAGACAAAAGGGGCAATGCTTCAGGAAGTTTGTTTTGTGCGACGGCCGGGCCGCGGTTCTGGGAGGGCGGTAACCAACGGCGCGCTAGCTGAAGAAGAAGTGGGTGGTGCGCCAGGTGCCGTTTTCCGAAGCATCTCCCGGAACGCGAGATGCGTGATCGGCGCAGCGGCCCTCGCAGGAGTCGCGCTCGTGATCGGGGCCGCCGGCGCCGAGCCCTTGCGCAACGAGGGGAAGGGTGGAATTGTGAACTCCGCGGAGGCGGAGACGCAGGCTGGCATTGTGCAGGGCCAACTCCTCGTTCTCGTGTTCCAGCTGGAGAACCCCGTTCTGGGCTTCGATGAGCATGTTGCGGATGGCGCAATCGTCGCGGGTGGGCAGGGCTCGCTCGATTTCCATGAGTTTACGCATCAGGCTGTGGGCATCCATGGGGCACGCTCCTCTGCAGGTGTGCACTGATTGATGGTTATGATGCCGCGGGGCTGGTTTTGGGGATGTGACAAAAATCACCCGCCGAGGATATGAGCCAGTCGTCCGGGGCACAATAGTTCGTTGCCTTCGGTCCAGGGCGACGGCGGTTGGTTCGCGTGGTACGTTGGAAACCATATTTTGCCCATCGCTGTTGCTGGTTTGCGTGAGGATAGGTGGGATTGAAGAATCTCGAAGAAACCGCGGAACAGCTGTTCGGGGAGGCTCTCGATTTGCCACGCGAGCGGCGAGAGGCTTTTCTTGAGCAGGCGTGCGGGCGCCAGCCTGCCTTGCGGCGCAGGGTCGAGGACCTGCTTGCCGAGAACGACCGCCTCAGCGGGTTCCTTTCTGAGCCAGCGGTGGGGAAAACAGATGCGACTGCGGTGCGGGCGTCGGGGTTAGTGCAGGGAACCCGGCTGGCGGAGCGCTACACCGTGCTGGACGTCGTCGGCTCGGGCGGAATGGGCGTGGTGTATCGCGCGCGCGATGAAAAGCTGGGGCGCGAAATCGCCATCAAGATGCTGCAGCCTGGCGTCCTGGTCGATCAGGAATCGCGCGCACGCTTTCGACGTGAGGCGCATGCGCTGGCCAAGCTGAATCACGCGCACATCGCGGCCGTGTACGACGTAATCGAGCAGCAGGGTGCGGACTTCATCGTGATGGAGCTGGTGGCGGGTGAGTCGCTGGCGGCAAAGCTGAAGGCGGGCCCGTTGCCGGTGGCTCAGGCGACAGGCATTGCTTTGCAGGTAGCCGAGGCGCTGGAAGAAGCGCACGACCGCGGCGTAATCCACCGGGACCTGAAGCCGGCCAACGTGATGATCACGCCCAAGGGCCAGGCGAAGGTGCTGGACTTTGGACTGGCAAAGATGCTGGGCCCGGCGGACGCAACGCAGTCCCTGGCCGAGACGCACGGCGTCATGGGAACGCCGCTCTATATGTCTCCGGAGCAGGCTTTAGGAAAAGCTGCGGATGAGCGCACGGACCTGTGGAGTCTGGGAGTGCTGTATTACGAGGCGCTGACGGGCGCGACGCCTTTTCACGGAGCGAGTGGCCTCGCGGTGCTGCAGGCCATCACGACAGACGCTTTCAGGCCGGTACGAGAGGTGCGGCCCGAGGTTCCCGCAGAAGCTGAGCAGATTGTCGCGCGAGCGCTCCGGAAGACCCCCTCAGATCGCTATGCAACGGCGTCGTCGATGAAGCAGGACCTCGCGGATCTGCTGGCGCGGTTGAGCTCGCCGGTTCACGCAGTCGAGAAGTTCGGGCGTCCAGGGCTCGTCTGGATTGCGGGGACTGCGCTGCTGCTGGTCGCCTTTGCCGTCGCTGGGACCTGGCTTTACCGGCGCGGGGCAGAGCGGCGTTGGGCGCGCTCCGATGCGGTTGCGGAGATGAACGACCTGATCGCAGCGAAGAAGCCTTTGGCTGGCTGGCTGGTCCTGCGGCGGGCGGAAAAGATTCTGCCGTCGGACGCTGAACTGCGTCAGGCGGAGGAGGCCAACACCGAGACGGTGACGGTGCATTCGGATCCTGCTGGGGCGGAGGTCGCGATCGAGGATTATCTGGCGCCGGACGCAGGCTGGCAGAAGCTGGGAACGACGCCGATGGAGAGTGTGCGGATTCCGAAGGGATATTTTCGCTGGAGGATCGCAAAGACCGGCGCAGACGAGATGGTTGTAGCGCCGGAGCCGGCGCAGACCATGGAGTTCTCGCTGACGGCTCAGGCGAAGGCGCCGGCGGGAATGGTGTATGCGCCGGGCGGAACATGGGGCAACTACAGCGCGTTCATCGGATGGCTGGGCCCGTACAAATTTGCGCCGTACTACATCGACCGCTATGAAGTGACAAACCGCGAATATCAGCAATTTGTTGACAGTGGAGGGTACGCGAAGCGGCAATACTGGCCTGCCCAGTTCGATAAGGACGGCCGCAGGGTTGGGTGGGCCGAAGCAATGCCGGAGTTCCGCGATGCCACGGGGAGACCGGGGCCATCGACGTGGTCGGGCGGCCACTATGCGGATGGGCAGGCCGATTTTCCCGTCTCGGGCGTGAGCTGGTACGAGGCGGCCGCGTATGCGAAGTACGCGGGCAAAGAGCTGCCGGTGCTGGGTCAGCGATACCAGGCCGCGCCTCCGGACGAAGCCGAATACGTGGTGCCGATGAGCAACATCACGAAGAGCGCGCCGGCGGCGGTGGGCACATACAAGGGTGTGGGGCCGTACGGGACCTACGACATGGCGGGTAATGTGCGCGAGTGGGCCGCCAACCCCGTCGACGATGGGCTGCGATTCATCCTGGGCGGGTCGTACAAGTCGCAGGCGTATCTGTATTCGGATCCGGAGGCGCTGTCGCCGTTCGA
>DATAZC010000165.1:0-17138 GCA_036272255.1 Acidobacteriaceae bacterium | reverse complement strand
ACACTGGCGCTGCCGCTCTGATCGAGAACAAAGTCGGCATAGGAGTAGCCCGGTGAGTTGGTAAGGCCATTGGCGGTGTACTGGCCGTTGTAATAGAACTGCCCCAGTGCGCCGGAGTTACCTGCGTAGAAAGTGTTCTGTTGATAGCGAAGAATCTGGACGCCGAATTTAGTGGTATGGCGGCCATGCTGCCATGTGAAGTCATCGGCGTAGTAGAAGTTGTTCTCGTGGAACTGGGTGACAATGCCCACGCTGCCCAGATTCGATTCGTTGCCGGAAAAGGCCATCTGACTGAATCCAGGGAATGCCTGATTGGGCATGGGGAGTCCAACGACACTGTTGCCGTTGGTGCCGAACAAGCCCGTGGGGTCAGAAGGAACGCCCTGATCGACAACGGAGCGGGTGACGCCGGCGCGAAATTCATTGACCAGCGCTGGCGAGAAGGTGTGGACCCAGTTGGTGACGAAACTCTGGAACGGGTAATCGTTGCTGGCGGGGAAGGTTACGGGCAGGACGACCTGAGGGTAGAAGTCGAAGGCGTCGCCATAGGTGTAGCGGCCCATGAGAGAGTCGCGCGAGCCCACGGTGTAGTCGATGCGGAGGTCGCCCTGGTTGTTCTGGGTCTGTCCCTTGCTTTGACCAACATAATTATCGAGGTCGCCGAGGCCGGCGCGGGGAGTGGCGTTGGGCAGCGGATAGACGGTGGGGTGAGCGAAGAGGAATTTCGCCACCGGATTCACAATTGGAATCTGATTGGTGGAATAGGGAGTGGCGTTCGAATAGCCTCCGCCATTCTGATTGTTATACAGCTGGATGTTGCCGTATTGGTTGGTCAGCAGCTCAGAGAAGTCGCCGGTGCGCATGGCAGCAGTAGCGACGGTTGCGACGCCTTCTCCACCGCTGTGATAGCGGAAACCCAGATAGTCGCCAAAGAAGAAGAGCTTGTTTCTGAAAATGGGACCGCCGAAGGTTGCGCCAAACTGATCCTGCGTAAATGGGGTTGAAGGCAGGCCGGCAAAACTGTTGGCCCAGGAGGTAGCGGCCATGTTGTTGTTCTGGAAGTAATCGTAAGCGCTGCCGTGAAACCGGTTGGTTCCACCTTTGGTGATCACCAGGACTTCGCCGCCGTTGACGTTGCCATATTCGGCGTTGGCATTGCCGGTGATGACCCGCATCTCCTGGATCGCGTCGGGAGCGGGGTTGTAGGAGTCGAGGTTATTGATGGTCTCGTTCATTTCGATGCCATCGAGAACATAGTTATTGGTCTGCGCGCGGTTGCCGTTGAAGGAAGGGGTTCCGTACCAGTCCACATTGCGCTCGTTGCCGTCGGCGCTGGCCATGGAGGACATGCTGGGGTTGACGGCACCGGGCACAAACAACGTGGCGCTCTGAAAGTTGAGCCCGTTCAAAGGCAGGTTGGCGAGGGCGTTGGAGGAAATCGTGGATTCCAGCGTGGCATCCTGGGTTTGCAGGACGGGGGAGACGTCGGAGGCAACATTGACCGTAGTCGAGGCATTGCCAACATGCAGGACCGCGTCGATCTTGGCGATCTGGTCAATCTCGAGATTGAATGGACCGATGGTAGTGGCGGAAAAACCAGGGGACGAGACGGAGAGGGTGTACGGACCGATGGGCAGGAATCGAATGCTGTAGAGGCCCTGACTGTTGGCAACGCCGCGGGTGGCGATCCCTGTGGTCACATTCGTTGCGGTCACGGCGGCTCCGGCGACAACGGCTCCACTGGGGTCGGTGACAGTGCCGAGTACGGTGCCGGTGATGGTTTGCGCGGGCGCGAAGACGGTGAGGAAGAAGAGAGCAAGGAGAGAGGACAGCGCTGCCGCAATGCGGCGGCGGGGCAGAAGAACCATAGGGACCTCCGAAAATCGTTCTGACAACTACCCGCTGCAGGCCCGGGTTTCGTATGCCGTTCGATTCGCGGTTGCCGCACGTGCGCCAGCAAAACCGCCGAAAAGAATCATGACTTCAACATTCGCCGCTCAGAGAGAGACGGGAGACCCGGCATGATTCAACGGTGAGCCATTGGACCATGCATTATCTGTGGAGTCAATATATGACATGTAACTCCCGTCACCAATTCGAGCGCTGCGTCACGAGGATGAGACGAGGATCGGGAGCCGCAGAGTTTCTGTGTTGCGCAGGATCTTGATCGTCTTTTTGGCTGGCGAAGAAGCGTTGAGGAGGCGGCGCAGAGCGGATTGCGAATCAATCGGGACATTGTCGACGGCTACGACCAGATCTCCTCTGCGAATACCCGCATCGTCCGCCAGGCCGCCGGGCTCAACGGCATGCACGAGGACTCCGGCAACGTCGGGCAGCCCGACTGCGCGCCGTCGCTCAAGAGAAATGCGGGGATCGAGCACGACCATACCGTAGCGAACATATCGCTGGTTATCGTTATTCAACTCAAGCGCGAAATTCCATTTACGCAGCAACCGGATCAGCTGGCTGCGGTCGCGAGCGCTTAGGCCGGAGAGCAGGCGTTCCTCGTTGCGGAGATGCTCGGGAATGATTTTTTCGAGCAGGGCAAGGGCTTTGGGGGTCATCCTGACCAGCGTCGCGCGGCGGTCGTCAGCGTGGGGCTCGCGCACGACGAGCCCCTGCCGCGCCATGGCGTCGATGCGAATGCTCATGCTGCCGGAGGTGCGCAGCAGATTGCGCATCAACTCTCTTTGGGAGAGACGGTAGGGAGCACCGGTCCTTCGCAGCGTGGCGAGCACATCGAAGGTGGCGCGGGAGATGCCGAATTCCTCAAATTTCGATTCCAGGGCGCGGTCCACGTATTCGAAAATCCGGCCGATGCGGCCGATGATCTGGACCGGCGCAAGGTCGTAGTCAGGGCGCTCTTTGCGCCATCGGGATACAAGCCTGTCGATGTGATCGCGGTCGGTCATGGCCATGAGAAGGTGGGCTCATTTTACGCGTTATTCACAGTGACTTGAATTCAAGCAACTTTATATAGTAGATATCGATGTGAGATGGAGAAGGAGAAAATATGCGCATCCTTGCCTACGACCGATTCAAACCAGGCGTGACGCTGGAGACAGTCACTCCCTATTTGCCGGAAGAAGTCTCGAACGTATGGAGGCTATGGAAGGAGGGCATCGTTCGGGAAAATTACGCGCGGGCGGATGAACCTGGCGTGGTGATCATGTTCGAACTGCCGAGCGTGGCAGCGGCCAAAGCGTATACCGATGACTTCCCGCTGAGCAAAGCCGGTTTGCTGGAGTGGGAGTTCATCGCGCTGCAGGCTCCGCTGCCGATCGAAGCTCTGTTCCGCAGCGAGATTGATGTGAATCCGCCTTACGACCGAACCTCTTCGGTGAAGGAGGACGGGGTGCATGCCTGATACCCATCGATTATCGATACCAACGAAGCTTGCAGACATCTGCCGGCCTGCGCGGACGGCGCTGATCCTGTACGACATGCAGGCGGGGGTGGTATCTCAGATTGACAGCGGCAAAGCCGTGACGGAACGGTGCGCCGCCCTGCTGAAGGCCGCGCGCACGGCGGGGTTTCCGATTTACTTTACGCGTCACCGATGGCTGCCGAATCGACTGGCGGGCGTCGGCCAGATGCGGCGCTCGATGATCTGGCACAGAACCGACGATCCATGGAGCGTCTCGCCACCTTTTTCCCCAGGGTCGACGGCGTGGGAGATCGTACCGGAGCTGGCGCCCACCGAAGAGGAATGCGTCATCGATAAGATCACCATGTCCGCCTTCGAAGGGACCTTTCTCGACATCGCGCTGCGGGATGCAAAGCTGGAGTCGTTCATGATCGGCGGGATTGCGCTGGAGGTTGGGATCGGGCCAACGGTGCGGCAGGCGCTGGATCTGAATTACATTCCGATCGTGGTTTCCGATGCTACAGGGGCCAGGACAGAGGAACAGAAGGAACGGGTCCTGACAGAGTTCGCCGATACCGGTGAGGTCGTCGTGGTCGATACGGAGACGCTGTTACCGCTGCTAACTTCCGGATGATCCCGTAGTTGAGGGATGGCCATGAATAACGCAAGAGGGGAATCGTTCAGCGACGCGTACTTGCATTTGTCATCGCGCTGCTGGTGCCTGAGTTCCAGGTGCCGAATCTGCGTGCGGCCGACGATGCATGGCTGCAGAAGGCGCTGGTAGAGCAGCTTCCCCAGGGGTCTTCCACTGGACAGCGGTGATCGCCTTTTTCAGCCCGAAGACGCCGGTGGCCCTTGATCTGGCGCTGGCGGGTTATTACCTTTTGCCCTGGACCTGGCTACGAATGGGGTGAGGCCCCGACGGCGGGCGAGGGTAAGAATGGTTACTGTTAGCGAATTATCGAATGGAAGTCCTGTGCTTCCAAACGGGCAGGAGTGCAATCCAAAGTTGTATAGGCCCTGGGCAACCCCGGCATTGATGATGCTGGCATGAGCCGCACGAAAGTAACGACGGCCAGGCTCGCCGCGGTCCTGGGAGCAGTATTGGGCGCAGGAATCTTTGCGCCTGTGATTTGTCAGGGGTCGGTTCCGGCGAAGCACGACAGGGCCCAGGGTCAGAAGTCTCTCCCCACCAGTCCGGAGCTGCTGCCGGACAGTACAACGACATTACAGATTGGGCGGCGCTTGCCGGCGGATCTGACGGTGGTCCGGGGTGCGCCCACATGGGCGCTGCCGACGACTTCGGCTTTGGCGGCATTGCTGGCGGTGGTGGTTCTGGCGATGCTGGCGATTCTGGGGCGGGTGAACCAGCTGCGGCGGCGATTGAGCAATCAGGACGCGGCGCTGAAGAAGGCTTCCGAATCGACACAGGCGATCCGCGAATTGTCGCGGTCGATGCTGCAGGTGGCGGCACAGCGGCCTTTCGATGTGCAGGTGCCGGAGAACGGCAGCGAAGAAATTGCAGAGCTGGTCGACGGCTTTAACGCGATGCTGACGGAGATGCAGCGCCGCGATCGCGCCAAGCGCGACGCGGAAGCGCGGATGCAGCACATGGCGCTGATCGACGATCTGACGGGGCTGCCGAATCGGCGGCTGCTGACGGATCGGCTGTCGCACAGTTTGGCCAAGGGACGGCGCGAGAACCGGAAGGTGGCGCTGCTCTACATCGATCTGGACGGATTCAAGCTGGTGAACGACAGCCTGGGCCACGGCGTGGGCGATGCCCTGCTGGGTCTGGTGGCGCAGCGGATGAAGGGGCGCTTTCGGCAGAGCGACACGCTGGCGAGAATTGGCGGCGATGAGTTCACGCTGATTCTGGATAACGTGCAGTCGCGCTCGGATGCGGATCATGCGGCGGAGATTGCGCTGGATCTGCTGAAGGATCCATTTGAGATTGAAGGTCACTCGATTCGGATCACGGCAAGTATCGGGATCAGCATCTTTCCGGATCACGGCAACGAGGGCGGGCAGCTGCTGCGGCAGGCGGATTGCGCGATGTTCGCGGCGAAGAAGAACGGCAAGAATCGGATTGTGCAGTTTGGCGATGGGCTGGGCAGCGCGGCGCGCGAGCGCATGATGCTGGAAGGCGAGCTGCGGCGCGCGATCACCAACGGCGAGATTACGGTTCACTATCAACCGGAATTCGATCTGGCGACCAACACCATTGTGCGCTTCGAAGCACTGGCGCGGTGGATGCATCCGTCGCTGGGGCCGATTCCGCCGATGAGCTTTATTCCGATTGCGGAAGAAACAGGATTGATTGTGCCGCTGGGCGCCTATGTGATGGAAAAGGCGTGCGCGGATGCGGTGGTCTGGCAGAACCGGGCCAACCGGCCGATCCAGGTGGCGGTGAATGTCTCGAGCGTGCAGTTTGGGCGCGACTCGTTCCTGGAAGAAGTGGAACAGACGCTGCGGCGCACGGGATTACGGCCGAGCCTCCTGCAGCTGGAACTGACCGAGTCGGCGACGCTGACGGGCGTGGAACGGGCGGCGGATTTGATTCGCCGGCTGACGGGCCGCGGCATTGGCGTTGCGATGGATGACTTCGGGACGGGCTACTCGTGCCTGAGTTATCTGCCGAAGTTGTTTCTGGATGCGCTGAAGCTGGACCGGTCGTTTGTGAGCGAGCTGGCGGTGCGAGAGGAAACGCGGGCCTTTGTGCAGTCGGTCTTGTCGATGGCGCATAACCTGCACATGAAGGTGATTGTCGAAGGCATCGAGACGCAGGAGCAGCTGGACCTGATGCGGTCGTTGGGGACGAACGAGGCGCAGGGGTACTATCTGGGCCGGCCGACGCCGAATCCGATGGAGCTGCTGGGATGGGGCGCGGCGAAGGCGCGGGTGAAGGAGCTGGAGGCAGTTTCTTCGGCCGCCGGCTGATCTTTCCCTCAGAAATTTGCACGGATGTTCGATAACTCCCCACCTTGTGGGGAGTCATCTTTTGGCGGCAGCTTGCTCTTCCTGGACCGGGTCTGGTTTGATCACTGCACTACTTTCCGGAGGGCACTGATGCGGCAGCGTGGGCAGAGGTGGGGTTGTGGTTTGGCGCTGGTGGCCGGCCTGGCGGGTGCGGCGTGGGCGCAGGGCGCGAAGACCGCGTATCCGGACATGGCTCCGGTGGAGCAGTACATGATGGAGCGCGGGGCAGAGATTGCGCTGGCGCGGACGGCGGCACCGATGTCGATTGCGAAGGACGCTGCGGTGATGGTGCTGGGTCGCCACGGGTACGAGACGGCAGTCGCGGGCAAAAACGGGTTCGTGTGCCTGGTGTTTCGGTCGTGGACGGCGGGGACCGACGATGCCGATTACTGGAATCCAAAGGCGCATTCTCCGATTTGCCTGAATGCAGCGGCTGCGCGGAGTTATTTGCCGTTGATGACAAAGCGGACCGAGCTGGTGCTGGCGGGACGGACGACGCCCGAGGTGATCGCTGAGATCAAGTCCGATCTCGACACGGGAAAGCTGCCGAAACTGGAGCCGGGCGCGATGTGCTTCATGATGTCGAAGCAGGGAGTGCTGAACAACGCGGGCGGGCCGTGGCATCCGCACCTGATGTTTTTCGAGCCACTGCAACCGGCGGCGTGGGGTGCGGATCTGGAGGGATCGCCGGTGCTGTCGGCCGAGGATGCTCTGGATCGGCTGACTATCTTTATGGTTCCGGTGCGGCAATGGTCGGACGGGACGGCGGATGCTGTGGCCGGGCACTGAGGCGCGGCGGCCGCTGGAATATAGATGGGTTCACGATGCGAACCCGGCGACAGGATTTCCGGCTGCGTTCCTGCGGCAGCCTTTCCCCACTCAAGCCAAAAGAAGGCTTGAATAGGCCACCTCATCTTATGGCCGGAAGACCGGCGGCGGTTTTAGGTTCGTTTGTGTTGGTTCTTTGGACTGCAGGGTGAAGTGCAGCGTCGTTGTGGCGTTGGGGGCGATTTTATCTAAGGGCAGCCAGAGTTGGTTCCAGGGTTGTCCGTTGAGGGTGATCGACTTTACGTAGACGCCGGGATGTCGCGGGTCTGGAGTTGGTTCGCCTCGAACTACGTCGCCCGGAGTAGATCCGCTTTGTTCCGATGTTATGACCAGGGTACGTCCGCCGGATAAGTGGACCGTAACTTCGGGAAACATCGGCGTACCGATCAGCAGCCCGCCGACGCCGGGGATTCCAGGATAGAGGCCGAGGGCGTTCCAGACATAGACGCCGGAGGTGGCTCCTAAGTCGTCATTACCGGGGATGCCGTCGGGACGGGTGGAAAAGGTCTGCTGCTCGATGCGGGTGAGGACGTCGCCGGTTTTCCAGGGTTGGCTGGTCCAGGCGTAGACGTAGGGCGTGACGAAGTCGGGCTCGTTCGCCATGTTGAAGCAGGGCTCGTTCCAGCAAATCAGTTTGGAGAAGAAGCGATCGAGGCGGGCGGTGACGGCGGCGCTGCCTCCCATGGCGGCGATCAGGCGCGGGTAGTCGTAGGGAACCATGAAGGAGTACTGCCAGGCATTGCCCTCCTCGTAGCCGGTGGGGCCGATGTAGTCGGGTGCGTTGGGCGGCCGCGGGAGGGAGCGGTCGGCGTCGAAGCCAGGCAGCCAGGAGCCGTCGGCCAGGCGGGGACGAATCCATTTTGTGTCGGGGTCGAAGAGGTCCTGCCAGTTCCCTGCTCTCTTCATCAGTGCGTCCCCGGTGGCGGTGTCGCCGTTGGCACGTGCAAACTGCGCGATGGCGAAATCGTCCGAGGCGTACTCAAGGGTGCGGGAGACGGCGATGCGGTCGTGATCGACGGGGACGTAGCCGTGCTGGAGTTCTTCGGCGAGATAGGGACGTTCGGATCCGTCGTGCGGGCCGGTGCCAGGCTGGGTGGCGGCGTGGATCATTTGCTGGAGTGCGGTGTGGGTGTCGAAGTGGCCGGCTCCGAAGGCGAAGGCGTCGGCGAGGAGGACGGTGGGCGAGTCTCCACCCATGACGTAGGTGGTGTCGTTGGCGGCGGGCCAGCGCGGGAGCCAGCCGGACTGGGCGGCGTCGTTGACGAGGGACTGGGCCATGTCGGCGGTGCGGTCCGGGTAGAGGACGGCGTCCAGCTGAATGACGTTGCGATAGATATCCCAGTCGGAGAAGTTGGCGTACTGGATGTCATGATAGCGATCGGTTAGTTGATGAGTTACGCCGTCGAATCCTATGTATTGGTTATTGTCGTCGCTGAAGGTATTCGGCGACAGCAGCATGTGGTAGAGGCCGGTGTAGAAGATAGTGCGCTGGGCGGGCGTGCCTCCGCGGATGTCGATGCGGTTGAGGGTCTGGGACCAGGCGCGCTGGGCGGCGGTGTGGACGGCGGCGAAATTCCAGGAGGGGATTTCGAACCTGAGGTTGGCGCGGGCGTTGTCGACGCTGACGAAGGAGATGCCGACCTTCATGGTGATGGCGCGCTGGGAGCCGAAGTCGAGCCAGGCTCCGGCGTGGCGGGCGGATTCCTGGTGGGCAGCGGGGTCGACGGTGTCGTCGTGCCACATGGAGGTGCGGAGGGCGGGGTGGTCGAACTGGGCGGCGAAGTAAAGGGTGTAGTTGGTGGAGGAACTGCAGAAGCCGCCGGCGCGGGCTTCGCCTTCGACGGCTTTGCTGGTGGCGAGGATGATTTTGTAGCCGTCTTTGGCGCGGGCCTGGTTGGCCGGGTCCTGATCGAAGACGGCGGAGTTGGCGCTGCCGCCGGCGTTGAGGAGGAGACGGGCGGGGACTCCTGCGGGGAAGGTGAAATGCGCGATGCCGGCGCGGTCGGTAACGGTGAGCTCGACTTTAGTGCCATTGTCGAGGGTGACGGCGTAGTAGCCCGGGTGGGCGGTCTCGTTGGCGTGCGAGAAGGGCTGAGCGTAGAGAGCGGGATTCTGATGCGGGCTCGCGCTGAGTTCGGCCGCGGTGGGGAGAACGGGGATGTCTCCATAGAGCGGGCAGCCGGCGCCGGAGATGTGGGTGAGAGAGAAGCCGGTGATTTGCTTCTTGCTGTAGTCGTACCAGGCGTCGGGTTGGGTATCGGGCGACCACTGGATCATGCCGAAGGGGAGGGTGGCGCCGGGGAAGGTGTTGCCGCCGCCGGCGGTTCCGATGAGGGGGTCGACGGCGTCGTAGGGGGTGCCTGGGGGGGTAGTGGTGTTTTGGGCGGCGGCGGCGATCGAGACGACAAGAAGGAGGGCGGGGGCGATGCGGACGAAAGCGTGTCGGGCGGAGCGGGTTGGCATGGGAACCATGCTAGTCCTGATTTTTTGGGTGGGGTTGCCCTGGGGCGGGCGTGTTGGCGTTGACCAAAGTTGTAGGGGGAGGAGTGGGCCTGCTCCTTATAATGGCTGGCATCGATGAAGACCCTGCCCCGGCATCAATGTTTGATCTATGACGGCGCGCCGTCGCGGCATTTGGCGGCGCTGACGGCGGTGATACGCGGCAAACTCGAGCAGGATTATCGATGCCTGTATCTGAACAGTCCGCCGATGGTGGCGGGGATGCGGTCGTATCTGGCGGCGGCGGGAGTGGACATCGAGCACGAGGTTGGCAGGGGAAGTCTGGTGCTGACGTCGGAGCAGGGACACCTGGCGGACGGGCGCTTCGATGCGGAGCGGATGGTCGAGACGCTGGAGGCGGCGATCCAGCTGGCTTTGCGCGACGGGTATGTGGGATTGTGGGCGACCGGCGACATGACGTGGGAGATGGGGACGGAGAAGGATTTCACGAAGCTGGTGGAGTACGAGTGGCGGCTGGAGAAACTGTTTGCGAAGTATCCGGAGCTGAGCGGGATTTGCCAGTATCACGCGAGCACGGTGCCGCGCGACGCGATGCGGCAGGGGCTGCTGGTGCATCCGACGCTGTTTGTGAGCGAGACGCTGTCGCTGCTGAATGTTCACTACATGGGTCCTGATGCGTTTCGGCACGGCACGGGGAAGACCGCGGAGCTGGACGCGATGATCGATCACTTATGCCAGGCGGGCAGCAGTTCGTAGCTTCTTCAGCGATCCTCGAAGGCCGCTCCATTCTTCAGAGACAGATTTTGAATGTGCCGGGCCTTGCTCCGTGCGATGGCTGGTATAGTCGCTGCTTACCCGGATGGCTTGTGAAGTGGCTGCGCGAAGTTTTGCCGGGGAATGACGGCGGTTTTCCGGAGGCTAGATGTCCTCGCCCAAAGATCCAAGTCGCAGGGAATTTCTTACGGTGGGTTCGGCTGCGGCATTGGCTGCGGCGGCAACGGCAGCGGGAGCGCCGGCCGATGCAGCTGTGCGCGCGGGGGCGGATCCTGCTCACGATGAAGCGAGGGCGTGGTCGGCTGAGGATTTGCTGCGGGCTGGGCCACAGCGCAGCTACAGCGGAGAAAATGCGACGCAGGTTGCGATGCCGCTGGGCGGAATTGGGGCTGGATCCATTTGTCTGAATGGGTACGGGGGATTGCAGGACTTTGCGATTCGCACGCGGCCGGAGACGACGGCTTTACCGGAAGGATTCACTTCTGATTCTCCGGAAGCGGCGTTTGCTGTTCTGCACATCAAGGGAGCAGCGAGCGTTACGAAGATGATTGAGGGGCCGTTTCCGGCCTTCAAGATTTTCGATCAGGGGCTGCAGGGTCAGGGATTGCGCCGCGGAGGGTTCGAGGGATTTCCGCGTTTTGCGAAATGCACGTTTCGAGGGGAGTATCCGTTCGGAGAAGCGCAGTTCACCGACCCTCTGTTGCCGCTCGAGGTCACCCTTCTTGGCTGGAATCCATTGATCCCCCTGGACGATAAGAACTCCGGAATTCCGTGCGTGATTCTGGAATACACGCTGCGCAATCGATCGGCTTCGCCCGTGGAGTATGAGTTCTCCTACCATCTGTCGCATCTGGCTCCAGGGTGCAAGCCGGAACAGGCGGGGAGCGTGAACACGGTGATCCCCGGCAAGGGCGTGTTTCTGCACAACGACGAAGAGGCGCATGCGGAGTCATTTGGAAGCGCGGCGCTGACGGTGCCTGGGGCCGATCCGAAAATCAAGGGCATGTGGCTGCGGAGCCCGGGGTGGGAGTTCGATTCCCTTTCGGCGTTGTGGCGCGAAGTTTCGACAGGGACGTTCACTGCGAACGAAGGATCGAATCGTGTGGACACCGCGGGACGCAATGGCGCGTCGATTCTGCTTGCGGGAAAGCTGGCGCCGGGTGAGTCGCGGACGTATCCGATCCTGATCGGCTGGCATTTTCCGAATTGCTATTCGCACGACGGTGGCACGGGTGCGGCCCCGGAGATGCAGGGGCGCGTCGGCTGCCGCACTTTAGCTAACGGCGCCGAGCCGCTGTGGAGGCCCTATTATGCGACGGTCTGGAACGATGCGCGGGAGGTCGCGCTGCACGTGGAGGCGGAATTCGTTTCGTTGCGGCAGCGGACGATGCGGTTCAAGGAAGCGCTGTTCTCTTCGACGCTGCCGCCGTATGTGCTCGATGCTGTGTCCGCGGATCTCGCCATTCTGAAGTCGCCCACCGTTTTGCGCGAGGCCAACGGAAACCTGTGGGGATGGGAAGGATGTTTTCCGGACAGCGGATGTTGCCATGGATCGTGCACGCATGTGTGGAATTATGCGCAGGCGTTTCCTCATCTTTACCCGCAGCTGGAGCGAACGCTGCGGGACCTTGAGCTGCGGCGGTCGATGGACGAGCACGGTCACGTGAATTTTCGCGGAGCGATTCCCGATGGGCCGACGGACCACGATGGGCCGGCGGCGGCGGATGGGCAGCTGGGCGGCATCATGAAGGTCTATCGCGACTGGCAAATCTCAGGCGATACAGACTGGATGAAGAAGCTGTATCCCCTGGTGAAGCGCAGTCTGGATTACTGCATGCGCACATGGGATCCGGATCATGAAGGCGCGCTGTTTGAGCCGCACCACAACACCTACGACATTGAGTTCTGGGGCGCGGACGGGATGTGCACCAGCATTTATCTCGGTGCACTCGCGGCCATGGCGGAGATGGCAGCGGCGATGGGTGAGGGCGACGATCAAAAGCAATATGCAGAGATGGCGCAACGCTCGGCGCAGTTCATGGACGAGAAGCTGTTCAACGGTGAGTACTACCAGCAGAAGATTCAGTATCAGGGTCTGCGCGATACGTCGTTTGCGTCGGCAATTGCGAAGGTGAACGACCAGAGCAGCGAGATGCAGCAGCTGCTGCAACGCGAGGGTCCGAAATACCAGTACGGCAGCGGATGTCTTTCCGATGGGGTGATTGGCGCGTGGATGGCGCGGACGTACGGAATTGAGACGCCGCTGTCGCGCGAGCATGTGCGGTCGTCGTTGCAGGCCATCTTCAGGCACAACTTCAAGACAGATCTGAGCGGACACGCGAACGCGCAGCGACCGGGATACGCCATGGGACGGGAGCCGGGATTGCTGCTGTGCAGCTGGCCTCGCGGAGAGAAGCCGACGCTGCCGTTTGTCTACTCCGACGAGGTGTGGACGGGGATTGAGTACCAGGTCGCGTCCCATTTGATTCAGGAAGGTTTTGTCACCGAAGGCCTGACGATCGTGAAGGCGCTGCGCAGCCGCTACGATGGCCGGACGCGCAATCCGTGGAACGAGTATGAGTGCGGCAATTATTATGCGCGGGCGATGGCGAGCTTCTCGCTGGTAGCGGCGCTTGCGGGCTTTCGCTACTCGGCCGTAAAAAAGACGCTGTGGTTTGCACCGCAGTTGCAGGCACGGCCGTTCCAGTGTTTTTTCTCGACTGCGTCGGGCTTTGGGTCGATTGAACTCGGACAAAGGGCTCTGATCGTTCATGTGGTGGAGGGTGAGCTGCGCATCGAGAAGTTGGTGCTTGCCGGCAAGACTCAGGAGTGGAAGACGACGATCCGCGAAGGCTCGTCTGCGGAGATGGCATTGAGCGGGTAGCAGGCGGCGCGGGCGTTGATGGATTTTTCTGCAGCACGGGAGGATGGATGGCAAGAGACATTATTCGTACGCCGAACGCGCCCGCTCCACCACCGACCTACAGCCAGGCGGTGCGGGCGGCTGGGCTGGTGTTCGTCTCCGGCACGGGACCGCACGATCCGTCGACGGGCAGGATTGTTGGCGAGACGATCCAGGAGCAGACGCGGCAGTGCCTGCAGAATATTGTGGCAATCCTGGAAGCCGCCGGCTCTTCGCTGGATCGAGTCGTGAGCGCAACGGTGATCCTGATCGAGGAGTCGGATTTCGCGGGAATGAATGAGGAGTGGGTGCAGTGGTTTCCGGCGAATCCGCCGGCACGGCAAGGAGCGAAGTTACCGGTGCGCATCCCGGGGATGAGGGTGTCGATCGCGGCGATTGCCGAGGGGTGAGGCTGGCGCCGAGTGCGAACCGGGCCGAAAAGTCTATCGGAAGAGCGGGGATTCCCGCGGGCCGGAGTCTCCCCGGAGATCCGACCCGGCGTGGGATGGGTCGTGAGCGCATGAGCGCTGAACAGGTTGCCGCACCCGTCTCGGGGCCGCGGATTACATCAGGTGTTTCAGGGCATCCCAGACATACACGCCGAGGATGCAGACGGTCAGGACGCAGGTAGCCCCGGTGACGATGCGGATGAGGGGCTGGATTCTGTCGACCTTGGCCATCAGTTCTTCCTGTTCTTTCTTCTGGTGATTGGCGGCTTCGTCGAGGAAGATCTGGTCTTCTTCGTAACGCGTGAGGTTGGAGCGATAAACAAGCAGGACGAGCAGGAACGTGATCACGGCTGCCCACACGATCCAGACAACGGGCATGAAGCTCATCATGGAGCTCATAAGCGCCTCGGGGGGATGATTCCGAATCGGAGCGGGTGATCCCGGCGAGCCGCCGGGGTGCGACCGGTCAGGTAGAGAATGACCGGCTGCAACCGAAGCGGTGGGCCGGGAAAGCCGAGCCACGAAACGGTTGAGCCGACTCCTTGTGCCGCGGGTCCGGTGAACGTTGGTGCGGCTCGGACTCGGAAGGCAGGAGGGGCCGTCCGGAACAGGATACTAGCCCCGTCCGGGTGCGGTTGGCGAGGGAAATTTTGAGGATTCCGTTTACCACCTGGCAACTCGCGGGGAATGAGAGGATTCCATGCAAGTGCGAGGCGGGGGATGATGCGGCGAAAAGGAATTTTAGACATGATGATCCGGATTGTGGCGACGCTGGGCGTGTGCGCGGCGCTGGTGTGGGTGGCGTCGTGTAACGCGAACGGAAAGCCGGAGTCGGATCAGCAGATCCAGCAGCAGGCCCAGGAAGCGACGGAAAAAGCCAAAGTGGCCGCGGATAAAGCTGCGGCGCAGGCGCGCGTGGCGGCGGCGAATGCCGAGCGCACTGCGAACGATGTGGCACGGGGCGTGAAGGCAGGGCTGCACAACGGCAAGGGCGGGAGGGGCGTGGATCTGAATTCGGCGAGCCGGTCGGATCTGGAAACGCTGCCCGGTGTGACGGCGGCAACGGCCCGGCGGATCGAGGCAAATCGGCCGTATGACACGCCGCGCGATTTGGTGCGGAAGGGTGTGGTGTCGCAGGGGGAGTATGACCGGATCGCGGGGGATGTGGTGACTCGGTAGTTGGCGGAGTTGGGCTTTGCCGAGCTGAGAATGATCTGGATTTAAAACGGGCCGGGGCGTTGTTGATTTTCGGTCGGCCGAGGCTTTTGCTTCCTGCTGTGGGGTGAACCTGGACACTCACCCTGGCAACATCCGCCCGGATAAGGCACCCGGCACGCTTTTTTGGGGGGCAGTTCCCTTCTCCGATGGCTCCGGATCGCGCGCCGAAAACCCGCAGCGGTGAGCGATAGACTGGGCTCATGGCTGCTGCCAAATCTGAAAAGTGGGTTTGTGTTTTTTGTGCCTCGGCCGCGGGGGCTTCTCCTTTGTATCTGGAGGCTGCGCGGGACCTGGGGCGGATGATCGCCGAGCGCGGGTACGGGTTGCTGTACGGCGGCGCGACGGTGGGCGCGATGGGCGCGGTGGCCGATGCGGCGCTGGCTGCGCACGGCGAGGTGATTGGCGTCATTCCTGAAGTGATTCGGGAGCGGGAGATCGATCACAAGGGGCTGACCGAGCAGCATGTGGTGGGAACGATGCATGAGCGGAAGGCGCTGCTGGCCTCGCGCGCGGATGCGTTTGTGGCGCTGCCAGGCGGATACGGAACGATGGACGAATTCATCGAGATTGTGACGTGGGCGCAGTTGCGCATCCACGCCAAGCCGTGCGTGTTGGTAAATGTGGGCGGATTTTACGATGGCCTGCTCGCGTTTCTGGACACATGCGTGGCGGAGGGAATGATTCAGGCGGAGAATCGCACGCTGATGCAGGTGGCGCGGGATCCGGCGGAGGCGCTCGCACGAGTGGAAGCGGCCTGGCGGGTGCGGGCTGAGGTGCCGGCGCATGATCCGCGGCTGGATGCTGTGGTGCGGTAGCAACAGGATGCAGGTTGCGGGTTGCGGGTTACCGCGCGAGCAGAAATCTATAGGTGGGTTGGAGACGGGTACTTCGAACGGATGAGAAGTCTTTGAGGCGTTGATCTTCGAGTGACGGAGGAATCTTCTGCTTGCTGTGGGGTGAACCTGGCCGGGTTTGCTTCTGTTTTTTGCTCGGAGAAGGGACGGACCTTCGGGGAGAACCCCACCCTGCCAACATCCGAGGATGGGGCGCCCGCCTGGATCGCACCCGGCCGCTTACGAAAACGTGGTTGCGGGCGTCGCCAGTGGCGGCGGCGGCGGTGGAAAGAGGATGTCGCCGAGGAAACGGTAGCGCGCTCCGTAAAAAACGATGGCGTACTCACGGATGGCGGTGCTGAGCGGGCCGCCGACGCCAATGCCGACGATGAGCGCGATGACGAAGGCGATGAAGCCAACGAGCACCTGGAAAAAGATTCCGATGAAGGTCGCGGGACCGGAGCCGCCGGAGAAGACCGCGTGAATGGCGACTTCGAGGACGGCGGTGACGGCGATGAAGATGATTCCGGGAATGATGAGGATGACGAACAGCAGGATGAGTCCGATGAGGGGGAGGATGATGCGCAGCAGGGCGTAGACGAAGAACTGTCCCTTCTCCGCACGGATGCGCGCCCACGCCGCGGCCCACGCCTGTTCGGCGGTCGCGTTCTCCAGTGCGTAGTGCGGAAGCAGGCAATCGCGCAGAAGAAGATCGATCGCGAGAGCGGTGATGCCGAGGATGAAGATGATGGGGATCAGCGGCAGCAGAAGCGAGAGCAATAAGCCAACGTCAAGATGGCCGGCGGACTTCGATTCGTGAAAGAGGCGCAGGAATCCTGCCATGAAGGGGAGTGCAATGGCTGCGGCGAACAGGAGAAAGCAGAGCCCGACGGCGACGTTCATCCAGAAGAAACGCCTGGCCGGGGCGCGGTAGAGATTCCAGCCGGGACGGATCTGGCGGATGTTGTGGACGAGCGAATGGAAGTACGCAAAGCGCAGACGGGTGACGAGGTAAAAGAGCGCGAGGCTGATGACGAGGACCAGTGCCAGCATGGCCACCGCCATGGCGATCTCGACCGGCGTGAAATGAAAATTGAGCGGGGTAAGCCCGAATTTCGAGCCGGTTGAGTGGTGGCGTGAGCTTCCGCCGCCGGAGGAATTGAAGTTGCTGCCGAAGCCTTCGGTGAGCAATGCGACGAGGCAGAGCTTGAGGTAGGTTCCGAAGCGAAACGGCCGGAAGAGGAAGGTCCGGGTGCGCTGGATGGCGGGCGAGATAGCGTCGGCTGCCGAGAGGTTGGGCATGTGACCTTTCCAGGGGAACGGCGATT
>DATAZC010000164.1:0-102631 GCA_036272255.1 Acidobacteriaceae bacterium | reverse complement strand
GATTGTCACCCTCGTGGTGGCCGGCTATTCGAACCCGGACATCGCGCAGCGATGCTCCATCAGCGAGCAGACCGTCAAGCACCACATCAGCAATGTGTTTGACAAACTGGGTGTGTCCAACCGCCTCGAGCTGGCCCTGTTCGCCGTCAATCATCGTCTGACCGCCGTCGCCTCCTGAGGAGAATTCCACAGGCCGGTCGAGTTCTGCTTCCCGGAAAGAAACGGCGAGGCAGGTTGGCTCACTACTGAAGTGCCCGCCCTGCGCGGGGAACGCACCCAGGTAACACACCATGGTTCCACTTTGGTAGCACTATGCAGTCATATGACGATAGTACTGTCGGGCCATTGCTGTCCCCTGGGAACTGCCCTAACCTGAATTTCGCAGGTGGGCATGGCAAGGCTGCGCCTGGCCGTAGTGCCAGAAAAGGGGCAAGGAGAAAGGATGGATTCCGATGGGGCCTTTAGTGCAACGAATCCGGAATCTCCCCGGGCCCGGCGCTACGAAATCGGCACCGCCATACGGTTTAGGGTGCGAGGGGAAAGAGAATGGCATGAGGGATTGACTGAAAATATCAGCATTTCAGGGATGTTGATCCGAACTGGACGCGCCCTGGATCCCAAAACTGCTATTGAGATGAGGTTTTTTCTTCCTGTTGAACTGGACGGCGAATATGCCGCTGAAGTTTTCTGCCGAGGGTTCGTCATCCGATCGTCGAAATGCAGGATCCCGGCCGGTACGTACACGATTGCTGCCAAGATTATGCATTCACGTTTTCTTCGCCAAATGGGCAGCCGGGATTACGTAGCCAAAGATGCAATGAGTGGCTACCGACGGTTGGTGTTTTGAGAGATTTCTCCTGTTAAATCCGGAAGTTGCTGGCGACAGGACGCCCGAGTTCCAACAGGGAACGGGGGCGGGTGTTCGGAGTTTGGATTCGATTGTGGAAAATGGGCTCATGTAGCTCACAGGGCGGAGCTACGCACGGATTACTGTAATCGCACCGGGAATTGCTGAGACAGAATGTCAGTTCAAACCAGTTCCGAGCTTTCCTCTCCGCCCCAGCAAGCCTGGTGGGCGATCTACACCCGGCATCAACATGAGAAGACGGTCGCTGAAGTCCTGGCGGGCAAAGGGTTTGAGGTATTTTTGCCGCTGCACGAATCGATGCGCCGCTGGAAAGACCGTCAGAAGCTTATCTCTTTGCCGCTTTTCCCCTGTTACGTCTTTGTGCGTGGAGAACTGAGCCGGCGCCTGCAGGTGGTCAGCACCCCGGGCATTCATATGGTCCTCTCCCGTGGAGAGCAGATTGAGGTGATTCCGAACGCCGAGATCGATGCCATCCGCCGGGCGGTGCTGGGTTCTTACAAAATCGAGCCCCACCCCTACCTGAAGGTTGGCGAGCGTGTGCGGGTTACGCGGGGGTCGCTCGAAGGGGTCGAGGGCATTCTGGTTCGCAGGAAGAACCTCTATCGTCTGGTGCTGTCCGTGGAGATGGTCGCGCAGTCGGTAGGTGTGGAAGTTTCGGCTTCTGACGTTGAGCCGGTGGGGCCAGTCAAGCCGAAGAGCGTCATTCCCGGTCAGACAGAGGCGGGAATTGGAGATTTCCAGAAGAATTTTCCTTCCTCTGTCAGCATTTACGATGCAAGATTAGATAGCACCCGTTTGACAAACTAACTCCCCCGACGGCAAACCGGAATTTGGATTGCCGTGTAGCAGGCTGGGATGCGCGGCCAATCAGCGCCGATGCGTTCCTCCAGAGGTTGTTGCAAGGTTATGAAACTCAAGAGTTATTGCACGATGGTCGCTGGAATTCTGCTGCTGGCTGCATGTGGTTCTCTGACGGCTCAGGCTGTGAACGGCACCAATCCCGGCCCGGAAGCAGTTCCGGCGGCAGGAACGGCGCCGGATCAGGTCACAGGGGCAGCGGTTAGCCGCGCGCACAACAGCGCCTACCTGATCGGGGACGACGACGTTCTTGAAATTAATGTCTGGAAAGAGCCGGATCTGACCAAATCCATCCCGGTACGCTCGGACGGAAAGATCTCGCTGCCGCTGGTCGGCGAAGTACAGGCGGCGGGACGCACGCCTGTGCAACTGGAAGAAGATATCACCGGCCGTCTGCGCAACTTCATCACCGAGCCTGCGGTTACAGTGATGGTGGAAAAGATCAACAGCCTGAAGTACAACGTGATGGGCGAAGTAACCAGGCCCGGATCGTATTCGCTGTCGACCTCGACCACGGTTGTCGATGCGATCGCGACGGCTGGTGGGTTCCGCGATTTTGCCAAGAAGAAGTCGATCTATGTGCTGCACGCGAACGCGGACGGCTCGGAATCCAAGATCAAGTTTAATTATTCAGAATTTGTGAAGGGCAAAGACCCTAAAACCAACGTTCGTTTACAGCCGGGAGACACAGTCGTCGTACCGTGACACTGCCATGACCCCGCGAATCCTCATCCTTTTGGCCCTGTTTGCTGCCGTTCCGGCATGGTCGCAGGCGACCGGAACCGGTACCGTCTCAACGGACGAGCAGCCGGACAGTCCCCTGGCGAACGACGGTATGCTGACGCCGCCGCCCGTGAGCGGTCAGGCTTTCCCCGTGCTGACCGGCGCCGAGGAGCGCAGTAACTATCTGAATCTCGGGGTCACCGCCAACGTCGCTTACGACGACAACGTCGAAGGCGGCTACACCGGGGTTTCCAAAGGCGACGTGATCTATTCGATCTGGCCGTCGGTCAGCCTGAATCGGGATTCGCTGCGGGTTCGCGAGATTTTCAACTACAGCCCGGGATTTACGTTCTATCAGCCGAGCACCATCTTTAACGCGTCGGACCAGAGCGCGACCGGCGACTTCCAGTACCTGATGGGCACGCACACGACCCTCGATCTGCAGGACAGCTTCAGCCGCACCTCCAGCCTGTTCAATTCGCCGTTTACCTCGACTCAGGGCGGCGTGACGGGAGGGGTCCCCACGCAGACGACCGGTGCCGTTGCAGCTTTTGCGGAGCGGATTCTGAATAACGCCACCGCGCAGCTCTCGAACCAAACCGGCGAAAATGGCATGGTGGGCCTGTCTGCCGGTTATCAGCAGCTCGACTATCCCGACACCAGCGAGGTGCAGGGGCTTTTCAACGCGACCTCCTGGGAGGGCAGCGCCTTCACCACGCAGCGGATCAACAGCCGCCAGTATCTTGGCGCCAACGTGCAGCATGCCAGAATTGTCAGCTACCTGAACACCACCGACAACGTCATGCAGCGGGACAACATTTTCGGGTTCTACACGATCTATCTGCGCAATCTCAAGCAGAGCACGCTCTCGCTTTCCGTCACCGGTGGTCCGGAGCACTACAGCATCACGCAATATCCTCAGGCGCTTCTGTCCAAATGGACAGCGTCGGGTACGGTTTCGCTTGGATGGCAGGCGCATGTGTCCAGCGCCTCCGCCAGCTTTAGTCATGTTGTTACCGGAGGCGGAGGCCTGTCAGGGGCCTATGAGGAAGACGGCGCTCAGGCTTCCTATCGCCGGCGCCTTTCACCCACGTGGGATTTGAGCGCCACGGCTCTCTACTCGCTCAACAAGAGCGTGACTCCGCAGTATGCCTTCTCTGAGCCCGGTGGTCACACCATTGCCGCTGGCGGGTCAGCAGATCATATGCTGAGTAAGAATCTTAAGTTTTCCATCGGCTACGACTGGATGGACCAGAGTTATAAATCGGTGGTTGCCCTGTCGCCTCTCCCCTTCAGCAACCGTGAGTACGGATCAATCAGTTATCAGTTCACGCGACCAATTGGACGTTAAGATGGCAGAAGTTTTCGAGAACGAAGAGCAGAAAAAACCGGACCTTGAGCGCTATCTCGATATAGCGCGGCGCCGCAACCTCCATTTCCTGGCTCCCCTGCTGTTCGGGTGGCTGCTGGTATGGGGCGTCAGCTGGATCCTGCCGCCGAAGTACAAGGCCAGCACTTTGATTCTGGTCGAAGAACCCGCGATGACCAAAAACCTGGTCAACGCCGATGTCAGCGACGATCTCCAGCAGCGTCTGCAAAACATGCAGCAGCAGATTCTGAGCCGTACCCGGTTGCTGCTGATCATCGACAACCTGCATCTGTTCGAGGGCAGCCGCAAACCGATCAGCGACGATGACAAGGTCGCGAGCATGCGCAAACAGATCGACATCGAGCTGGTGCGCGACATTCACGACGGCGTCAGCGCGTTCAAGATCACTTTTTCCTCAGATAACCCCCGTGTAGCCCAACTGGTAACCAAACAGCTGGCAGATCTGTTCATTAACGAAGATCAGCAGTCGCTGGTGAAAGCCTCCGGCGACACGACCAAATTCCTCAAAAGTCAGCTGGACGATGCTCGCGCTCAACTGGCGGATCAGGAAGCCAAGGTAAAGGCATTCCAGACGACCCATAATGGGGCGCTGCCTTCGCAGGCGAACAGCAATCTGCAGATTCTCGGCGGGCTGCAGGCGCAACTGCAAAGCGAACAGGACGCGCTGAACAACGCGACCCAGCAGCACGCGATGCACGAGACGGAACTGCAGCAGTATCGGCTGAATCCGCTGCCCACCGCGCATGCCGGTGAGCCTCTGGACCCCAACAGCCCGCAGGCCATCGATGTTCAGCTGGCGAAACTGCGCGACCAGTTAACCGACCTCCAGTCGCGATACACCGACAGCTATCCCGACGTAGTGAAGCTCAAGGCGCAGATCGCTCAGGTGGAAGTGCAGCGGAAGAGTGCGGCTGCGGCGCAAAAAGTAAAAGGCGACGGGAGCTCGGACAGTCTGGCGGTGGCCCAGCTGCAGGGCCAGCTCCACTCCGACGAAGTGGAGATTCAGAACCGCAGGAACTCGATCACCCAGCTGCAGACAAAAATCGCTCAATATGAAGGCCGCATCAATGCGGAGCCATCGAGCGAACAGGAGCTTGCCGATCTGAACCGCGGCTACGAGCAGTCGCAGGCGAACTACAACGATCTGCTGAAGAAAATGCAGGAATCGCAGATGGCGACCAGCATGGAGCTGATGCAACAGGGCGAGCAGTTCAAGATGCTCGATCCACCGAGCCTGCCGCTTAAGCCTGATTTTCCGAATCGCCTGCTTTTCTGCGCTCTCGGCCTCGCCGTTGGAATTGTGTTCGGCGTAATTTCAGTCGCTGCTTTTGAAATGACCGACGACCGTCTTCACTATGAATCAGATATCAGCGATCTGCTGCCGGTTCCGGTGATCTGCGAAATCCCGCAGGTGATTAACCCCGCCGACGAAGAGGTTCGCAAGCGCAAATCGTTCTTTGGATGGGCGGCAACGGTGGCCGTAATCCTTATCATTCTGGCAGGATCCGCGGTGAGCTACCTGCGCGGCTAGGTTTCACAACCCATGTATAAAGCTTTTTTCAGCCTCGCCCGCAACCCCTTCGATCTGACGCCGGATCCGACGTATTTCGTCTCGACCCGCCGGCACAATGAAGCCCTGGCGGCGTTGCATTACGGCATCCGGCGGCACAAAGGGTTCGTGGTCGTAACCGGCGAAGTGGGCACCGGCAAGACGCTCCTGCTGCGCTGTTTGCTGCGCCTGCTTAAAGAGAGCAAAGACATCGCGTATGCCTATCTGTTTAACAGCCGGCTGTCGCCAACGGAGTTCCTGCAGTACATTCTTTCCGACTTCGGGCTGCAGGCCTCGGGCAAGAACAAGAGCGAGCTGTTGCTCGATCTGGGCCAGTTTCTGGTGTCGCGCGGGGCGAAGGGTCTGACCACGGTCCTGATCGTCGATGAAGCGCACCATCTCTCCGAAGAGTTGCTGGAGGAGGTACGCCTGCTCTCCAACCTCGAGACAACTGACGATAAACTGTTACAAATCGTCCTCGTCGGTCAACCGGAACTGGATCAAAAGCTGGATTCCATCGGACTGCGGCAACTCAAGCAGCGGATCGCGCTGCGCGCGCAGCTGGGCCCGCTCGACGCGGAGGAGACAAAAGAATATATCGAGCATCGTCTGCGGGTCGCCGGCCTTGAAGGTGATCCGAGCCGTCTGTTTCCCGCCGATGCGCTCCAGGCTGTCTGTCGTCATTCACGCGGGTTTCCCCGCCTGATCAACACCATCTGCGAGAACGCACTGATCATTGCGTACGCGCGCCAGATTCCAACCATCACGGTCGATGTGGTGGAAGACGTAGCCAGAGAGTTCCGCCTCGATACCAACTTCTTCAGCGATTCGGACGGCGGCGGACCTCAGAATGAAATGGATGTACAACGTGCCGCGAAAGTTCTTCGCGATTTGTATTCAGCGTTGCGTAAGCCAGTAACCCGCAGCGCCGATTTGAATTTGCCTGTGTCTCTCGAAACGAGTGAGTATGAGCCGAATATTTGACGCCCTGCAAAGGTCGGAAGCCGAACGGTCCGGCACGAAAGGTTCGCCCGCACCGGATGCGACGGAATTGCTGCGCCACGCCGAACGCCGCGCCGTGTCGGAGTGGGAAATCAGCGCACCCCCGCAGCTGGAAGTAAGAACGGAACGGAGCCTTGCGAAGAACGGACATGCGTCCGGTTCGAATGGCGTTGCCGCCAATGGCAGCAATGGTGCTCGCCGCAAAGAGCCGGCCGTGCCCGAGGAGCCGATCACGGAGCGTCCCGCGATTTTTGATTCTTTCCAGCTGCTGCGCGTTTCGGCTCCGGCGCAGGGCAGGCTGGTCAGCGTTTCGGACAAGGACAGCCCGGCGGCAGAGGCGTTTCGCCTGCTGGCCGTGCGTCTGCGTCATCTGCGCCGCGATCGTCCGCTGAAGAAGGTTCTCATCACCAGCTCCATCCCGCAGGAAGGGAAGAGCACCTGCTCGGCGAACCTGGCCTGCTCGCTTGCCCTGCGTCCGCAGCAGAGAACGCTGCTGATCGATGGGGACATCCGCCGTCCGTCGCTGGCGCCGATGTTCGGTCTCGCGCCCCGGCCGGGCATCTGCGAATGGCTTCGCGAAGAGCGCGAGCTCGAGGAAGTGATCTATTTTCTTGAAGGGCCCGGGCTCTGGTTCATGCCGGCCGGCAGCTCCACCAGCAATCCGCTGGCTCTGCTGCAGTCGGGAAGGATCTCGGTTCTGACGGATAAGTTAGCCGAACTGTTCGACTGGGTGATCATCGACTCCCCGCCCGTCCTGCCGTTGGCTGACACCAGCATCTGGTCGCGCCTTTGCGACGGCATTCTTCTGGTCGCACGCCAGGGCACGAGCGAAAAGCGGCAATTACAGAGGGGAGTCGAATCGATCGAGCGCCAGAAACTGATCGGCGCGATCCTGAACTCCTCCAACAGCGCGCCACACAGCGATTACTACTACAGCCCCCGCGCGGGAAGCGGGACAAGTCCAACCTAAACCAACAGCACGCACGGATCCGGATGTTGCTCGATCCGTGCGTAAGATCCCGGCCTGTCGGAAACCGGGACGCAGAAACAGCCGGAACCGTAAGCCAAAAGCACCATAAGTTAACAGAATCGGAAATGCATTTTTCGCACCCGACGTTTCGAGAACATTCAAGATGCTCGAGAGAGGAGCGAGTTGTGACGCTGCCAAGGATTAATAAGATTGCAGATATGGTGGACCCCATCCTCGATGCGGCCGTTTATACGGAGCGCGATGTCCTGACCGAGGAGGCGTTCCGCAGGCGAATCGCCATCGAACGGAAGCGGACGGAGCGGTCGAGAGAACCGTTTCTTCTGATGCTGCTCGAAACGGGCTCCGCCCCAACCGACAACGCGCTGGACAGAACCCTGAACGGGATTGTGTCCGCCATGCAGTGCTCCACACGCGAGACCGATGTGGTGGGCTGGTACAAGGACCGCAACACGGTCGGCGTCATCTTTACCGGGCTGGTGATCAGCGACAAGAACTCCGTCCTGAGCACGATTCTGGGCAGGGTGAGCACCGCGCTGCAGCAGGAAGTGACGCTGGAGCGGTTCAACCAGATCACCTTCTCGTTCCATTTTTTTCCCGATGACTGGGATGGCGACAGCGCCGGACGCCCGAGCGATCCGATTCTCTATCCGGATCTTTTCATTCCCAGCAACGATCAGCGCGCGCTTCTGCGCGTCAAGCGCATGATGGACGTCGCGGGGAGCGCCCTGATGCTGATCGCGTGCCTGCCCCTGTTCGCCATCATCGCGCTTGCGGTCAAGCTGAGCTCCGACGGCCCGATTCTCTTCCGGCAGGATCGCATCGGCCAGTACGGCCGCCGCTTTACCTTCCTGAAGTTCCGCTCCATGCGGGTGAACAACGATGAATCGGTGCACAAGGAGTACGTGAAGCAGCTGATTGCCGGCGTCGCCGACCGCGTTCAAACCACCGGCGGCGAAGCGGTATTCAAGCTGGCCGGCGACAAGCGCATCACGCCCATCGGAAAGTTCCTGCGCAAAACCAGCCTCGACGAGCTGCCCCAGTTCATCAACGTTCTTCGCGGAGACATGTCCCTGGTGGGGCCGCGTCCTCCGCTTCCGTATGAGCTGGCTGCTTATCAGACCTGGCACCGCCGTCGCGTCCTGCAGGTCAAGCCCGGCATCACCGGCTTGTGGCAGGTCACGGGACGGAGCCGCGTGCGCTTCGACGATATGGTTCGCCTCGATCTGCGGTATGCGATCTCCTGGTCGCCCTGGCTGGACTTCAAGATCCTGCTGCGCACTCCAGGCGCGGTGATCAAGGGAGCGTACTAGACTTTTTCTTCCCGCCGGGTTCATTTCTTCCCGACAATCCATTTCTTCGACCAACACCGCTCCCTCCGGGGAGCGGTGCGCAGTAGCGTCATCATTGCTGAAAGTGTGGTGACAATCTCGTGAATTTCGGTGTAATCGGCTACGGATATTGGGGACCCAACGTCGTCAGAAACCTCGCCAGTCTCGAGGGTTCTCAGGTTGCGGCCATTGCGGAGATGAGCCCTGCCGCGCAGAAACGCGCGCACAAGGCTTATCCCGGTATGCACATCACCGCGGACGCGATGGAGGTGATTACTTCACCGAACATCGATGCCATCGCCGTGATCACCCCGGTGTGGACACACTATGAGCTGGCCAAGGCCGCTCTGGAAAACGGCAAGCACGTGTTTGTCGAGAAGCCTTTTACCAGCAATGTTGCGCAGGGAGAAAAGCTGATCGATCTGGCCATCCAGAAGAACCTTCGCGTGATGGTCGACCATACTTTCCTCTTTACAGGTGCGGTCCGCAAGATCTCGCAGCTGTTACGCGAAGGAACCCTGGGCAAGCTCTACTACTACGATTCAACCCGCGTCAATCTGGGGTTGTTTCAGCATGACATCAACGTGCTGTGGGATCTCGCGCCGCACGATCTCTCCATCATGGATCACGTCATCGAGGGAAGCCCGGAAGCCGTGGTTGCGACTGGACAGTGCCACCTCAACTCCCACGAAGACGTCGCGTTCATGACGCTCTACTTCCCCGAGAACGTGATTGCCCACATCAACGTGAACTGGCTTTCTCCGGTGAAGGTGCGCAGCACCATGATCGGCGGCGAAAAGCGGATGCTGGTGTGGAACGACCTCGAGGCCGATGAAAAGGTCAAGGTCTACGACAAGGGCGTGAACATCACCAGCAACGAAGGCATGTATAACCTGCTGGTTAACTACCGCTCGGGCGATATGTGGTCTCCGCAGCTGGAGCAGGTGGAAGCGCTTCGCCAGGAGCTGAGCTACTTCGTGGACTGCATCTCCACCGGCAAAGACGCGTTTAACGACGGATGCGCCGGACTGCGGGTCGTCAAGATGCTGGAAGCTGCCAGCGAATCCATCAGCAAGAGAGGCTCGCTCGTTTACCTATGAACGCCTGGAATGCGGTCGCGGACGACGTTAAGCTTGGCACGAACGTGAAGTTGTCGAAGTTCATCAACCTTTACGGATGCGAGATCGGGGACGAAACGAAGATCGGCGCCTTTGTCGAAATTCAGAAGAACGCCACGATCGGCAAGCGCTGCAAGATTTCCAGTCACACCTTCGTTTGTGAAGGCGTCGTGATCGAAGATAACGTGTTCATCGGTCATGGCGTGACCTTCATCAACGACAGCTATCCGCGCGCAACCGCTGCCGACGGCCAGTTGCAGACCGAAGCGGACTGGAAGGTGGAACGCACGGTGATCCACAAAGGCGCATCCATCGGTTCCGGAGCCACCATTCTCTGCAATACCAGTGTCGGTGAGAACGCTATCGTAGGTGCCGGCAGCGTTGTCACTAAAGATGTCCCACCCAACTCGATCGTGGCCGGCAATCCTGCCAGGATCCTTCGTTCCATTGAAGAAAGCTAAGAGGACCCCCCATGCACGCATCCAACGATGTCCCATTTCTCGACTTGATCACTCCTCATGTTGAGCTGGAAGAAGAGCTCACCGCCGTGTTTCGCCGCGCCCTGTTTACCGCCGGGTTCGTCGGCGGTCCCATGGTTGAGGAGTTCGAACAGGCGTTCGCCGCCTTCTGCGACACGACGCACTCCATCGCCGTGAACAGCGGAACCGACGCGCTCCGTTTTGCCATCATGGCCTGCGGCATCGAGCCGGGCGATGTGATTGTGACCGTGCCCAACACGTTTATCGCCACCACGGAGGCGATCTCCCAGGCCGGAGCGACGCCGGAATTCATCGACATCGACGAAAGCACCTACAACATGTCGGTCCAGCGGCTCGAGGAATTCCTTGAGCAGGGCTGCACACGCGACAACGCCGGCCGGCTCATCAGCAAGCGCTATCAGCGCCCGGTCACCGCCATTGTGCCGGTGCATCTCTACGGCCAGATGGCCGACATGGATGCGATCCTGCGCCTGGCCAACCAGTACGGTCTGACCGTGATCGAGGATGCCTGCCAGGCACACGGCGCCGAGTACTTCTCCGGCAAACTGAATCGCTGGATGAAGGCAGGCACCATGGGGCGCGCCGCCGCATTCAGCTTCTACCCGGGCAAGAACCTCGGAGCCTGTGGCGAAGCCGGTGCCGTCACCACCAATGACGCGACGATTGCCGCGAAGATCAAAATGATTCGCGAGCACGGCTCGGTGAAGAAGTATTACCACGACATGGAAGGCTACAACGGCCGCCTCGATTCCATTCAGGCTGGGTTGCTGCATGTGAAGCTGGCGCACCTGGCCGGATGGAACTCGCGCCGGCGCGATCGCGCAGCGGAGTACAACCGCCTGCTCGCCGGCAACGACGCCCTCTCCTGTCCCTTCGAGCCTTCATGGTCGCGCGCCGTCTATCACCTCTATGTCGTGCGCACCGCAAATCGCGATGGCCTGATGGAATACCTCAAGAGCCGCGGCATCCACACCGGCATTCACTACCCTGTGCCGTTGCATCTGCAAAAGGCTTACGCGTCACGCAACCACACCGCTGAGGATTTCCCCGTGGCGTCGGCTCTTGCCTCGGAAATTCTCTCCCTCCCGATGTTCCCGCAGCTGACGAAGGAACAGCAGCAGCGTGTGGCCGCAGAGATTGAGAACTTTACCGGACGGGGACGTGTTGCAGCCGAGCCGGCAGTTCTGGCCGCGCGGAGTTAAATCATGCCGAGCAGCGTTCAGACCGGCGGACCTCTCCGGCGGATCCAGCCGTGAGTCTTCGGTTTGATCGCGCTGGCTCGTTGTACTTCGCTGCGCCGCTGCTTGGATTACTCCCGGGGCGGCGCGGCGGCAAAATTCCAATCCTCATGTACCACAGCGTGGCGGACGAAGATGAATCGGCCCTCCACCCGTATTACTGGATCGCCACCGGGCCCGCTCAGTTTCTCGAGCAAATGACGTGGCTCAATGAGCACGGCTACAGGACTGCGAGCCTCGCCTCAGCCATGGGGCTGCTGCAGGCGGGCGGGGGTACCGTCGACAAGACGGTGGTCATCACCTTCGACGATGGCTATCGGAACTTCTACGAGCAGGCCTTTCCCGCGCTCGAGCGGTTCGGCTTCACGGCCACCATGTTTCTGCCTACGGCCTCGATTGGCGATCAGCCTCAGGTCTTCAACCGCAGGGAATGCATGACCTGGGCCGAAGTGCGCGAAATGCAGCAGCGCGGCATCTCTTTTGGCTCACATACCGTGACCCATCCGCAGCTTCACGGGCTGAGCCGGGAGCGCATCCGCGAAGAAATCCTGCAGTCGCGGCAAACAATTGAAGAAAAAACAGGCTGCCCTGTCGATACCTTCGCTTATCCGTACGCTTTTCCGCAGACGGATGAACCGTTCAGGAAGATGCTGCGGGACATTCTGGAGGAGAACGGAGTCCGCCATGGGGTTTGCACCCAGATTGGGCGTGCCGATGTGGCAAGCGATCCTCTTTTTCTGGAACGACTTCCGATGAACGGTGGCGACGATCCGGCGCTGTTGCGGGCCAAAATGGCAGGCGCCTATGACTGGGTGGGCGGCGTGCAGTCCCTGGCCAAGCGGCTGCGGAGGCCCGGCACGAAAGCCTGAAGCAAGCCTGAACCCAAAAGTAATTGGAGGTGACACTTTTTTACGTAGACCGCGTTCCGTGCCGTGTGAAAATCGGCACGTACCGAACCTCTTTCATGGTGCAACCAGGAACCTGGACGACCCACAGGCCAGCCAAGAGCTTCCAGAGGAAGCTTTATAATCAGCAACATAAAGGCATAAGTTACCATGGTGCAAACTTTACCACCGAACAAAGCACCAAACGTGACTTTCGTTTCCGAAACTGGTCCTTCGGTTGCACTGGATGGGACAAGACTCGTCCCGCATATCAATGGTTCGGCGCGATCCTCGGAGGAATCTGTCCATGTTTAGTAAGTCGCGTTTCCTGAGTGCTCCTTTCGCTGCAGCACTTGTGTTCAGTACTGTTGTTCTTTTCGCAATGGCAAGCCCCGCGTTCGCGAACGATATTTATATTGCTCAGTCCGGTACCGGATCAGCCAACGGATCAAGTTGCGCCAACGCTTACGCCTATTCATTCTTTAACAGCAGCGGAAACTGGACGTCGGGCACGCCGACCGCGGCGCAGATAGGCCCAGGAACCACCGTCCACGTCTGCGGAACGATCAGTGTCAACGCTAATACCGAGGCGCTCATCTTCCAGAAGAGCGGCACCGCGGCCGCCCCGATCACGCTGTATTTCGAGAGTGGGGCGATTCTTCAGTCTCCGGAATGGCCCCCGCAGGGTTCCGGCGGCGCGATCGACGCCAGCAACCTGAACTACATCGTGATTAACGGAAACGGCGGCGCCAATGGCGCCGTTCAGGGAATCGTCGAGGCAACGGCAACCGGCGACTCCGGCGCGGCGTGTCCCGGCGGATCCTGCACTTATCATGACGACAGCAACGGCATTGAAGCCGACAGCAGCAACAATCTGACGGTCGAAGGTCTCAGCATCATCGATATGTATGTCACCGCCAGCGGAGTTCCGAGCGGCGGCGGCGGCTCCTGCATGTGGGGCCACGGCTCATCCAGCAACTGGACCATCAACAACAATCTGATGCACGACGTCAGCTGGTGCATCAATCTGCAGTACGACAGCGGCACGTCGTCCAACATCACGATTTCCAACAACCAGATCTATAACATCGATCACGGCATCGCGATTGGCGGCCCGGCCAGCGGCAACACCCTGTCCAACCTCAACGTATTCGGGAACAATATTCACGACTACTCCAACTGGGATACCCCTGGGGATGTGTGGCACCACGACGGCATCCACGTCTGGGGCTACAACGATGACGGCTCCGACACCATCAGCGGCGTCAACATCTACAACAACAAATTCGGTGGCTGCATCGGCCAGAACGTGACCGCTCACATCTTTATGGAGGCGAACGGCGGCAGCACCAAGAATGTCTCGATCTACAACAACACTCTCATCGATACCTGCAACGGGAACGATGGGGACGGCCTGCTGACCACCGGTCAGGACGGCGGCTACAAGATTTACAACAATACGTTCATCGGCACCTCGGGCGATCGCTGTGTTGGTACCTCCAGTTCTCCCAACGTCACGTTCATCAACAATGTCGTGACCGGGTGCGGCACTCTGGCGTACGTAACTTCCGGCGGCGGTTTTGTATCGGGCGGTATACACAATAACGTCTATGCAAACTGCTCGACCGCTTCGTCGGCCAACTGTTTCGCTTACGGCAGCACTTACACAGGAAGTTTGTCCACCTGGGAATCGCTGAGTGGGGAGACGAGCTCGAGTGAAGTTTCGAGCGCGAACCTTTCTCCGGCCGGTGTGCCTCAGGCCGGCTCGCCCGTCATCGGAGCCGGAGCCAACCTCACTTCTTTAGCCATCAACACGCTCAACACCGACATTGCCGGTAATCTGCGTCTGGCGACGGGTGCGTGGACGGTGGGTGCGTATTCCACTACCGGGACGGGTCCAGCGCCGCCGACAGGCCTGACCGGTTCCATCGTTGCCAACTAATTCCTCTGCTTCTCTGATCATCCGGAAGTCCTGCGGCGGTCATCCAATGACCGCCGTAGTTTTCTGTGGCCTCTCCCATCTCCTGATGGCACTCCGCAGCTCCGGCGATCGCACGTGAAGACAGCAGGCGAGACTCCATGAAGACGCTGATTCCCGTTCTTGCTCTCGCTGTCGCCGTGGCGATGATTTCCCTTTTTGTCACGATCCGTCCAGCCTTTGGGGGTACCCGTTACATCGCGCAGTCGGCAGGAACTTTCAGCGGTGGGAAAGCCTGCAGCGGCCAGGTCACGATCACCCCGGACGCGTTCAACGAGCTTACAAATTCCCCCGGAGATGTGATCTATCTCTGCGGGACCATCACGGGGGCCGCTGGCGCGCAGATGCTGACACCCCGAGGGAATGGGGCCGAGGGCCAGCCAGTCACGATTAAGTTCGATGCCGGCGCCGTTCTCGAGGCTCCCTACTTTGCGCCCTCGCCCAATGGCGATTGTGGAGGAGCGATTTGCCTCTACGGTTTGAGCTATTACACGGTCGACGGCCAGAACACCGGGACGATCGAGAACACCGCTAACGGCACAACGCTTGCCTTTCAACAGCCAACAGAGGCAATTGAAGGTTTCAGGTGCAATCACTGTAGCGTGGAGAACCTGACGATTGCGAACATGTATGTGCATACCTCGGGCAGCGACACGTCAGCGAATGCGGCTGCGCAGCGCTGCATCTCGGTCAGCGGTTCGAACTGGCTGATCCGGAACAACGTCATGCACGACTCCGGCTGGTGCCTGTACAACTCTTTTGAAAACGGCGACGGCAACGTGGTGATCGCGGGAAACACGATTTACAACATGGATCACGGCTGGATGCTGGCCAGCAGCGTTTCCGGAGGCAGTTCAGGACCATTTATCTTTCATAACAACACGGTGTACGGATACGCATTGTGGGACACGGCGAACGACACCTACCATCATGACGGAATCCATTGCTTCACCAGTCAGACCAAAGGCTCGCCCGCCCACATCACATTGCTGTCCATCTACAATAACCTCTTCAAAGGACCCATCGGTCAAAACGCTACCGCGCATGTCTTTATCGAAGGCGGCGCAGGTGCGCAGTCAACACCGTGCGCCGATGCGACCTCCGGGATCGCCGTCTACAACAACGTTGCGTTGGGCGACCAGGCCGATCCTGACGGACTGTTCGGTCTCTTCTCCGGCAACTTTACTTCCGCGCACGGAGGCGGGGTTTACAACAACACGCTGATCAGCACGGCGGGAACCGGAGTTGGCGTTTGCTTTTCCGCGAACAGCGACGTCAGCGGCATGAAGTTTGAGAACAATTTTGTCAGCGGCTGCAATCAGCTGGTGGAGACCGACGGCGTTCCGTTTTCAGCGGACCATAACCGTTACGCCAATGGCGGGAACAACGCCTTCGTTTGCCGCGGGAAGTACTTCGAGGCATCGCAGTTCTCGTCCTGGCAAAGCTGCATCGGCGACGATGCGCATTCCGCTTACAGTTCCTCCCTCAGTCTGGATGGCAACTATCAGCCCCAGGCAGGATCTCCGCTGATCAACTCCGGAGCGAATCTGACGTCGCTCTGCTCCGGCTCTCTGGCGCTTCTGTGCTCCGATGGGGCAGGAAATCCGCGCCCCTCCAACGGCGCGTGGATCGTGGGAGCCCGATAACTTTCGGTACCGATCCTGATTCCGGGCAGGCCTGACCCGTACCATTGTCATAAACTTGAGCCACCGTTCCCCTTTGGTTACCAGGCGACCCATTCGTCGAAAATAATGACCGCTAAGTTTGTTTCCGCGCCCTCATCCAATCGAGCGCTGACCGCGTCGATTGGGAAAAATACGCTCTTCGGAGTGGGGGGAAACCTCGTTCACGTGCTGGCCCGGGTCATCGTGGTCCCGGTCATGATCCGGCACCTCGGGCTCGATGGGTACGGCATCTGGGCCGTTCTCATGTCGATCGCGGCCTATATCACCCTGGGCGGAGCAGGCGTCAAATCTGCGTTTCAGAAGTATGTGGCCGAAGCCACCGGTACCGGCGACTTCGATCGGGCCAGCCGGTTGCTCAGCACCGGCACCGCTGCGGTCCTGTTGCTTTCTCTTCTGGTTCTGGTGCCGCTCGCCATCTTCTCGCATTGGCTGGCCATTGCGGTGGGAGTTCCAAACGCATTTCTCAATCCGGCCTCCCGATCGATTCAGTGGCTGGCCCTCACGGCGATCGTGGTCAATGTCAGCCAGACCTACCAGAGCATTCTGATGGGCGCCCACCGCATCGATCTGCGGGAAAAGCTGAACGTCGTTCTCGATCTCCTCAACACCGTCGCGGTCGTCGTGCTTCTTTATCGTGGATTTGGATTGCTGTCGATGGCGGTTGTCTTTTGTCTTTACGAACTGGCCAGCGGCGTGTTGTGGTACATCTTTGCTCGCCGCGTGCTGCCCGACGTTCGTGTCGCACCGGCATTCGTATCGCGGTCGGTGGTCAAAGAGCTCATTCGGTTTGGCGGAAGCTATCAGCTGGTGAGCATGCTCGAGTTGCTCTATGCAGCCATCCTGCCGGTGGCCATCCTGAAATTCTTTGGTGCGAACGACGCAGGCGTGTTTGCGCTGGCTGCCCGCCTGGTGGGCTTTGCGACGCTCGTACAGGGTCCGTATCTCCAGGCCATCCTTTCAGGCGGAAGTTTGGTTTACGCCTCGGGATCGGGAGATCAAATCAACGCGTTCATCGTCAAATCATTCAAGGCGATGGCTGTGCTCTCAATCCTCCCTCTGGCCTTCATCGCCTTCTACGGAACCAGGATCGCTTTTGTGTGGACCGGCAAGACGGATCCTTTTCTTGAGGGCGCGGTCTGTCTTCTCTGTGCAGCGGGTGTCTGCAGGTCGCTGAGCTCCTTGTGCCGTGTCCTTTATCGAGTCTCCGGAGGAGCGGTGATGGATAATGCGCAGTTGCTCCTCGGCCTCGGCGTTGCGCTCCTGCTCTGGCCCTTCGGTCACAGAATCGGTTTCTATGGCATGGTCGGCGGAGTGCAGTTCGTTGGGCAGTTTCTTGGGCTGATCCTGATGAGCCTCAGCCTTACCTCGCGATTCAAGGGCTTCCATCCCCGTATCCTGGCGCCCAACCTTCTCCGATTTTGCGTTGCCGCGGCCGTGATTCTCAGTGCCTCCGTGATTGCGTTGTATCTGGGCGTGCACTGGGGCATCAACCACCGCGTTCTGGAGACAATTCGACTGGCGACCGCCGCTCTGATCAGCCTGCTCGTTGCTGTGCCGGCGCTGCTGGTTACGGGGTCAATCTCTCGCTCTGAAGCTCGAACGATGCTGAATACGGTTTCCCGAAAATTTGCAGCGACCGCCTGATTCCCGCAAGCTCCAGGAATCACGAACCAAGGACAGATGACTTCCATGATTGCCAACGACGCGCCTCCTGTTGCGATATCTCCGGCTAACCGAGCAGGTCAACGGTTGTGCCCGCTGTGTGCGCATCCTGACCCACTTTCCCTGCTGGCCGGTCCCGACCGGTTTAACGGACGCCACACCCAATACCAGTTGCTGCGCTGTTCGGCCTGCTCCATCGTCTGGCTTTACGATCCTCCGCAGCCCGCTGCCATGGGCGAGCATTATGGATCCGACTACGACCGGACCATTGCGGCCGCTTCGCAGGCGCCGGATCACTGGATTCCTCGCCGCACCGAACTGTCCCGCCTCAAGTCGGGAGGGTCGATTCTGGATCTTGGTTGTGGCGCAGGCGGATTTTTGTCGACGATGAAGGGGCCCGACTGGAAACTGTACGGAATCGAGATGTCAGAAGGCGCAGCGAGCATGGCCCGCGAGCGATGCGGCGCGGAGGTATTTGTGGGCGACGTTCTCGATGCAAAATTTCCTCCTGCAAGTTTTGACGCCATCACGGCCTTCAACGTGATGGAGCATGTCTATGAGCCGCGCGAAGTGCTGGCTCGGGTCGCGGAATGGCTGAAGCCCGATGGCGTGTTCTACGCGATGATGCCGAACATCGACTCCGCGGGAGCGCACATTTTCCGCTCCTACTGGTACGCGCTGGAATTGCCGCGACACCTTTATCATTTTTCTCCCGCCACGTTCAAAGCGGTGGCCCAGTCCGCCGGGCTCCAGGAAGTTTCCGTCACGGCGCACCGCGAACTGTATTTTGAATTCAGCTTCCGCTATGTCATCGACAATCTGCTGAGCAAAATCGGCATCACAAGGACTCCGCTGGCGCGCGCCAAGGAACCCGGCCTGCTCTTCAAAATAGTCCGTAAGGCGTTCCGTCTGACCTTCCTGCCGTTGTTCACGGCCGCGGCCTCGCTTGTCGGTGACGGTGAGACGATCACAGCCGTGTTGACCAGGGGCAGCGCCCAGGAGTCGAATCGCCGCCAATGACACAAGCCGTCCAACCCGTCAGGGTTCTCTACAGCTTTCCCCACCGTCTGGGAGCAGCCCGCATTTGCCACACCGCATGGCAGCAGGTGTATGGTGTGATGGCCGCAGGCGCCCATGTCACGGTTTGCGCGGGATCTCTGTCGAGAGAATTGCCGCCCGAAGCGGTCGTGAAGCCGACTTTGGCGCGTGGCCGGTTCCGCATTCCCTATCGAGTGCTGGGGACCGAGCGTGCCTGTGCTCTGCACGATGCGATCGTGGCGCACCGGCTGGAGAAGCTGGCGGGCAAGATTGATGTCGTCCATGCGTGGCCTCTCGGTTCGCTCCGCACACTGAGGACCGCTGCACGTCTGGGAATTCCCACGGTTCTCGAGAGACCCAACGCTCACACCCGCTTTGCGTATGAGGTGGTACGGAAGGAATGCGAGAAGCTGGGCATTGTGCTTGATCCCAATCATGAGCACGCGTACAAGCCGGGTGTTCTGGCCAAAGAAGAGGCCGAGTACGATGCCGCGTTTCGTCTCCTTTGTCCGTCCGATTTCGTGGCGCGGACGTTTGTGGATGAAGGCTTCAGCACCGAAAAGCTGGTGCGTGATCAATATGGATACGACGAAACGGTTTACCACTCCGGCCAGCAGGTTCGTGACGACCAACGCGGCCTCACGATGATCTTTGTCGGCGGAGTTGCGCCGAGAAAAGGATTGCACTACGCGCTCGAGGCCTGGCTTCAGTCGCCTGCTTCGCGCAAGGGCAAATTCACGATCGTCGGTGCTTTCGTTCCCGGCTATGCGGAAAAGATGTCTGCCATGCTGGCTCATCCCAGCGTCGAAGTTCTCGGCCACAGATCCGACGTTCCGGAGCTGATGCGTAAAGCCGATCTGCTGGTTTTGCCCAGCATCGAGGAAGGCAGCGCCCTGGTGACTTCCGAGGCCCGAGCCAGCGGCTGCGTTCTGGTCGTTTCTGACGCCGCGGGCGCCATTTGCAGACACATGGAGAATGCGCTCGTGCATCCGGCCGGCGATGTGGAACAGCTGACCGAACATCTGACCCTGCTGGATGCCGATCGCAATCTTCTGGAGAGACTGCGCAACGCCTCGCTTCGTACCGCCGATGAGATTACCTGGAAAGCTGCGGGGCGCAGGCTCCTGGCCGCTTACCATCAGACCATCGCCGAATATCGCCAGTCCGCCGGGGCGTTGCGAGATAATCGACCTACAGCCCTCGCACATTCGTAAGGATTGAACCGTCCCCGGGACTCAACCGCATTTTGACGTAGAGGCAATGGCAGCGAAACTCGAATTCAATCAGCGCGACCTGGGCCATGGAGCCTCGGAAACGATCCTGCATCCCCTCGTTGCCGTTGGGCTGTTGGTAACAATCGTGCTGGTGCTGTGGCGCCCGCGGAAGTATGCGATTGTTCCGCTGCTTCTCTGCACTTTCCTGGTTCCACGCGGCCAGGAAGTTTATCTGCTGGGCGCGCACCTGTACGTTCGCCTTATCCTGGTTCTCGCCGGGTTCATCCGCGTGGTGCGAGACAAGTTTAAGATTGCGGGCGGCCTTAACGTAATCGACAAAATATTCATTGTCTGGGCTTGCTACCGCGTTTTCGCAGCAATTATTACCAACTTTCCCGCCGGCAATATGGAGCAGCTGCAGTTTCTGCTGCAGTGCCTGTGCGGTTACTTCCTGCTTCGCTATCTGATTCAGGACGAGTCGGACGTGGTCAGAACGGCGAAGACGCTGGCGGTCTGCGCTCTGATTCTGGGTGTTTCGATGCTGTTAGAGCAGCACCTGGGGGTCAATCTCTTCGGAGCTATTCTCGGAGGAGCGCCGATCGCTCCTGAAATCAGAAACGGGGCTCCCCGCGCTCAGGCCACCTTTGGCCATTCGATTCTCGCCGGCTGTTTCGGCGCCACGCTCGTTCCCCTCTTCATCTGGCTATGGAAGAAGAGCAAGGTTTCCTCTGTTCTGGGACTCGTGGGGTCCACATTGATGGTGCTCACCGCGAATTCCAGCACACCGTTGCTGGCCTATGTTGCCGGAATTCTCGGCCTTCTGTTGTGGCCGGTGCGCAACTCGATGAAGGCCATTCGCTGGGCGCTGGTCATCGCAATCGTGGGTCTCGCGTTGGGGATGAATGCACCGGTCTGGTACATCATTGCGCATATTAATGTCATCGGCGGTTCCGGTGGATATGACCGCGCCTTCCTGCTCGATACCTGTGCGCAACATATCAAGGACTGGTGGCTCATCGGTACCAACCAGAATGGCAGCTGGGGCTACGACATGTGGGATCAGTCAGACCAGTTTGTAGCCGAGGCTGAAACGGGTGGCCTCATCGGGCTGATCTGCTTCATCGCCATCATCGTGAAGTGTTACAGCCGTCTTGGCATTATGCGGAGGCGGGTTAAACCGAAGCAGCAGTGGCTGCTCTGGGTCTTCGGCGCCATCATGCTGTCGAATATTTTTGCCTACTTCGGCGTGGCTTACTGGGATCAGACCCAGGTATGGTGGTTCACCCTGCTCGCTATGATCAGCGCGATGACGGTGATGCCGAAGCGGCAGGCAGCGGCCAAAACGCCGCCCGCTTTGATGAAGTTTCCTGACGAGGAAGAGATCGCTCCCGAAGTTCCGGCCACTGTGGTGTACTCGGACGGTCGAAAAGCGATCGGGCCCTGGGGTGAAATCGAACTGTGACCGATCTTTCGATCATCATCGTCAACTGGAACTCGACCGCCTACGTTCTGGAATGCCTGGAGAGCGTTTATGCCCGGACCCAGGAGACTGCCTTCGAGGTCATCGTAGTCGATAACGCTTCTCCGAGTGGCGATGTGGGGATCGTGAAGGAAAAGTTCCCCAACGTCATTCTGATTGAAAGCACAGCCAACCTGGGATTTGCCGGCGCCAACAATCTCGGCTTTCGCTCATCAACCGGCGAATATGTCGTCTTTCTCAATCCGGACACGGTGCTGATCAACCCCGCATTCGATCTGATGCTCCGGCAGGTCAGGTCTTTGTCCAATGTCGGCGCGGCCGGTTGCACACTGCTGAATGAAGATCGCTCCGTTCAGACCTCGGCCATCCAGACGTTTCCGACCATTCTGAACCAGCTTCTGGATCTGGATTCTATTCGCAATCGGTACCCGGCCTGTCCTTTGTGGAATATTGCGCCGCTGCTGGCGGGAGGCACGGAACCAAGCCGTGTGGAAGTTATTTCCGGCGCCTGCGTTCTGTTCAGACGAGACGTGTTTGCCCGGATCGGTCTGTTCAGCGAAGAGTACTTCATGTACGCCGAGGACCTGGACCTCTGTTACAAGTCGGCGCAGGCAGGCTTCACGAACTACTACCTTCCCGAACCGCAGATTATTCACTACGGCGGAAGAAGCACTGCGGTGAAGCGGCGAGCCGTCGTCATGAAGTGGAAGTCGATCCTGATGTACATCGCAAAGCATCGCGGCTCCGTCTATCAGCTGGCTTTTCGTATGGCGATGGCGTCCAGCGCGCTCGTTCGTATGGCAATGCTGCTGGCTGCGGTCGTTATCAGTCGAGGCTCGCGCAGGAATTCTGCCCGCAACGCCTTCTACAAATGGTGGCTCATCTTCCAGACCATGATGACTCCTCTCGAGCGGAAGCAGGCGGCAGAAGGTTTAACCACGCAGGGAGCGCAGGGAAGTTAGCATGCCGCGAGTAACAGCGGCGATGGATCTTGGTGGCGAGGACATTTTATGTGCGGAATCTGCGGTAAGTTAAATTTCAATCGGGAGAAGCCGGTCTCCAATGGCCTGCTGAAGCGTATGGCCGACACGATCGTTCATCGTGGGCCAGACGATGAGGGCTATTATTTTTCCGGTCCGGTTGGTCTTGGTTTTCGCCGCCTTTCCATCATCGATCTGGCTACCGGGCACCAGCCTCTTTCCAATGAGGATGGGACCGTGTGGATTGTCTTCAACGGAGAAATCTACAACTTCGAAGAACTGCGCGACGATCTCCTGGCGCGAGGACATATTTTCCGCACGCGTACTGATACCGAAGTGATCGTTCACCTCTATGAGGAATACGGCCCGGCTTGCGTGGAACGGCTGCGCGGGATGTTTGGATTTGCGATCTGGGATGAGCGCCAGAAAAGTCTCATGCTGGCGAGGGACCGGGTCGGCATCAAGCCTCTCTACTACGCCATCGGATCGGATTCCATCGTCTTCGGATCGGAGATCAAGGCCATCCTGGCCGACCCGGAAGTCAGCGCCCAGGTGCGGCCGGAGATTGTCGATCGCTTTCTTACGTTCTATTACGTCCCCGGCGAGGACACTCTCTTCGAGAATGTCCTGAAGCTCAGGCCCGGTTCGTACATGATGGTGCGAGACGGCAAAGCTCAAATTCATCCGTACTGGGATCTGACCTTCAATCCCACTCCGCGGTCGGATGACGATGCGGCCACGGAACTGATCGAGCTTCTCGATGAGTCGGTGCGCCTGCACATGATTGCCGATGTGCCGGTGGGCGTTCTGCTGAGCGGTGGCGTCGATTCAACCGCGATGGTCAGTTTTGCCAGCAGCAGGACCGACCATACCCTCGGCAGTTTTACGCTCGGATTCAGTTCGACGGAGATTCCCGATGAGCGCCCCTTCGCGCGCATCGCCGCCGAGCGCTATGGAACCAACCACCAGGAGATGACCATATCGGCCGCGGACTTCAGAGATTTCCTGCCCCAGTACGCGTGGTTCATGGAAGAGCCTGTCTGCGAAGCCCCGGCGATCGCTCTCTATTACGTCACGAAACTGGCCAGGGAATCGGTGAAGGTCCTGATCTCAGGAGAAGGGGGTGATGAGGCCTTTGCGGGCTATCAGACCTATCGCGGTGTTCTGTGGGTGGAGCGACTGAAGAGCGCTCTGGGGCCCATCAGGGGTCCGCTTTCTTCCGCGGCTGGGGCTGCCAATAAGTTTCTGAACAATCCGAGAATCGCCAAGTATGGTCCGCTCCTCGCCCAACCGTTTGAGAGTTACTACTACAGCCGCAGTTCGGGACCTGCTTCGTATTTCAATCAGAACCTCGGCACGCTCTACTCCAGCGATTTCGCGAGCGTGAGCGACAAGGCCTTCGCCACCCGGCCGATGAGCGACATCATGGCCAGCTCGCGCAACCTCGGTCTCGTCAACCGCATGCTCTATGTCGATACAAAATCTTCGCTGCCCGACGATCTTCTGCTGAAGGCGGACAAGATGACGATGGCGAACTCCATCGAACTCCGCGTTCCGTTCCTCGATCACAAGCTGCTGGAATTTGCCGCCTCCTTGCCGGAGAACCAGAAAGTCCGCGGCCTCACAACGAAATACATCGCCAAACGCGCCCTCGCCAGCCGCATTCCTGAGCCGATCCTCAAGCGCCGCAAAGCCGGGTTCCCGGTTCCGTTCAACACGTGGCTGCGGACTGATTTAAAAGGGTACGTCCACGATGTGCTGCTCGATCGCACCACGCTTGAGCGCGGCTATTTCAACCGGGCCACCATCGAAGGACTGCTCAAGGCCAACGCCGAATCCGGCGCTTACGCAAAAGAAGTGCTCTCGCTGCTTACCCTGGAATTGTGGCACCGGGCCTTCCTCACTGCCAATCCAGGAGTTAGCCCCGAACTCGCCCGGGTGTAACGAAACGGTAATACCATCATTACGCACCAACCGTTATTCTTGATTTCAGATCTATGCCATTGAACGCCATCCAATACGTGATCATCTCGCCCGTCCGCGATGAGGAAGCCAATCTCGCGCGCACCATCGAGAGCGTGATCCATCAGTCCATCACGCCCACCGAGTGGATGATCGTCGACGACGGTTCGAGCGATAAGACCGCCGAGATCGCCGAGAGCTATGCGCGGCAGCATAGCTGGATCACGGTCTATCGTCGGGATAATCGCGGTTTTCGCAAGTCCGGCGGCGGCGTGGTCGATGCGTTCAACGACGGCTATCGCAATCTGAAAACCAGTGACTGGGATTACATTGTCAAACTCGACGGCGACCTCTCCTTCGTCCCCGAATATTTCGAGTCGTGTTTCCGCACCTTCAACGCTGAACCCACGCTCGGCATCGCCGGCGGCACCATCTACAACGTGATCAACGGACAAGCCATTCCCGAAGTTTGCCCTGCATTTCACGTTCGAGGCGCTACCAAAATCTATCGCCGTTCCTGCTGGGACGCGATCGGCGGATTCTGGCCGGCACCCGGCTGGGACACGATGGACGAAGTCAAGGCGCAGATGCTGGGCTTCTCCACGCGGACCCTGCCCGATTTGCAGGTCCTGCACCATCGGCCCACCGGCAAAAATGACGGCACCTGGGGCGCGGGCTTCAAAAATGGAAGAGCCAATTACATTTGTGGTTATCATCCGCTGTTCATGATCCTGAAGTGCGCCAAACGGATAACAGCCAGGCCCTATTTGATCCAGTCTGCAGCTCTGTTCTGGGGCTTCATCTCGGGATACCTGCAGGGCGTTCGTCAGGTCGACGATCCGGCGACGATCAAATATCTGAGGCGTCAACAGCTCAGCCGCCTCCGAGGCGGGGAAACGATCTGGCGTTAGACGGTTGGTTTCGAGCGCTGATTCTGAATATGGATTGAGTTCAGCGCGGGAACATGCTGCTGAAACGCGAATGGATGGAAGCTGTTTTCGTTCGAGTGAAGTTTTCCGGGTTATCGATAGCGGGACGACGTTTCGTCCGTCCATGGGTTGGGAGAGGCTGAAGCTGGTGCAGACGCTCGCAGAGCAGCACAGAGACACGATGGACGACAGGGAAAACTCGTCGCGGGAGGCCATGTTTCCTGTCAGCCGCGTCTATCAGCTTGATCCGCTTTCCGATCCGCGGTGGTCTGCTCTGGTGGCCACCCACCCGCAGGCTTCGGTCTTTCATACGCGCGCGTGGCTCACCGCACTGCATGCGACCTACGGATACCGGCCGCTGGTCCTGACCACCTGCGGACCCGATGCTCCGCTGACCGACGGCATCGTCTTCTGTGAAATTGATTCCTGGCTTACGGGCCGCCGCATTGTTTCGCTTCCGTTCTCTGATCATTGCGAGCCGCTGTTGAACGATTCGTCAGCTTTGTCAGAGTTGCTTACCCATGCGCGCGCCACAGTGGACGAAGGGCGCTACAAGCGTCTCGAGATTCGTCCGCACTCCGAACAGGGCGAGCAGGTCTGTGGCTTTCAGCCAAAAGGGGGCGCGGTACTGCATCGCCTCGACCTGACTGCACCGGCTGACCAGCTGTTCCGCAGCTTTCACAAGGACTGCATCCAGCGGAAGATCCGCCGCGCCGAACGCGAGAACCTTGCCTATGAGGAAGGGAGCTCCGAGGAGCAGCTGAAGGACTTCTATCGCCTGATGACGATCACGCGCCGGCGCCACGGATTGCCGCCTCAGCCGATCGAGTGGTTTCGTTCGCTGGTGACGGCTTTCGGTCCGGATCTGAAGATCCGGATCGTTCGCAAAGAGGGCGTTGCCGTGGCCAGCATCATCACGCTTTCGCACCGCGAGGTCATGGTCTATAAATATGGCTGCAGCGATGCGTCGGCGAATAAATACGGCGGCACGCCGATGTTGTTCTGGCAGACGATTCAGGAAGCAAAACGCAATGGCCAGATCGAGCTGGATATGGGACGTTCCGATCTCGACGATCCCGGCCTGAGCGTTTTTAAAGAGCACTGGGGCAGCGTCCCCACCCCGCTCACCTACTGGAAATATCCCGCCGAGGAGTCGCGAGCGAAACCGGCGTGGCAAAAGAATCTGATGCAGCGAGTGGTTTCAGCCAGTTCGGACAGAGTCCTGCAACTTGCGGGGAATATTCTCTACCGGCACATGGGCTGAAGCTGATAACGTCCCACAATTAACTCTTGATTCATTTTGGTAACGTCTTTGGCTCCTATGCTCACTCAAGCGTACTATCTTGTGAAACCGATTCTGCCCTGGCGTTTTCGCTTGGCTTTGAGACAATGGCGTGCTGAACGCCGGCGCCGCGAATTTGCGCAGATGTGGCCCATCGATCCCCGATCGGCATCGGTTCCTCCCCACTGGCCAGGATGGCCGGACGGTAAGCGATTCGGGCTCATTCTTACCCACGATGTGGAAGGGAAGAAGGGATACGACCGCATTCCGCGCCTGGTGGAACTGACACAGAAGTACGGCTTTCGCGCCTGCTTCAATTTCGTTCCGCGCGGCGAGTACCAGGTCACTCCGGAGATGCTGCAGATGCTGCAGCGCGCGGGCTTTGAGGCCGGCGTGCATGGCCTGTATCACGACGGGAAGCTTTACAAGTCGCCGAAGAAGTTTGCCGCAGATGCCGCCCAGATTCGCGAGACGATGCATCAGTGGGGTGCGGTGGGTTTCCGTTCGCCGCTCATGCAGCACCGTCTCGGCTGGCTGCACGAGCTGGGTGCCGAGTATGACTGCTCGACTTTCGACGTCGATCCCTTCGAGCCTGAGTCCGACGGAATGGGCACGATCTTTCCTTTCTGGGTGCAGGCTCCTGGCAGCGAAGGTTTTGTCGAGTTGCCTTACACCCTGGTTCAGGACTTCAATCTGTTCAAGGTTCTCGGCGAACAGAACATCGACATCTGGAAAAAGAAACTGGATTGGCTTGTGGAGCAGCGAGGTATGGCCCTGTTGAATACGCACCCCGATTACATGTGCATGGATGGGAAGCCGGGGCGGGATGAGTATCCCGTCGCCCGATATGAAGAATTCCTCAGCTATGCGCGCGATAAGTACGGCGATCAGTTCTGGCATGGTTTGCCGCGCGAAGCCGCCCGCTCCTATTGCGAGACGCTGCCGCCTGCTTCGCGCAACACCCGCCGCCGCGTGTGCATGGTGGCCTATTCCGGGTATGAAACCGACGGCCGCATCCGCCGCTATGCCGAAACCCTGGCAAGACGCGGCGACATGGTGGACGTGATCGCGCTGGATGGCCTGAGCAATACGGACAGGGTCAGCACCCTGAACGGAGTCACGATTTATCACATGCAGCGTCGCGATCATAATGAAACCGGCCACTGGAGCTATGTTTCCCGGCTGCTGCGTTTCCTGTTCCGTTCCTCGGTTGCCCTCACCCGGCTGCACGCGCGCAATCGCTATGATGTGGTCCACATCCATAACATGCCGGACTTCCTGGTGTTTGCCGCCTGGTATCCGAAGATGACCGGGGCGCGTCTGATCCTCGACATTCATGACATCGTTCCGGAGCTCTTCGCCAGCAAATTCAAGACCGGCCTGAAGCAGTTCTATGTCTCGGGCCTGCGCTTTGTGGAGAAGCTGTGCTGTCGTTTCGTCGATCACGTGATTGTCTCCAATCACCTCTGGGTCGAGAAGCTTGTGGCTCGGTCCGCCCGTCCGTCTCAGTGCTCGGTGGTGGTCAATCTTCCCGATCCCGAGGTCTTTTCACGCCGCCAGCGCACGCGTCAGGATGGCCCCTTCATCGTGATCTTTCCGGGGACCTTCCAGTGGCATCAGGGCCTCGATATCGGCATTAAAGCCTTCGCCGAATTCCGGAAGAAAGTGCCCAATGCGGAGTTCCACCTCTACGGTGCGCAGGACGAGAAGCTTACCAACTGGCTCAAAGATATCGCTCGCGAGCTGGGACTCGCCGATGTGGTGAAGTTCTGCGGCATCGCGTCCCTCGATGCGATTCCGGGTATCATTGCCAATGCCGATCTCGGCGTCGTGCCCAAGCGCGCGGATTCCTTCGGCAACGAAGCATACAGCACCAAGATCATGGAGTTCATGTCCCAGGGAATTCCGGTCGTCGTGTCGCGCACCAAAATCGACAGCTTCTATTTCGACGATGCGACCGTGCGCTTCTTTCCTTCCGGCGACAGCGCCGCGATGGCTCAGGCGATGTACGACGTCGCCTCGAATCCGGAATTGCGCGAATCCCTCGTACAGCATGGTCTCGAATATGTCGAACTCCACGGATGGGATCGGACCAAGCAGCAGTACTTCGATCTTGTCGACAACCTTTCCACTCAGAAATTCGATGATTATGGACTGAAGCGCGATATCGCTCCGGTCGTCGAACGCTAAGCTGCACTCCGGTTCGCCAAAGGTTATACAAAAAAAATGGCGGTCAATCATTCCGTGCACACAACCTCCTCCGCCGATTTGCTGTCTCCGGACACCACGATCGTGGAGGTCGATCCCTGGAAAGACCCTCGCTGGGAGGCATTTGTTCTGGGTCATCCGGACGCGACGATCTATCACCATCCTGCGTGGCTGAAGGTGCTCGAGCGCGAATACCCTCAGCGCTCGCTCTTTCTTGCCTGCGAGGATACGGACGGATCGCTGCGCGGCATTTTTCCACTGCTCTATACCCGCGGCCTTCCCTTCAGCAAAGGCCATCCGCTCACCGGCCCCCGGCTCTCTTCGTTGCCGCGTACGCCGCTGGCCGGCCCGCTGGCCGCCGACCGAGGGGCCCTGGCCGCGCTGGTGAGCGAAGCGGTGCGGCGCGCCAACGCGGACTCTGTCCGCCTGCAAATCAAGACCCAGCTCGAGGAATTGAACAACGGCGTCGAGGGAGTCGTAAGAAAGCCCTGGCGGCTCAGCTACAGCGTGCGCCTGGCCGGAAAACCCGGCGAACCCTATCGAATCCCCGGCAGCCAGAACCGCTCCAGCGTCAAGCGGTCCATCAACAAGGCCATCGCAAGCGGACTGCGCACGCGTCCAGCAGAGACGGTCGACGACTTGCGCGTCTGGTATCGCATCTATCTTGAGACCATGCGCCGCAACGTGGTCGCGGCCCGGCCTTACCGATTCTTTCAGGCGCTGTGGGAGTTGATGCAGCCGACCGGGATGATGCGCCTGCTGCTGGCTGAACAGCAAACGCCGGCAGGCTCTCGCATCGTGGGCGGCCATCTGTTCTTCACCTTTGGCGCGACAGTCATTTACGCGTTTGGTGCTTCGCGCGAAGCCGACTTCAACCTGCGCCCCAACGACATCATCATGGGGCAAGCGCTCAATGATGCCAGCGAAGCGGGATTTCGGTCCGTGGATCTCGGCGAAGTGCCTGAAGGCGACGACAACCTGGCGCGTTTCAAAAGCAAGTGGGGTGCAGAACCGGTACGACTGCAGCGCTACTATGCTCCGGATTTCCAGCAGGCTGACTCGCCTGCCGACCACGCCGAAAGCGCAGCCGTGGCGCTGGCGAAAAAAGTATGGGTTCATCTGCCGCTCGGTGTAACTTCATGGCTGGGAGATCGGATCCACACCTACCTCTAGTCCCTTGTTCGCTCGTCTCATTGAGTAGTGCACCGCGCATGTCCGTCGATAAAGTCTCCGGGACCGAAAGCCAAAGCGAGGCTGGATCGGCTCAGCCGCCGCACCGGCTCACCCGCCGTTCCTTCCTCACACTCGCGGGTCTTTCCCTGGGAGGTTTCGCTCTCTATGCGGGTGAAATCGCCCGTCACAGACTCAGGCTCGACGAATATACAGTGCATTTTCCCGGCCTGCCGGATGCATTCCGCGGCATGCGTGTCGCGCAGATTTCTGACATCCACTACTACGAGTGGACCGAAACGTTCTTTCTTCGCGAGGTCGTTGAGCACGTCAACGCGCTCAAGCCCGATCTGGTGGTGCTGACCGGAGACTTCGTCACCTACGGTCCCATCCGCTGGCCCAGCGAAGATGCGCATAAAAGATTTGCTCTGCGCCACATGCCGGCGTGCGCTTCGATCCTGAGCGGCATTCAGTGTCCGCTGCGCTACGCTACGCTCGGCAATCACGACATGATGGTCGGCGGTCGCTATATTTACGGCGATCTGGTCGAGCAGGGTTTGCCGGTCCTGAGGAACAAGGCCGTTCCCCTCGAGCGCAGTGGCCAGCGCCTTTGGCTGGTAGGTCTGGGCAGCGCCTGTGCCGCGGATGCGGATCCGGATCGCGCCGTCCCCGCCAGCGCCATCCGCGACAAAGAGGCGATGATCGTTCTCGCGCACGAGCCGGATATTCTGCCCGAGGTCGCGAAGTACGGTCCCGGGCTCATGCTCTCCGGCCACACGCATGGCGGCCAGATCCGCATTCCCTTGTTACCGCCGGCGTTTCTTCCGGAGTACGGCAAAAATTATGTCGAGGGATGGTTTCGATACGGCCCCACACAGCTTTACGTGAATCGCGGCATCGGCACCATCGGCGTTCCGCTGCGTGTGAATTGTCCGCCCGAAATCACGCTCCTGACGCTCGCCTGATCGATTTTTTGTGGATCGCAGCCGATTTGAGAGAAACGATCCGCCTGCGAAGAACACGATAAGGTTACGAGCGGGTGATGAACTCGAACCTGGGTGATCTCACCGCCGGCAGCAAAAGAGTGTTTCCTGCTATCGCAAGATAGCGGGTTTAGCCTGCGGCCGCCTCCATGGCTGGAAGAACGGCTACTTTGCGGCCCCGGCCGTTCAACCCACGGCCTGCCGAGGCGTTGGCTTCGGAAGGGGGTGCCTGAATCGTAACTTACGAAAGAAGGGCAGTCGGGAACCGAATGGGCATTGCCTGCGGGCTTCGACGCAGGTAAAACAGAATTGCGGGTGTAGTTTAACTGGCAGAATGGGGGCCCTCCAGGTCTCCGGTAAGGGTTCGACTCCCTTCGCCCGCTCCACATCCCCCAGCACGATCAAAAACTGAGAGCTGTCAGAGAACCAGACACAAAAACAGCGTCTACCTCCCCCAAGAGGATCAGATGCCTAATTCCGTTGTCGCGATCTCGTCCCCATCCCCCAAAGTGATTGCAGCGCCCCCTGCGCCTGCGCTCTTTTCAGGGCGGATCCCGATCCTCGATGGAATTCGCGGCATCGCCGTTCTCGTCGTCATGATGTTCCACTTCTGGATTGTCGCCTGGGCCGGCGGCGGCTCGATCTGGGAACGCGCTTACGATTATGTGGCTGGAATGGGGTGGATTGGCGTCGATTTGTTCTTTGTCCTCTCCGGCTTCCTGATCACCGGCATTCTTTACGACTCAAGGCAGTTTCCGCACTACTTTCGCATCTTCTATGGCCGCAGGACGCTGCGCATCTTTCCGCTCTACTACGCAGCGCTGACCATCTTTTTCCTCATCGGACCGCTGGTCCTCACTCACATCCACCGCCCCACCCTCGCGGATCTGCAGAGCGGTCTCACGGTCAAGCTGTTTGCCTGGACCTACCTCCTCAACTGGTACGAAGGGTTCAAAGGATGGGCCGTAGTCGCCCACCCGCTTCAACATTTCTGGTCTCTCGCCGTCGAGGAGCAGTTTTACCTGGTATGGCCGTTCCTGGTTCTTAAGCTGGCGCGCAGGCGGCTGATGGGCGTTTGCGTGGGACTCATCGCGCTCGCGCTCCTTCTGCGAGCTGTTCTTTACTGGCTTCACCTTCCGTTTGCCGCGTATCTGTGGACCCTCTGCCGCGCGGATTCCCTGGCCATAGGAGGCATCGTGGCTCTGGCCGCCCGCGACCCTCAGGACTGGAAGACGCTTGTGATGTGGGCAAGGCGCCTGGCACTGCCTGCACTGGGCGCCCTGATCCTCGGTCGGATTCTTAATCCGGGCTGCACCGTCGGGCCTGGCGATACACCCACTCTGTTCATGAACACTTTCGAACTCACCCTGACGGGAATTTTCTTCGCAGCATGCATTGCCGTCGCTGTGGCCTCACGTCCGCAAACCCTCGGACATCGACTTGTTGCATCACCCTTGTTGCGCTTTTTCGGAAAATACAGCTACTGCCTCTACATCTGCCATCTTCCCGTCATCGTCGTCTTCGCCAAAGCGGGCCTGAACTCCACGCACCTGATGACCCGTTTGCACAATCAGCTGCTGTCGGCTCTGGTGGTCAACGCTGTCGCCTTCGCTGTATCGACCGCGATTGCAGTGGCCAGCTGGCATCTTTACGAAAAACAATGGCTCAAGCTCACCAGCCTTCCCGTACTGCAGCGTCAGGACCGGCTCTCCGCACGTCTGCAGTACGAAACTCAATACCCCATACGGAAGATAGCCGTCTGAACCAACTATCCCGTCCTGGCTCGCCAACCCTGCCGTGAAATAATGACCACTGGCAGCTCACGCGCTGGCGTTTCCTCCCGGACGATATCCGGGAAAGCCCGAAACTTTACTCTCAGGACAAGGACACTCAAGTGTCAGAGCCGCTGTTCAGCATAGTTATAGCCTGCTATAACCACGAAAAGTTCATACGAGAAACCGTGGAATCCGTCCTGCGTCAGTCGCACGCCAGCCTGGAAATCATCGCTGTCGACGACGCTTCGAGCGACGGAACGGCGGGCGTCCTGCAATCGTTTGGCAGCGCAATTACCCTCGAGAGACCTTCTGTGAATGGCGGGGCCGCGGCGGCCCGGAACCGCGGCGCATCGGTTGCAAAAGGGAAGTATTTGGTATTCCTCGATGGAGATGATGTCTTAACGCCGTGGAGTCTCAAAGTCTACAGCCGAATCATTGAAGAGCGCAGTCCGAAGCTGATTCTGGGCTCGTCCTGCCGCTTTTACGGCGATGCTCCGGTGCTCGCGGCCGCGCCATCGTCCGACATTCGATTTGCCGAGTTTCCGACTTTTCTGGATAAGGACAGGTCGTGGGTTTACAACACCAGCTCCCTGGTTGTGGAGCGTGCTGCATTCGCGGAAGCCGGCGGCTGGTCCCCCGAGATTTTTTATCAGGACATTCAGGATCTTCTGAACAAGCTGTGCATTACAGGCAGAACGGACATGGTGCTTGCTCCGGATACGGTGCTCTACCGCATGCATTCGACGAATGCGGTGCGCAGGATCGCACCTTTTATCGAAGGGATCGATAAGCTGCTGGCGAAAGCAGCGCAGGGAGTCTATCCTGGCGATCGCACAGCGAGTAAGAAGAGGACAGTGTGGTTTGGCGGCCTCATCTTCTTCTGGGGCAAAGAGGGCATCCTTCATGGGCACTTTCTTGATGGCATGAAGTTATTGTTAAGCCACTGGTGGATGGTTCTTATGGCCATCATCCGCAGGGCAACCGCCTGGATGACCGGACGAGGACCGATCCAGGTGCTGACTCTCGATCCAATTGATCCGGAAAATCCTCCTGGTTCGCGCACGCAGCCCCTCGCGGGCGAGCATTCCGGGTCGCTCTAAATTCAGCTGGTCTGCAAGGCCTGTAGCCCCCCCACATTCAAAGGAGAACGCATGCAAATCGGAATCATCGGTGCCGGATTTACCGCGGACCACTACCTGTTCTGTCTGAAATGGCACCCTGAGCTCAAAATTGTCGGCGCAACCGACCGGGACCCTGAACGTGCAGCCAAATTCTGCAACCTGCATTCGGTAAAACTGTATCCGACCCTCGAGGACCTGCTGGCCGACGACAGCATCGAGATGGTTCTGAATCTGACCAACTCCAGCAGCCATTACGAAACCTCCAAAGCCTGCCTGAATGCCGGCAAGCACCTGTTTACCGAGAAGCCTCTCGCGACGGACTTTGAACAGGCAAAAGAGCTGGTCAATCTGGCTGCGGCCAAAGGCGTCTACTTCTCATCCGCGCCCTGCAACCTGCTGGGCGAGACCGCCCAGACACTGTGGAGGGCGCTGCGCGAGAAAGAAATTGGTGATGTGCGCCTTGTTCTGGCCGAGCTCGACGACGGCCCATTCCATCTGGCCGCGCCTCACACGTGGAAGTCAGAATCGGGCGCGCCCTATGACTATCGCGAAGAATTCAAGATGGGAGTCACCGTCGAGCATTCGGCCTATTATCTGAGTCTGTTTACGGCTTACTTCGGGCCGGCCAAAACGATTACTTCCTTTTCGGCAACTCTCTGGCCTGACCGGCCGATTTCCCCTGAAGAGCATCTGAAGATCACGACCCCTGATTTCTCCGTTGCCTGCATCACCTTCGAATCAGGTGTGGTCGCCCGGCTGACCTGCAGCCTGGTCGCTCCTTTCAACCACGTGCTCAAGATCACGGGAGATACCGGAGTCATTACCGTGAATGAGGTATGGAATTACACCGCGCCTGTCTATGTCGATAAGTACTCGTCTATGAGATATCGGGCAGAGAGATATTCGATCACCAAGGAGCATCCCGTTATTGCCAACATGGTCGGGAAACACAAAATCTATCCGCCGGTCCGGAAAGCAAATCTGAAAAAGCGCTACGCCCGCTATCACATGGACTACGGACGCGGCATTGCAGATCTGGCCCTGGCCATTCAGCAAAACCGCGCGCCGCGGATTCCGGCTGACTTCTGCCTGCACCTCACCGAACTGGGTCTGGCTATCCAGAAAGCTGAGCCCGGCACCTACCAGGTGAAGACAACCTTCAAGCCCCTGCAGCCGCTTGATGAAGCCGGCCTGAAAGAACTGATCCCCTCCAGCTGGTAAGAAACACCCCCCGATTGACATCGCTCGCGCGATGTCGGTCTCGGGGTGGCAACTGTCAACCTCCGTCGGAACTCCGGTCGCACCTGCTGTGGACCGTAGTCAGCGCTTACGATCCTCATGGGCGCACCCCCACATCGAAGCTCAATCGAAAAGGAATGATCGCAATGGATCACACGGATGCCATCGGAACCATCCTTGTAACCGGAGGAGCTGGGTTCATTGGCTCCAATTTCGTGCTGCAGTGGGTTGCAGGCGGTGGCCGCGTCATCAACCTCGATCTGCAAACCTACGCCGGCAATCCGGAGAACCTCGCCTCCATCGTGGACAGTCCCAACCACGTTCTCGTCACCGGGGATATCTGCGATGCATCTCTGGTCAGCGGTCTGCTCAAGGAACACAAGCCGCGGGCGGTCGTGCACTTTGCGGCAGAGAGTCACGTCGACCGCTCCATCGTCTCGCCCGGTGAGTTCATCCGAACCAACGTGGAAGGCACCTTCAGGCTTCTGGAGGAAACGAAAAAGTACTGGACCGCGCTCGAAGGTGACGCGCGCTCCGGCTTCCGCTTCCTGCATGTTTCAACCGATGAAGTCTACGGCACCCTGGGCCCGGACGATCCGGCGTTCAGCGAGACCACGCCCTATGCGCCCAACAGCCCGTACGCCGCATCGAAAGCAGCCTCCGACCATCTGGTCCGCGCCTATCATCACACCTTCAAGCTGCCTACCGTGACCACCAACTGTTCGAATAACTATGGGCCCTTCCAGTTCCCGGAGAAGCTGATCCCCCTCATCATCCTCAACGCGCTCGATGAAAAACCTCTCCCGGTTTATGGCGACGGACAGAACGTGCGCGACTGGCTCTTCGTCGGCGATCATTGCTCCGCCATCCGCACGGTTCTCGCCAAAGGCCGGCTCGGCGAAACGTACAACATCGGTGGCAACAGCGAACGCGCCAACATCGTTGTGGTGACAGAGATCTGCCGGCTGCTCGACGAGCTTCGCCCCAGCCGCACCGTTTCCGCGCGCAAAGACCTCATCCGCTTCGTCCAGGATCGCCCCGGCCATGACCGGCGCTATGCGATTGATGCCACCAAAATTCAGCGCGAGCTGGGATGGAAACCCACGCTGACCTTCGAAGAAGGATTGCGGCAGACGGTGCAGTGGTATCTCAATAACAGCGCCTGGATCGAGAACGTGCGCACCGGCGCCTACCGCGACTGGATCCGCAAAAACTACGAAGATCGAGTCGCGCGATGAAGGGCATTATCCTCGCCGGTGGCTCGGGCACCCGCCTTCATCCCGTCACGCATGTCGTCTCCAAACAGCTTCTGCCTGTTTACGACAAGCCGATGATCTACTACCCGCTGAGCACGCTCATGCTCGCGGGCATTCGTGACATCCTCCTCATCTCCACACCCCAGGACACGGCGCGCTTTGCCGAGCTTCTTGGAGACGGCCGCCAGTGGGGCCTGAATCTGACCTACGGTGTTCAGCCCAGTCCCGACGGCCTCGCGCAGGCATTTCTCATCGGTCGCGATTTCCTCGGCGGTGCTCCGGGCGCGCTTGTGCTGGGCGACAACATTTTCTACGGACACGGCTTCTCGCAGCAGCTGCAGCAGGCGGCAACCCTGCAGCAGGGAGCCCTGGTGTTCGCGTACCGGGTACACGATCCCGAACGCTATGGCGTGGTCGAGTTCGATGAGCACGGACGCGCCGTCAGCATTGAAGAAAAACCAAAGCAGCCGCGGTCCCACTACGCCGTTACCGGGCTCTATTTCTACGACCGCGATGTCGTCGATTTAGCGGCCTCGCTCAAGCCTTCAGCGCGCGGCGAACTTGAAATTTCCGATCTCAACCGGCTGTATCTGGAGGCTGGAAAACTGAACGTCCGCGTCATGGGTCGAGGAATGGCCTGGCTCGATACCGGCACGCACGAGTCGCTGTTTGAGGCGGGATTGTTTGTGCAGACCGTTCAGCAGCGCCAGGGACTCAAGATCGCCTGCCCTGAAGAGATTGCCTGGCGTCTCGGATACATCGGCGTCGAAGATCTCGAGCGCCTCGCCGAGCCGATTCGCAAAAGTGGATACGGTCAGTATCTGCTCGCCCTGTGCCGTGAGCCACGCTTTGCCGGCGAAGAGGTTGCCGGATGAAGGTTGAGGAGACGTCCTTACCCGGAGTGCTCCTGGTCACGCTCGATCTTTACCGCGATCATCGAGGCGCATTCTGCGAAACCTGGAATCAGCGATCCTTTTCTGAAGCGGGAGTCTCCGCGAACTGGGTACAGGACAACTATTCGTATTCACTCAAAAATGTCGTTCGCGCATTTCATTACCAGATCTTCCAGCCGCAGGCCAAACTGGTCAGGGTCACGCACGGCGCGGCTTTTGATGTTGCGATCGATCTTCGCGGCAGCTCTCCCAACTTCGGCCGGCACGTTGCCGTCGAACTCACTGCGGAGAAGCCTCAGCTGCTGTTCATTCCTGCTGGATTCGGCCACGGTTTTCTGGCGCTCTCCCAGGGCGTTGGCATTGCCTTCAAGGTATCCGACTACTACTGTGCGGAAGCCGAGCGGACCCTGCTCTGGAACGACCCCGACCTCGCCATCGAATGGCCCATCGGGGAAGAGGACGCCATCCTCACCGACCGGGATCGCAGCGGGTCTCTTCTGTTCGATGCGGAAGTTTTCCCCGGATCATGATGGCCCGGTTCCCGCCGCACCGCTGGTCGTCGTCCTGTAACATCGCTCCCGAGAAATCCACAACCTTTCCCGCCCCTGTGGTAACTCCAGAATGATTACTGGCAAAGCCCTGATTCGAACTAACGGTCGGGTCCGCGCCAGCTCCTGGTAAACCCGGGCCGAGTGGCATCCGGAGCCCCCAGTTTGCGCCGAAGTGGCTTATCTGCCGCCGCGAACCGGTGCAAAGCGATCTGCGTTGCACGCACCTGGCTGCCGGCAATCGCCTGAAAATCCAACCGAAATCGCCGCTGGTACCTCGGCTGACCGGCTCATAAAGGTAACGAAAGAAGCAAAGCAAATAACCCGAGAGTTTTACCTTTTGGGTCCAACAAGGGTATTGCATTCGTACACAGGCCCGGTAGAATCCCCCCAAATACTTCGCAGTAACCTTTTGTTTTTTGCCTTACTGATCTTGAATTGTGCCCCCGCTCGCCGCGTGTAAACCGGCCATGCTGCCTGGTTCTTAATGCTCCCCTAACTGGAGAAGTTTTCAAATGAGTTTCATTTTTGGATGCCAGAACACCCCTTCTTTTGCACGTCGCCTTCGTTCACTCGATCAAAGATCTAACCAATGGACGGCGCCTGTTCTGGCGGCGCTCGTTCTCCTGTGCGGGATGACCGCCTCGCTCCACGCGCAGACCGCGACTTACGTCGGCGGTGTCACCAATTCGATTCAGTCTCTTTCGCTTCCGATGGGGATCACGACGGATTCCGCGGGCAACATCTTCGTCGTCGACAATGCCAGCGTTGCGGATGCGTGCAGCAGCTCCGGAACGCCGACGGTGTGCGAATTGCCGCGGACCAGTCCAGGCGTCTACGGCGCGCCTGTAGCTTTGCCGAATGGGTTCACCTGTTCGTCCACGAGCTCAGAAACCAATCCCTGCCTGCGAGGCATCGCCGTTGACGGCAGCGGCAACGTTTGGGTTGCCGATTTTAATGCTGGCGCGGCCGGTACGGTCTACGAGCTGGCACCCACCGCGCCGAACTCCGGGCTTTACTCGGCGGCCCCGGCGTCGATCGCCGGGCCTGTTCCTACCGGCTGGACCGCTCCATGGGGTGTCGCCGTCGACGCGACCGGCAATGTCTTTGTAACCGATAGTGACCCTGCGGGCCTCATCGTCGAAATCAGCGCAGGCGTGGCCACCACGCTCAACAGCACCAGCACGTCCTATCCTCGGGGCATTGTGGTCGATGCCAGCGACGACCTGTTTGTCATTGACGGCAACCTCGGCCGCCTCGAAGAACTGGTTCCGCCCTATACGGCGGCAACCGACGTCAACAGCGACATATCATTCTATGGACCGGGCGACCTCGCCCGCGACGCCAACGGCAATTTCTGGCTCAGTGAATTCGGCACCAATCTCATCCGCGAGCTAACCGGTTGCTCCACAGGAACCCCCACAAACTGCTCCACAGCTCTGGCGTGGGGCGCTGGAATCAACGGCGCCGTATCGGTTTGGCCCGATTCGGATGGCACGATCCTTTTCTCTGAAGCGGGTAACGACCCCGCCACCGATACCAACGCTGCCGGTTCGATTACGCTGCAAAACAATACCAACCTTGGCAGCGCCACCGTTGGCTCCGCGTCGCCCACAACACAGACCGTCACGTTCGCCGTCACCGGCACGGGCACAACCACCATCGGCGGAACGTCGGTTGTTACCCAGGGCGCCGCTGGCCTTGATTTCAGCGGCACAGGGACCTGCGCGGCGGGCGCCCATTCGGCCCCCTACAGCTGCACCGTGACCGTAAGTTTCACTCCACAACACCCCGGCGTCCGCGCCGGTGGCGTGCAACTGCTGGATGGCTCGGGTAACGCGCTGGCCGACGGCTTTGTCTCCGGAACCGGCAACGGCGCCCAGCTGGTCTTCAATTCACCCAATCAGGCGATCACCAAGCTCGATACCCTGACGACCCCGCAGAAAGTGGCCGTGGACGGCAGCGGGAATGTCTTCGTCGTCGATTCATCATCGAGCACGATCACCGAAATATTGGCTGCAGGCGGCACCACCGTCAACATCGCCCCCACACTCCCAAATCCGGTCTCCTTCAGCACTCCCTATTCGATTGCCATCGATGGAGCGGGCAATCTTTTTGTCGGAGAATCCGGCAACAACCGCATCGATGAGATCTTCGCGCCTTCGTACGCAACCTGGGCTCCCTTACCAGGAGCCTTCATTCCGATCGGTCTCGCGATCGACGGCAGCGGCAATCTCTTCGTGGCGGATCCGCCTGCGGTGAGGGAACTCACAGCAGCCAGCGGTTACGGTACAGTCAACACTCTGAACACGACAGGGATGGCCAAACCCTTCGGCGTTGCCGTGGATGCCAGCGACAATGTTTTTGTCGCCGATCAGGGTAACGGTGGCGCGGGCAATGTTTGGGAACTCGCGGGGATCACCGGAAGTCCGAGCGCAGTAGGATCCGGCTGGCAGTCGCCTGAAGCCGTTGCGGTCGATGGTGGTGGCAACCTCTACGTCGCCGACTTCGGCGCCAGCACCATCACGCAGCTCACTCCTCCGCTGACTCTGGTGAGCAGCGCCAGCAGCACACCCCTTACCGATCCGGCCGGCGTCGCCGTCGACAATCTCGGCAACGTCTACTACACCACCAACGGCAGCGATAACTCGGTTTACAAACTCGACCTGGCCGACGCGCCGGCGCTTACCTTCACAAGTCCGTACCTCACCGAAAGCGCAGCGCAGTCGCTGACCGTTTCGAACGTCGGCAACGTTGACCTGAGCTTTGTCAGCATCGCGTTCTCGCCCTCCAGCTACGCTGAGGCCACCGGAGCCAGCTGCAGCACCGGCTCCCCGGTTGCCGACGGCAGCAGCTGCACGTTCAGTGTCGACTTCACTCCCACATCGGTCGGGACCACCAACGGCACTGCCACACTGACCGACAACTCGACCCCCTCTGCGCAGATCATCACGCTGAACGGTACGAGCACGCAGGCCACGGCAACCGTTGCGGCGGCCAACGCCTCTGCGTCCTTCAGCGCCAGCGCTCAAAATGTGACGCTCACCGCGACCGTAAGCGCCACCGGCGCCACGGTCGATGAGGGCACGGTCACCTTCACCATCATCCAGGCGCCCTCGACGGTGATTGGAACTCCGGTCGTCAGTCCCACGGTCTCCGGCGGAAATGCCAGTGTCACCTATGTCATCCCTGCAAACCAGGCTACCGGCAACTACGAGATCGAGGCTGCCTACACCGACACCACTGGAGGCTTCAGTTCCTCCACCGATACCACGCACACGCTGAACATCGCTGTCGGAAATCAGGCGACGCTCACCGTCAACGTGACCTCACCTGCTGCTTATAACTCCTCGCAGACGCTCACAACCTCGGGCGGCAGCGGCAGCGGCGCAGTCACCTATAGTGTGGGCGGTTCGACGGCCTGCTCGGTGACCGGTGCAACGCTGACCATTACCGCGGGCACCGGAACCTGCGCGGTGACAGCCACGAAAGCGGCGGACACCAACTACAACCAAATCACCTCAGCGCCAGCCACAGTGACGGTCGAGACCGCCGCGCAGGCAACGCTGACCGCGAACGCGACCTCGCCCGCAATCTTTAACACGACCCAGACGCTGACCTCCTCCGGCGGCAGCGGCAGCGGCGCGGTAACGTTCAGCGTGGGCGCTTCGACAGCCTGCTCGGTGACCGGCGCAACCCTGACCATCACCAGCGGCACCGGCACCTGCGCGGTAACTGCAACCAAGGCCGCGGACGCCAACTACAGCATTGCCACCTCGGCCCCAGTCACGGTAACGGTGCAAACCGCCACCCAGGCAACGCTGACGGCGAATGCAACTTCGCCTGCGGTGTTTAACTCGACGCAGACGCTGACCAGCACAGGCGGCAGCGGCTCGGGCGCGGTGACCTTCAGTGTCGGCGCTTCCACAGCCTGCTCAGTGACCGGTGCGACCCTGACCATTACCGCGGGCAGCGGCACCTGCGCAGTGACCGCAACTAAAGCGGCTGACAACGACTACAGCGCTGCCACTTCGGCGCCGGTTACGGTTACGGTGCAGCCTGCCAGCCAGGCGACGTTGACCGTCAACGCGACTACACCAGCGTCTTATAGCTCGACGCAGACGCTGACCACCACCGGCGGCAGCGGCACAGGTGCTGTGACGTTCAGCGTGGGCGCCTCGACAGCCTGCTCCGTCACGGGCTCGACTCTGACCATCACCAGCGGATCGGGGACCTGCGCGGTAACAGCAACCAAGGCAGCGGATACGAACTACAACGCAGCCACCTCGGCGGCATTCACAGTGACCGTCCAGCCCGCTACCCAGGCGACACTGAGCGTCAACGCAACGACGCCGGCGGCTTACAACTCGACCCAAATACTGACCTCAACGGGCGGCAGCGGCACCGGCGCGGTCACCTTCAGCGTGGGGGCATCAACAGCCTGCTCCGTCACGGGCTCGACTCTGACCATCACCAGTGGAACGGGCACCTGCGCGGTGACCGCAACCAAAGCAGCGGACACAAACTACAACGCGGCTACTTCCGCGCCGTTCACAGTGACCGTTCAGACGGCCAGCCAGGCGACGCTGACGGTGAATGCAACCTCGCCGGCGGCTTACAACTCGACCCAAATACTGACCTCGACGGGCGGCAGCGGCACCGGCGCGGTGACCTTCAGCGCAGGCGCCTCGACTGCCTGCTCGGTAACCGGATCCACCCTGACCATCACCGCAGGCAGCGGCACCTGCGCTGTGACGGCAACCAAAGCGGCGGACAACAACTACAGCGTGGCCACGTCGGCTCCGGTCACGGTGACCGTTCAGACGGCCAGCCAGGCGACGCTGACTGTCAACGCAACCACGCCGGCGGCTTACAACTCGACCCAAATACTGACCTCGACGGGCGGCAGCGGAACCGGCGCCGTGACCTTCAGCACAGGTGCCTCGACTGCGTGCTCGGTGACCGGCTCCACACTCACCATCACCGCGGGCAGCGGTACCTGTGCAGTGACCGCAACCAAAGCAGCGGACACGAACTATAGCGCGACCACATCGGCCCCGTTTACAGTGACCGTGCAAACAGCCAATCAGGCGACGCTGACGGTGAACGCTACTTCGCCGGCGGCATTTAACTCGACACAAACGCTGACGACGACCGGTGGCAGCGGCAGCGGCGCCGTGACCTTCAGCGCAGGCGCCTCGATGGCCTGCTCGGTGACTGGTTCCACCCTGACCATCACAGCGGGCAGCGGAATCTGCGCGGTGACCGCAACCAAAGCAGCGGATACGAACTATAACGCGGCCACCTCGGCGCCCGTTACGATCACCGTGCAATCGGGTGCTCAGGCGACGCTGACCGTGAACGCAACCACCCCGGCGGCTTATAACTCGACCCAGACGCTGACCACAACCGGTGGCAGCGGTACAGGTGCAGTCACGTTCAGCGCAGGCGCCTCGACAGCCTGCTCGGTGACCGGCTCGACGCTGACCATCACCGCGGGCAGCGGCACCTGCGCAGTGACCGCAACCAAAGCAGCAGACACAAACTACAGCGCTGCCACCTCGGCTCCGTTTACGGTGACGGTGCAGGCGGCTACTCAGGCCACTCTGACCGTGAACGTGACGTCGCCGGCCGCATTTAACTCAACACAGACGCTGACCACCACGGGTGGCAGCGGCACGGGTGCGGTAACGTTCAGCGCAGGCGGCTCGACCGCCTGCTCGGTGACTGGCTCAACACTCACCATCACCGCGGGCAGCGGAACCTGCTCTGTGACCGCAACGAAAGCGGCGGACGCGAACTACAGCGCAGCCACATCGGCCCCGGCCACGGTGACCATCCAGACAGGGACCCAGGCAACGCTGACGGTGGTTGCAACCTCGCCTGCGACCTATAACTCAACACAGACGCTGACCACCACCGGCGGCAGCGGCACCGGCGCGGTAACGTTCAGCGTGGGCGCCTCAACCGCCTGCTCGGTGACGGGTTCCACGCTCACCATCACCAGCGGGACGGGAACCTGCGCCGTAACCGCAACCAAGGCAGCGGACACGAACTACAGCGCAGCCACCTCGGCGCCCGCCACGATCACAGTGCAGACTGCCACCCAGGCAGCTTTCACGGTGAATGTGACGTCGCCTGCGGCCTTCCACTCCACCCAGACCCTGACCACCACCGGCGGCAGCGGAACCGGCGCGGTAACTTTCAGCGTCGGCAGCTCGACGGCCTGCTCGGTGACCGGCTCGACCCTGACTATCACCGCGGGCAGCGGGACATGCTCGGTGACCGCAACCAAAGCGGCTGATGCGAACTACAGCGCAGTCACTTCGTCGGCGGCTACGGTGACCGTGGCTCAGGCCACTCTCACCGTTACCTGGCCGACCGCCAGCGCCATCACCTTCGGGCAGACTCTGGCTTCTTCCACGCTGACCGGCGGCAGCGCCGTCAGCGGCTCGACTCCCGTCACCGGCACCTTTGCCTTCACCACACCGTCCACGGCTCCGGCTGCAGGCACGGCCGCGCAGAGCGTTACCTTCACTCCTACCGACACGGCGGACTATAGCGCCGTGACCGGCACAGTCAGTGTCACGGTCAACAAGGCCGCGCCGACTGTGTCCGTTTGGCCGACTGCCAGCGCGATCACCTACGGACAAACGCTGGCTTCCTCAACCCTGAGCGGCGGTACCGCTTCGGTGGGCGGCCACTTCGCCTTCACAACGCCTTCAACCGCTCCGAACGCAGGAACCGCGCCCCAGGGCGTTACCTTCACCCCGACGGATACGACGGACTACAACAACGTCACCGGGACCGTCAACGTAACCGTCAACCAGGCGCAGCCCACCATCACATGGGCGCCGGCTTCCAGCATTGCCTACGGCACCAACCTCTCGGCTCTGCTGAACGCGACAGCCAGCTTCGGCGGCAACACCGTTGGCGGTAACTTTGCCTACACGGCCACAGCCACCGGCGGCTCGCCCGTTGCGGTCACTGCCGCCACTGTGCTCGCTGAAGGAACCTACACTCTGTCGGTCACCTTCACCCCGAGCGACGCCACCGACTACAAGACGGCCACAGCCACGGCTCACATCACCGTTACCGGTCAAACCCTGACCGTCACGGCGACCAGCACAACCCGCGTCTACGGGACGCCCAACCCCACGTTTACCGGATCCATCACCGGAGCGGTGAACGGCGATACCTTCACCGAGTCCTTCGCAACGACGGCGACCACCAGCTCCAACGTGGGCAACTATGCGATCGTGCCCAGCGCAGCCGGAGCTAATCTCAGCGATTACACGGTGGTCGTCAACAATGGCACGCTCACCATAACCCAGGCAGGATCGGCGACGGCTCTGGCAGTCTCCGGCAACACGGTTAACCCGGGTGCAAGCGTCACACTCACGGCGACGGTGACCTCGGCAACCACCGGGACACCGACCGGCACCGTGAGCTTCTACGATGGTTCCACGCTGCTGAACACCGCAACGTTGAGCGCGGGAACGGCGAGTTACAGCACCACATCGCTGCTGTCCGGCAGCCACACCATCACCGCCGTCTACAGCGGCGATATCAACTTCACCGCCAGCAGCACCACCGCGGCAACCACCATCACGGTGGCTGCGCTGGACTTTACCCTCGGCGCGCCGACTCCTCCCACGCAGCTGGGTAAGGCGGGAACCACCTTCTCTTACGCCATGGCTGTGGCCCCGACGTTCGGCTCCTATCCTGCGGCGGTGACCTTCGCAGCTACCGGACTGCCGGCAGGGGCGACCGCTACCTTCACTCCGTCCAGCATCCCGGTCAACGGCGGATCGCAGACTGTCACCATGGCGATCGCGACCACGGCCACGGGCGCCGCCAACCATCCGATGAACGTCGGCCGCAACCTGGCTCCTGTAGCGTTTGCTCTTCTGCTTCTCCCGCTGTTTGGTTCGGGCAGAATGCGTAAACAAGGACGCCGGCTCGGACAGCTGTTCTGCCTCCTCATCCTTGCCCTCGCCGGAGTCGCGGCCACCGCCGCTCTCACCGGTTGCGGCAGCAGTCCTGGCGGCAGCACGGGTGGCGGCGGATCAGGTACGCCTTACACCATCACCATTACCGCCACGGCTGGAACCGTGCAGCACTCCACGACCGCGACGCTGACGCTTCAGTAGTCCATCACAATTCTGAAATCCAAATCTTCCCCGAGGGGACACAGCAAACCTCGGGGAAATCTTGGAGTGATAACGTACTAACTTAACGGCTTTGTTCCCGGCCAAACGCAAAGGTGATCCATGTCTGCGACTTCCCTCGATACTTCGGCACAGCTTCTTAACCGCATCCGCAACCGTCAGGCGCGCATCGGCATCGTCGGCATGGGCTACGTCGGCCTGCCCCTGGCCCTCCTCTTCAGCGAAGAGCGCTTCCGCATCACCGGTTTTGATATCGATGTACGTAAGGTGACCTCGCTCAACAAAGGCGCGTCTTACATCGTCCGCATTCCCGCCACTGACATTCAGGTCGCGCGTCAGCATGGTTTCACCGCCACCGACGATTACAGTCAGATCGCGGAGATGGACGTCGTCATCATCTGCGTTCCTACCCCGCTGAATGAGTATCACGAGCCCGATCTCAGCTACGTCACCGACACGGTAAAGGCTCTCGCGCCCTTCGTCCACGAAGGCCAGCTCATCATCCTGGAGAGCACCACTTATCCCGGCACCACCGAAGAAGTCGTGGTCCCGCTGCTCGAGCAGGGAAATAAGTCCGGGCTGAAGATTGCCCGTGAGGCCGGTGAACCCGGCTTTTACGTCGCCTTCTCTCCCGAACGCGAAGATCCAGGCAACGACACCGTCGCCCGTCGCGACATCCCGAAAGTCATTGGCGGTTGCGGACCGGTCGCGCGCGAACTGGCTTCCGGAGTCTACAGCGCCATCTTCAATAAAACCGTCCCGGTCTCTTCGCCCGGCGCGGCCGAGATGACCAAGTTGCTCGAAAACATCTACCGCTGCGTCAACATCGCTCTGGTCAACGAACTCAAGCAGCTCTGCATGCGTATGGGCATCGACATCTTCGAGGTCATTGACGCTGCGAAAACAAAGCCCTTCGGCTTCCAGGCCTTTTATCCGGGGCCGGGACTCGGCGGCCACTGTATTCCCATCGATCCCTTCTACCTCTCCTGGAAGGCAAAGGAATTTGATTTCCGCACCCGCTTCATCGAGCTCGCTGGCGAAATCAACGTCAACATGCCGTACTTCGTCGTTGAAAACGTCACCGAGGCCATGAGCCAGCAGGGCAAGCCCCTCCGCGGCTCCAACATCCTCATCCTCGGGATGGCCTACAAGCGGGACATCGACGATCTGCGCGAATCTCCTTCGCTGACCATCATTGAACTGCTGCAGAAGCGCGGCGCAAACGTTTCCTACAACGATCCCTTCTTCCCCACCGTTGGACAGGGTCGTAAGTACGCGCTGAACATGACCAGCACCCCGCTCGAAAAAATGGGCGAATTCGACTGCGTCGTCATCGTCACCGATCACTCGCAGTACGACTATCGCCGCATCGTCACCCAGTCAAAACTGGTCGTCGATACTCGCAACGCCACCAAGGGGATCGAAGCCGCGAACCTCGTTCGTTGCTAAACGTCCCTTACTAACCGTCCGCTGCTGACCAGCGACACCGCACAACAGAAGGCCCGCCCCATGGCGGGCCTTCTGTTTTCGGCGAGGCCGTTCGCCAGCCAGGACGCGACTTCAGCTTTGCCCTTGTTCTCCCTTGAGGTAATTTCGTTCCTATGCACCCCAGTGCAGTGCTTCTGATCGATTGCCCCGACCGGCGAGGCCTCGTAGCTCGTGTCTCGTCTCTCCTCTTCGAGCATGGCGCCAACATTCTGCACGCCGATCAGCACCGCGACGGCGAGCTGGGCCTCTTCTTCATGCGGATCGAGTGGTCGCTCGCAGTCTCAGACGAAGACCCAGTGCGTTTTGACCTGGCGGCCTTCGAACGCGACTTCACTCTGCTGGCGAGCGAACTGGAGATGCGATGGAAGCTCACAGTCAGCACGAATCGCCCCCGCGTGGCTCTGTTCTGCTCGCACTACCTGCACTGCATTGCAGATTTGCTGGAGCGATGGCACAGCGGGGAACTGAACTGCGAAATTGCCGTCGTCATTTCCAACCACGAAAGCGCCGGAAAACTGGCCGCCTTCTACGGCGTTCCATTTTTCCACGTCCCCGTCACATCGGATTCCCGCGCGGCTGCTGAAGAACGCCACCTTGCTCTTTTAGCTGAATATCAGGTCGAGCTCGTTGTGCTGGCACGCTACATGCAGATCCTGTCTCCCACCTTCGTTAGCCGTTATCCCGCGTCCATCATTAATGTGCATCACTCGTTCCTGCCGGCCTTCACCGGATCGCGTCCCTATCACGCTGCCTACAGCCGGGGTGTCAAGCTCATTGGAGCCACCAGCCACTACGTCACCGAGATCCTCGACGCCGGTCCCATCATCGAGCAGGATGTCGTGCGCATTTCGCATCGCGACGAGATCGAGGATCTCGTCGCGCGAGGGCGGGACCTCGAGCGCGTCGTGCTGGCGCGCGCCCTGCGCTGGCACCTCGAACGCCGTATCCTCTGCCACGGAAACAAAACCGTCATCTTCGACTGACGCATCGGTTCATTCGCGCCGCCACCAACAAAAAGGCCCGCCATGGCGGGCCTTTTCAGTTGAGCCTCGCTTCGGATTACGGAATCGCGGCGGTGTACACATTGGAGGGCGCGCTTTCCGCCCCCGATGCATCCACGCTCGTCACTTCGTAGTTGTACGTCACCCCATCCACCACCGTCGTATCCGTGAATGTGGTGGGCGTGTTCACAGCGGTGTTGACCTTCTGATAGGCTCCGCCTCCGGTGGACCGGTAGATGTTGTAGCTCACGGCCGGATCCGTGGTGCTCGCCGGTGCATCCCAGCTGAGCTGCACTTCGTAGGCTACTGTCGCTACACCCGTTCCAGTCAGCGCGATGGTCGCTGTGCCGCCCGTCGAGGCAGTGCTGATGATGGTTACCGAGCCCGTCGCTGCGCCCGCTGTCGTTGGGTCGAACACCAGATCCAGCGTTGCCGTCTGCCCGGGATTCAGCGTGACCGGGAAGGTCACCCCGCTCATCGAGAAGCCGGTTCCGGTCAGTGTTCCCGAGTTCACCGTTACCGCGACACCGCCCGATGAGGTCAGCGTTACGGTTTGCGTCGAGGGCGTGTTCAGATTGACGTTGCCGAAGGCCACGCTGGTCGAGCTCAGGGTCAGCCCGGGCGTCCCGCCGGTCAGCTGCAGGTTGAAGGTTTTCGCCACACCACTCGCCGTTGCGGTCAGCGTTGCTGTTTGCGTTGAGGTCACCGCCGCCACCGTTGCGGTAAAGGGCGCGGTAGTTGCACCCGCCGATATGGTGACCGATGCCGGCACTGTGACGGCGTTGTTATTGCTCGCCAGGGTCACAACCTGGCCCCCCGTCCCCGCCGCCGCATTCAGCGTTACCGTGCAGGCATCCGTTCCTGCCGCGGTATACGAAGAGGTTCCGCAACTCAGCGAGCTCAGCGCGCCTGCCGTTGAATCTCCCGTCCCGCTCAGCGTCACCGTCGCGGTTGGGTTCATGGTGGAGTTGCTGGTGATCAGGATCGATCCGGTCTCGGCTCCCGCCGTGGTTGGATCGAAGCTCACTTGCAGAACCGTTGTCTGGCCCGGCGTGAGCGTGACGGGGAAAGTTGCTCCCGTCATCGTGAAGCCCGTGCCCGTAATGGTCGCCCCGTTGATGGTCAGCGGGCTGCTCCCCGATGACGTCAGCGTGATCGCCTCGGTCGTTGGCGTGTTCAACGTTACGTCGCCAAAGTTGAGACTGGTCGTGCTGAGGCTCAATCCGATCGTCTCGGCGTTCAGCTGCAGCGTAAAGACCTTCGATACGCCGCCCGCCGACGCGGTAAGCGTGACGCTTTGCGTTGACGTCACGGCTGCAATCGTGGCTCGGAACCCGGCGCTTGTGGAGCCGGCCGACACCGGTACCGAGGCCGGCACCGAAACCGACGAACCGCTGCTGGCCAGCGTTACGATCTGGCCGCCTGCTGGAGCTGCCGCCGTCAGCGTCACTGTGCACACATCGCTTGCTGCACCGGTAATCGTCCCGCTGTTGCAGGTGAGGGAACTGAGCACGCCCGCCGTCGATTGCCCCGTCCCGCTCAGGTTGATCACAGCCGTGGCATTGCCCGTTGCATTGCTGGCTACGGTGACGGTGCCCGTTGCCGCTCCCGCGGTCGTTGGATCGAACTTCACCTGCAGCGTTTCGGTTTGCCCCGGATTCAGCGTCACCGGCGAAGTTGCTCCGGTCATCGAGAAGCCGGTGCCCGCCACCGTGATGCTGCTGATGGTGAGAGGGGAACTGCCCGAAGAGGTCAGCGTTACCGATTGCGTGCTCGTCGAATTCAGGTTTACATCCCCGAAATTCAGCGTGCCTGTGCTCACGCTTAATGCGGGTGCCGGGGCCACGAGCTCGATGGCATAGATTTTCGAAACCGCGCCCGAAGTCGCTGTCAGATTGGCCGTCACCGTCGCCGTCACTGCGGTGGCAGTTGCTGTAAAGAACGCACTGGTGTTGCCCGCCGGTACAGTTGCCGTGGCGGGTACCGTCAAGGCCGTGTTGCTGCTGGTCAAATTCACCGTCAGCCCGCCTGTCGGCGCCGCAGCATTGAGTGATACCGTGCAGTTGTCGGTGCCTGCTCCCTGAATCGTTCCTCGGTTGCAGAACAACGCGCTCAGAGCGCCCGCGGCCGCATCCCCGGTTCCGCTCAGACTTACTACCGCGGTTCCGTTGGCCGGAGCATTCGTGGTAATCGTCAGAGAACCGGTCACAGCTCCTGCGCTGGCCGGATCGAATTTCACCTGCAGGGTTACCGCATTGCCGGGTGCGAGCTTCTGCGGGAAGCCGGGTCCGGAGAGCGTGAATCCTGCACCTGTAATCGTTGCCGACGAAATCGTCAGCGGTGCAGTGCCCGAAGACGTCACCGTTACGAACTGCGGTGTTGCCTGGGTGTTCACCGTGACATCGCCAAACGAAAGGCTGCTGGCGCTCAGGCTCAGCGCGGCTGTGCCCGTCGGGCCCGATTGCACCGGATCGAGCTGCAGATTATAGGTAGCAGAGCTTGTGCCCATGCTTGCCGTAATGGTCGCACTCTGCGACGAACTCACCGCCGTTGCCGTCGCGGCAAACGTCGCGCTGGTCGCGTTGGCTGCAACCGTAATCGTTGCCGGTACCGTGACCGCGGAATCATCGCTGGCCAGGCTCACTGACGCTCCACTGCTGCCCGCAGCCGAGCTCAGCGTCACCGAGCAGTTATCCGTGCCCGCCCCGGTCAGGGTCGCGCTGGTGCACGTCATGGCGCTCAGAGAAGGCTGCGAAACTGGAGGAGGCGCCGTGACTGCTGTCCCTGTCCCGCTCAGAGTCACCGACATATTGCCAGCGGACGAATTGTTGACCAGCGTCAGCGTGCCCGCCGCGGATCCAACCGCCGTTGGACTAAACTGCACGCTCACACTAACGCTGGCCCCACCCGCAACCGTGACCGGAAGCGTGGCCTGGGTCGTGAGGGCAAACGCGCTGCCCGCCACGCCGATCTGCGTAATGTTCACCGATTCCGTACTGGCATTCTTCAGTGAAACGGTGGCCGTCGCCGACTGGCCCACCGTGACGTTTCCAAAAGAAAGCGCATTGGCCGATGCCACCAACGTTCCCGCTGTCACCGCATTGGTGTTCCCCGCGATGCTTCCGCAGCCCGATATCGCCAGCGCCACGCCGCAAAAAAGCACAGCCAGCAATGTGGCGTAGCCGCCCTTGTGTCTCTGCAGCAGGGGACTGCCCGCCCGGCGGCGAGCATGAAGGGCCGAATTGCCGGAAGACGCGTGGACACAGCCGCGGGTATTCCCCGCGCGGGGGAGAAAAAATATCGAGTGCATCTACCTCACCTCTTGCAAAACAAAGAACTCAGCAATTCGGACCACGGTCGGCCTGGGGCGCCATAAAGTCGGAGCTCCCCAGTTGCCGGAACGGGCCCATTTCCTTACAGGTCCCAACTTGCTTTTCCCGGTTCGCGTGCGAACTGATCGGATAAAGTTGCTTTCCCTCAATGCACGCCAGTCACCACACTTTTCTACAGCCCATTACTTTAGTTCCAGCTCATGACAATCAATGGTTTGTGGAACATAAACCCGGCAGAGTTCCGCAAATTATTGGCGGAGCAGTAATATTGCGATGTAACAAATGCTGGAAGCGTAGATAAATCTTACCGATACAGGTAACAATTGGAACCATGACTTTGGTACCAAATGCATCGCACTAGGTGCACTTTAGGGTTTTAACGCCATCGTGCGATCCCTACGAAGAGAAAACGGTCCCAACCGTGGAATTGCCCTTCCGAACCACTCCATGTCGAGATTTCCTCAGCACGGCCCAGAGGTACCCATGCCGGAATTGCCGCACGCCTCGGGAAGAAATCGCCAGTTGGCGCTGCGAAGAAGGGAACCCGCGCGCTATGCCGCAGCCTCGACCCTCCGAACTGAACCGCACAGAACCGCGCAGAGCCTGGGAGTTGAAATTCATCTCAGATCCGCGCGCGTCTCCATCCCCTGACCGGGGGATGCGCCATGACCCGCCGGTGTGTGCTTCGGTTAGGTAGGGTCGAGTTACCCTCGGGTTATTTGATTTCCACACATTGACTTGTAAGGTTAAGCAGACAATGGGGTAGCACCACAGACTGCCTGATAATTCTGCCGAAGATGAGCAGGATCGGTCTTCCAGGCCCGATCCGCCGCTCGATCAGTCATTGACTGAGGTGAAACTGGCCGTGGCCAGCGATCACTATTGCGAGTAAGCGTCCGGATACGGACGAATCATTTCCAACGCGAGCGGGAGGACTGCGCATCCCGTCTTGCTGGATGTTTTCTGCCGGGCCACTTTTTGAGGGGTTGTGACTTGCCCTGAGGCTCCTCAGACGGGTTCTCCCGCATTGCCAAAACCCGCGAGTCTTCCACCCAGTGAACGCTGAGCAATTTCTCTCCGAATTGCGAACACTCGACATCCGCCTCACAGTCGACGGTGACCGGCTGCGCTGCAGTGCGCCTGAAGGACGGCTGACGAAGGACCTGGAGCAAAGAATCCAGAGTTCCAAGCACGAGTTGCTGCAGGCGCTCGGCGCGTTACCTCGAGCAGAGTCAGAAATTCCACGGCGTCCTGATGCGCGCGGCCTGTTACCACTGTCCTTCGCCCAGGAGCGTTTCTGGTTTCTGCAGAACTTCGATCCCGAGACGACGGCGTACAACATCACCGCAACGCTCCCACTCTTCGGTCAGGTTGATATCGATGCACTGCGCTGGGCCTTGCGTGAAGTTGTCCTGCGGCATGAGATTCTCCGCACCTGCTTTCCGGAAGAGAGAGGGTTTCCGGTCCAGGTGGTTTCCGATGAAGCCGCTCCGTTCGTCGATCTGTGGGACGGTGAACATCTGCCGGAGGCGGAGAGGCGTCCGGCCATGGACGCCGCAACCCGCGAAGAGTCACAACAACGAATGGATCTGCAGAGAGGACCTCTGCTTCGGGTGAAGTTGCTGCGGGCGAGCGACGAGGAACAATGCCTTGTTCTCACCGTGCACCACATCATTTGCGATGCGTGGGGCATTGGAATTCTGTTGTCTGAGCTAAAAGGCTTCTACGCGCTGCGAGTGGGCGCGGGCACTTTTCAGGCGCCCGTGCTGCCGATTCAATACGGTGATTACACCCTTTGGGAGCGGGATCGGGAAACGACCGGGGCGTTCAGGTCGCAGCTGGCGTACTGGAAGGAGAAGCTCCGGGATGTTCCTGGCTCTCTCCATCTGCCAACGACAGGACCGCGCTCAGTCTCTTCGCCTTATGAGGCGAAACAGGAATTGGTGCACCTCGATCCGGCCACCTCGAAACTGTTGAAGAACCGGATGGCAGAGGTGGGTGTCACGCCTTTCATGGCGCTGCTGGCCATTTTTCAGGCGCTGCTTCATCGCATTACGCAACAGAACACCATTGTCGTTGGTACTCCGGTTTCGACGCGAACTCGTTCGGAGCTGCAAAACCTGATCGGATGTCTGATCAATACGCACGCCCTGCGCAGTGATTTTTCTGATGGCATCACGACCAGGGAACTCTGGCGGCAGGTGCGGACGACCGTTCTCGAGTCGCTCAGCCACGGTGACGTACCGTTTGAAAATGTTGTGAGTGAGGTGGTCCGCGAGCGAGACCTCGCCCGCCCGCCGTTATTCCAGACGGCCTTTATCGAGCAGAAAATTCAGCAGTCCGCCGACTACCGGATTGTCAGCGGAGGGACCACATTCGACCTCACGTTCTACGTCTGGGACACGGGGGACACTTTTAAGGGATCGATCGAGTACGATGGCCATCTTTTTGACGCCGCCACAATCGCCTCTCTGGCCGGATGCTATGCGACGCTGGCAACGGGCATGGCGCGCGATCCCGACCTGCCGGTCGATCAGCTTTCTCTGGTGAGCGAGAAGCAGGAAGCGGCGTGGTTTTCGGAACGCCATGGGACGACGATCCCGGTCCCGGAAGAAGGCGTTCATCAGTGGATTGAGCGGCAGGCAGGAGAGACGCCGCAATCCGTCGCGGTGGTGGGTCGCCAGGAGACGCTCACGTATCGAGAGCTGAGCGAGCGGTCCAGCCGCCTCGCGAACCGGCTCCGGGCCATGGGCGTCGGACCGGAGACACGGGTGGCTCTGTGTCTGGACCGCTCTCCCAATCTTGTGGTGGGTGCGCTGGCGGTATGGAAGGCTGGCGGTGCCTACGTTCCGATCGACCCGCACTTCCCAGTGAGCCGTGTGGCGCTGATGTTGCAGGATTCCGGCGCGGCGGTCCTGGTCACCGAAAGCAGGCTGCTGGATCGTCTGCCGCCGGATCTGCCGCCGGTGATCTCTCTGGATCGTGACCGGCCGGCGCTGGCGCGAGAGAGTACCGAGGTGCCGGCCGCGACCGCCGCCAGCGGCCGCCTGGCGTACGTGCTGTACACCTCGGGATCGACGGGCATTCCCAAGGGTGTGGAGATCACGCATGGCGCGCTGACAAATTTTCTGCTGTCGATGCAGCGTGAGCCGGGGATTGGTGAGGCCGACCGGCTGCTGGCCGTGACCACGTTCTCCTTCGATATTGCAGGGCTGGAACTCTATCTGCCTCTGGTGAGCGGAGCGCGCGTGGTGATTGCGCCGCGCGAAGCAATTGTGGATGGGGCGGCACTCGCACGGATGATGAGGGAGTCAGGCATCACCATGATGCAAGCCACGCCCGTGACGTGGCGCATGCTGCTCGATGCAGGGTGGAAAGGCACACCGGGGCTGAAGATCCTTTGTGGAGGCGAAGCGCTGCCGCGTGACCTCGCGAACCAACTGTTGAGCACGGGCGCCGAGGTGTGGAATCTTTACGGCCCAACGGAAACGACCATCTGGTCGACGCTCGACCGCGTGAAAGCCGAAGGCCACATCACCATCGGACGACCCATCGCCAACACCCAGCTTTACATTCTTGACCCACGGGCAGAGGCGCTGCCGCCAGGTGTGGTCGGCGAACTTTACATCGGCGGGCGCGGCGTGGCGCGCGGCTATCGGCATCGTGACGAGGAGAATGGCGCCCGGTTTGTTCAAGTCTCCCGCTACGGCGACGCCCGTTTGTATCGGACCGGTGATCTGGCGCGAAGTCTTCCTGATGGCCGCATCGAATGCCTGGGCCGTATCGATCTTCAGGTGAAGCTGCGAGGTTATCGGATCGAACTGGGCGAAATTGAGGCAGCCCTGGAGCGGTTGCCCGAGGTCGGTCAGGCAGTCGTGGTGCTGCGCGAGGACCTCCCTGGCGATCCGCGCCTGATCGCCTACATAACCATCCCGGATGCAGGCGCTCGCCTCGAACCGCAGACCCTGCGCCAGGCTCTGGGAGCGGTTTTGCCTGAGTACATGATTCCCTCGGTGTTCCAGCGGGTCGAGGATTTTCCTCAGACGGCGAACCGGAAAGTCGACCGCAAGGCGCTTCTCGGACCCGAATTCGCGCCCGAAACCTGGAGCGAGGGCCTCGCCGGAAACAGCGGAGGCTCGCATGCGGAGGGTCCGGACGCGAAAGGGACCGGCGAATCCTCGGGCAAACCCAGAGACCATGTCGAAGAGGTCATGGCGGAGATCTGGCGCGAGGTTCTGAACACCGATAATTTTGGGGTCTTCGACGATTTCTTCGTACTGGGTGGATACTCGTTGTCGGCCGCCGCGGTGGTGGCGCGGCTCCGCACCGAACTCGAAATGGATCTGCCTTTGCGCAGCATCTTTCTCGATCCGACCATTGCGCGTCTGGCCAGCCACATCTCCTACGACGCGTCGCTCGGCCGCTATCGTTACACCTCGGAAATTCCGGAATGGAATTGCCTGGTGCCGGTGCAACCCCGCGGCAGACGAACTCCCTTCTTTTTCATCACTGGGTATCAGAGTCCGGACGACACGTTGCAGTTTCTTTCTCCCCTGATCCCGTTCTTTGGAAAAGACCAGCCGGTATTCGGATTTCGCCCGCGATGGACTTTCGGGGGCGCCGACTATGAATCGGTCGAGGAGATGACGCGGGAGTTCCTGAAGGAATTGCGCGCCGTGCAGCCGCGCGGCCCGTACCTGCTGGGGGGAATGTGCGTCGGCGGCATCGCTGCCCTGGAACTGGCGCGCGCGCTCAGGCACGAGGGAGAAGAGATTCAGCTGATGCTGCTGGTGGATACCGAACGCTCCGATGCGGAGCGCGCCCGAGCGGTGGAGCGCTACTTCCACTGGCAGCGGTTTCACCATATTCGGGAGGTCCTGTCTGCCATCCTCCGAGCCGACAGCGGCCAGAAGGCACGCATGATCCGGGAGTTGTTCCGGCGCAAAATGGGTCGCGTGTATTCCCCGGAGATCCGGGAAGAGCACCGGTTTTACATGGCCAAACACCGCTACCGCCGGTTGCTCTATGCGCATTGCCCACCGCGGTACCCGGAACGCCTGATGCTCATCGTGAATGAGCAGCAGTCCAGGATGGATCCGGATCTCGGATGGAGAGGTTATGCCGATGGCGGTCTCCAGCTGCGAACCAGCCCGGGCAGTCACGAAACGATGTTCACCGAGCACCGCAGGGCCGCGGCGGAGACGATCCTCCAATGCATCGACGAAGCGATTGCGGCACCGGCCCCGGAGACGCAGGCGGAGGGAATCCTGTGACCCGCGTCGAGCCAATGACCGCGTCCGGAACATCGCTGGAGCCGAGCGCTCAGGTCGAGTCGCCTTCGCCAACGGTGATTGAAGTGCGCGATGTGTCGATGCGGTTTCCTCTCCCCAAACGCTACCGTGAATGGGTGATGCATCCGATGCGGCCGCGCCGCGTGGTGACCGCGCTGCGGCATGTTTCGATGGAGATTCACGCCGGGGATCGTATTGCCGTGATGGGCCCCAACGGTGCAGGGAAGACGACTCTGCTGAAACTCATCAGCGGCCTCCTGTTTCCCACCGAGGGTGAGGTTACGGTCCAGGGCCTGAGCACGCTGCATCACAATGCGGCGGCGCGGAAGCCCGTGGGATTCGTCTTCAATGAGGAGCGCAGCTTTTACTGGCGGCTCACCGGGGTGCAGAACCTGGATTTCTTCGGCGCGCTCGACAACCTGCGGGGCGCGCAACGGAAACAGCGGATTGAGGAACTGATCAAGCTGGTGGGACTGGAGCGTGCGGGCCACCAGATGGTGTCGGGGTACAGCTCCGGCATGAAGCAGCGGCTGGCTCTGGCCCGCGTGCTGCTTGCCGATCCCGGAGTGCTGATCCTGGATGAACCGACGCGCGCGCTCGATCCGGTGGCCTGCGACGAAATGGTCGACCTGATCCTCACCGACATTCATCGCGGAGCACGCAAGACGCTGCTGATTGCCACCCACCGGCCCGAGGAGGCGTTGACGCTGTGCAATCGCCTGATGGTGATTGACGGTGGCTCTCTGAAGGGATTCGTGCCTCTGGCCGATCTCAAGCGGGCAGGCATCTCCGTGCTGGACTACTACCGCGAGTGCGTCGCAGCGGAGCAGCCGGCATGAGAAATTTTCTCAGCAAAGCGGCCGCGTTTATCCGGCGCGACTTCAGCATCGAGTCCGGTTATCAGGCGGCATTCATCATGGGCCTGATCGAATCCATCATGCTGCTGGTGATCCTGCACTTCGTCGGACAGCTGGTGCCGGCGAAAGCTTCGACGGGGCTGGGCAAGTACGGGCGCGGGTATTTTCCGTTCGCCTTGGTGGGCGTCGCGTTCGCGCGGTATTTCGACCTGATGCTGCGGATGTTTTCCGAATCGATTCGGACGGCCCAGGTCACCGGTTGTCTGGAAGCGATGTTGTCCAGCCAGACCAGCGCCATCACGGTGGTGACGATGTCTTCCTTTTACAGTCTGCTCTCCGGAGGGGTCCAGCTGCTGTTGATACTGGCCGGTGGTGTGCTGCTGTTCGGGGTCGACCTGGGCGCGATGAACGTGTTTGCGACCCTGCTGGTTTTGTTCTTATCCATCGGAATCTTTGTGGCCTTTGGCATTCTGTCCGCCTCGGCCATCGTGTGGTTAAAAAAGGGCGATCCGATTACCTGGATTCTCGGCGGCCTCGGCAGCATTCTTGGCGGCGCCTACTTTCCCATCGACGTGATGCCGGGATGGATGCAGAAGGTGTCTTATGTCATCCCCATCCGCTATTCGCTGGACGCGTTGCGCTCGACGATGCTGAAGGGCGCAGGGGTTCTGTCGATTGCCCGGCCGATGGAAACCCTGCTCGCCATGGCGGTTGTTCTTCTGCCGGCGAGCGCGTTCCTGTTCACCGCGGCGGTGCGCAAGGGAAGAAGAGAAGGCACGTTAATGCAGTACTAGGAAAGCAGCGGCGAAAACGACCATGAAATCGATGTTCCAGCGGCCTCCATCCCGGCACGACTCGGTTACCCGGCTCTTCTGCATTCCCAATGCAGGGAACGGGCCAAGTGCGTTTCGGGGATGGGCCCAGCCGTTAATGCCTGGAATTGAAGCGACCATCATTGAGTTGCCCGGGCGAGAGTCGCGCTTCCATGAACCGCCTTATCAGCGGATGGAGCCCCTCGTGGCTGATCTTGCCGCAGCGGTGATTGCCTGTCTGAGTGCCGATCAGCCGTTCGCGTTTTTCGGCAACAGTCTCGGCAGCCTGATCGCGTTTGAGACGCTGCACGAGATACGCCGTCGCACCGGACGCGAAGCTCTGCACCTGTTTGTTTCTGCTGCCGGTGCTCCGCAATGCGAATCTCCGCTGCCGCCCATCGGTCACCTGTGCGATCAGGAACTGGTTCGCGCCGTCGACGAGCGCTACGGTGGCATCCCTTCCGCTGTGCTCGCCGACGAAGAGTTTCTCGCGGCCATCCTGCCCACTCTGCGCGCCGATATCTGTCTTCTCGAAGCGTACGGGCGGCGCGAGCCGCAGCCGCTGGCATGCCCGGTCACCGCATTCGCCGGTCTTCGCGATACTACGGTTCCTCTCGATCATGTCGAAGCCTGGAGAGAACAGACGTCCGGGCCGTTCGAGCGGTGCTTTCTCGATGAAGGCCATCTCTATCTGCAGAGCGCCCGCGATTTTCTCGTCCGGCGCGTACGCGACAATCTGCTGGCTGCAACCCCGGCACAACTGCACGGGGAGGAGTGTTCGCGATGACCGCAGAGAATCAGCACGAGCCCATCGCGATCATCGGCATGGGCTGCCGTATCCCAGGCGCTTCCGATCCGGAAGCACTCTGGACGCTGGTCCGTGATCGCCGGGAAAGCATTGTGGAATATCCGGGCGGCCGAAGCCCGGAGCTGGACGCCTTCTACCAGCGCGCAGGAATGCCGGATGGTCCGGCTACAGCACGCGGCGGTTTTCTACCCGATGTGGACCGCTTTGACGCCGCCTTCTTCGAGATCTCTCCGCGAGAAGCCGAGTGGCTCGACCCGCAGCAGCGTCTGCTGCTCGAAACCGGATGGGAGGCGCTCGAAGATGCCGGCATTCCGGTTCGCCGTCTGGACCGGGCTGGTGTTTTCGTCGGGGTGTGGACGAATGAATATGAACGGCATGCCATCGAGCATGCGCCGGTAGCGGATTTCTTTCACATCACCGGCGGCGCGCTGTTCGGGGACTCCAGCCGCGTTGCCTTCAGCTTTAACATGCGTGGCCCCGATGTTTCTGTGAATGCAGCCTGCAGTTCTTCTTTTGTGGCGGTGCATCTCGCCGTGCAATCCCTGCGTTCGGGCGAATGTTCGCTGGCTCTTGCGGGGGGCGCCAATCTGGTCGTGCGGACCGAGGCCACGCAGGCGCTTTCCCGCGCCGGCGTCCTTTCGCCGGAGGGCAAGTGCAAGTTTGGGGATGCCAGCGCCGATGGCTACGTGCGCAGCGATGGTGCAGGCATGCTGGTGTTGAAGCGACTCTCCGACGCTTTGCAGGACCGCGATCGGGTCCTCGCCGTCATTCGCGGAACGGCGGTGACCAACAACGGGAAAAGCAGCGGATTACTGGCCCGGCCGAGTTCCGAGGGACAGGAACGAGCCATGCGCGCTGCGCTGGCCGATGCGCACATAGATCCAGCCACCGTCGATTATGTTGAGGCTCATGGCACCGGTACGCGGGCCGGTGATCCTCTGGAGATGGCGGCAATCATCGACGTGTTTGGACGTACTCCGAACCGGATTACGCCATGCAGGACCGCCTCCGTCAAGTCGAATGTTGGTCATACGGAATCAGCGTCGGGTGCCATCGCCATCATTCGGACCGTCGAGGCCATGCGGCACGGCCGTTTTCCCGCCACGCTGCATGTGAAGGATCCGAACCCTCGGATCGACTGGAACTCCGGTGTCTGCCTTGAACGCGAAGGATCGGACTGGATCGCAGCCGAGAGCCATCCGCGCCGCGCTGGAGTGAACGGCCTCGGGCTGGCCGGTACCAACGCGCACATCATTCTGGAAGAGGCTCCGCTCTGCAAGCCTGAGCAAACCGCGAAGACCGACTCCGTTCTTCTGCCGGTCTCAGCGTCCTCCCTGGCAGCGCTGCGCGCGCGTGCCGGAGACTTTGCCCAGGCGCTGGAGAAACTGGAATCCGGCGATAGCTCGGTCGCAGATTTTGTTTACACCGCGACGCGCCGGCGAACGCATCTGGCTCAACGCGTCGCGGTGGTCGGCTCCAGCGTCAACGACCTTCGCGAGGGACTTGCGGCCTTCACGGCTGGCGAAGACACGCCGTTTGTTTCTTCCGGTGCTGCCAAATCGCCTCGCAAGATCGCGTTTGTCTTTCCTGGACAGGGTTCGCAATGGGTTGGGATGGGGCGTGAATTGCTGCGCACCTCTATCGTGTTTCGCGGGGCGATCGAAAATCTCGACCCCTTCATCGTGCAGGAGGCGGGCTGGTCCGTCCTGCAGCAACTCGAAGATCCATCGCTGGAAGAGCGCTTGTCGCGCATCGACGTCGTACAGCCGACGCTGTTTGCCATCGAAGTCGCGCTGGCCGCCTGGTGGGAATCGTGCGGCGTGAAGCCGGATGCTGTTGTCGGCCACAGTATGGGTGAGGTGGCGGCGGCGTGTGTTGCCGGAATCTTGTCCACGCAGGATGCGGTCCGGGTGATTTGTCGAAGGAGCGCGCTGCTTACGCGGGTTGCCGGCAAAGGCGCCATGGTCGTCGTGGAGCTGAGCCGACATGAGGCCGAAGAGGCCATTGCCGGAGAAGAAGGAAAAGTCTCGATTGCGGTGTGCAACAGCCCGCGTTCGACGGTTCTTGCCGGCGATCCCGAAACTCTGGACAGAATCGCGAACGGGCTCGAAAGCCGGGACGTCTTCTGCCGCTGGGTGCGAGTCGATGTGGCTTCGCACAGTCCGCAGATGGATGTGCTGCGGGACGAGCTTCTTCTTCAGCTGGTGGAGGTGAAGCCGCAGAAGGGTTCCGTGCCAATCTGCTCGACGGTTCGCGTCTCCATGCTGGACGGAGCCCGGATGGACGATCGGTACTGGGTGGACAATCTGCGCAGTCCCGTTCTTTTCGCCGATGCGGTCGAGGATCTGCTGCGTCAGGGTTTCAACACATTTGTGGAGATGAGCCCGCACCCTGTTCTGCTCCCGTTTGTGGAGCAGTCTGCTGCGCAAGCAGGCGTTGAGGCCGTCGCTGTCGGTTCGCTGCGTCGCGAGGAGCCGGAAATGGCGACGGTACTGATGTCGCTCGGCCAGTTATTCGCTGAAGGCGTTGAGCTCGACTGGAAGAGCCTTTATCCGGCAGGGAATGTTGTCTCGCTGCCCGCCTATCCCTGGCAGCGCGAACGGTTCTGGATGGACGGCGCTGTGCGCGCGCGCCGTTCGGGCGGTCACCCGCTGCTGGGCGAACCTCTCGAAACAGCTGCCGGCGAACGCATCTGGTCGGGAATGTTTTCAGCGGAGACTCATCCCTGGCTGCGTGATCATCAGGTCGATGGGACCGTTCTTGTGCCGGCCACCGCCTGGGCCGAGATGGCCATCGCTGCGGGAAGAGTCCTCTTCGGTTCGGCCGTCGTCATCGAGCAGCTTTCTTTCACCGAGGCTCTTGCCGTGCCCCCTGGAAAAGCAGCGGAGTTTCAGCTGATCGCTGTTCCGGAAACCGTTACCTCCTTCACGCTGCAGTTTTTTGGTCGCGAGCAGGGAAGCGATACCTGGCAGCAAACCGGAAGCGGCAGTGCGCGGACCGGCATCGGCGGAACAGACTCCTTCATCGAACCTGGCCAGTGGCACGAGGCGCAGCTCGCGGACGAGGTCATCACCGGTCCTCAGCATGCTCTTCGAATGGCCAAACTGGGCTACGATTTCGGACCGGCCTTCTGTCGCGTGGACTGGCTTTTCCTGCAGGGACAAACAGCGCTGGCGCAGATCGAACCCGGGCGCCGCGGACAATACTGGCTGCATCCTGCCACCCTCGATGCCGCACTCCAGGTCCTCGCCCATCTTCTGATCGAACGCAATGGAATTCGTCAGCTGCTGCTGCCGGTCAGCTTCAGCCGTCTGGAGATGCACGTTTCCGAGCCACCGTCGGCTGACGCGCCGGTGTTGGTCAGAGCAACCGCAGAGGCCGGCACGCTGCGAGGGACCGTCGCTCTCTTCGACCAAATGGGGAACCGCCTCATCACGATCCACGGCGCAGAGCTGCGTCCGCTCGAGCATGAGGTCAAAGCAGAGGAGGCGTTGTACTCGCTGGAGTGGCAAAAGCTGCCGGTGGATCCGACTCCTTCCGCAGCAATGCAACGATGGCTTCTGATTGGCGGCCAGGACAGCTTGGCGGACGAGCTGGGCCACGCTCTCCAGCAGATGGATGCTCAGGCAATTCGATGCACCGCGGATGAAATCCTGTCCGGAACCGCGCCCGCCGCCGAAGGTGCGGTGTGGCTGTCTCCACTGAACGTGGCTGCTGAAACTTCGCTGTCGGATACGAACAGGGTTCTCGCCGAGGGCGCGGCGCTGATCGCTGCATTGGCGGAACAGAGTATCGACCGGGCATGGCTGGTGACGCGCGGAACCCAGGCCGTCGCAGGCGAGCCGGTCGACAACGTCGTGGCTGCCGGAGCATGGGGGCTCTTCGCGGCGGTGGCCCACGAATACCCTTCGACCCCGATGGGCTGTATCGACTTGCCTGCGCAACCTCTGGAAAGGGAGCTGGAAGTACTGGCTGCCGTTCTGCTGCGGAGCGGAGAGGAGACCCGGGTCGCCGTGCGCAGCGATGGCCCATTGTATGGCGCGAGACTGGTGCCGTGGGCTCCTGGCGACGGCGAGCGCCTCCAGCGATCCGCCCTGCGCGCCGACGATGCTTTCGAAGTACAGCAGCGTGTTCCAGGCTCGCTCGCGAGCTTCGAGCTGCGAACGATCCCTGCGGGCTCACCTGTCTGCGACGAAGTGGAAATAGCGGTCGAAGCCTCTGGACTGAATTTTCTCGATGTACTGCGGGCCATGGGCGTCCATGAAGCCTTGAGCAGTCCGCACTTCGGCGGCGAATGTGCGGGCACCGTTGTGCGCGTTGGACCCGAAGTGCGCGGTTTCAAGCCCGGAGATTCCGTGCTCGCGATCTCTCCGTCCTTCCAGCACACGGGAATGCTCGCCTCGAAGGTCCGCGTTCCGCGACAGCTCGTCTCTCTCAAACCTGAAGGTATGACCCTGGAAGAAGCTGCCGGGATTCCCTGCGTCTTCCTCACCGCCTGGTACGGGCTGGTCAGGCTAGCGCACCTGCAGAAGGGCGAAAAAGTATTGATCCATGCGGCCGCCGGCGGCGTCGGGCTTGCCGCAATCCAGATCGCGGAATGGACAGGTGCGGAGATCTGGGCCACGGCAGGTTCGGAGGAAAAGCGTGCCTGGCTTCGAGGCATGGGCATCACCCACGTCATGGATTCGCGCACTCTCGACTTCTCGCAGACAATCCTCGAAGAAACCGGGGGCCGCGGCGTCGACGTCGTTCTGAATTCACTGGCTGGGGCGGCAATTCCTGCGGGCCTCGACGCGCTGGCGCCGTATGGACGATTCGTCGAGATCGGCAAGCGCGACATCTGGGAAAACAGCCGGCTGGGCATGCGCCCCTTCCGCAGAAATCTCTCCTTGTTTGCCGTCGATCTGGCGGACGCGGTGGAGTTCCGGCGCGAAATGGTGGCAAGTTTATTGTCCGAAGTGATGGATCGCTTCGCCGCCGGCGATTTCCTGCCGCTGCCGATTACCGTCTCTCCCGTCTCCGCCGCCAGCGAAGCCTTCCAGCACCTTGCCAGAGCCACGCATATCGGCAAAGTCGTCCTGCGGATGAACGACCCCGGCGTCGAGGTTCGCCGCAACGCGGATTGCCTGCGTCCCGGCGCCACCTATCTCATCACCGGCGGTCTCGGCGGCGTGGGACTCGAAATTGCCGAGGCCATGGTTCGTCATGGAGCCCGGCATCTGGTGCTCAGCTCGCGCCGCGCGCCCTCGCTCGACGCGCAGGAGAAGATTGCGCGCCTCGAACAGCAGGGAGCCGAGGTCGTCGTTCGCCTCGCCGACATGAGCGATCCGGATGCGGTCACGACGCTGCTGGCGGGGACCGACACCAGCCCGTGGCCTCTTCGTGGAATTGTTCACGCTGCCGGAATCCTGGATGATGCGGTGGCAACGCATCTCTCAGAAGAAAAGTTCTACCAGGTGACCGCAGCCAAAGTGGGTGGCGCCCTCAGCATCGATAGAGCCGTGCAGGCGGGTCAGCTGGATTTCCTGGTCTACACCTCCTCGGTGGCCGGAGTGCTCGGTACCGCCGGACAGGGAAACTACGCAGCGGCCAATGCCATGCTGGATGCTCTGGCCCATCGCCAGCGCGCTCGCGGCGTTCCGGCGGTCAGCATTGACTGGGGCTCGTGGAGTGAGGTTGGCCTGGCAGCGGCCTCGGACAATCGCGGAGCCCGCCTCGAAGGCCACGGCTTGACGCCTCTGCGCCCGGAGTTCGCGCAGACGCTCTTCATGCGGATTCTTGCCGACCTTCCGATTCAGGTCTCGGCCATGGTGCTGGACGCGGATCGCTGGTGCGCTGTGTCCCCGGCTTCGGCGCGCTCCGCTTTGCTCAGTCTGTTGCGAGGTTCGACAAGCGGTCCTGCTCCGGCAGAAGGCGACTTGCTGGCAGCGTTCGCGTCTCTGCACGGGGAGGAGTTGCGGAAACAACTCATCTCCTGGTTGCGCCGGCAGGTAGCCGCCGTGCTTCGGCTCGATGCGGAGCGAGTTCCGGAAGATAAACCGGTGCGTTCCCTCGGACTTGATTCTCTGATGGCTTTGGAACTGCGCAATCGCATCGAAAGACAACTGCACGAAAAGCTCTCCGCGACGCTGGTGTGGAACTATCCGACGGTGGCGAGGCTCGCGGAATTTCTGCAAAAGCGCCTCGATGAAAGTAGGCAGAAAGAGCGGGGCGATCAGACCCGTGCAGTGCCTGCCGACCCCAAGCCTCGAGAGGAACGCATTCCGCCCTCGGCCACCGCGCTGTCATCCTCGGAGATGCTGCTGGCAGAAATGCTGGAGGCTGAGTCGCTGCTCAACCGAGAGGTGGAGACGGGATGACGCCCGCTAACCACGACGAGTTGATGGAGCACGCACGCAGAATCATCCGTGATTTGCGGACGAGGCTGGCGGACGCGGAGGCGCAACGCCGGCCCGAGCCCATTGCGATCGTCGGTATGGCCTTCCGGTTTCCCGGTGCAGGTTCCGATCCCGATCAGTTGTGGAAGATGATTGCCGAAGGACGCGACGCAGTAACTTCCGTGCCGCCCGATCGCTGGAACGCCGACATTTTCTTCGCTCCCGATCCGGCATCGCCGGGAAAAACGAATACGACCCGGGCGGCGTTCCTCGAGGACGTTCGCCGCTTCGATGCCGCCTTCTTCGATATCACTCCGCGTGAAGCCGCCCGCATGGATCCGCAGCAGCGTCTTTTTATGGAGACGGCCTGGTGGGCGCTGGAAGACGCAGCTCTGCCTCGCGAACAAATCGCCGGCAGCGACACGGGCGTCTTTGTTGGAGTCCACAACCTCAGCTGCGATTACCAGTCGATGCAGTTCGACCAGCTGGATTCCCTCGACGCGTATTCGGCGACCGGTACGGCGCATGACATGATCGCGGGCCGGCTGGCCTACTGGCTCGATCTGCATGGTCCGGCATTGGCGGTCAACACAGCGTGTTCGTCGTCGCTGGCAGCGGTCCATCTCGCCTGTCGCAGCCTGCGCGCGGGCGACTGTACGACTGCGCTGGCAGCGGGCGTGAACCTGCTGCTGACCCCGGATTCGACCGTCGCCGCTTCTCAGTTGCAGCTCCTCTCGCCCGACGGACACTGCCGCCCCTTTGATTCCCGCGCCGATGGCATGGGTCGCGGCGAAGGTTGTGGCGTGGTCGTCCTCAAAAAACTCTCTGCTGCCCGCCAATCAGGCGACCGCGTGCTGGCCGTCATCCGAGGCTCGGCCATGAATCAGGATGGCCGTACCAACGGACTGACCGCACCCAACGGCCTGGCGCAGCAGCGTGTCCTTCTCCGCGCGCTTGCCGAGGCCGGTGTTCAGCCTGCCGACGTTGGCTATATCGAAACGCATGGCACCGGCACGGCACTCGGCGATCCGGTTGAAGTCGAGGCCATCGCCTCGGTCTTCGGTGGACCGACGCGTCCGTCTGCCTGCACTCTGGGTGCACTCAAGGCCAACCTCGGCCACCTCGAGGGAGCGGCGGGCGTGGCGGGTCTGATCAAAACCGTCATGGTCCTTCGGCATCGATGGCTGCCCCCGGTAGCGAACCTCCAACAGCTGAATCCTCACCTTGCTGTCGAGGGCACGGGGCTCGAAATTCCGCGAGCCGGGAAGGCATGGGCGGCGTCAAACCATCTCCGCATTGCCGGGATCAGCTCCTTCGGGTGGAGCGGCACCAATGTTCATGTAGTGCTCGAAGAAAGTCCCACAGCAAACGATAAAATCAATGCCAAAGGTCCGTGGCCGATTCTGATTTCGGCGCAGACAGCGGCCGCCCTAAAAGAGCTCGCAGAGGCCTTTGCCGATCGCCTCGACTCCTCCAGTGCGGCGGAGCTGCCGTCGATCAGCTACACAAGCACCGTTCGACGCACGCACCATTCCTTCCGCATGGCCGTCCTGGGGAGCGACCCGCAGGAGTGCGCCCGTCAATTGCGGCAGCGGCTCAACCCCGCGCAGATGCGCGATGCATCGCGAGAGGTGAGACCGGACAAACGCCTGGCACTATGGGAGAGCGGCGGCGAAGTGGACTGGGCGGTCTTTTTTCCAGAGCCTGTCGAAGTCGTCGACCTTCCACGCTATCCGTTCCAGGGTAAAGAGTATTGGCTCGATGAGCGTGCAGCCACTGCACGACCCGCGGCTGCAAAGGATATCGCCGCAGGCCCAGCGTGGGATGCATCGGCGCCGAAAGATTGGTTTTACTCGGCCGATCTTGTCGAGAGGGAATTGAAAGTTGGCCGCGCGTCCCGGTCGCCGCAGCAGTCTGTGTGGTTCCTGTGGGGGCGCGAGACCGATCTCAGCAGGCAGATGGCTTCCGCCATCCGAAGCCGCGGAGACGAAGTGGTGGAAGACAGCGCACCAGGCTCGAGCGCGCGTGATTTTCTGCGCAGCGACCCACAGACGAGGATCGTCACTGACCACAACGGCGCGGATCCGCGTTACGTCGTCTATTTCCCCAAAGCTGACTCGCCTTCTGCGGTGACGGCGGAGGCTCTGGGCGTCGTCCAGGCTCATCTTCGCGGCGATTCCACGGCGCAGTTGTGGTTCGTCACGGAAGTTTCTCAGCAGCAGTCATTCCACGCCGACTCCGTTACCGCTGCACTGCATGGGTTCTGTCGCGTCGTGGGCCTTGAACACCCAACCCGGATCGGCGGTGTGATCGCCGCCGATGCCGGAAGTGCTCTCCAGGTCTGCAGCGAGATCGGCGCAGAGGCGGTCGATGACACGGTTCTGCTGCGCGATGGTCACCGCTGGGTTACGCGTCTGCATCGTCAACAGGTCAGGGCTGCTTCGCCACTGCAACTTCGACAGGATCGGAGCTACCTGATCACCGGAGCCTTCGGCGCCATCGGCATCGATGTTGCCGCGTGGCTGATCGACGCCGGTGCCAGGCATCTGGTTCTGGCCGGCAGGCGGGATCCATCGCTGATGAACAAGCCGCAGATGCTGGCGCAGCTGGATTCATGGAGGACCGCCGGAATCCATATACAAACCCGCGTTTGCGATGTTGCGAACGAGTCGCAAGTTGCCGCGATGCTCGCTGAGATTGATGCGGGCGATGCGCCTCTGGCGGGCCTGATCCACGCTGCGGCCGCGGTGCGTTTCTCCCCCATCGAACTGGCCACTGCGGAAGATGTGGAGAACGTCTTCGACGCCAAACTGAACGGCGCGCGGATCCTCGATCGCTGCACGCGTACGCGTTCGCCGGAATTTTTTGTTCTGTTCAGTTCTGCCGCCGCCACCCTCGGCCTCCGCAACGGAGCCATCTACGCAGCGGCCAATAGCGCCTTGCAGGGTGTTATCGAAGAACGGCGCGCGCTCGGGCTTTCCGCACTCGCTGTCGAATGGGGTGCCTGGCGATCGGAACATGGGGGTGCGCAGTGGGACCTCATCGAGAACTCGGGCTTCCAGCTCATGTCCCCGCAATCGGCGCTCTCGGGTCTGGCCGCACTGTTCCAGGAAAATCAAACCAGATGCATCGTTGCGGATATCGACTGGCAGATTCTTGGTCCTGCGCTGGCCATGCGCGTCCGGGATGCGCTGGTGTCGGACATCGTTCGTGAAGCCGAGCAGCCAGCCGCCGCGGACAGCAACGCTGCTGCATCGGTTTGGGTGAACGCTCTGCGGCCTCTGGACCCGATTGAGCAGCGGGATCAGTTGCTCGCTCTCGTGGCAGAGGAAACCCGCAATGTTTTTGGAATGCCGCCGACGGATTCCATCCAGCAGGATCGCGGCTTGTTTGCCATGGGGATGGACTCTCTGATGGCGGTTCGGCTGAAGCGCCGTCTTCAGGAGAGAACCGGCCTGTCGTTACCCGGCACGGTCACCCTTACCTATCCCACCGTTGCTGCTCTTGCGGATTACCTGCAAACCCGTCTCTTCGGCGAACAGGGTTCGATCCCCACTTCGACTGCGCTTTCCACGGTCGATCGAACTCCGTCCGGCGTAGCCGAAATGGACGATAACGAAACGCGCGCCGAGATCGAGAAAGAACTGGCGGCCGTGCAGCAGACGTTGGCGAGGGAGCAACGATGAGTCATCCGGCCAACAACCTGTCGGCGGACAAGCAAACGCTCCTGGCGCTGCGGCAACTGCGGCTACGCGTCGAGGAACTGGAGCGCGCTTCCTCCGAGCCGATTGCGATTGTTGGCATGGCCTGCCGTTTTCCCGGGGGTATTTCCAGTCCTGAAGACTTCTGGAAACTGCTGATTGAAAAACGAGACGCCATCACGGAAATTCCGCGCTGGCGAGTCGATCTCGATCGCATCTTCACGCCCTTTCCTGCACAGCCAGGGCGAACCTACAGCCGGTGGGCCGGCCTTCTCGATCACCCCGACGCCTTTGACGCCGAGTTCTTTGGAATCGCGCCGCGGGAAGCGGGATCAATGGATCCTCAGCAGCGATGGCTGCTCGAAGTCAGCTGGGAAGCCCTCGAAAATGCAGGCATCAATCCGAAAAGCCTCGCGGGCGCAAACGCGGGGGTCTTCCTCGGCATCAGCGCATCGGAATATGGTCAGCGCGCACAATCGTCGCTTCCCGCCGAGCAATTGTCTGCGTACACCCTGCAGGGTTCTGCTCTGAATGCAGCGGCGGGACGGCTCGCTTATTTTTACGGCTTCAGCGGCCCGGCTATGGCCATCGATTCGGCCTGTTCGTCCTCTCTGGTCGCTGTTGATCGGGCCTGTCGCAGCCTGCGCGATGGCGAATCGGCGCTCGCACTTGCCGCCGGCGTGAATCTGATTGCCAGCGCGGAAGGGTTCATCATCGCGTCGCAGTGGGGCATGTTATCGGAGCGAGGAGTGTGCGCGGCGTTCGATGAATCGGCGGATGGATTTGTGCGTGGAGAAGGATGTGGAGTGCTGGTGCTGAAGCGCCTGCGGGACGCTGAAGCCGCGGGAGACCACGTGCGTGCGGTGATTTTGGGATCGGCAGTCAATCAGGACGGAGCGTCGAGCGGCCTGACGGTCCCGAATGGTCTGGCGCAGCAGGCGCTGCTGCACGAGGCGCATCGGCGCGCAGGCATCGAGCCGCGGCAAGTTGGTTACGTGGAGGCCCATGGCACCGGAACGCGGCTGGGAGATCCGATCGAGGCCGAGGCGCTGGGCAAAGTGTTTGCAGGACGCGAAGGCAAGCTGGCCATCGGATCAGTGAAGGCGAACCTCGGGCACCTCGAGTCGGCCGCCGGCGTGGCCGGGCTGATGCGCGTGGTGCTGAGTCTGGAGCACGGAGAAATTCCCGGACAGTTGCACTGGAGCCGGCCCAGCCCCCATGTGCTCTGGGGAGAACTGCCTCTTAACGTAGTCACCGAAAACCGCGCGTGGGAGCCGGTCGAGGGCCGGCGCATTGGAGGAGTGAGTTCCTTTGGGTTCAGCGGAACCAACGCGCACGTGGTGCTGGAAGGTTGGACCAGCGACGAAGCGAGCGAGACGGAGAACGCGCGCGAAGACGTGCTGGTGATCTCGGCGCGGACCGAACCGGCGCTGCGCGAGCTGGCAGGACGATATGCGGAGTTTCTGGAAACAGAAGAGAGGTGGAACTGGGCAGAGATCTGCCACACAGCCGGAGCAGGACGAGCGGAGATGAGTGAGCGGCTGGCGGTAGTAGCCGGCAGTCGCAGCGAGGCAGCGGCAAAGTTGCGGAGTTGGCTGCGCGGCGAAGCAGGAACAAATGTCCGGACGGGACATGTGGGCGCAGGGCAACGCCGAGCCGTCGGACTCGATGCCGAGGCAACACCGCAACAGAGTGCCGAAGCCTGGATGCAGGGAGCCAAGGTGAACTGGGAGCAGCGGCGCGGTGGTCGCCGTCTGCGCAGAGTCCCCCTGCCGCAGTATGCGTTTCAGCACGAACGCTACTGGATCGAGGAGCGCAGAGCGGAGACAGCCGGTGAACCAGCGCGCGGAGCACTGCTGGGGCGGCGACTGCGCGTGGCCGGTGTGCGCGGTCAGTATGAAGCTCGGCTCGAGTCCGGAGGCTGGATCGGACAGCACGAGGTCAACGGAGAGCGGGTACTCCCCGCCACGGGACATATCGAGCTGATGCTGGAAGCGGGAGCCGAAACGCTGGGCAGCCCATCCGTCCTGGAAGAACTCGTGCTGGAGACGCGACTCGACATTCATGGCGAGCGGCGCGTGCAGGTTTCGGTAGAACAGGAAACGGCAGGCCGCAGTCGCGTGCGAATCTACGCCGAGCGAGGCGAGGGAGATTGGGAGCGAGTTTCGGAAGGATGGTTGCGATCAGCAAACAAAGTCGATCGCGAATCGACGAGTCTCGAAACGCTGCGGAGCCATCTGCGTGAGAGCGCGACCAGCGAGACCTTCTATGCCGAGATCGCAGAGCGCGGCGTGCGGTTTGGAGAGCGCTTCCGTGGAGTCCAGCGCGTCTGGACCGGCGACGGCGAAGCGCTCGGAGAGATCGCGCTGACCACAAACCCGGAGGGATCCGGATGGCAGCTGTCGCCCTGGTGGCTCGATGCATGTTTGCAGGTGGTGGCGGCGGCAGCGGGCCGTGAAGGAACGTATCTGCCGGTCCGTGCCGACCGGGTGGAGTTGTACCGTCAGCCCGGCGATCGGAGCTGGAGCCATGTCCGTACTCGCTGGCAGGATGATCGCACCGTCATCGCCGAGGTCGATGTCCTTGGCCCGGATGGCTCACTTCTCGCACGACTCGCTGGCCTCCGTTTTCGCAAGATCGATCCCGTCGCTCCGCGAACGGAGATATGCCGGCTCGCCTGGAGGCCGTTCGAGCCAAACGGAGCCATGCGGCTCAGCGGGCATTGGCTGGTGCTTTGCGAGCAGGAAGAATCTGCAGCCCGCCTCGCGAGCGATATCCGCGCAGACGGTGGACTTTGCTCCATTCTTGCGGAGTCGTCGCTGAGGAAGAAAGATCGGTCCCCCGGCGAATTGCAGGAGTTTGCAAAGCAACTCCAGGAGAGCCTGCGTGCGCAAACTCTTTTGCAGGGAATCGTCGATCTTCGGCCAGTCGAGAACGCTCGCACCCACAAACAGGTACCCGACCCGGAAGAACCGCTTCGTGCCAGCGCTCGCACCTTACTGGTTTTGCAGAGTCTCCTGCGGGAAAACATACGACCGGAAACCGGCGTCTGGTTGCTGACATGGGGCGCTGCGGGACCTGAAGCTGGTTCGCCGCCGGGCGCTGCCATTTGGGCGCTGGCGCGAACCGCGTTGCTCGAATTCCCGGAGCTCGCAGTGCGCTGTTTGGACCTTGGAGACAGCGAGCCTGCAGGAGATTTGTTCCGTACCCTGGGCGATACCAGCGTGCGCGAGATTGTCCTTCGTGATGGACGCTTTTTTCAGCCGGAACGGATGCGTTTGCCTGATTCCACCCCAGGGTCAGAAAATTCCCGGCTCGAGGCTCCTTCATCGGGCCTGATCGATGATCTGCGGCACGTCCCTGCAGAACGACGCGAGCCCGGAGTCGATGAAGTGGAAATTCGTGTCGAAGCCCACGGGCTCAACTTCCGCGATGTGCTCACTGCTTTGGCGATGATGCCTGGAGCGGGTTCCGTGCTGGGAGGCGAATGCGCCGGAACGGTGGTGCGTGCAGGCATCAGGAGCGGCTTCCACGCGGGGGATCGAGCGTTCGCTTTTGCGCCGCACAGTTTCCAGGCATTTGTAACCGTGCCGGTCAGGAATGTTGCACACATCCCCGGCGATCTGACTAGCGAACAGGCGGCGGCTCTCCCCATCGCTTATTTGACAGCGCTCTACGGTCTCGATCGTCTGGCATCGCTGCGGGAGGGCGAGACCATTCTCATTCATGCGGCAGCGGGCGGACTGGGGCTGGCCGCTCTGCATCTGGCTCATGCGCGGGGCGCTGAGGTATTTGCGACAGCCGGGAGCGAAGAGAAGTGCGCGTATCTGCGTGGGCTCGGTGTGCGCCACGTCTTTTCCTCCCGAACGGGCGAATTTGCTGAGGGAGTTCTTGAGGCAACTGCAGGCAGAGGCGTCGATGTCGTCCTGAACTCTCTTACCGGCGAACTCGCGGAGAAGAATCTCACCGCCATCGCCCCCGGCGGCCGCCTGCTTGAAGTGGGCAAGCGGGATACCCTCGGCGTTCAGGAAGTCCAGCAGCGAAGGTCTGACGTCGCGTACTTCGTCTACGACCTCGGAGAGGAAGCGGAGCGTGACTCCGCACTGATTCCCACGCTGCTCGCAGAACTGCTCCGTCTGATGAAAGATGGATCGCTGGCTCCCCTTCCTGTCACGCCTTTTTCCGACGTGCACGAAGCGTTCCGGTACATGGCGCAGGCTCGGCAGATCGGAAAAGTCGTTGTCCGCCGGTCGTTCGAAGAGCACGCGGCCGTTCCGATCTCCCCTCAGGCGACCTACCTGATCACCGGTGGTTGTGGCGGGCTTGGAATGATTTTTGCCGAGTCGCTGGTCGAACGAGGGGCTCGCAGTCTCTTGGTGATGGGACGCAGCGCCCCCTCAATTCCGACGATGGCGTGGATTGAAAAGCTGCGATCGCAGGGAGCGCAGGTCACATTCTTCCAGTCCGATGTTGCCGACCGATCCGCCGTCGGAGCCGCGCTCGCTGCGATTCCTCAGGAGAGGCCGCTCAAGGGAATCCTGCATCTGGCAGGAGTCCTCGACGACCGCAGTTTGCTGTCGCAGGATCAGGAATCGCTGCGCACAGTGATGCGGCCCAAATGGCTCGGAGCCTGGAACCTGCATGAGTCTACCGAGCACACGCCTCTCGACTTCTTCATTCTCTTCTCCTCTGCCGCTGTCTCGCTCGGCTCGCCAGGACAAGCGAACTATGCAGCTGCAAACGCAACCCTCGACGCGCTCGCTGTCCGCCGCAGAAACCAGGGCCTGCCCGGTCTGAGCGTGCAATGGGGTCCATGGACCGGTGGCGGCATGGCCGAACATCTTAAGGTGGATCCGGAGCGATCCGGTCTGGGGCGCCTCAGCCCCGCCGAAGGAATTCATGCCCTCGATCGGCTGTTGGCCAGTGGAGAATCCCTGGCAGAAGTCCTGCCGGTGAGCTCCTGGCATCGCCTGCAGCAATGGCAAACGAAAGGTGATTCCTGGCCGGCAGTGCAGGCAGCGACCGCCACGGTTCCCACGCTGACTCCTGGCGGAATCGTGGACCACCTGATCGAACTCGCTCCGTCATCGAGGTACGAATTCCTCAGCGAACACCTGCGGCAACAGGTCATCCATATTCTTTCGCTGCCGGAAGCCACGCGCATCGATGAGGACGAAGCGCTGCACGATCTGGGACTCGATTCTCTGATGGCTGTCGAACTGCGCAATGCGCTCGTCGCCTCGCTGGGCCAGCCGTGGTCGCCGACACTCACACTGGATTACCCGACCTTGCGCAGTCTGGCTGAATATCTGCTGTCGGAGATGTTCGGCCTCGAGCACGCGGGCGAAATCCATGCCAAGCAACCCGAAGATCTGAGCGAGGCAGAAGCGGAAGAGCTTCTTCTGCAGGAACTGGGAGGAGGGAAGCATGACGCAGATCGATAAGTCCGCGCCTGCAACGCCGGCCACCGGCCTCTCCCCCGTCAAGCAGGCGCTTGTGGAGATTCGTCGGTTGCGCGCCGAGCTCGACGACGCTCGCCGTGGACAACGCGAGCCCATCGCTGTCGTTGGCATGGCGGTACGTCTTCCCGGACGAATTGCTTCGCCGGAGCGCTTCTGGCAGGCGCTGGCCGCGGGCGAAGACCTCATCGGTACTATTCCACCCGAACGCTGGCGCGCGGATTCCTGGTGTGGTGCGGATCCGGATGAGCCGGGCACGATGTACGACATCCATGGCGGTTTTCTCGACGACATCGAACTGTTCGACGCGGAGTTTTTCGGCATCCATGCGCGCGAAGCCGCCAGTATGGATCCGCAGCACCGCATCCTGCTCGAACTCAGCTGGGAGGCTCTGGAGCGATCCGGCATCGATCCGCGCAGCCTTGCCGATTCATCCACCGGCGTCTGGCTGGGGCTGAGTAACAGCGACTACGCGCGCAGGCTGATGAACGATCCGGTCCGCATCGATGGATATACCGGCATCGGCGCAGCCGCCAGTATGGCCGCTGGTCACATCGCTTATCTTCTGGGACTGCACGGGCCAGCCGAAGTACTGGACACTGCGTGCTCCTCATCGCTGGTTGCGATCCATCACGCCGTGCAAAGTTTGCGATGCGGAGAGACCGGCCTGGCCATCGTTGGCGGCGCCAATCTGATGCTCTCTCCGGAGATTCACGTCAGCTTCTCGAGGACCGGCATGTTGTCGCGCACCGGGCATTGCCGCACCTTTGACGCCGAGGCTGACGGATACGCTCGCTCCGAAGGATGCGCCGTCGTAGTGCTGCGCCGGCTGTCCGACGCCCTGCGTTTGGGCGATCGTGTGCTCGCGGTCATTCGTGGCTCCGCCGTCAATCAGGATGGCCGCAGCGCGGGAATCACCGCGCCCAATGGTCCCGCCCAGGAAGCGGTGATGCGCGCCGCCCTCCGCGATGCAGGCTTGGCGCCAGGCGAAATCGGTTATGTCGAAGCCCACGGTACGGGCACGCCGCTTGGAGATCCGATGGAATGGCGTGCCATCGGTTCTGTCTACGGAGATGGCCGCAGCCCCAGCGCGCCGCTTTACGTGGGGTCCGTGAAAACGAACCTCGGGCATACAGAAGCTGCGGCGGGGCTCGTCGGTCTCATCAAGGCCATCCTGATGCTGGAACCCGGTCGCAGCATCCCACAGCATCTTCACTTCACGAACCCCAACCCAAAGATCGACTGGGAACACTGGCCCATGCGGGTGCCGACGGCGCCGGCTCCATGGCACGAAGGCGTCCGCCGTGCCGCGGTCAGTTCCTTCGGATTTAGTGGCACCAACGCCCACGTAATTCTCGAATCGCCGGCAGTCGATGCCGCCCTCGCATCGCGCGCCGCGCTGCCTCTGACATCTTTCAACCGCAAACGTTTCTGGTTTGGCGACTCTCCGGTGACCGAGTGGCAGAAGGACGCCGACCGCGCCTGGCAATCGGCGATTGAGGCTGCCGCAACCCAGAGTCATCTGGGCCCTCTCGGCTGGAACCCGCAGACTTATCCCGAACGCTGGGCAGCGCTCGAACGGCTCATGCTGGCTCACGCTGCCGCCACGTTGGCTGCATTGCCTGGGTTTCCTCACGCCACTGCGGCATCGCTCGATGAAGTGATGGACCGCTGCAAATTCCGGTCCATCTATCGTCGCCTCGTGCAGCGCTGGCTTCGAGCGCTCGTCCGTGACGGCCAGCTCGTCGAAGCAGACGGTCGATACGCGCCTGTCGCCGGAGCGAACGCGGTCGATCTCGAATCCTGCTGGCGCGACGTGGAACACTGCCTCGCGCACGAACCCGGCACGCTGTCCTATTTTCGCCGCTGCGGAATGCTCCTGCCCGCCGTGCTGACAGGCAAAGTCGATCCCCTGGAAACGCTGTTCCCGGATGGTTCCTTCTCTCTCGCCGAAGCGATCTATGAGGAGGGGGCGGAAGCCCGGTACAGCAACCGCATCGTCGCAGAATCCGTTCGCGCGTTCGTCGAACATCGCACAGAAAAGCGCAGGATCCGCCTGCTCGAGCTGGGAGGGGGAACCGGAGGCACGACCGCCGCAGTCCTGCCCCTGTTGCGCTCGGCCCTGGTCGAGTATTGGTTCACGGATGTTTCGGAGTTGTTTCTTAATCGCGCGCGCAGGAAGTTCGCCGCCTTTGACTGCATGCGGTACGCGCTAATCGACCTTGACCATGAGTCTCAGCCCGACTCCATGCGCAGCGGATCGTTCGACGTGATCCTCGCCGCCAACGTCGTGCACGCCAGTCGCAATATTCCGGCAGCGCTCGATAAAGCCCGTCGGCTGCTGGCCCCCGGCGGCGCGCTGGTCCTCCTGGAGACAACAACACATCAGGCCTGCTTCGACATGTCCATCGGTTTGATCGAAGGATGGCAGCACTTTGAGGACAGCGAACGCGCCGATCATCCTCTGCTGGATGCCGCAACCTGGTGCGAACAGTTGCGACGCAGTGGCTTCGAGGCACCCACGTTTATCCCCGAGTCCGGCTCGCCTGCCGCCTGGATCGGTCAGCACATTCTGCTGGCACGACGCAGTTTGCAGGATGCGGAGAGGACGAATTCCAGCACAACAACGGGCCAGAGCCAGCAGCCACCCAGCGCTGTGCCGACGAAAGTTGTCGTCCCCACTCCTGCCATGCTCCTTGAGCTCTCCAGCATCGATGCGGATGACCGAGCGGACAAGCTGGCGGCGTGCGTCCGGCAAACGATTTGTCGTGTGTTCGGCCTGCAGATCTCGCCAGATGAATTGGGCGATCGGGATCGCCTGAGCGATCTCGGCATGGATTCTCTGATCGCGCTGGAGTTGCGCGGCGAACTGGCGAAGGCGCTGGGACTCGCAGGACGAATCCCCTCCACCATTGCTTTTGACACCGGTACCGTGGGCGAACTCACGCGTTCCCTGGCATCTTTGATCGAGCCTGGCGCCCCGGAGAGTGAAGCCGGTACAACTTCTGTCTCTCCGGCGGAGAAACCAGTCGCCGTTACCGCGGAAACCCTGGAGGGCATGACCGAGGAGCACGTAGAGCGGTTGCTGATGGAGCGGATGAAAAAGCGATGAGCGAGTCGAGATCGTCTGTCGAAATTCGAGAATCGCTGTCGCCGCTGAAGCAGGCGTTCCTTGCTCTGGAGGAGGCTGAACAGCGCATTCGTCAGCTGGAACAGAAGACCTCCGAGCCGATCGCCATTGTGGGGATGGGATGCCGTTTCCCGGGCGCGGAAGGCGGACCGGAGGATTACTGGCGCCTGCTGCACAATCGTGAATGTGCAGTGCGCGATGCTGTTGAAGCGCGCCTGGGCATCTCTCTGGCACAAGAGCATCTGCCGCAGCACGCGCGCTGGGCCGCGTTGCTCGAACGCGTTGATCTCTTCGATCCGCGCCATTTCGGAATCGCGCCGCGGGAAGCGGGAGCGATGGATCCACAGCAGCGGCTGCTGCTGGAAGTGAGCTGGGAAGCCCTCGAAGATGCGGGAATCGATCCTTTCTCGCTTTACCAGACGCAGACCGGCGTGTACGTAGGCATTGCGAGTCATGACTATTCGCAGCTGGCGATGCGCCACCAGCGCCTCGACCAGATTGATCAGTATTCCGCCGCCGGCGGTGGAACCAGCGTCGCCGCGGGTCGCATCTCCTACGTGCTCGGGCTCAATGGTCCTGCACTTTCTGTGGATACCGCCTGTTCGTCGTCATTGGTGGCGGTTCATCTTGCCTGCGAAGCATTGCAGCGCGGCGAATGCACCGCAGCCCTCGCTGCCGGCGTCAATCTCATTCTCAGCCCCGAAGCCTGCGCAGCGTTCGCTCAGGCCGGCATGTTATCGGAGCGAGGAGTGTGCGCGGCATTCGATGAGTCGGCGGATGGATTTGTGCGTGGAGAAGGATGTGGAGTGCTGGTGCTGAAGCGCCTGCGGGACGCTGAAGCCGCGGGAGACCACGTGCGTGCGGTCATTCTGGGATCAGCAGTGAACCAGGACGGAGCGTCGAGCGGCCTGACGGTCCCGAATGGTCTGGCGCAGCAGGCGCTGCTGCACGAGGCACATCGGCGCGCAGGCATCGAGCCGCGGCAAGTTGGTTATGTGGAGGCCCACGGCACCGGAACGCGGCTGGGAGATCCGATCGAGGCCGAGGCGCTGGGCACAGTGTTCGCGGGACGCGAGGGGAAGCTGGCGATCGGATCGGTGAAGGCGAACCTCGGGCACCTCGAGTCGGCCGCCGGCGTGGCCGGGTTGATGCGCGTGGTGCTGAGTCTGGAGCACGGAGAAATTCCCGGACAGGTTCACTGGAGCCGGCCGAGCGGACATGTGCGCTGGGAAGAACTGCCGCTCGATATAGTCACCGAGAGCCGAGTGTGGGAGGCGGTGGAGGGGCGGCGTATCGGAGGAGTGAGCTCGTTCGGATTCAGCGGAACCAACGCGCACGTGGTGCTGGAAGGTTGGACCAGCGACGAAGCGAGCGAGACGGAGAACGCGCGCGAGGACGTGCTGGTGATCTCGGCGCGAACGGAACCGGCGCTGCGCGATTTGGCGGAACGATACGCGCGGCTTCTTGAAACAGAAGAGAAGTGGAACTGGGCAGAGATCTGCCACACAGCCGGAACAGGACGCGCCGTTTTCGCGGAGCGGTTAGCGGTGGTTGCATTGGGAAAGCGGGAGGCAGCGGCACAGCTGCGGGTATGGCTGCGGGGCGAAGGAGACGAAGTTCTTCGTGGTCACGTCGGAGCAGGGGTTAAGGGCGAAGCGGTTTCAGCAGCAGAGCCCCCCGCGCAGCTCGCAGAGGGATTTGTTCGCGGAGCCCTGGTCGACTGGAGCGCGCGGTATGCGCAGCGGAAGCTACGGCGTGCGCAACTGCCTGCGTATGCGTTCCAGCGAGAGCGCTACTGGATCGAAGAGAAGACGACGTCCGCAGAGAGCGGCGAGGCCACGGGACGCGGGATGCTGGGGAGACGGCTGCGCGTGGCCGGCATGCGCGCGCAGTATGAGTCGCGAGTGAGTTCCGCGAGCTGGGTGGGCGAACACGTGGTGGGAGGGCGGGTGATCCTGCCGGCCACCGGGCATATGGAGCTGATGCTGGAAGCGGGAGCTGACACGCTGGGTGGTCCGTGTGTGGTGGAAGATGTAGTGCTGCAGGCGGCGCTGGAAGTAGAAGGAGAGCGCCGTGTGCAAGTGGCTATAGAAGAGGAGACGGCGGGACGAAGCCGGGTGCGGATCTACGCCGCGCGCGGCCAGCGAGAGTGGGAGCGAGTCTCCGAGGGATGGCTGCAGCGGCGGGAAGTTGCAGGTCCGGAGCGAGTCGATCTGCAGGATCTGGAATCGCGGCTGAAGGAAAGAGCAGCCGGAGAGTCATTCTATGCGTCGCTGCAGGCGAGAGGGCTCGAGTTCGGCCAGCGCTTCCGTGGAGTGAGCCGCCTGTGGAGCGGCGATAGCGAGGCGCTTGGAGAGATTGTCACCACGACGGATACAAATGGCACGTGGGAATTATTGCCCTGGGCTCTGGACGCCTGCCTTCAGGTGGTGGGTGCGGCGGGCGAGCCGGACGCGTTGTATCTGCCGATGAGCATAGAACGGATCGAACTCTTCGCGCCCATGCCGCAGACGATCCGCAGCTGGGTTCAGGCCCGGCGCCTTGACACCGATACGCTTTCCGCCGACGTCGTCGTTACCACTCTCGATGGCTCCGCTGTTCTGCGAATTTCGCAGCTCAGGTTCAGACGGAAGGCGGAGCCGTCGCAAAAGGTCCCGCTGTATCGGATCGAATGGGAGCCCGCTGATCTCTCCGGCGATCAAATGGCAAAGCTCGCTGCCGAATTCAATACTTCCATCCCGCGACGCGCCGCGGAAACCGATGCCACCGAATACGTCGCCCTCTTTGAGCAGATGGAGGAGCTGTCGGCTGCCTACGTGCGCGAGGCACTTTTGAAGTTGGGTTGGCCGGACCCGGGAGGTCCGCGCAGCGATCAGGATCTCAAACGGGACTGGCACGTATCGCCAAAACACAAGCCCCTTCTGCTTCGAATGCTGGAAATTGCCGCGGAAACCGGAGCCGTAGTCGACGAGGGTGGTTTCTGGAAATTTCGGGCGGCTCCACAGAGAGAGGCCGAGGCGCTGTTCCAGAACCTGAGTCGGCGCTTTCCGCAGGGGTCTGCCGAGCTTGCTCTTCTCCGGCGCTGTGGCGTGGCGCTGGCCGATGTCCTGACCGGAAAAATCGATGGCAGAGAGCGCGTCTTCCCCAGCGGATCCAGCGGTGAGATGGAGCGACTCTATCGTGGCGCTCTTCCCGCAACAATCTACAACGGCATGATTGCGGAAGCTGTGGTTCGCCTCGCCAAAGCGAGCAACGGTGCGGTTCGCATTCTTGAAGTCGGAGGCGGAACCGGCGCGACAACAGAAATCGTGCTGCAGGCGCTTCGCGGCGCCCAGGTCGCTCCGCAGGAATACCTCTTTACCGACATCTCTCCTCTCCTGGTCCGAAGAACCCAGGAACGGATCGGGACAGCATCGTTCTTCCATGCACAGACCTTCAACCTGGAGCAGGATGCTGCGGCTCAGCGCATCACCGGCCGCTTCGACATCATCATCGCAGTGAATGTCCTTCACGCCACATCGGACATTCGCGCCACCCTCGGACGTCTTCAGCAGCTGCGCACGCGAGACGGTCAGCTTCTGATCACAGAGGTCGTCGGCAAACAGCGCTGGTCCGACCTTACGGTCGGCTTGCTCGATGAGTGGTGGCGCTTCACCGATCGCGATCTGCGCCCTGACCATCCCGCATTGCCGCCGGGATTCTGGAAAAGGCTTCTCCTCGAGGCCGGCTTTGCCGATGTGCAGGTCGTGCCCGCCAGCCCGAGTGGACTTTTCGCGTATCAGGAACTGATTCTTGCCGGGGGCGCGCCGGCTGACCGCGCTGCGGTCGTCGTCGGTGAGGATGCCCTCGCCAAAACGATTGCGCACAAGCTGCATGCGCGGCTCGCAACTCCAGCCGATGCGTCCTCGCTCCAGTCCAGTGCTCCCGACATCATCGTTTGGGTAGCTCCGCAATGCTCGGAAAGCGCCGACGACCGTCCAAAATCAGTCGAAGCTCAGGTCCGCTCTCTGCTGGCCACCTCCATCGGTCTTGCGAACTTCACGAAATCTCCGCGACTGTACGTGATCACGCGCGACGCAGTTCCCGCAACGGGCCATGCGGTGCGCCTCACGGATGCGGTCGCGGCAGGCCTCGCGGCAGGCATCACCGCAGAGCGTCCGGAGCTTCGCTGCACGCGCATCGATGTCACCGGCGAAGATTCGGACCAGGACGCTGCCTCGGTTGTTTCCGAGATCGGTGCGGACAGCGACGAGCCCTGGATCGCGCGGCGCAACGAAGGCCGGCAACGCGCTCGGCTGGATCCTTTGGAAGTGTCGCCAGCGCCGAATGTCGAGCTTGCCGCGGAAAATGGGATTGAGACGCTCGCCTATCGGCCCGCGAAACAACAGGAGCTGGCCGCCGACGAGGTTCGCATCGCCGTCTATGCGACGGCACTCAATTTCCGCGATGTCCTGCAGGCCACTGGCGTCATCGATCTCCGTGCTCCCCTGGGTACAGACTGTGCCGGCGTCGTCACTGAAGTGGGTGCGGAGGTCACGGAGTTTCACCCGGGGGATGAAGTGGCTGCGATCGCTGCCGGATGCTTTGCAAGCGAAGTGACCACAGCGAGCGCTTTGACCGTCCATCTTCCGGCAGGCCTCAGCTTTGCTCAGGCGTCCGCGCAAACGGTCGCTCGTCTGACTGCGGAGTTTGCACTTTGCGAAGTCGGAGGATTGAAGAGCGGAGATCGCGTGCTGATTCATGCTGCGGCAGGGGGCACCGGCCTCGCAGCCGTAAATCTCTGCAGGCAGCTTGGCGCCGAGGTCATCGTCACTGCCGGCAGCGCGCAAAAGCGCGCCTGGCTGCGCAGCCTTGGAATTCGCGAAGTTTACGATTCCCGTTCCGTCGAATTTGCGAAGCAAATCACCGGCGGCGTGGATCTTGTCCTGAACTCGCTGGCTGGCGAGGCGATCGATGCTGGAGCAGCGTTGCTGCGCCCGGGCGGCCGATTCCTCGAACTCGGCAAGACCGACCTGCGTTCGCGCGAGCAGGTTGAACGGTGTTGGCCCGGCATCCGCTATTTGCCCGTCGATCTCACTCCGCTTTTTGCCGCGCGATCCCCAAGGATCAAAGAGCGCCTCGGTGCCATCCTTAACGAGGTTGCTGCCGGAGTTCTTCCCCAGCTTCCCGTCACCGTTTTCGATCAGGCGGAGACCAAGAACGCGTTTCGTTCCATGGCTCGCGCTGAACACATCGGCCGCATCGTCGTGACGAGGAGACACCCGGAGCGAATCCGCGGCACGCATCTCGTCGCAGGAGGCATGCGCGGCATCGGCCTCAGGCTGGCCACGTGGCTGGCAGAGCGCGGCGCGCGATCGCTCGTTCTTGTTGGCCGCAATGCTCCCGGCGAAGAAGCGCGGCAAGCGATGGAGCATTTGGAGAAGAGTGGCACAACGGTGCGAATCTGCGAAGGGGATATCGCCGACGAAGCAGTGGCGCAGCGGGCCGTCGATCTTGCCGGAGCCGAGCTTCGCGGTGTCTGGCACAGTGCCGGCATCCTCGACAACGCTCCACTCGAACAACAAAGCTGGGAGCGGGTCCAGAGGGTACTGCGACCCAAAGTCGACGGCGCCTGGAACCTGCATCGGATGACACTCGGCTCGAACCTCGATCAGTTCGTGCTCTTCTCATCCTGGGCTTCGATCGCCGGTTCTCACGGACAGGCGAATCACTGCGCGGCCAATGCATTTCTGGATAGTCTGGCGCACTGGCGTCGCGCACAGAACCTCCCCGCACTCAGTATCAACTGGGGCGCCTGGGCTGAGACCGGTGCCGCGGCAGAAGACGATGTCGAACGGCAGCTTGCTCGCTCCGGCATGAAAAAGATGTCGCCTGACGCGGCGCTCGATGGAATGCTTGCGGCGCTCGGCAGCAACGAATCGCAGGTTGCTGTCGGCCCCATCGACTGGCCTCGTTACCTCGCGCAGCGTCCGGGCAGGATGCAGCAGGCTCTTTATTCTGCCTGGCTCCATAGGGACAACGGGGTTTCCACCAACCCGAAAGATCTAAAGCGCGCCGCGGCCCTTAATGAACAATCGCCGGCTCGGCCTTCCGACGCGCTGGACTGGACGCGCCTCTCGCCGGCTGCGCGCGAACCAACGCTGATCCGCATGCTGGCGGAGCATATTCGTCGAGTACTTGACCTGCGGAGCGATGAAGAAATCGATCCGGAAATGCCGTTCAGCGAACTGGGAATGGATTCTCTGCTGGCGGTCGAACTGCGCAACAACCTCTCCAATGCTTTCGGACAACGGTTCCCGTCCACGCTGCTCTTTGACTACGCGAACCTCAAGAGCCTTGCCTGTCACATCGAATCGCAGTTCTCCTCATCCTCCGCGGCGGTTCACGATGAGGCCCCGAAGGATCTGCCCGAATCCAGCAGCGTTGAGAATCTGCCAAAGACAAGCGCGCCCGTGCTGGACCTGCTGGATGCAATCGAACACCTTTCTGACGACGAGGTGGAGGCTCTTCTCGATCGGGATGAACGGCTCGTCCACGGAGTGAAGACCCAATGAGCCTCGAACCCGGATCCGGCGAATTTCTGGAGCGCCTGCAAAAGCTCTCCCCCCGGCGCCTTGCGCTGCTGGCGGCGGAGTTGCAGCGGCGTTTGTCTGCGCAGGAGACTCCGGATCCGATCGCCGTCATCGGCATGGCCTGCCGGCTCCCCGGTGGCGTAGAAAACCCCGAGGCGTTCTGGAAACTACTCGCGGAGGGCGTCGATGCAATCGAACCGGTGCCCGCGGACCGCTGGGATGCCGACGTGTTTTATGATCCCTCGCCCGCGACACCCGGAAAGACCAACGCAAAGTGGGGAGGCTTCGTAAAGCACATCGACCAGTTCGATGCCGGTTTCTTCGGGATATCTCCGCGGGAAGCCGTGGGAATGGATCCGCAGCAACGCATGCTCCTCGAGGTCACGTGGGAGGCGCTGGAGCGCGCAGGCGTACGCGCCGAGACACTCAACGGCACCGCCACTGGCATGTTCGCCGGCTTGAGCACCAGCGACTACGCCTCCCTGCTCAGCGAGCAGGCGGATCGTTCGTTCGATGCTTATTCGGGTTCCGGCATTGCGCGTTCCGTCGCAGTCGGCAGAATCTCCTATGTCCTGGGACTGAAGGGACCTAATCTCGCCGTCGATACTGCTTGTTCGTCCTCGGCGATGGCGATTCATCTGGCTTGCCAGAGCCTTCGTCACAAAGAGTGCAGTCTCGCCCTCGCCGGCGGCGTGAATGCCGTGCTGGTTCCGCAGCTTGCCATCATGCTGTCGCAGGCCCAGATGCTTTCTGCCGATGGCCGCTGCAAGACCTTTGCGCAATCGGCCGATGGATTTGTGCGCTCCGAAGGCTGCGGCATCCTAGTGCTGCGTCGTCTTTCCGATGCTCAAGCCAATGGCGATCGCATTCTTGGGGTCATCCGCGGTAGTGCTGTGAATCACGATGGACGAAGCAGCGGTCTGACTGCGCCCAACGGCCCTTCGCAGGAAGCTGTCATCCGCGAAGCTCTTCGCCAAAGCCGCCTCCATCCCGCAGATGTGGATTACCTCGAGGCCCACGGCACCGGAACGGTTTTGGGGGACGCTATTGAGCTGGGAGCGTTGAACGCAGTTTTTTCCGAACGCGGCCTGACCGTGGGTTCGGTCAAGACGAACATCGGACATCTGGAAGCCGCCGCCGGTGTTGCCGCAGTGATAAAGGTTCTCCTGTCGCTCCAGAATGAACAGATCCCTCCGCATCTGCATGTGGCCGATGGACAGGAAAATGAGGCACTGCAACAGTTACAAATTCCGCAGACCAGCCGTCCGTGGCGCCGAAACGCTCGACCGCGCGTTGCCGGTGTCAGCTCCTTCGGATTCAGCGGAACCAATGTCCACCTGGTGCTGGAAGAGGCACCGGTCGCAGAGACAGTTGGGAGCGGCATCGTTCGCGAAACAGAGCTGATCACCGTCTCCGCAAAATCTCCCAGGGCGCTCGAGTCTCTGTGCCATCGCTACGCGGAGTATCTGCGGGAGCATCCAGCCACCCCGCTCGGCGATTTTGCCCGCACAGTCAACGCCGGCCGTTCGCATTTTCCTCACCGCATCGCGCTGCTGGCCACCTCCATCCAGCAAATTGTCGAAGCGCTCACCGCCGCCTCCGCCGGAGTGGAGCGTCACCCCGCATACCGGTTCCTCAGCGGCTACGAAGCGCCCAGTGTGGCGTTCCTCTTCACCGGCCAGGGCTCGCAGTATCCGGGCATGGGCCAGGCCCTCTTCCGCCAGTGCGGTGTCTTCCGCACAGCGGTGGAGCGCGGCGACGAGGTACTCCGTGGGAAGACGGAATATTCACTCTCAGCTCTGCTGAACGGCGAGGCCGGCGTCCCACCTGAACTGATCCACGACACTGCATGGACGCAGCCTGCGCTCTTTCTTTTCGAATATGCGCTCGCGGCGCTATGGCTTTCCTGGGGCGTGCGGCCGTCACACGTTCTGGGGCACAGTCTCGGCGAATACGTTGCGGCCTGCATGGCCGGGGTCCTCTCGTTTGAAGATGCCCTCACGCTGGCCTGGCAGCGCGGCCGCCTCATGGCCGCTTTGCCGCGCGACGGAGCGATGATCGCCGTTCGTGCCAGTGAAGCCGATCTCCTGCCTTTGATCGCAGGATTTTCCAGAGTGGCCGTCGCCGCAGTCAATGCTGCTCGCAGCAGCGTTCTCTCCGGTGATGCCAGGGAGATTGCGCAGTTGCGGGAATCCCTCGCCGCGCGCGGAATCGCGGCGCAGCAGCTCACCGTTTCCCACGCCTTCCATTCTCCCCTGATGGATCCCATGCTCGATGAGTTTGAAAGGATTGCGCAGGGAATCGATCACCAGCCTCCGCAGCTCGATCTGATCTCGAATGTCAGCGGAGAATGTCTGACCCCCTCGGAGCGGTTGAGCGCCAACTACTGGCGTCGTCACGTGCGCGGCACGGTTCGTTTTGCCGATGGCATTGCGGCGCTGTTGGGTCGCGCTCCGGCGGCGCTGCTTGAGATTGGTCCCGACCCGGTGCTGCTGGGAATGGCAAAGTCCGCGCTGCCCTCAGGGCTTCCCGCTCTCCCCTCGCTGCGCAAAGGCAAAGAGATCTGGTCCGGACTGTATGAGGCGCTGCGCCAGCTCTATCTGCTCGGCGCGCCCATTGCGTGGGAAGAGGTGTATCGCGACAGCCCCGCCCATAAGCTGGAACTCCCGACCTATCCCTTCGAGCGCCAGCGTTACTGGATTTCGTCCGCGCAAAACAAAACAAGGAGCGAAGAAGAAATTCAGGGCTCTGATCCGCTCCTGTTCACAACCCAATGGCAGCCGCTGAATGCCGGACCCTCATCGGCAACTCCCCAGGAACTGGTCCGCGCCGCCGAAGCGGAATTCCTCAACGCCGGGCCTCTCTCTGCTCAATATGCTGAATTTCTTCCGCAGCTGAATCGGCTTTGTTCGCTTTACGTACTCGATACGCTGCGGCGCATCGGAGTTCATGTCTCCCTCGACCAGCCCTTACCTCTCGATGCTCTCGTCGAACGTTTCCCCTTGCACCGCCGCCTCCTTGCCAGAATGGCCGCCATTCTTTGCGAAGACGGCATGGTGGAAAAAACTACAGACGGATGGCTCTTCCGTTCGATTCCGGCGGAGAAACCTGAAACGGAACAAGCGACCCTTCTCACCAGGTGGCCGTCGTTCGCTGCGGAGCTCGGCTTTCTTGCGCAGACCTCGCGCATGCACGAAGTGCTGACCGGCGCAGCCTCGCCTTTGGAGGTCCTCTTTCCCGCAGGCTCGCTGCAGCTTGCGGAGAGGGTCTATCAGGATTCTCCTGCAGCCCAGGTTTTTCATCGCGCCGTGGCCGTGGCCGTAAGAAAAGCGGTGCTCGGTTTTCCTGGCGGACAGAAGGTGCGCGTTCTCGAAGTTGGCGCAGGCACCGGAAGCACAACATCGTACGCGCTGCCGCTTCTCGCAGATCTTTCCGTCGACTACCTGTTCACAGATATTTCTCCTGCGTTTCTTGAAAAGGCCCGCACCAAATTCTCCGCGTTTCCCTTCGTACGCTACGCGACGCTCGATCTTGAGAGCCCTGCTCACTCGACGAACGCCGAGCGCGCCGACGTCCTCGTCGCTGCCAACGTGCTGCATGCCACGGCCGATCTGCGCCAGACGCTCACCACGCTCCGGCAGATGCTTGCGCCCGGCGGCATCCTCGTCCTCGTGGAGGGCACCACGCCGCAGCGCTTCGGCGATCTGACCGTAGGCATGACGGCAGGGTGGTGGCGGTTTACCGATACCGGCCTCAGACCCGACTACCCGCTGGTCTCCCGGGAAAAGTGGGTTGGATTGCTGCGGGAGGCGGGCTTCGAAACCGGTGCGGTCGGAGCTTCGAGCGCTTCGGACTCGCTCGAGGCGCAACAGACAATTCTGGTTGCGCGGCTACCGCAAACGGCGTCTTCCGCGCCCCTGTCGCCTGCGGTCCTGCGTCTCAGCAGCGGGCACGCGGGCAACAAAGCGCAGCTCCAGAAATGTCTTCAGGGCAACGGGATGTCGCCGCGCATGATCCTCGAACATTCCCATCTCGCTGGCGAGATTCCCCAGGCAGCGTTCGAGTTTGCCTCCGAGGTGCTGTCGGCGCTTCAGCAGGTCGCCGCGGCAGAAGTCACTGGCGCCGCAGATGTCTGGCTCGTACTGCGCGATAGCCCTGACGGTTCCGCAGAAGTTCTCGCCGCCATGGCCGAGGGGATGGCAAAGACCGCCCAGATCGAGCATCCCCACCTCAGAGTTCATTGCGTGCGCCTGCCTCATGACCCATCGCCCGAAGACCTCTCCCAGCTTGACAGCCTGCTTCTCCAGAAAACGAACGAGCTGTCCCTTCGGCTGCAGAACGGAAAAATTTCGGTGGCGCGATTGGTGCACCCTGAGCAAGCGGACGCGCCTTCCTGGCATCCCGTCCGTCTTCGCGAAGATGCCGCGTGGCTCATCACCGGAGGGTATGGAGGCTTGGGTCTCCGCACCGCGGAGTGGATGGTGGACAAGGGCGCAAGACTCATTTTTCTCGTTGGCCGCCGCTCTCCGTCTGCCGAAACCAGCAGCGTTCTCGCTGCGCTGCGCGCGCGCGGTGCGCGGATCGTGGCGCTGACCGGGGATATTTCGCAGCCAGAAGTCGTCCAACAAATCTTCGCGGAGATCGAGCGTACCGGCCTTCCTCTCCGCGGAGTGATCCACGCCGCCGGTACGGTCGACGACAGCACCCTGCTCCAGCAGTCGCAGGCCCATCTCGAGAATGTCTTCGCCGCCAAGGTGCGCGGCGCCTGGCTTCTGCATGAGGCCACACGCGCCATCGAACTCGACTTCTTCGTTCTGTATGGTTCCGCAGCGTCGACCCTGGGTTCGGCAGGCCAGGCGAATCACGCCGCGGCCAACGGATTTCTGGATGGCCTGGCGGGCTTGCGGCAGCAGATGGGCCTTCCCGCAACGGCCATCGCCTGGGGCGCCTGGTCGGAAATCGGTGCCGCGACGCGGGTCGCCGATACAGGGCGCGGCTCGCGTCTTGGCCTCGGCAGCTTTTCGCCGAAGAAGGGAATCGAGCTGCTCGAGAAGGCCATCGGCAGCGGGTTGGCCCAGGTCTCTGCCTTACCCGTCGACTGGTCGCGGTATCTCACGCAGCCACGCGGCTCATGGCCTTTCTTTGACCGGCTGAGAATCACGAGCGGAGTTGTAGCCGAGGGTACTCACTCCTCAGGACCCGACCTGCAATCTGTCGTCGCCAATATTCCCTCCGAGCGGAGGGTAGAAGCCATCTCCTCTTTTGTTCGCAGTCGTGTCGCGCTCGTTCTGCGGCTCGATTCCCCGGCGGCTTTGCGCGACGAACAGCCGTTTCCCGAACTGGGCCTGGACTCTCTGATGGCCGTCGAGCTGAAGAATGATCTTCAGGCCAGCTCCGGAGTATCCCTGCCCGCGAACTTCTTCTTCGAGTTTCCTACGGTGCAACAGGCCGCCGCTTATCTCAACGCCAAAATGGCGGCCCGAGAAAATATCAGCCATCGCACCCCGGACTCCGCAGAGTATGAGGAGATTGAGTTGTGAATTCCCTGGTCGAATTTCTGTCGGATCTGCGCGCGCGCGGTGTCATTCTCTCCGTTGAGGGTGACCGCCTGCTGTGCAACGCGCCCAAGGGCGCGGTGACAGAGGAAATGCGCAAAGTCCTGGCCGCGCGCAAGCCGGAAATTATCGATTTCCTCCGCGCTGCCGCCAACACGGTTCCGGCGCGTGAGCCCGACGCTGCCAACAGCTCTCCGCTCTCTCGCTCGCAGCAGCGGCTGTGGTTTGTCTCTCAGATGGATCCGGGCAATCCGGTCTACAACGTCGTCATCGCTCTCGGTCTTCACGGCCCGCTGCATCGCAGTGCGATGGAACAGGCACTCCGCTCCCTCATCGACCGCCACGAGTCGCTGCGTACCTCGTTTCACGAGCGTGAAGGGCGGCCATGGTCGAAGCTCTCCGAGCAGGTCACCTGGAACTGCAGCCTCGTCGACCTCTCCGCCCATCCTCCTTCCCTCGCTGCAGAAGAGGCACGCCGCCTCGCACTCAGGGAGTCGCAACGGGGATTCGATCTCGCATCCGCGCCGCTGTTTCGCGCCACCCTCTTCCGCATCTCGGCCACCGATCATTTGTTATTGCTGGTCGTCCACCACATCGTGGCCGACGGCTGGTCGCTCGGTCTCATCGCGAAAGATCTTGGCGCGTTCTATGCTGCCGGTGTCGCCGGCAACCAGCCGCTTCTTCCCGCGCTGCCCGGTACCTACCGCGACTACGTGCGCTGGGAAGAGCAGGAAGGCGCACGCGTCGCAGAGCAGCAGCTTCCGTTCTGGACCGAACAGCTGCAGGGCGAACTCCCCATCGTCGAGATTCCCGGCGATCGCCGGCGGCCGGCACAGCAAACGTTTCGCGGCCGGCGCATCGCAATCCGCGTCGAGCCGGAGCTGACCCATCGCATTGCCGATCTCAGCCGTATCACCGGCTCCACTCCGTTCATGGTGCTTCTTGCAGGCTTCAATGCTTTGCTGCAGCGCTATACGGGACTTGAAGACATCCTTGTCGGGAGCGGAACATCCAACCGCCAACGCAGCGAGTTCGCGCCAATTGTCGGTTTCTTCGTGAACAACCTCGTGCTGCGAACCCATCTGGGCGGCAATCCTTCCTTCTCCGAGTTGCTGCAGCGTGTCCGCAAGACCGCGCACGACGCCTATGCGCACCAGGAGATTCCCTTCGATCTGCTGGTCGAGAAGCTCCAACCGGAGCGTGGATCCGGTCACAGTCCCCTGGTCCAGGTCTTCTTCACTTTCCAGAATCTTCCGCTGCAGGCTGTCGACCTTGCCGGCCTGCGCGTGGAGCCGGTACAACTCGATCCCGGCATAGCACGCGCCGATCTTTCCGTCGAGATCTGGCCGGAGGCCGACGGTTATCGCTGCGACTTCGAATACAACACCGACGTTTACGACGAAGAGACCATGACGGCGATGCAGGCGCACTACCTGCGCCTGTTGCACGAAGCCATTGAAACTCCCGACACGCCTGTAAGGGACCTGCCTCTTCTCTTCGCGGAAGAGCGTCGTCAGATGTTAGTCGAGTGGAACAGGACCGCCAGCCCATATCCGGATCTGCCCGTTCACCGCGTCTTCGAGCAGCACGCTCGAACCGCTCCCAATGCGGTTGCCTTGCTCGGCTCCGATGTCGCGATCAGCTATCGCGAGCTGGATCGTCGCGCCAATTCCATCGCATGGAAACTGGTCGAACGTGGGCTGCCCACGCATTCATTCGTGGCCGTCTGCGCGCCAGGCACTGCCTGGGGCATCGCGGCGTTTTTGGGCGTTCTCAAAGCGGGCCACGCATATCTGCCGCTCGAGGTGGACGACCCGGAAGAGCGCCTGCGCAGCATCCTGGCCGCCGCCGGAGCGAAGGTCCTGCTCACAACCCGTCGGGATCAGGATCGTTTTGCCGGCCTGAACGGCACACACTGCATTCTGCTCGACGATTTGCTTGATGGTGCGCGCGGAGACAGCCCGCAATGTTCGGTCGAACCCGACGATGCTGCGTATCTGATGTTCACGTCCGGCTCGACAGGAAAGCCCAAAGGAGTCGTCGTTCCCCATCGTGGCATTGTGCGTCTGGTAAAGAACGTGAGCTATGCGGATCTCGGACCCGAGGAAACGATTCTGCAGCTGGCGCCTCTTTCTTTCGATGCCTCGACGTTTGAAATCTGGGGCGCACTGCTGAACGGAGGCCGTCTGGTCCTTATGTCTCCGGACCAGCGCGGGCCGCGGGAGATCGCCGACGCTGTCAGCAGGTACGACGTCACCACCCTCTGGCTGACCGCTGCACTTTTTCACTTCCTGGTCGCGGAACATATCGAAATGTTCCGCCCGCTTCGTCAGCTGCTCGCCGGCGGAGACGTCCTGTCTCCTGCGCATGTCGAGCGGGTGCTCCGGGAACTTCCTCACCTGCGTCTCATCAATGGTTATGGCCCTACCGAAAACACGACATTCACGTGCTGCCATACAATTCGTTCCGAGTCGCTCGACGGGCGCAGTATTCCCATCGGCAGGCCCACCGAAAATACGCGTGTCTATGTGCTCGACGACCGTGGACAGCCGGTACCGCGTGGCGTAGCGGGTGAACTCCTTGCCTCAGGAGACGGGCTGGCCCTCGGCTATCTGGATCCACCGGAACTCACCACGGAAAAGTTCATCGATCTGGATTTTGACGAGACGGGGAAAGATCGCGCTTACCGTACAGGCGATCTGGTTCGCTTCCGCCGCGACGGAGCGGTCGAGTTTCTCGGTCGTCGCGATAATCAGCTCAAGCTGCGAGGCCACCGCATCGAGCCGGCCGAAGTCGAACAGGCGCTCCTCGCATTGGAAGAGATTCGTGAGGCCGTGGTTTTCGCTCGCCGCTGGAGCGACGGAGATCACCGGCTGGTCGCCGCCGTAGTCACCACAGATTCGAGCGAGATCGACGCGCAATCCCTTCGTGCGGTTCTGCGCCGTACTCTGCCTGCGACGCAAATCCCCGCGCATTTTGTTCGTGTTCTCGAGGTGCCGCGTACCTCCAACGGCAAGGTTGATTATGATGCGCTGCAGCAGCTGCCCCTCGATGCCGGAAACGAATCCGCAGCAGCGCGGAAACCATCGACCGACGCAGAGAAGAAACTGGCCGCAATCTTTGCCGAGCTGCTGAAGAAAGAAGAAGTCTTTGCCGACGACGACTTCTTCGCCATGGGCGGCCATTCGCTGCTGGCCATGCAACTGACCTCCCGCATTAATTCCGTCTTCGGGGTCCAGCTTCCCGTTGCTGAGATATTCCAGCTGCCCATCCTGGAATCGTTGGCTCGCCATCTTGAGACTTCACCCGCGCTCGCCGGCAGCCGCTCCGGACAGGCGCCTGCCAACACCTCTCCCGCCGAACATCCACTTTCGCGTTCCCAGCAGCGCCTCTGGTTTCTCGACCAGCTCGATCCCGGGAATCCGGTCTACAACATCGCCATCGCCATGCGTCTTGAAGGCCATCTCATCCGCTCCGCCATGGAAGAATCGCTTCGGATCATCCTCCAAAGGCACGAGTCGCTCCGTACCCGTTTTGTCGAGCGCGACGGTGTGCCTGTCGCTGTCATCGACGATGGGAGGAACTGGACCCTCGATTTCGTCGACCTCTCCTCCATTCCTTCGGCGGAGCTGGACGATACTCTCACTCGATTGGTCACAGACGAATCCCAGCGCCCCTATCTCCTCGATAAAGGCCCCATCTTCCGCGTCACGCTGTACAGGAAAAGCCAGCAGGAGCACGTTGCGCTGCTCGGCATGCACCACATCGTTTCTGACGGCTGGTCACTCGGCGTGCTTGCCCAGGAGTTAGGCCGCGTGTATGAGGCTTCCGTTCGCAATCGGCCGTCACCGCTTCCGCCCCTTGCTGTGCAGTTTCGCGATTTCGTTCAGTGGGAGAGCGATCAGCAACGCACCTCTTCCGGTACCGATCTTCAGTATTGGCGAAAACAGCTGGATGGCGAGCTTCCGCAACTGGCGCTTCCGCTCGATCGGCCCCGCCCGCCTCTGCAGAGCTTCCGTGGCCATCGCCTCTTTGGCGATCTTCCCACCGATCTGGAAAAGCAGCTCCTTGCGCTCGCCCGTCGGCAAAACGCCACCTTCTTCATGGTGCTCCTCGCTGCCTTCGGCGTCCTGCTCCGCCAATTTACCCGTCAGGACGACATTCTTATCGGTACGCCCACAGCAGGCCGGCTGAAGAGCAGTTTCGAGGGGCTCATCGGTTTCTTCGTCAACAACCTGGTTCTTCGGACCGACCTCAGCGGCGATCCCTCATTTGCCGAGTTGGTCCACCGCATCCGTGGTGTTTCGCTCGAGGCATTCGAGCATCAAAGCACTCCATTCGATCAGCTGGTCGAACTCGTGCAGCCTGAGCGCACCCTCGATCGCAGTCCGCTGTTTCAGGTCATGTTCACTCTTCAGAACGCGAACGCCGCCCTTCCCCAATTGGAGGGCATTGCGATATCCCCGATGGAGTTCCAGGGCTTCCGCGCCCGCTACGACCTGGCCGTCGATGTTTATCCCTACGAAGGCCACTTCCGCTGCGATTTCGAATTCAACACAGACCTTTTTGAAGAGACGACGATCCAGAGAATGCTGGACCACTATCTGCACATTCTGCAGATGGTGTCCGCCGATGCGACGCAACCGATCCATAAACTCCAGCTCCTCGATGAGCCGGAACGCCGCCAGCTGATTGAAACCTGGAATCAAACCGCGGCGCCGCCGGTACCCTGGCCAACGGTTCCCGCATGGTTCGCGGCTCAGGCGAGCGCGACCCCGGCATCGCCTGCCGTTTCCATGGGCGGCCGCGTGCTCACGTACAGCGAGCTGGATGCACAGTCGTCGGCTCTGGCGGCTGCTCTGCGATCGCACGGCGTCGGGCGCTCGGATATCGTCGCTCTTTTTCTTGAGCGCAGTCCGGAGATGGTCATCGGCGTCCTCGGCATCCTGAAGGCAGGAGCAGCGTATCTTCCTCTCGATCCGGCCTTGCCCGCTCAGCGTATCGAGTTTCTGCTGGCCGACGCTGCAGCCCCGCTCATCCTCACGCAACGCGAACTGCGCGGCGCACTGCCGGCGACAAACTCCACCGTCCTGGCCATCGAAGAAGTCGGCGCCGCGTCCTCGAACGGCCTGGCGGAGCAGCCGTCTGCCGACGATCTGGCCTACATGATCTACACATCCGGATCGACCGGTAATCCCAAAGGCACTGAGATTTCCCATGCGGCCCTGGTCAATCTGCTTGCGTCGATGCTGCGTGAACCCGGATTGTCCGCGAGCGACACCTTCGTCGCTGTTACCACCCTTTCCTTTGACATTGCCACGCTTGAAGTCCTGGGTCCGCTCCTCTGCGGAGCGAAGCTGGTGATTGCTTCGCGGGAGCAGGTGATCGACCCCGAACAACTGACCGCGCTCCTCGATTCATCGCAGGCCACGGTCATGCAGGCCACGCCGTCGACGTGGCGCATGCTGGTCGAATCCGGCTGGTTGGGTCGTCCCGCTCTGCGCATGTGGTGCGGCGGCGAAGCCCTCGCGCCCGATCTGGCCGAGAGCATGATGGCTCGAGGAAGCGAGCTCTGGAATCTGTATGGTCCAACAGAGACGACCATCTGGTCCGCGGCCCATCGCGTCCGCAGCGGCGAGAACCCCATCCTCATCGGCCGGCCCATAGCCAATACCCAGATGTACATTCTGGATGAAAACCTGCAGCCTGTCCCTATTGGTGTAGCCGGCGAGCTCTTCATCGGCGGCCACGGCGTCGCTCGCGGATATCGCGGGCGCCCGGAGCTGACCGCAACTCGCTTCCTCACCGACCCCTTTGATCCCGCACAAACACGCAGAATGTACCGCACCGGAGATCTTGCGCGGTATCGCTCCGATGGCGAGATCCTCCTGCTTGGCCGGACCGACCACCAGATCAAGCTACGCGGTCACCGCATCGAGCCGGGAGAAATTGAGGCCGTCATTGAGCGCCATCCTTCCGTTCGCCAGGCAGTCGTGGTACTCGACGGTAAGGATTCCAACAAACAACTGGTCGCATACATTCGCTATGCAGAAGCTGCCGGCGATGTGGATCAGATTCGTGCGTGGCTGCGTGAGCGCCTGCCGGACTACATGGTGCCGGCCGTCCTGATGCCGCTCGATGAATTCCCCATGACCCCCAATGGCAAGATCGACCGGAAACGTCTGCCCTCGCCGCTGGCCATTCCGCGCGAATCCCGGGGCGACTCTATTGCGGCGCGCAACCAAACCGAGCAAAGGCTGAGCGAACTGTGGTCCGATACCCTTCACGTCGAACGGCCCGGCGTTCACGACAATTTCTTCGATCTCGGCGGGCACTCGCTCCTTCTCGTCCAGCTCCACGCTCGCCTCAAGCGCGAGTTCAACACCAATATTGCTGTGGTCGATCTGTTTCGCTACCCCACCATCGAGACGCTTGCATCGTTCCTCGATCGCAAAAGCGCCTCCTCTTCACCGGTAACAGGCTGATATCGAATGAACTCAACATCCCCAATCCCCCAGGCAATACCGGCTCCTTCGGAATCCGAATTCCGCGGACCCGCACCGTGGTCCGACGGCATTGCCATCCTCGGCATGAGCGCGCGCTTTCCGCATTCGCGCAGCCTTCAGGAATTCTGGCAGCACCTGGTCGCCGGCGATTCTCTCATCGACACGTTCGGAGACGAAGAACTGCGCAGCAACGGCATCGATGCATCGACGCTCGCCAATTCCAGCTACGTTCGGCGAGGGAACGCCCTTGAAGACGCCGATCGCTTCGATGCGGACTTCTTTGGCCTGAGCCGCCGCGAAGCCGAGATCCTCGATCCGCAACAACGAGTCTTCCTCGAATGCGCCTGGGAAGCGCTGGAGCACGGAGGCTATACCGGCGAAGGCGAGCGTGTCGGTGTTTTTGCCGGTGTCGGCATGAACACCTACGTGCTGCAATTGCTCAGGAACCCGGAGGTGCTCGCGAGCGCGGGCGGATATCAGCTGATGCTCGCCAGCGATAAGGATTTTCTCGCCACCCGGGCCGCCTATAAGCTCAACCTCCGCGGTCCCGCAGTCACCGTGCAAACCGCCTGCTCCACATCGCTCGCAGCGGTCCATCTCGCGTGCCAGAGCCTTCTCGGTCGCGAATGTTCCATGGCACTGGCTGGAGGCGTCTCCATCGCCTTTCCCCAGGGCATTGGCTATTCCTACATACCCGGGATGATCCTCTCGCCCGACGGCTACTGCCGCCCCTTCGACGCGCGCGCACAGGGAACGGTGCCCGGCCGCGGCGCCGGGGTGGTTCTCCTCAAGCGCCTCTCCGAAGCTGTCGCCGACCGGGACTCCATCATTGCCGTCATCCGCGGCTCTGCCTGGAACAACGATGGCGCCGGCAAAGTTGGCTACACCGCGCCCAGCGTGGATGGCCAGGCCGAGGTGATCCATGCTGCTCTCGCCGCGGCAGGCATCGATGCCGCGCGCGTGGGCTATGTGGAAACCCATGGCACCGCGACCGAACTTGGCGATGCCATTGAATATGCCGCTCTCGCCCAGGTGTTCGATGCTGAGAAGCGTCAGCAGCCCCTGATTCTGGGCGCGGTAAAAGCCAACATGGGCCATGCCGATGCAGCCGCCGGTATCGCCGGGCTCATCAAGTCTGCTCTTGCAGTCGAGTCCGGGATCATTCCTCCGACGCCCAACTTCACCGAGCCCAACCCGGCGCTCGGCATGGATCGCGCTTCCTTCCGCGTCAGCTCCTCATCGGTGAACTGGACAAACGATGCGGAACGTTGGGCGGGTGTCAGCTCTTTCGGCATTGGCGGCACAAACGTGCACGTGATCCTCAGCAGCGCGCCCATCACCGAGACCCGCAAGAGCGAACTGGCGCAACCTCGTATCTTCCCTGTCTCGGCTCGCACCGCTTCGGCGCTCAAAACAGCCTGCGAGCAATTGTCTCAGTCGCTGGCTGCAAGTCCATCCTCCTCTGCCGCCGACGTCACCGCAACACTCCAACGGGGTCGCCGCCCCTTTCAATTCCGGCGAGCCGTTGTCGCCGACAACTGCGCCGAGGCAGCAGCTCTTCTTCTGAAACCGGCTCCGAAGGCCGAGCCCGGTATCGACCTCAGTCGTGACGTGGTGTTCCTGTTTCCTGGACAGGGACAACAGTTTCCTGGCATGATCGATGCTCTGTATCGCGGCGACGCCTCCTTCCGCCGCACCATCGACGCCGGATGCACAATTCTCCAGGAACACGCCGGTCTGGACCTTCGCTCCCTTCTTTGTGGCGGGGATAGAACGCCGGAATCGGCCGCTGCGCTTCGCGATACACACATCGCACAGCCGGTGCTGTTCCTTGTGGAATATGCTCTGGCGGAGCGTTGGCGCGCTCTGGGCGCCGAGCCCACATGCCTTCTCGGGCACAGCCTCGGTGAGCTCACCGCTGCGTGCGTTGCCGGTGTGTTCTCTTTCGAAGATGGACTGCGCCTCGCTGCCGAACGCGGCCGCCTCATGGCGCAAACCGCGCCCGGGCTCATGCTGGCGGCCATGCTGCCTCCAGAAAAACTGGCGCCCTTCCTCGACAAAGACCTGTGGCTCGCCGCTGAGAACGGGCCCAAAATGTCAGTCGCATCCGGACCGGCCGAGGCCGTCGAAAACCTCGAGCGCAGGCTCGCTGCTGAGAAGGTCGCCACCGTTCGCCTGGCTTCGAAAAATGCGTTTCACACGCCTCTCATGGCCGACGCCGCTAAAGCTTTTCGAGCCGCTGTGGCCGCGACCACGCGCCATGCACCCAACATTCGCTGGCTCTCCAACGTCACCGGAACATGGATCGGTGCGGCTGAGGCGCAGGACCCGCAGTACTGGGCGAATCAGATCCTGTCGCCGGTGCGCTTCACACGCAATCTCGCGGTGCTCGCGGAACGCCGCCGCCTCCTGCTCGAAGCCGGTCCGGGCGAAGCGCTGATTGGCATTGCGCGGCAGCAACTGTCGACCAGCGTCATGGTTCCTTCTCTGGGTGCGGAAAATCGGCGCGCGTCCGATGCCGTCGTCTTCCTCCAGGCAGTCGCTCGAGCCTGGGAGTGCGGTGTTTCCATCCAGTGGCCACGGCTTGACTCCGAAACAATCGCTCGCCGCGTGCCTCTGCCCACCTATCCCTTCGAACGCCAGCGCTGCTGGATTGACGCTGCTCCGTCAGCCACGGAGAAGACGGCTGTTCCGGAAACTTCGGCGCTGTCCACTTCCCCAGTCTCCGCGGGCGATGTCCTGGTCAAACGAGAAGATATCTCCACCTGGTTCTACGCTCCTTCCTGGAAAAGTACTCCGCCGGCCACCATTGCTTTGCCTGCGCAGGACAAACCCGCAGGATGCTGGCTGGTCATGGCCGGGAACGATTCGCTCAGCACCGCACTCATTTCCGCTCTTCGCGCCCAGGGAGCCAAGGTCGTATGCCTCAGGCCCGCTGACTCGTTCGCCTGGCACGATGCTTACGTCAACCTGAACCTGTCCAGTCCGGCTGAACTCGAGATGCTGTGGGAGCGAATCGACGCTTCCGACCTCCAGCCCGAAGGCTTGTTATGCCTTCCTGGAATCCAGAACCCGGCGAATGCGGCGTATGAGGCCGTCCTCCAAATCCTCCAGACAGCCGGTTCTCGACGGCGATTCCTGCGCAGGTTCGAGTTCATCACCACCTCCGCCGAAAGCGTCAGTGGAGAGCCCATAGCGGATCCAGGGAGTGGGGAACTGCACGGGCTCGCCCGCGCCCTTCCCGCTGAACTGGATGGCAGTGAATGCCGCTGTATCGATGTAGAGCTGTCGGAGAATGACTCGCAGCCGCTGATCCAGCAACTGCTCGACGAGCTTTCCACCCGCGGCGCGGGCCTCACCGTTGCGTACCGGCGCAGTGTCCGATGGCAGAAAGGATGGACGCCGGCCCCTCTGCGGCCATCCTCCCAATCGCCGTTCCGTACCGGGGGCGTCTATCTCATCACTGGCGGCGTCGGCGGGATCGGTTACGCGCTGGCAAAGCATCTGCTGCACAATTACGGCGCGCGTGTAGCGCTTGTGGGTCGGACCGCACTTCCGCATCGGGATGAATGGGAATCCTGGATCGCCGGGCGCGGCGAAACCAATCCAACCTCGCGCCGTATTCGCCGGCTCCAGGATCTGGAGCGCGCCGGGGGAGAAGTGCTCTTCGAGGCGGCCGATGTCGCGGATCGAGATGCCATGCAGGGCGTCATCGAAAAAATTCAGCTGCGCTTCGGTCCTCTGAACGGCGTCATCCACGCTGCCGGCGTTCCCGGCGGCAGCAGGATCCTGCTCCAGACCGTTGACGAAGCCCGCGAAATTCTCAAACCAAAGGTCGATGGATCGCGTGTGCTCGCCGAGTTGCTGCAAGGGAGCAAAATCGACTTCCTGCTGTTCTGCTCATCGATCAGCGCCATCGTCCCAGCCGCTTCCCAAAGTGCTTACGCAGCCGCGAACGCTTCCCAGAACAGCTTTGCACAGCACTGCCGGGGCGTTCTCGGCCTTCCTGCCATTGCCGTTGGCCTCGATGCCTGGCGCGAGGTGGGAATGCTGGCCGACACCGCGGTGCCCGAAGGAATGGAATCGTACTTCGACCAGAGAATGCAAAGCGCCATGACTACTCCCGAAGGACTGGACGTCATCCATCGTGTCCTCGCGCAGTGGCCTGCAGCGCAGATTCTCACCAGCACATGCGATTTCGATCGGGTGTCCGCCGCGGCTTCTGCGGGTGCGTCAGCGTCAACCCAGCTTCTCGACGATGCCGATCCAGGCGCCGAAAGCAGGGAACTGGCCGTCATTCTCGATATATGGAAGGATCTGCTTGGCGCCGATTCCATCAGCCCTTCGGATAATTTTTTCAGCCTCGGCGGCCATTCGCTCATGGGCACCATGATGATCGCGCGCATCCGGGATCGTCTGGGTGTCACCCTTTCGCTGCGTGATGTCTTCGAGGCGCAAACCCCTTCGGGCATGGCCGACCTGATCCATTCCAGAGCAGATTTCGGCGCCGGTCCGGATACAGTTCTGTCCGACGAAAAACGCGAAGTGTTCGAGATCTAAAGCTGAGCCGTCTGCGGCTCCTTCAATCGGATCCGAGCCGCCCGCGGTTGTCACAGCACGATGGAGTGAATCGCAGCGTCACGCTCCTCGGCCGCAAGCGCAGCAACATATCCCGGCTCGCAATCGAGATCCCGGCCAAACAGCATGGCCTCGGCCAGCGGATGGGCGCAGCGAATCACGGATCGGTCACACTCCTCAAATGAGACGCGGACTTCCTTCGGTGGCACCGAGAAGCCAGTCCCTACACATTTTAGAAAAGCCTCTTTGTGGACCCAGTACCGGAGAAACGCAGCCCGTCGTCGCTCCGGATTGAATCGCTTCACAAATCGCGTTTCTTCCTCCGTCAGGCATTCGACGATCAGGCCGTCCAGGTCGAATTCTCTGCTCGTATTTTCGACATCGATTCCCACCGGACGCTCCGCCGTCACCGCGACCCGAAGCGCAGCCCCGGAATGAGAGAGGTTGAACGAGACCGTCCGTGAGAGACGGCTGTCGTCGTTATCGATCCTCGGCTTCTGCCTCTCGCTGTAAGCAAAGCGCAGTTCCTCCGGTGCGCAGCCGCAATAACCCGCCAGAACCATCCGCAGCAGACTACGTCCCGCGATGAATGCCTCGCGATGCTCCGGAAAGCGAAATCTTTCTGCCCGAACCAGCTCATCGGCAGAAAGAACCTTCTTCATGGATTCCGCCAGGGACGTAACCGACGACAGTGTGATTCGCCAGGCGTGGATCGTGTCTGCCGGGAGAGGTGGTTGCGCCTCGAGAACTCTCGCCCGCAATTCTTCGACGCTCGTGAAGCGCTGTTGGCCAGACAAGCGTGGCTGGGCGGTACTCATCGGGATCGACGTTTCCTGTTGGGAGTGATCGGAACCGCGGGGAAATGGTTCGCTGCATTCCGACGGCGCCAGGCACAATTCTACGGCTCAACAATCCATTGGCGCCGTTTTAGATTGCGTGCGTCCCTGTCTCCCGGAATGCGCGGGCGCTCGCCTTCCTGCATCAACTGGCCGCAGCACGCGTCGAACTGCTGACGGAGCCGTTCCTTCTCCAGGGTATGACGCAGCAGGAATCCGTCTGGGCGGCCCAGCGATGCGCCTCGATTGTGATTTCGCTGATCGCTGGTTTCGTACCGACCGTGAGATCGGGTCAAGTTCCTGTA
>DATAZC010000163.1:0-8132 GCA_036272255.1 Acidobacteriaceae bacterium | reverse complement strand
TAATTCCGCGCAGCCCTCCCCTCAGGGTGCTGCGTCGCAGCCAACGGCCCAGCCTCAGTAAGAAGGCAGGCGCAACCAAGCTCTCACACAACGAGAGAACCAAGGCAGATTGGCCCCTCACCCCGAGGGGCCCTTTTTTTTTCTGTAGGCTGATCCAGCTCCTGAGTTCCAGCTTCGTACTTCCCGCTCCTGCTTTATGTCCCGTGCGGCGTTATGCGGCACAGAACCTGTTCCGCATAACCATGCACTATCACTTTTCCCATCATCTCGATCTTCGCGTCGAACGCGTGCTTGTAGTTATAGGCCGCCAGCGTCTCCGGGCCAGTGAACTCGTCGAACAGGGCGATGTATGGCTTGCGCAGCAGTTCCATGCGCGCCAGCGCAAATAACGTCGATGAGTAGATGTCGGCGTCATAATGCACCAGCAGACGGTCCCGGCCTGCGATCAGCGATTGCAACTGGTCCCAGGTGTCTTTGAACCAGCCTTCGATCATCGTCGCGCGGGGATCATCAAGCTTCGGAACCACGCCGCCCAGATCAAAATGGCCGGCTTCCAGTTTGCCAAACCTGTCCGGAAGCCCGTGGAAGCTATCCAGTCCTACGAAGATCGATGACGGATTGGTGTTGTTTTCCAAAAAATAGCGAAACGAACCGGTGGCGTCATAAACGCCAAACTCCACATAGGTGATGGGTGCCTCGCGTCCTCCCGCGGCTTTGATCGCGGCGGTCCAGATGGGGGGCTTGTCGGGATACTCTCGCAGCGTCTCGATCTCCGGGAACTCTTCCCGCAACAGCGCATAGGTCATCGCGCGCTCATAGGTCCTGACGCTGATGCGCGACGACAGAGACTTCACGATTGGCTTCACACATCGTCTCCGAAAATGGATTTTCTGACTCAGCCGCTCTGATTGCGACCGCTCTGTGCTGTTGATTCTGTTCCGGCTATCTTCGCACGAGCCGTAGACCGGACGACTCAAAATCAAGTTCCGGTATATCTTCCACCTGCATCAGGGAACGACCGACGCCCGGAGCAGTTTATCCAACTTAGGGAACTCCCGATCCATGTACTCATTGCCGCCGGCGAACATCGCATCCTGATGACCGGCGCGCATGCCGCCTCCCGCGTGCTCCCCATAGCCGCTGTACAGCTTATCCACGATCTCCATCCCGTCAACAACCTTGCCAAACGGGGCAAACCCGTTTTCCTTATCGTTGCGAGCGGAATTATCCCCGGTATCGATGTAAACCTGCGTGGATCGCGTACCCGGTCCGATGTTCGAGAAGGCGACAAACCCTGGTGTGTTGTGCTCGATCAGCGAATCGTCGGGGATCACGCGATGTCGCCAACGCTCGGCGATTCGTGGGTTGCCGTTGATGCCGAACTGGACCCAGCGTCCGGCGGCCACACGGAAGAATCGCGAATCGTTGTAGTAGCCGTTGCGCACCAGCTCGTAAAAACGGTCCGCGCCATGCGGAGACCACGCGCGGTGGATCTCGATGACGAAGTTGCCGGCCGTCGTTTCAATCCGTACCCGATAGATCTCCGGCGACCGGCGGTCGCGGCCGAACGCGGAAGACAGCAGGAGGCAAACCAGAGCTGCGAGAGTTAAGCACCGACCGAGGACGGCAGCGGCAACGTGGCACGACGGCAATCGGCTGGCGGAACGGATCATGGCTTTGCCTGATCTTAACGGCGCAGGGAGGACAGGAGCCAGAAAACCAGCGACAGGACGACGCTGATGAGAATCGAACTGCCGAGTGGGAACCAGACGGTGGTGTGCTTCCCGCGCCAGGTGATGTCCCCAGGAAGGCGGCCGAGCGGTATCCCAAGTCTGCCCATCAGCAGCACAACGGCGCCCAGGACCAGCAACAGCAGACCCAAACCTACAAGGGTTCGGCCGAGGTCGTTCATGCGTCCAGTTTAGGCTGCATTTCGTCACAGCGGTGACACCCGGCCGGGGACCTTCTGGTAGGCTTGGTGCGCGGCAAAGCCGCTCAAGAGGAGATTGTTTATGCATTTACGCCGGTTGATGTGTGCAGTAGCTTGTATCGGGCTGGCGGCGCCAGCCATCCTGATGGGTCAGGGGGCGGCACAGCCAGCCGCAGCGCCAAGCGGTCCAATCGCTCCAGCCGATTCATTGAATGGGTTCGTGGGCCTGCTGCAGATGGAAGTCGTGAGCGCCGCCGAAGCGATGCCCGCCGAGAAGTACGACTTTGCACCGCCGACCACGATGGGTGAGTTCAAAGGCGTCCGCAGTTTCGGTTCGCAGGTGAAACATCTGGCCGAGGCGAACTACGAGTTCTTCCAGGGTTGGACAGTTCCGGGAGCCACAGCCGTCGATCCGAAAACGATCGAGGCGCTGAAAACTAAAGACGACATTGTGAAGGCGCTGAAGGACTCTTACGCATACGCGCATGCGGCGATCGCCACGATCACGCCCGACAACGCATTCCTCGCAGTCCAGGGTTTCCCAAAGGGAACCTCGACCCGCGTATCCATGGCATCGTTCTGCGCTGCCCACTCCATGGACCACTATGGCCAGCTGGTTGAGTACCTGCGCATGAATGGAATCGTGCCACCCGCCAGCCGGCAGCAGGGATCGATGTAAACGCAGGGTACAGGGTACAGGGGATAGAACACGGGCCTCCATCTGTTTCGGCGCTTGCGCTGGACGGGTTGGAGGCCCGAGATGCTTTCCGGGCGGCATAGTTTGAGAGAATGATCCGGGATGGCACTCGGGCGCAGCGTTGACGTGGAGCGGGAGCGGCGGCGGCATCCGGCGCTGCGCGTGCTCCTGATCCTCATTTTTTTGCTTCTGCTGGTGGTGGCGGGCGCTGTCGTGACCGGCGGCGTGTGGCTTAAGCACAAGATGCAGTCGTCGTTGCCTGAGCTGGATGGCAGCCTGTTAACGCCCGGCCTGAGCGCGCCGGTTACGGTCCGGCGCGATCGTCACGGCGTACCCCACATTGAAGCGGCCAATCTCGACGATCTCCTGTTCGCGCAGGGTTACGTCACCGCGCAGGATCGTCTGTGGCAGATGGATATGGCGCGGCGCATGGCATCTGGCGAGGCGGCGGAGATTCTGGGATCGAAGCTGCTGGAACACGACCGCATGCAGCGCGTGCTCGCCATGCGCGTAACCGCGGAGCGTTTGACCGCCACACTCGATGCGCAGCAGCGCAGGCTGTTCGACGACTATGCGCGCGGGGTCAATGCTTACATCGGATCGCACCAGGATCGCCTCCCCGCAGAATTTCGGCTGCTGATGTACCAGCCCAAACCATGGCAACCGGTGGATTCCATGCTGGTGGTGATGAGCATGGTGCAGATGCTCGATGAGCACTGGCCCGATAAGCTGTCGCGCGAGCGCGTGACGGCACGCCTCGGGCCGACGCTGGCTGGTGAGCTGTATCCAACAGGATCATGGCGGGATCGGCCGCCGATTACGACGGAGCCTCCCATCACGGCGCCGCAACAAAATATTCCGGACGTGCCGCTCGACGAGAGCCAGGATGGAGCGCTCAACGGCGATTTGCTGCACCTGCGCAAAATGATTGGTGGCGGCGATTGCCTCGGTTGCGTGCCGGGATCGAATCAGTGGGTTGTCGCCGGCTCACGCACGGCGAGCGGGCGCGCCATGCTGTCGAACGACATGCATCTGGAGCAGGAGATTCCGAACATCTGGTACGAAAGCGGGCTGAACGCGCCCGGCCTGCATGCCGCCGGCGTGACCGTTCCTGGGCTGCCGCTGATCGTTGCCGGCCACAACGAACACGTCGCGTGGGGATTCACAGCCCTCTACGGCGACACGCAGGACGTGTACGTCGAACGCACCAACGGCCAGGATCAGTACCAGGGCCTCGATGGCACGTGGCGGCCGATGGAGCACGGGCAGGAGACGATCCACGTCCGCGGCGGGCACGATGAAACGCTGGATGTGGCGCGCACGGCCCACGGGGTCGTGATCACGCCGCTCATTCCCGGCGAAAAGCGCGTGCTCACGCTGAAGTGGTCGGTCTACGATCCGAAGGCGAGTGGTTACCCGCTCTTAGCGATGAACACAGCGTCCAACTGGACCGAGTTTCGGGCCGCTCTCAGCACATGGTGGGCTCCCACGCAGAATGTCGTCTACGCAGATGATGAAGGCCACATCGGCTATCAGGCCCTGGGTTATATTCCTCTTCGCCCCAATGGCCTGGCGGGTGTTCCCATTGCCGATGAGCAACATGAGTGGCAGGGTTTTATCGGATTCGATCAGCTTCCGACGGTGTTCGATCCACCGGATGGAATATTGGCTACGGCGAATTCTCGCGTGACGCCTAACCCGAATCCTCCAGCGACAACGCCGCCCGCGGGCTCGCCGGTATCAGCAGCGGCCACAGCTCCCGTTGCCACTCCTGCCCCCCCGGCGGCCCAGCCTCCTGAACTCACCCTGGAGTGGGGCGATCCTTACCGGAACGAACGCATCTGGAAATGGCTGGAGCCGAAAGCCAAGCTGACCCAGCAGCAGATGCTAACACTGCAAACCGACGTTTATTCAGAGTTCGACCAGGAGGTCGCCCAGCGTCTGGCCTACGGCATCGACCATGCCAGCCGTGCGAACGCACAGCTCCGCCAGGCTGCGGATCTGATGCGTTCCTGGGACGGCGCTGTGACAGTGGACTCCCCGCCGGCGGCCATTGTGGCCTCGGCCAAGGCGGTCCTCTACCGCATGCTGCTCAAGCCTAAGTTAGGCGATGACTGGCAGCTTTATCGCTGGGCTGAGAGCAACTTTGCCAGCGAACAAATCTTGACCAACGAATCGGCCGCGTGGCTGCCGCCCGAGTACAAAACCTGGGATGATTTCCTGGCGGACATGGTGCGCCAGGGACTCGCGCAGGCCCATGCGCCCAGCGACTTGAGCAAGTGGCGTTACGGCTATCTGCGCCCAGTTGATGTCGAGCATCCGCTGTTCGGTTTGCTGCCGTGGTTCAAAACCTGGACGGGAACCGGCGTCCAGCCGCAGTCTGGGGACGGGTCCACCGTCAAGCAGGTGGGCCGCACCTTTGGGCCCTCGCAGCGCTTCACCATCGACTGGTCGAACATCGATGGTGCCACTGAGGACATCACCATGGGCGAGTCCGGCGATCCGCTCAGCGCCTATTACCGCGACCAGTGGCCGTACTGGTATGGGGGTACAACCTTCGCCCTTCCCTTCAGCGATTCGGCTGTAGCCGCGGCGACGGCGCACACACTGCGCCTCGAGCCCTGATCCCCTGGGTGAAATGAGGTGAAATTCTGGTTCCGTTTTCCGGCTAGCCTCTCGAGTAACGCTACACGCGCGCAACGGCGACGCTCACTGTTGCTGGCCGTTGTCTTCGTCGCGGTCCTGCCGATGGCCTGGCGTGGAACTTCGTGCGGGCAGGATCTCGATTTCCATCTGCAGAATTGGCTCGAAGCCGCCGCTCACTGGAGACAGGGGGTTCTTTACCCGCACTGGGCGATGTCGGCCAACTATCTGGCCGGCGAACCTCGGTTCGTCTTTTATCCGCCGCTGAGCTGGTTGCTGGGTGGAGTGTTGGGCCTGATCCTGCCATGGGACTGGACACCGCTGGCCTTCACGCTGGTAGCACTGATGGGCGCGGGGCTGAGCTTTCGCGCGATGGCTCGCGAGTGGATGCCGGAAGACCATGCGGTCATCGCAGCGTGCCTCTATGTTGTGAATCCCTACATGCTGTTTGTAGCGTACGAGCGCGGCGCGATGGCCGAGCTGCTCGCAGCCCTCTGGGTGCCGCTGCTGGTCCTCTACGGTTTGCGGCAGAAGCGGGCGCTGCTGCCGCTGGCGCTAACCGTCGCGGCGATCTGGCTGACCGACGCTCCGGCGGCGGTGATGGGTTGCTACATGCTGGCTGTGCTCGTCACTGTTGCGGCACTTCAGGGTAAAAGCTGGCATCTGGCGGGGCGCGCGATGGGCGGTGTTGGTCTGGGCCTGGGACTCGCAGGCTTCTGGCTTGTGCCCGCGGTCTTCGAGGAGCGATGGGTCGAGATCAGCCGCGCCATCGGTCCTCTGATGCACGTCGAGGACAGCTTCCTCTTCGGCTACGTGAAGCTGGCCGGCGTATCTCCCGAAGAGCGATTCGATACCGTGTACCACAACCAGATTCTGCAGATGGTTTCGTGGATTATGGTTGCGCTCATCGTGGGAGCAGCGCTCGCGGCATGGTTCGGGCGCAGAAAACGCCCCGCCATCTGGCTGCCACTCGTAGTGGTGGGTGCCGCGATCGCCACACTGCAGCTGCGGTGGAGCGACCTGATCTGGCGTCTGGCTCCCAAACTCAAATACCTGCAGTTTCCATGGCGTTGGATGATGGTCCTGGGACTGGTCTTCGCGGCGCTGGCTGGGATTGCGATCGAGCGGGAACAGACAACGCGGCGGGCTGTCGCCTTGCGGGGTTTGGTCATGCTGGCGCTTGCCGGGGCGATGGCGGTGCTGACGTCAGTCTTCTTTTGGCAACCATGCGATGAGGAGGACAATGTGCAGGCGCAGATCGCCACGTTCCATGCGACCGGATTTGAAGGGACCGATGAGTACACGCCCCATGGAGCGGACAACAGCACAATCCAGCCGGGTATACCTGCAGTGCAGGTGGTGAGCGCGCTCTCCAGGGAGCCGCTGGAGACCGGCGGCAAACTCCAGGACGTACCGGTGCAGGCCAAAATCGAACGTTGGGACGCAGAGAATCGGTCTCTGACTTTGACGAGTGCTCAATCGGGCTATGCGGTGCTGCGGTTAATGGATTATCCAGCCTGGCGGGTCACCCGCAACGGAGGAGAGGTCAACCACCGGCCACAGCGAGCGGATGGACTGATGGTGATTCCTCTGGAACCTGGCGCGAATCGAATCTCGGTCCGGTGGCATGTGACCAGCGATCAGTGGGTCGGCGTAGGACTGTCGATGGCTTCGCTGGCGTTTACACTGGCATTGGCCGTGAAGGGAAGGCGCAAGGTTGATGTTGGCGGCTTCAGATAACATGATCCAGATGCGTGTGGATGTGCAGGCAATTTTGCGCGAGGGTGTGGAGCGTACGGACGCCGCACTGGAGCGGTTTTTGCCCCCTGTGACGCAGGTGCCGGCGTCGATTCATGGAGCGATGCGGCACAGCGTGTTTGCCGGCGGAAAGCGTCTGCGGCCTGTGCTGGTGATGGAGGCGTCGCGCACCATGAACGCCGTGCATGGCGGCTCCGGGCTGCCCGAGGGAATCGACGATCTGGGTGCAGCGATTGAGATGCTGCACACCTATTCGCTGATCCACGATGATTTACCAGCCCTCGACAATGACGATCTGCGGCGCGGTAAGCCCACCTGCCACGTGGCCTTCGGTGAGGCGATTGCGATTCTGGCGGGAGACGCATTGCAAACCTTCGCCTACGAAACCCTGGCGGGATTGCGTTGCTCCGCTGAGCGCGCCATCAGAATCGTCGGGCTGATCGCCGCAGCGACAGGAACGGTTGAGGGGATGATCGGTGGCCAGGTGCTGGACCTCGAAGGCGAGCATACGAAGCCGACCGCGGAGAGTGTACTGGCGATTCATCGCGCGAAGACCGGGGCATTGATCCGCGTCAGTATCGTCGCGGGCGGAATTTACGCCGGCGCCGATCCTAACGATGTGCTGCGGCTCACCGAGTTTGGCACGAAGGCGGGGCTGGCCTTTCAAATTGTCGACGATGTGCTCGACATGACACAGGACTCCGAGCATCTGGGCAAGACGGCCGGTAAAGATGTGGCGAGCGATAAGGCCACATGGCCGGCGGTTTTCGGGATCGAGGCGTCGCGGACGGATGCGAACCGTTTGATTGGCGAAGCCTTCGCCTCGATGGAGCCATATGGAGAAGCGGCCGAGGGTCTGAAGGCCGTGGCTCGCTACCTGGTAGAGCGGACGCACTAAGGGCTGGCAGGGCGGGCGGCTTCGCGGAACACCGCTGGCCAATTTCTTTTCTGAGGGAGCGAAGCCGCTAGGTGTGAGGTTTCAATAGGTTGTCCATCTGATCGAGAACTGGGAAGCTGAGTTTGCGAAGCAAAGCGACTCAGGAGACCAGATGGACTACCACCAGAATGCCCGACTGACGATGCACAGTCGAGAGCAGCTATCCA
>DATAZC010000162.1:0-2460 GCA_036272255.1 Acidobacteriaceae bacterium | reverse complement strand
GCAATCGACTGCGAGCCCTCTTCGTCGGAATAGGCAAAGGCGCCCATCCAGTCGAACTTCGCAGCGCGCACGAAATCCATCAGCTCAGCGTGGTCTGCGGCCGTCTCGCCGGGGAAGCCGACGATAAAGCTCGTCCGCAGCGCGACGCCGGGCACCGCGGCGCGAACTTTTTCGAGTGTCTTGAGGAAGATGTCGGCATTTGCGCCGCGGCGCATGCGCTTCAGCACCGGCGCGGCGGCATGCTGCAGCGGTACGTCCAGATACTTCACGATGCGCTCGTGCTTCGCGATGGTGTCCAGCAGCCGACCCGTGATCTTGTTGGGGTAGGCGTAGAGGAAGCGCAGCCAGGTGAGCCCGTCAATCTGGGCGAGCCGATCGAGCAGTGCGGCCAGACCCTCCTTCAAGCCGAAGTCCTCGCCGTAGCAGGTGGTGTCCTGTCCGATCAGCGTAATCTCACGCACGCCACGCGCAACAAGCTGCTCGGCTTCCGCAATAACGGACTCGAAACGGCGCGAGCGGAACTTGCCGCGCAGGTTCGGGATCACGCAGAACGAGCAGGGATGATCGCAGCCTTCCGCGATTTTTAGATAGGCCGAGGTCTTGCCCGTCGCTAGCAGGCGCGGCGTCGTCTCGTCGTACAGATAAGTCGGCAGCGCGGCCGCAGCGCCATCCCACGCATCGCGTGCGAAGCGGCCCTGCTGCTCGCGCAAATCGCCCTCGGCCCGCGAGGCCGCGGCGTCTGCTGGTGCGTAGCGCTGGATCGGCGGCGCGGTCAGGATCCAAGCCGCCGCAGGCTTGATCTTGATATTGACAAGCTGCGGATTAGCGGGTGCAGCCTGCGATGGCACGAGACCGGCAGCGTTGAGAATCTCTTCCAACTCGCCCGTGCCGACCACAGCATCGACCTCGGGGATGTTCTTGCGGATCTCATCGCGATAGCGTTCCACCAGGCAGCCCGCCACGATCAGCTTTCGCGCGCGGCCCGTGGTCTTGTGCTGCGCCATCTCGAGAATGGTGTCGACCGACTCCTGCTTCGCCGAGTCGATAAAAGAGCAGGTGTTGACGACGAGAATTTCTGCCGATTCAGGGTCGGAGGTCAGCTCCGCGCCGGCCCGGTCCAGCAGTCCCATCATCACCTCGCTGTCGACGAGGTTTTTCGGGCAGCCCAGGCTGACAAAACCGACACGCGGCCGTGCGGAAGTCACCACTGGCGCGGCAGGAGGTGCTTCCAGAATGTCGGTGGGATTCACCTATCTATTTTAGCGGATCGTGTTTCGCGGATCGTGCCCGCTCGCCGGCTTACAGATAACTAAGCCACGCAGCGCGACTTCGCCGCTTCAGCACGGCGGATGGGGCCGTCGCCCGCCTTAGGGTGATATTCTTTCCTAGTGCCGGGTCCTACGCGACGGAATCCCGCCAACCCCGCCAGGTCCGGAAGGAAGCAACGGTAACGGGTCACTCCGGGCGCAGTAGGCCACCCGGTGCACTGAAGCTTTCGACTCGTGAACAGCTTCCGAAGAATCCCCTCAGTGAACACTCTCACTTTGCCCCGCCCCGTGGACATCGAACGCGCGGTCGGCGAGAATCAAAGGGCCGGACCGTTTCACTATCGGTATATCCGATGGAAACACTCTGGACGCAGCTTTTCCGTCAAGAAAGACTGCGCATAGCGGCTGCGAGCCAGGACACAGTCATTGTGAAAACGGTATAGCTATGAGCCCCATTGAGTTGCCGATGAGCACCGAATCTGCGACAGCCGCCGCCGCACAGGGAGCGCCTTCCGCCAACCACACCGCAGCTGCGAAACAGCCGCGGGTGGGAGTCTTCGGATGGGGCATCGTGGCCCCGAAATCTCCCAATATCGACGCTTTTGCGCGCAATCTGGCTAAATCGGAGAGCTGGCTGACGCCCTTTGAAGGCTTTGGCCCCAGCAATTTCCTCGTGGGCCAGCCGGAGTTCCGCTTCGAGGATTACAAGGCGTGGATCGATGCGCGTTTTGCCCCGCGCCATTACCAGAACCTGAAGGAAAAGATGGACTATCCGTCGCTCTATGCGATCGGTGCGTTCATCCAGGCGCTGGAACAGAATCCCGGCCTCGAGAAACTCATGCAGGAGCTGGGCAGCCAGGCCCATGTGTACCTGGGAACGGGACTGGGCGCGATCGAGACCATGTATCAGTCCAGTGTGACGCTGCACCTGGCGCAGCAGCGGTGGAACCGCTTCTGGGGCAGCAGAGAGAACAACAGCGCGCTCGGGGCGTACCTGGATGGCCAGCTCAAGGGCCTGGAGGACGTGCCGGTGAATCCCGCCGATGCCGAGGGAGATCTCTTCGAACTCTCGCTTGCATGGGAGGCGTACTGGATGGGGCGCTCTCCCGAGTTGCGCGAGTATCTGGATGCAGCCGCGGCCATCGATTCGCTGGTGATGGAAGGCGGTGTGGAGCAGGGAAAGCTCCATGTG
>DATAZC010000161.1:0-10359 GCA_036272255.1 Acidobacteriaceae bacterium | reverse complement strand
GAAACGCACGTCCATATCTCAGGCCACGCGCTGTTCTTCAAGACCATCGGCGATCAGGAAGATGAAGTCACCAGCGACTATCGTCAGACTCCCGCCGGAGTGGATCTGAGCAGAGCGGCGCAGATGCTGCGCGACGGCGACGTGGCCCGCGAGCTCGACTTGGAGAGCCATTCCGGCAACTAGCCTAATGCATGTGCAGTCGCCACGCCGTGTAGCTCACGATCTCATGCGTCAGCCGCTTCAATCGATCTTCGGGCGAAATACTCCGTAGCACCGGCCGCGGCGAGGTGTACACCTTGAGACCATCGTTTTCGCAAATGGCGTGAATGCGAAACAGATGGGTTCCGTCGCTCACCACAACAATGTTCCTGAACCCGTTGGCGCGCGCAATCACCGCCAGCCGCTGTGCCGACTGCTCGGTGTTGTCGCTTTCTGTTTCAGCAATGATGGCTCTCTCGGGAACGCTGTGGGCCAGCAGATAATCATGTCCAACCCCGCCTTCGGAATGCCGATCCGCAGGATCGCCGCCGCCCAGGGTGATCACCATCGGCGCTAAGCCGCGCTGGTACAGTTCCAGCGCATGATCGAGTCGAGCCCGGAGTACAGGGGATGGCCGGCCGTCATATTCCGCTGCTCCAAAGACCGCAATCGCATCCGCAGGCCGCGCTTCGTCGAGATGAGCATAGTAGCGGATCTGTCCGTTGACCCAAAGCACCCAGACAATGGCTCCCACCAAAACCAGGCAGGCGATCCAGAAAAACAACCGGCCGGATGCGCCTTTCGTTAGCCCGGGCCCGCGACGCACCGCGCGTAGATTGTTTTTCGGGAGGATCATCGCTCCTGCAGAGCCAGCACGATGGCGTGCGTGGGAATTGCCCCTTCTCGCAGAATCTGCCAGCTTCCATCCGGTCCCGACAAATCGACGATGGTAGTCGGAACACTGCGCCCAGTGGGGCCTCCGTCAATGATCAGCGGAATTCTGTCGCCGATCTGGTCGCGAACGCACGCGGCATAAGTGCATTCCGGCAAGCCTGCCAGATTGGCCGCAGTCGCCGTAATCGGCAGCCCCAGTTCAGCCACAACCGCTCGGGGAATCGCCGCGTCGGGAACCCGGAGGGCTACATTGCCTGTATTCGCGGTACTGCGCAGCGGCAACCGCGAACTTGCCTTCACAATCACGGTCAGAGGCCCTGGCCAGAATCGCTCCGCCAGCAGATCGAAGCACGTGCCGCTTTCCCGCGCGAGCTGGTAAGCCTGCGCCAACCCCGAAACCAACAGAGAGAGCGGCTTTTGCTTCACCCGGGATTTGATTTCGTAAATGCTCTCAACCGCCCGCAGGTTGACCGGATCGACAGCGAGCCCATAAAACGTATCCGTCGGCATGCCGACAACTTTGCCGCTGCGAATACAGGTCGCAACATACTGAATTCGATCTGGCTCGGGCTCATCCGGATGGATGCGCAGAATCTCCGCTGACAAGGCCTCTCCCGTCGAGCAACATGTCGAAGCCGCGAATCCGTGGACGAAACCGGCCCTGATCGTCTCTGCCAGGACGAGGGATTAAAATCCCTCCATGCCAACGGTTTCGGATCGCTCGCGCCTCATCAGCATTGTACAGAGTCGCCAGAATGCCAGGGTCCGGGAGTTGCGCGCCTCCTTTGCGCGGAGCAGTCGGGACCTGCCTGAAGCCATCGGCATCGAGGGCGAGCACCTCATCGCTGAAGCCCTGCGCAGCGATGTCCACGTGCGCACAGTCTTTGTTCGCCGCGATCCGGATCACCGCGACGGCAGCCTGCGCGTTCTCGATCGCCTGGCGCTTCCTCCGGCCGTGCCCATCGTCGAACTGACTCCTGCCGTATTCGACGGCGCCGTCGAGACCGATTCCCCTCAAGGCATCGCTGCGATCATCGAAACGCCGCGCTTTTCGCTCGCCGAGTCACTTGCGGGCGCGACACCCCTGATTGTGATCGCCGCCGCTTTGCAGGATCCTGGCAATTTCGGAACTCTGGTTCGCTCTGCCGAGGCCTTTGGCGCCAGTGGCGTGATTGCCCTCCCTGGAACCGTCAGCGTCTGGAATTCCAAAGCGCTGCGCGCCTCTGCCGGATCGGCCTTTCGCATTCCCGTGATCGCGGAGAAGTCATCGCTCGCCTTTGCGGCGCTCGCCGAGCGTCAGATTCCGATCTACGCGGCCGTTCCCGCCAGCGCCGGCATCGACGCCGTTCCCTGCTGCAATTCCAACCTTGCAGGTCCCGCGGCGTTCCTCATCGGCAACGAGGGCAGCGGCCTCTCAGCCGAATTAATGGATCGCTCCACCGCCCGCATTGCTATTCCAACGCCGGGCCCGGTCGAATCGCTCAACGCAGCAGTCGCCACCAGCATCCTTCTTTATGAAGCTGCTCGCCAGCGACAAGCTTGCGGCAAGTCCCGCGTGAATCAACCATGAGCCTCTTCGCCCCTCCGCCCGGTGCGACCACCACGCCCATAGCCCCTCCGCTCGCCGAGCGAATGCGTCCTCGCTCCCTTGACGAGTTTCTCGGACAGGAACATCTCCTCGGTCCCGGTAAATCCCTGCGTGTGCAGATCGAGCGCGACGACGCCTCTTCCATGATCTTCTGGGGACCTCCCGGCGTCGGCAAAACCACACTCGCCAAGATTATTGCCGAAGCCACGCAGGCTACCTTCATCGAATTCTCCGCCGTTTTGGCTGGGATTAAGGAAATCAAGCAGGTTATGGCCGACGCCGAAAAGGCCGCTTCCTGGGGCACGCGCACGATTCTCTTCATCGATGAGATTCACCGCTTCAATAAAGCGCAACAGGACGCGTTTCTTCCCTGGGTTGAGCGCGGCTCCATTCGCCTAATCGGCGCGACCACCGAAAATCCCTCCTTCGAAATCAACTCTGCCCTGCTCTCCCGCTGCCGCGTTTACACGCTGCACGCGCTCTCCGACACTCAGATCGTGTCGCTCCTCAAACGCGCTCTCAGTGACTCGATTCGCGGCCTGGGCGCGCAACAACTCACCGCCGGCGAAGGCGCACTTGAACTGCTTGCCTCCTATGCTTCCGGCGACGCCCGCAATGCCCTCAACGCGCTTGAGGTTGCTGCCAAGCTCACGGCTGATCATGTCATCACCCGCGAAGTCTCGACCGAAGCCTTGCAGCAGCGCGTCCTCATCTACGACAAGCAGGGCGAGGAACACTACAACCTCATCTCTGCTTTGCACAAATCCATTCGCAATTCAGATCCCGATGCCGCGATGTACTGGCTGGGCCGGATGCTCCAGGCCGGCGAAGACCCTCACTATGTTGCGCGCCGGCTGATACGCATGGCCGTCGAAGATGTGGGTCTCGCTTCGCCCGAGGCGCTTCACATCACGCTCGCGGCCCGCGATACCATCGACTTCCTCGGCTCGCCCGAAGGCGATCTGGCCCTCGCCGAAGCCGCTGTTTATCTGGCTCTGGCCCCCAAATCGAATGCCCTCTACACAGCTTATGGCGCAGTGCTATTCGACATTGAAAATACCCGCCAGGAGCCTGTGCCGCTTCACCTGCGGAACGCGCCTACCCGACTCATGAAGGAACTCGACTATGGGAAGGGCTATCAATATGCCCACGACCTTGAAGGCCGCGTCGCCGACATGGAATGTCTTCCCGAATCTCTCCGCGACCGCAGCTACTACCATCCCACCCAGGAGGGGCGCGAGAAGCTGATGGCGCAGCGTATGGCGGAGATTCGAAGCATCCGTGAATCCAGGCGCAATGCAAAATAGGCTGCTGCAGCCGTTACGCGCCAAAATGATTTTCAATGCTCTGCCCTTCTGATTGCTGATATATGCTGGCATCGCAATGCCCGGTCAGAACAGCGAACGCCTGCAGCGTCCAACCGTTCTTCACGTCGCGCTGCTCTCTATTCTCATCGCCGGAATCGCAGCTGGTTCCCTCTACCAGCTCCACCGCATGACGACCTACGGCCAGCACACTATTCATCCAGAGAGCGCTCCGACCGCCGATTCCGATCTGTTCTCGCCGTGGGTTGGGACGATCGCAGCGCTTCATGGACAGGACCCCTACTCCGCCACGGTGACCAAACAGATTCAGGTGGCGATCTACGGCCGCGCGCTGGCTCCGTCTTCGGGCTGGGATCCGCAGGCTTTCGTCTATCCGGCCTACATCGTTTTTTTGCTGGGGCCTTTCACGTTCCTTTCCTGGCCCCAGGTCTACTTTCTATTTGCGCTGCTCGGCCCACTTATCATTGCTGTAGCCGCCCTGACATGGCTGCGTGTCTGCCTGCCCGACATTCGAGGCGCAACCCGTCTCCTGGCGGTTGCTCTGGTGGTCATCAGCTGGCCGGCACTGTGGAGCTGCAACTCTCGGCAGCCGTCGATGTTCGTCGTCGCTGCCATCGCGCTTTCAATCCTGTTTTATAGCTGCCGATTCGACGCAACCTCAGGGTTTCTGCTGGCTCTCGCAACCGTGAAGCCGCATCTTGTTCTGCTGCTCTGTCTCTGGCTGCTATCGCTCGCAGCCGCTCAGCGCATGTGGCGCTTCATCGTCGCTTTTGCTCTCACGTTCTTCCTGCTGATCGGCGGCTCTCTGGTCCTGGTTCCCTACTGGATTTCCCATTGGATACGAGCGACGATCGACTACTCTCACCACTCCGGGAAAACGTCTTTGCTCGTCTTCGTCGCAGGTCGCTACGCCGGATCCGCGCTTGCGCTCCTCCTGCTTCTCGCCGTTCTGTTCAGGCTTTGGAAGCTCGGCTCAGTCTCCCCTGATTCGCGCCGCCTCGCTTACGCCGCGGCTCTTCTGCTGTCGGCCACGGCCTGCCTTGTTCCCAGCAACGTATGGCTCGTCTACAACAATTTGCTTTTGATCCCTGGAGTCCTGCTCCTCTTCCGTCGACCCTCGGCTAAGCGGCTTCCCGAGATTTTCCGCCACGTCGCACTGTTTTCCGTGGCCATCGCCGTCGTCGTCGCACCGCTCTGCGCTGCGATCAGTGCGTTCACTGGTTTCTCGGTCGTTCTGGCTCTGCTTCCCTCTTTCGTCAACTTTCTTCTTCCGATTCCGGTCACGGCTGCTCTTCTGGCCGCTGATCCTGGCTCGGCTTCGCGGGCCCCTTCCGCTGACTCTGCCACGGCCTCCGTTGCCATCGGCTGATTTGGCCGGCTTCGCTCTTCGGCTTCTTTCCATGTGCTATATTCCGAATGAGTTCCATGATCTTTTCCCGCGAATACATTGGCTATCTGGCGCGCCACACTGTAAAACACCTCATCGACGCCAAGATGATTGAGACCACGAAACTCTCTGCCGTTGAAGAGCGTATGCACAACGCCATCCTCGAAGAGCTCTCTCTCGAAGACCGCATCAACGAAGAGGTTCGGGTGATCCTCGACGCCTACCAGGATGAAATGAACCGGACGGGCGCCAGCTACTTCGAAATGTTCAAGAAGGTTAAGACCGAGCTGGCGCGCAAATACAAGGCGGTTCTGTGAGAATCTCCCGCGACAAGCTCAATAAGCTGGCACATGTGGTTGCGGACGCACTTGCCGAAACGCCCGAGTGCGATTTCCTCGAAGACCGCAATACCATCCGCCAGGAAGCGCGCAAGTCGCTCGAACATCTCCTGCTGGAAGAAATGCGGATCGATCAGGCGGCCCGCCTGAAGATCGAGTCCCAGCGCCGAATCATTCCGGAAGGCTCGCAGGAGTGGGACATCCTCTACCGCAAGTACTACAACGAGGAAGTCAAGAAGCTCGGGATCTGAACCGACCAGGTCAGCCTTTTCCCCTCCCTCTGCCAGAGACTTCCATTTTTCATAGAATCTCCCTTCCAGCGTCCAATTTGACGGACATTTACATAGCCACTTCCACTATGGGTCCTTGCTGCAACCGAGGCAGATTGTCGAGGTTAATAAGGCAACAACAGCCTACGATATGACCCTTGTTTTCATGTCTTTCGTGGCCAATTGCATAGCACAACAGTAAACGGTTTCACGATCCCTGATAGCAACCTGAGCAATGGCATGCAAAGTGCATTGTTACTGTCAGTTTGCTCATGCGGTTCGCTGTCAGTATCGCTGTTCGTTGTTCCGATCCCTCTCCGCGTCGGGCCCCACGGCCCCGGAGCCGGCGTCGAACCTCTCCTCATCTGACGGAACCACTGTCACCCGGCCCATTTCTGCCTGGATTTTCGCGGACCATTTTCATTTTTTCCTGGAGGATATTGATGATCGCCAGACGCTTTAACTGGTTGCTCCCTGCCTTGCTCGTTGTGCTTCTCTGTGCTGCTGCTCCGCGCGCCGGAGCTCAGAACGTTTACGCTGCCATCCACGGCACGGTCACGGATGCTTCCGGCGCCGTTATTTCCAACGCCGGCATCACGATCCTGAACACCAGCACTGGGATCGTCACCAAAGGCGCCACCGACGACAAGGGCTATTACATCTTTCCGCAGTTGCAGATTGGCGGACCCTACACCATCACGGTGACTGCGCCGAGCTTTCAGAGCTACTCGTCCACCGGACTGTCGCTGAACGTCAACGAGAACCGCGAAGTCAACGCGACTCTGAAGATCGGTGCAGCCGCGCAGACGGTAAACGTCGCGGCGAGCGCCGTTCAGGTCGACACCTCCGACACCCAGCTAAAGCAGGTTGTCAGCTCCGATCAGCTCGAGCAGATTCCGCTCGAAGGCCGCGATCCGGCCGGCCTGGGCAAACTGGAGCCGGGCGTGGTCGAATCCTCCGACCGCTTCGGCAGCTACTCCACGAACGGCAGCCAGACGCCGCAGAACTCCTACCTGCTGAGCGGCATCGACATCAACGACGGGCCGCTGCAGAGTGAGGGCATCAAGGTCAACCCCGACGCCCTCGACCAGGAAAACATCGTTACCAGCACACTGAACCCCGAATTCTCCCGCAACTCCGGCCAGGTCGTGAACGAAGTGATCAAGTCGGGCAGCAACCGCTTCCACGGCAGCGGCTTTGAATACTATCGGGACACCTTCCTCAACAACGGCAACTACTTCTCGCTCCCCGGCGACCGTCCCGAGTTCCATCAGAATCTCTACGGCGGCACGCTCGGCGGTCCGGTGATCAAGGACAAGCTGTTCTTCTTCCTCGGCTATCAGGGATTCCGCAGCCGCACCGGCGCGACCACGAATGCGGAGACGCTGAGCAGCGCGCAGTTCAGCGGCAACTTCTCAGGTGACGCTCTCTACACGCCCGGCGCTGCAGGCGGCCTTTCGGATAATCCGATTCCGTTCGCGATCGGAACCTGCGCAGCCGGCACGCCCTGGTCCAGCTGCTTCTCGGGAAGCACGGTGAACATTCCGACCACAGAATGGAACTCGATTGCCTCGAAGCTGGTGACGCAGTTCGTTCCCCAGGCCAACACGAGTATCGCGGGGGTTCCTTACTACAACTTCAACGCCGGATCCACGGCGGCTCAGGACCAGGGTGTGCTGCGCGCCGACTACACGCTGACGCCGCACGACAGCATCTGGGCGTCGACGGTGTTTGAGTCGAGCCCGGGCACCTCGGTTCTGACGTTTGGCGGCGGCAGCTTTCCTGGTTTCGCCTCGGTGCAGTCCGAACACTTTAAGCTGTTCAGCGCCTCCTACACGCACACCTTCAATACCAGCATGCTGAACGAACTGCGGGGCGGGTATTACCGGTTCAACTTCCCGGCTGTAGAACCGGCGCAGATCACGCAGCCCAGTTCTTACGGCTTCGACATCAATCCGAACATCAGCCAGGCCGGCCTGCCTTACATGAGCGTCGGCAGCTACTTCAGCCTGGGATTCAGCTACGAAGGACCTCAGCCTCGCATCGACACCAACCTGACGATGGCGGACAACTTCAGCTGGGTACGCGGCAATCATTCGCTGAAGTTCGGCGCGTCGTTTGAGCAGTTCCGGGTCGACAATCCTTTCGCTTACCTGAACAACGGCTACTACTACTACGACGGCGGCAGCATCTACAGTTCGGGCGACCCGCTGATCGACTTTGTGATGGGCGTTCCCGACGGCTACGAGCAGACCAGCGACGGTTTCATCAACGCGGTTGCTTCGGAGCGTTACGCCTACGCACAGGACAACTGGAAGATGAGCCCGACCCTCACCGTCAACTACGGTGTGGCGTGGGATGCTGAGCAGCCGAACCAGAACCGCCAGTTCGGCGGGTTGGGCATCGTCTGCTACACGGGCACCTCGGCAACGTCGAAAGTCTTCCCCGGCGGGCCTCCGGGACTTCTGTACCCTGGCGATTCGGGCTGCAACTCCGCCGGCTCACCGACCACGCATTACGACCACTTCGGACCGCGCGTGGGACTGGCATGGTCTCCGGACGGCGGACCTGCGCGGCTCGTCGGTCCTTCCGGATCGCATGACTTCTCTGTGCGCGCGGCTTTCGGCGTTTACTTCAACCGCGATCAGGAAGAGCAGTCGTTGCAGAACCTGACCGATCCGCCGTTCCTGCATGAATCGCAGGGCGCAGCCGATTTCGGCGGCGTTCCGGCCTTCGCCAACCCATTTGCCGATGTTGCGGGCAACGGTTCCGAGGCCAATCCGTTCCCCTACACTCCGCCCAAGGCCGGGGGAGCGGTGGACTGGAGCATCTATAACTATCTGGGCATGTCGGCTTTCGACAAGAACTACAACACCCCTTATGTTTACAACTACAACCTGAACATCCAGCGCTCGCTGCCCAGCAACATGGTGGCGCAGATCGGCTATGTGGGCTCGCTCGGCCGGCGCCTGGCTACCTGGTATGAAGGCGATCCGATCACGCCAGCGGGGCATGCAGCCTGCGCCAGCGGCAGCGTTTCGGTCTTCGGAATTCCCTGCAACACCACAACCCTTGCTTCGCACCTCCACGAATACTTCCCGCAGCTGACGGCCAATCCGGCGGTTGTTCCGGGAACGGTCGGCACGGTTCTGCCGAACGGCCTTCCGTGGTACGCGGGCATCGGCATGCAGAACAGCGAGGGCTCCTCCAACTACAACTCGCTGCAGGCCAGCATCACGAAAGCCCCAACTCACGGCCTGCAATACACGCTCGCCTACACTTACTCTCACGCGCTGGACGACGCATCGGGCTATGAAAGTTCGACCGGTGCTTCGCCGGGCGGCGGTGGCACGGGCCGTTCGATGATCTACACCCCTGGGTACAAGTACCTGAACTACGGCGACTCGGATTACGATGCCCGGCAGCGCTTCGTTACCTCCTACATTTACTCGGTGCCTGTGGGAGCGCTTGGACACCGGAATGCGTTCTTCCGCGAGACGCTTTCGGGCTGGGAAGTCGCCGGGGTGACGGCTCTGCAGACCGGGTTCCCGGTAGGCATCGCGACGGGGCAGGATCGTTCGCTCTGGTGCGATGGCGGCAGCTTCTTTGGCTGCGGCGACAATCCGAACACGACCAACTTCCACCCCAAGTCGCTGAATCCGCGCGCCGCGGGCAACGCCTGGTTCGACACGAGCAGCTTCTCGGAAGAGCCCATCGGAACCTTTGGCAACACGAAGCGGAACTACTTCCACGGGCCTGGCTTCAACTACACGAACCTGCAGGTGTCGAAGAACTTCCCGATCACGGCGGACGGCTCGCGCTACGTTCAGCTGCGTCTGGAAGGCTTCAACGCTTTCAACCACGCGAACTTCGCAGGGCCGAACGGAACCTACATCAATCCGAGCTTCGGCTCGATCAGCAGCGTGATTCAGTCCGCGGATCCGAACGCCGATCCTCAGCCTGGACGCGCGGTGCAGCTGGCCGGCAAGGTGTACTTCTAACGACTGACGGCGGGGGCTTCCCTGCTCTTCAACGACGGGCCGCTGCGGCGGCCCGTTTTTCTTTGGCTGCGATTTGGACAGGGGGATGTTGAGCGATCGGTCAACTGAAACGGTTTTTGTTTTGACCGTTGGTGCGGGATGGTTGCTGATCCGGCCAGGGTTGCGATGAGGCCGACCGATGGACAGGTGGTTCGCGGCCTGTGGGCATGTTGGCGGATTGGTACATCGCGTCTGCGGCTACAACAGCGTCCATTTGCCAAGCAGTTTTGCAAGCTGCAAGGTGCGAGCCGCCTGGAAGGCCTGAGCCAGCTGAAGGACGCGCCCAGAAAATCCCTGGCGGGGACGATGCTGTGCGGTTGTCGAGGAGCGCGTTTGGGGCCGGATGGTCTGGCTCGTTCGTGCGCGGGTGGCTGTTCTGTTCGTCATGGCGAAACCTCTTGATTCTGGCATTCTGGTTTGGCCCAGCAACGGCAGTTAAGTTTGGCCCACTTGGGCAGCACTGGCTAGGCTTCATGGATGGAGCGACAGAAGCGTAGCTGGCTGACCAGGAGGGAAAAAGTGGAACTGTTTGAGCAGAT
>DATAZC010000160.1:0-45023 GCA_036272255.1 Acidobacteriaceae bacterium | reverse complement strand
ATCTGCTCAAACAGTTCCACTTTTTCCCTCCTGGTCAGCCAGCTACGCTTCTGTCGCTCCATCCATGAAGCCTAGCCAGTGCTGCCCAAGTGGGCCAAACTTAACTGCCGTTGCTGGGCCAAACCAGAATGCCAGAATCAGAAGCGGGAAACACTGCAGAACGCCATTCTGGAAGAGATCGAAAAAGGCTCCGTGGTTTACACGGACCGTGCAACCGCATACGACAACCTCGCGGCTCAGGAATACATTCACGAAACCGTGAATCACGTTGAGGAGTATGTGCGCGGGCAGGTCCACACCCAGGGAATCGAAAATTTCTGGTCGCTGCTGAAACGGGGATTGCGCGGGACTTATATCGCAGTGGAACCGTTTCATCTGGATCGCTATGTTGCGGAGCAGGTATTCCGCTACAACAACCGCGCCACGAAAGACAATCCGCTGGACGACGCAGACCGTTTCCTTATCGCGCTTTCTCAGGTCACCGGAAAGCGGCTCACATACGCTGAATTGACAGGAAAGACGGAAAGACCTGAAGCTTAATCGATATCGCGAGAAACGTGGTCCGAAGCGGAGGAGCGGGGTCTAGGCCCAGGGCGTGGTTTACCAACCTTGGACATTTTCTCTTCAGCAAGCAACTTTTGCAGATCTGATTTTGATACACTAACGACCCGCCGCAACGCGCTATTAAAGCGCTTCATATCTACGTTATGTGCCATCTTTTCCAGAGGCATCTTAATTTTTCCTCAGTGGTAAAATCGAACCATCATGGCTCAGAAGATAAGAGTCGCGACGGCTTGGACCGCGAGCCTACAGCGGTTTACCAGATGGCCGCAGAACTAAGAGCAGACTCCTTCGTGCCGTGAAAAGTTCGGAGGAGTCCACTCGGCTAGGCACCACAAAGTTTTACAAACAAAGGCCCGGTCACAGCTCCAACTGTGGTCGGGTTTTTCTTCGCCTTCCGTTACGCAACGTTTGTCGCATAACGAGGGAGACAATAATCACATTATGCCGTTATTTTGACGGCTTCGTCAATTATTTCCCCTTTCCCATCAATTACATGCCTGAAGTCCTTCGTTATGCGCAATTTCGAGCCTAACGGCGAGAGGCAACTCAGCGCAAACCCATCCCCTTCGGGTTAGCCTGCGATATTTATACCCATCGCAGGGGCTTACCCCCCGTCCATCGCCGGACCCTAAAACGCCAGCAGCGCCACGCCAATACAAACAAAGATCGCCGCCGTCCACCGGCGATGATCCACGTTCTCCCGCAGAAAGAACTTAGCCGCCAGCGCATTGGTAACAAAGGTCAGGGAGGTCGCTGCCGGGCCAATCAGGCTCAGGTCCCGATGGCTGAAGGCAAACAGCAGCGAGAAGAAGCTCAGCGCCAGGCAAATCACGCCCACGCCAAATCGTCCGTTCGTGACCACCGCCACCGCCGCACCAACAATGCCGCTTCGCTGCCGGATCACATCCAGATCGCCCACCTGCCGCATCGCAGACGCTGTAAGAATGTCGCCGGCAGTAGCCGTAACTACAACGGCCGTGATCATCGCCGCGGTGCCCACAATCGCAGGACTCACTGCCGAACCTCCTCGGCAGCTTCCACTTCGCTTTGGCCGTTCGCAGGCTCCCCTGCGCTGTGATCCGTATACGAAGGCCCGCGCGTCACGAACCCTACGCCCGCCGTGATAAACACCACGCCCAGCCACCGCATCGGCGAAACGCGCTCCCCCAGCCAGAACTTCGCCAGCAGCGTCATGATGACGTAGCCGAGCGAGCTCGCCGGCAACACATACGTCAGATCCGCCCACGAAAGAGCCGTCAGATAGGAAGCGAAGAATCCAATCAGCAGCACGATCCCCATCGCAACCCATGGAGAAAAGATCGCGTGGATCAGCTCGGCAGGATGCGCGAGCGACACCGGCCCCATCGACTTCATGCCGCGCGCCAGAAATGTGTCCCCGCACGACGCAGTCACAGTGATGACGGCCAGCACCAGATACCGCTGGAAGGTCATCGTCGATCGCGCAACACGCATGGGAGCCTAAGCACTTCCTCAGAGAAAATCAAAGGCGGCCGAGCGGAAACCCGGCCGCCGATCCCGCATGAACGCTACGCCCGAGCGTTGGCCGCTTCCGCTGTCTTCTGCGTCCGCGTCTCCTTCACCATCTTGTTGCGCTCCGAGCGCAGCTTCAGAAACGACCGCGATTCATGATAGAGCCGCTTCAGATCGCCGTTCGCAATCGCCTTGCTCACCACGCGCCACGCCGCCTTCGGCCGGAAGAAGTACTCGTCATAGAACCGGTGCACCATCTCCAGCACGTAATCGGCCGGCAAGCCGGGGTATTCGATGTGCGCCAGCTGGTGTCCGCCCTCGTCCGTCATTTTGTTCTCATTCGTGATGAAGCCGTTCACCCGTGCGTATTCGTAAAACTCCGTGCCCGGGAAGGCATGTGCCATCGAAACCTGAATCGTCTCCACATCCAGCTGCTTGGCGAAGTTGATCGTGTTGCGGATCGACTCCTTCGTCTCCCCTGGCAGCCCGAGAATGAAGTCGCCGTGAATCGTCAGGCCCAGCTTGTGGCAGTCCCGCGCAAAGTCGCGCGCCCGCTCCACCGTGGCGCCCTTCTTGATGTTCTTCAGGATCTGCGGATCGCCCGACTCGAAGCCGACAATCAGCAGCCGGCAACCGGCTTCGCGCATCGCCTTCAGCGTCTCGTAATCCGTGGTCACGCGCGACGTCGACGACCATGTAATCTTCAGCGGCTTCAGCTTCGCGCACAGCTCAATGGTCCGCGCCTTCTGAATATTGAACGTGTCGTCGTCAAAGAAGAATTCCTTCACGTTCGGCCACAGTTCCTTGGCGTGCGCCATCTCCGCCGCCACGTCATCCGTCGAGCGCTTCCGCCATGCATGCCCGCTCGTCGTCTGCGGCCACAGGCAGAAGGTGCACTGCGCCGGGCATCCGCGCGTCGAATACAGTGCGACAAAAGGATGCAGCAGGAACGGCACGTTGTATTTCGTCACGTCCAGATCGCGCTTGTAAACGTCGGTCACCCAAGGCAGAGCGTCCAGATTTTCAATCTGTGGCCGGTCAGGGTTATGCGCCACCTGCCCGTTCTTCCGGTAGCTGATGCCGAGAATCTCGTCGAGTGGTTTGCCGTTGGCAAACTCCACCACGGAGTGGTCGAACTCGCGGCGGCACACAAAGTCGATCGCGTGGCACTCGTTCAGCGCTTTGTCCGGATCGGTGGTGACCGGCGGTCCGACAAAACAAATCCTGATGCTCGGATAGGTTTCCTTGATCTTCTCAGCCCACCGCTGATCGCCGCTCCACGCAATGGTGCTCGTAAACAGGACGAGGAATTCGTAGTCCTTGAGAATCTCCACCACCGCGGGCCACTTCACGTGGTGCGGGTTGGCGTCGAGCAGGCGCGCCCCTTCCAGCATGCCGGCCGGATAAGCCAGCCAGACCGGGTACCAGTACGACTCGATCTCGCGTGTTGCGGGCCAGCGCGAGCTGGCGCCACCATCGAAGTTCTCAAAAGACGGAGGATTGAGGAATAGCGTTTTAAGCGGCATAGGCACTCCTCCCAGTTTACCATTCAGCAACCGCAATCAGCGCTGCGGCTGCCTACATTTAGCCCCTTAGGAAATCAATGAGTTAGCGGCTGATAAAGCTGCACTTAGCTATTTCAGCGAAGACTGCACCCACGCAGCCAGTTGGCCCGTCGCCCGCAGCAGATTCAGTTCGGCCTTCATCAGTGAAAAGTCAGCGTCCAGCACGTCGTCGTAGCGCTCCCGCTCCTCGATATGTGCCTGCTGCGCCTCTCTCGGTGTCACGGGCTGCGCATTTGGTACCCCGGTACCCTGAGCCAGTTCCGTTTCCACCGTCTTCAGTTGTTCCTGCGCCAGCTCGCTCTTCACCTGGACCACCTTCTGCTGCGCTGCAAGTTGGCGGAGCATGCCGCGCATCGACGACGTCTGCTCGCTCAGCACGTTCCGCGAGGCATCGGCATCCGCCTGTGCGCGGGCGGCTTCCGCAGCCGATTGTCGAGCCTTCGCCTTCAGCGACGGATCGAACACCGGTATCGTCAGCTGTACGCCGGCGCTGATGTTGTTCTGCTGGAAATTGTGATAGTAGTTCTCAAAATTCTGGTATTGCGCGAACCGCTGATACTTCAGACCAAAGCCAATCGAAGGCCGCAGGTTCTGACGGCTGTCCCCAAACGCCGTATACAGCTTCGATTGCGCGATCGCGTAGGAAGCACTCACGCCCGGGTTGTTGTCGGCGATTTGCTGATCGTTCGGCGTCTCGAATGGCAAAGCCGGCAACGCGGGAATGCTCCCGGGATTGGTCTCAAGATCGACTGCGGGCAGCCCCGTAAGATTGGCCAGCTTCTGCCGCATCAGATCGGCATCGTTTTCGAGGTAGATCCGCTTCTCCTCTACCTGCGCCGCCGTCAGTTCCGCCTGCAGTTCCGTCACCCTTGGATCGACGCCGGACCGCACTCGATCCTGCTCGATCTGGATCAACGAGCCTGCAAAGGTGCTCTCCTCGTGGAGCGCGGAAATCTCCTTCAGATCGTGGTCCAGTTCCACGTAGTCAAGCGCCACGTCCAGTTCCACCTGCTGCTGCGCATCCTTCAGGCTCAGATTGGCCGCCCGAAGTCCGGATCGAGCCGCCCGAACGTAGTCGGGCTGCGAAAACGAGAACAACAGCGACTCAGCGTTCACGTCGTAAATGTCGGGATTGCCGAGCGGGAATCCGTAAGGCGGAGGGCCAACCGAAGAACCCAGGACAACGCTCGGAGCGTAAGCATCTCGGGTCTGTGTCACCGCTCCCGCCGCGCGGTCCACCTCAGCTCTCGCCGAACGGACGGCCGGACTGTGCTTCTCTGCCAGGTTGACGGCCGTGGAAAGCGAGATCTGTGCGCTCACCACCACCGGCGTCAGCAGAAACAGAACCGCGGCCACTCTCCTGACCTGCAAAAGGCGCGTTTGCGTCCCCACTGGCGTCCGCTCGTCCATCGTTCTGAGTTTACAGACCGGCCATTCTCGAAGCGGCATTTCCTGAAGGAACCCGATATCCGGAAGCCAGCGAACGCACCGCCGCCAGTTGCTCCTGCGCCGCCTCAATGTCACCCTGCTTTCGCAGCAACTGCGCCAGCTGCGCGCGCACCACGAACGCGGGCGCCAGTTCCGACTGCGCATTCGAGTTCAGATACTGCCGCAGCCACTCAATCGCCGTCTGCGTCTCGCGTCCGGCCAGCGCCAGATTGCTTGCACTATCCACCAGCGCCGCGCCGTGTTTCCCGTCCAGAGCCGCTCCCGCGCGCGCCGCGCTTACCATCTCATCCAGCCGCCCGCGCCGCCGATAAAACGCCGCCAGATCCATCCACGCATTCGCCGGATAGGACGACCGCCCAATGGCGTCCTTAAATGCCGCCTCCGCGGTTCCGTAGTCCTTTTTCGATTCCGCAATTCGTGCCTCGAGCGTCCGCGCCGCCGCCGGGCTGACCCCACTTAGCTTTTGCACTTCGTCCGCGGCCCGTGCCATCCCGCCCCCGACTACCACGGGAGCCATCACGTCGAACTCACCCAGATCCGAAAGCGCTTCCACATTGTGCGGATCCAGCTGCACCGCCTGCTCAAACTCTGTGTGCACCTTGCGCGCCAGCGGATAGCCGGAGAGCATCGATGCGTGCGCGGCCTTCTGCCCGTACGCCCGGCCCAGCCACAGATGGTCGTTGCTGCTCGCCTGCGCCAGCCGCACGGCTGCTTCGCAATCGCTGATCGCCTCGTCCCATTTCTCTTCCTGGTAGTAAACGCGGCAGCGCAGATTGTGCGCCTCGGCATCGTTCGGGTTCCTGGCCAGCAGCGCATTCAACGACTGCAACGCGCTGTCGGCGCGCCCCAGTTCCAGATCCTGGCGCGGATTCGCTGCCTCTGCCGCCAGAGTCCACAACAAGGCTGCCGAAAAAACAAGCAGCACCCGACGCAGTGGATTTCGCTCCCGCAAGAAAATCTCCTACTGGACGACTTTGACCGGAACGCCGTCGCTCAGCGGTTGCGCGTTCGTTGTGCCCAGCGCCACCACATCGCCCACGTTCAGACCGCTCGTAATCTGCACCTCGGTCAGATTCAGCGCGCCAATCGTCACCTTCACGCGGTGCAGAGAGTTTCCTTCTTTGCGATAGACGAACTTTAACCCCTGTTCGTCATGCAGAGCATCGCGCGGTACCTTCAGAACATTGGATACATTAGCCACCGTCACCGTCACACGAACATTCGTGTCCGGCAGCAACTCGCCGTCCGGGTCGTCGATGGTGATCAGCACCTCGCCTACATTGCGCGTTCCCTGCGTGACGATGGTCGAAGGCAATCGCTGGATGTGGCCGTGCCACTGCTCGTTGGGCCGGGCGTCCCACGCAATCGTCACTGGTTGTCCGAGGCTCAGCTTGCCAATTTCCGGTTCGTCGAAATAGCCCCGCACCTGCAAGTGGGAAAGATCGGCCATCGAAAGCAGCCGGTCTCCCTGGCCCACATACTCCGTCCGCGAAACGGGCAGGGAATACACCGTTCCCGCGAACGGTGCATGAACAACGGCACGGGACAGTGCGTCCTGCGCGGCAGCGTAACCAGCCTGCGCATCGCTCAGGGTGGCTTTGGCGTGTGCCAGGTAATCCGTGTCGTAGCGCCCCGTTTGCCGCTGCTGCAGCACCTGCAGGCTGCTGTTATCGGCAGCCAGACGCGTCTGCGCCGCGCTGATCTCGCTCGCTGACGATGCTCCTGACGTCTGCAACGTCTTGAGCGCGTCGAGGTCGTGCTGCGCCTGGTCACGATCGATCCGCGCTTTGTCGATGTCCCCCTGCAGCGAAATGCGCTCTTCCTGCGTGCCGCCGTGCTGCGCCGCCTGGAAATTTGCCTGCGCCCCTCTCAGGGCCGCCTCGGCCGTCGCCACCCGCGACCGGGCCTCACTGTCGTCCATCGCCAGCAGCAGCTGACCAGCACGAACCTTTTCGCCTTCGTGAGCGTTCAGGGTCGCAATGATCCCAGGGAAGGGAGCGTGTGCCTCGAAGTTCACCTGCGGCTGCGGTTCCACCTTGCCATTCGTCGCCACCGTGCTCTTCAGATCGCCGGTGCTGGCCTCGCCCACACGGATGGGCAGACTTCCCCGCGTCATCAGGTGCACGCCGAAAAAAATAATCACGATAGCAACGGCTGTGATGATCCAAATCCGAGCCGTTCGTGACGTTGCCTGCCCTGTTTTCATTCGTGAAACCGAAGGTCAGTATATAAGACACACATCGTTGGCTTTAGGGTTCTCAAAATTCGAATTTCGTCGAGGTACCGGAGTGTTTACCCGCTTCCGGTCAGCGTGGCTCGCTTCCTCTCGCCTGCATCGCCCGAACCCGTAAAATTGGTACATGGCGACCGCTTCCCGTTACACCGACCAGCATGCCCAGGCTGGACTCGACTTCGACTTCCCCCTCATCGAGACCTGGCGCAGCCAGTTCCCTGGCTACGAAATCGTCATCGACGATCCCGAGTTCACTTCCGTCTGTCCCAAAACCGGTCTGCCCGACTTCGGCACCGTCACGCTCCGCTACATGCCCCGCGAGCAGTGCCTCGAGCTTAAATCCTGGAAGGAATATCTCTTCTGCTACCGCAACCTCGGCATCTTTCAGGAAAACGTCGTCAACCGCATCCTCGAGGACGTCGTCCGTGCCTGTGACCCGGTGTGGGCTGTTGTGAAGGGCGACTTCCGTCCCCGCGGCGGCATCTCCACCACCATCGAAGCCCGCTGGCCCCGGCCCGACACGGGCAACAGATAACGTTGCGGAAGACGCTGTCACCTGCAACCTGTCACCTGAACAGCTACAGATTCTGCGTCTGCAGCGTCAGTGTTCCCGTGCCCGATGATCCGCTGCACGAGCCGCCCGTGATCGACCAGTTTGTGATCGTCAGCTGCGACGCGGATGCATTGAACGTCCCCACTGCCGTCAGCACGGCTCCACTCGTCGTATCTGTATAGCTCATCGATAGATTGCTGCCGGTCACCAACGAAGTCGTCAGGGTTGGCTGCGCGGCAAAGCAGCTGTTGTCCGGAAACGTCGCCGTTCCTGACAAAGAAAACTGCCCATCCAGATCCGGTTGTGAGGTCTGTTCCAGGAGTGCCGAAACCGCGATCGGGTTCGCCGATCCATCCAGGAAAGTTCCCGTATAGGTTCCGTTGATCGCCGAGTATTGCGTTGCCGTCACGTTGGCTTTTCCCATCGTGCCGCAGTTGCCGCCAGCAAAGGTCCAGCTCGCCGCTCCGATCCCTTTGCCGTCGCCTGCAACCTCCCCCTGCAACGTCAGGGTTGTTCCGTTGAACGCCGACGAAACCAGCAGCATCTGATTATTCCCGCCCACCGATCCGGTCAGCAGGATGTTCGTCGTCGGGCTGATGCACGATGCGCCGCTCAGTCGCGCCACCGCGCTGACCGTCTCATATGCCCCCTGCGTGAACCCGAGATTCAGTACGGCACTGGAGCTGGCAGGAACGAACGCCCAGTTGCCGGAGAGAGATGTGCCGACCTGGATCGGCGTGTTCGCCATCCCGCAGCCGGCCAGCAGAGTGAAGCCAAGGGCAGTCGCAACCGAAAGCAAAACAGCAGGGCGTTTCATGGGGGAGAACCTTACCTCGGAAGAGGTATCCAGAAGATAAACAACGAACCCCGCTGTTTCCAGACCACGAAAGAGGCATTACTACGGTCACGGACGCAGCTCAGCCCTCACCGCGAACCTTGCGCTCCGGTCCAAATCTCAAAAGGAAATTTTTGGATTCCAGGTTTTCTACTGAGGAGGCTGGCCTTGTCCCTGGCCCTGCTGCTGCCGTATCCGCTGCAGCTCCTGCAGCATCTCCTGCGGCGTCCTCGGCTGCTGGCCTGGCTGAGTCGCCGCCGGCTGCACAGGAGGCGGAGCCTGCTCCATCGGAGGATTATTGACAGGCTCGTCGTCCTCGTCCGGCTGCGAAACCGAACCGGGTTGAGGGTTCGGGAGCGGTGCGTTGCCCCGCGTGGTCAGCACGATCGCACGCGGCGTTCCCGCATCGGTATCGCCCACCATCAGAAAGTTGTAACCCGCTCCATCCAGTAATTCGGAAATCACATCGCGCGGTGAGCCGGGACCGTAGACGCCAAAAACCCGCGTGTCCTTCCCAAAACCTTCCACCGTCATCCCGCTGGTCGACGACAGGTCCTTCAATATGTCCGAAAGGCTCGCGTTGTCGGCCCTTACTGAAAGCGATCCGCCGCTCAGCGTCACGCTGGCTCGGGTGGCGGGCTTGTCCAGCAGAGAAGGCGGCAGAGTCGGCGCCGCGCCTGGCGGCGGTCCGCCGGTCGTACCCAGCTGAACCTGAGCGCCGCCCGGTGGGACCGGAGCAGCCGGTTGAGGCTGAGTTCCCGGCTGAACCCTGTCTCCCGGCTGATCGGCGTTCGCCGGTGGAGCGCTTGTGTGCTGTAGCGGAGGCACATGCATGTGGGTCACGCCGGGCATGGTCCCCGGCGGCTGCATCACCTGGCCGTGACACGAAACCGCAAAAGCGGCCGCAACCGCCCAAACCAGGCATCGTGAAAGGCTCGTAACCTGCATCGAAGTCTTAGGATTACCGGGAGGTCATCGGTTCGACATCCCTCCATCCTCTGTGTACTAGACTAGCAGTGATTCGAATTCGCTCATCCGCGAATTGAAGGGAAGTCTCAAATGCGCCGCCGCTTTTCCAGCCTTTGGCCTAAATTTCTCGTGCTGGCCGTGCCCGCCGTTCTCGCCGTTCCAGCCTTCGGCGTCTCCTGCATGACGCAGTCGCAGATGCCCAGCGCCCAGCGCACCATCCTCGCCCAGTCGGCCCAGATGATCGGCGCCAACGTCGAATCCGGCAACGCCGCCGCCGTTCGCAACCAGACCATCGCCACCGTCGCCGCCCAGTTTGACGGCATCGCCAATTCCATTCAGGCCGTCAACGCTTCCATCCAGCGCGCCACCCTCACCGTCGATGCCGTCTACCTCCTCGACGCCAGCGACCTCAAAGCCCCCCAGGAAACTCAGTTCTTCTGTGGCGTTGCCGGGTCGGCGCTCACCGTCGAAGTCACCATCCCCGGCCTTCCCCCAGGCAAATATTCCCTGGCCGTCCTGCACGCCACCGGCGTCAAACAGCCGCAGCAGATTTCGCTGATCCTTCAGAATGATCCAGCCGGCAGCGCTGACTGGAAACTTGCCGGCTTCTTTACCCGCCCTATGATGATGGGCGGTCACGATGGCCTCTGGTTCTGGCGCCAGGCGCGCGAGTACGCCGCGAAGAAACAGGTGTGGAACGCCTACTTCTACTACCAGACTGCCCAGTATCTGCTCGAGCCCGTCGACTTCGTCTCCAGCCCTAACCTGCAGAAGCTGCAGCGTGAGGCCGAACAGTCGCGCCCCGCAAATCTTCCCGGCGCCGATCCGCTCCGCCTCAGTGCCGGTACCGTAACCTACGACATCACTAATCTTCACACCGGCGAGCTCTCCGACCAGCTCGACCTCATCGTCACCTATAACGCCACGCCCAATCAGAACCTCGTTGCGGCGCGCACCCAGGTCACCGCCGTCATGCGGGCGCTGCTGCTGCAGCATCCCGAATTGCAAACGGCCTTCCACGGCCTCTGGGTCTATGCCGCAACCCCGGGCAATCAGAGTCCCTTTGCGCTCGAACTCCCCATGGAGCAGATTCAGGCTTCCGCTTCCGGACAACGCAGTTAAACTTCACCCATCCAGAGAAAGCAGCTCAGGACCCACCTCCGCATGGCCAGTCGACCGGAAAAGCCTCTCAGCGAAGTGCTCGATCAGCGGCGCGCAACGCCTAGTTTTGACGGCAAGCCTATCCCCGATGCCGATCTGAAGAAGATTCTCGAAGCCGGCCTCAAGATGCCGAGCGGCTATAACCTTCAGCCCTGGCGATTTGTCGTCGTCCGCACGCCGGAAGGCCGCCGCCGTCTGCGCTCTGCCAGCTACAACCAGGCCAAAGTCGAAGAAGCTTCCGTCGTCATCGTCGCCTGCGGCGATAAAGACGGCTGGCGCACCGACATGGAAGAGATGATCCGCATGGGCCGCGAACGCGGCATGACGGAGAACTACGCGGAGAGCGCGAGCGACATCATTCCGCAGTTTCTCGGCAACCATGCCAACCTCACCGCCTGGCTCAATCGCCATGTCATGCTCGCCTTTTCCGGCATGCTCCTCATGGCCGAAGCCCTCGGCTACGACACCGCCCCCATGGAAGGCTACGAGCCGGACAAAGTTTGCCAGGTCCTCAACCTGCCCATCAGTTACGAAGTTGTCGCGCTGCTTGCCATCGGTCATATCAAAGGTCCGGACAAGTACGACGGCGGCCGCTTCAGCATGGCCCGCACCGTCTTCGACGGCGAATACGGCAAACCCATCAAGCTTTGAAAATGCGGGTGGTTACAGGTCATGCTGGCTATGTCGCTGGTCTGTCCTCCTGCAACCCGTAACCCGTAACCCGTAACCTGCAACCTGCAACCTGCAACCTCTCACTTGTGAAACGCGAATATCCAGATGCTCCCATTGCCGGAGTCGGCGCAGTCATCGTTCGCGACGACGGCCCCGGCGGCCAAAAACAGGCCCTCCTCATCCGCCGCGCTCAGGAGCCGCTGAAAGGCGAATGGTCGCTCCCCGGCGGCGCCGTTGAATTGGGCGAAACCCTCGAAGAAGCCATCCGCCGCGAGGTTCTCGAAGAGACCGGCCTCATGGTCGAAATCATCGACACCGTACAGGCCTTCGACCGCATCTCCCGCGACGCAGAAGGCCGCGTCCGCTACCACTACGTCCTCATCGATTTTCTCTGCCGCATCACGGGCGGATCGCTTGCCTGCGCCACCGATGCCCTCGAAGGACGTTGGGCCACCGCCGACCAACTCGACGGCCTCACCTCCCTAACCGTCGAAGTCATTCGCAAAGCCATCAAAATGGCATCCTAATGGTGTTGTGCAGCCATCGCTGCTGCTCCAACCCTTAACCTGCAACCTGCAACCCGTCACCTGCAACCCGTCACCTGTACCTGCCTCATGGCCACCCTCGCATCCCCGCCGCAGAGCCGCAAACGTCGCGCCTGGCGAGTGACGCGATGGATCCTCCTCAGCATCCTCCTGCTCCTGGTCCTCATCGTCACCATCGCGTTCGTGCGCCCGCTCACGGTTCTGTGGTTTGCCACGCAAACCCGCCTTCTCTTCGAAGGCATCCACTCCGACTACACCGACATTCCCTTCGCCGGAAATCCTCACGTCCGCATTCACTACTACGCCGGCGGATCAGGCTCGCCCGTCGTGCTCGTCCACGGACTCGGCGGACGCGCCGAAGACTGGGCCAACCTCATGCCGCAGCTCGTGCGCGATCACCACCGCGTCTACGCGCTCGACCTGCCCGGCTACGGCCGTTCCGACTGGCCTTCCAACGCCGCCTATTCCATTGCTGAAGAATCTGCCGCCGTCGAAGCCTTCCTCGACAATCGTCACCTCGCGCAAACCGACCTTGCAGGATGGTCGATGGGCGGATGGCTCGTCATGCGCGTCGCCCTCGATCAGCCCCACCGCATCCGGCGTCTCGCCATCTTCGACAGCGCGGGAACGCGCTTTTCCCTCGCCTGGGACACATCCCTGTTCGAGCCCGACACAGAAGCCAGGCTTTCTGAACTCGACAATCTGCTCATGGCTGCGCCCGCGCCCCACGTGCCCGCTTTCATCCAGCGCGACATCTTCCGCTTCGTAAAGCGCCACGGCTGGGTCGTCAAACGCAACATGAGCTCGATGCTGACCGGTGCGGATCTGCTCGATGGCCAGCTCGGTGCGCTCAAGATGCCCATGCTCATCGTCTGGGGCAAGCAGGATCACCTCATCCCCGTCGCGGTCGGCGACCAGATCCACCACGCCGTCGCGCAGTCAGAGTTTGTTGTCGTCGATGCCTGCGGCCATCTCGCTCCCGGCCAATGCGCCGGTCAGGTCGGCCCCGTCTTCAGGGGCTTCCTCGACGAAGCCTCTCCCATCGGCGGCCAACAAGCCGAAATCCTGCAAAAACAAGGAACCAGGTGACCGGCCGAAAGGCAAGGTAACAGATGACAGGTTGTGCGACGAAGCCGGCGATGGGTGGCTCTTGTTACCTATAACCTGCAACCTGAAACCTGCAACTGTGACCTGCTTCACTTCATCTGCTGCTGCAGCTGATCGCAGAAGTCCCGATACCGCCGCACAAACCGGAAATCCGCAAACAACGTCCCCGCTGCAATCAGGATGCACACCAGCAGGATCCACCGGCTTCGCTTGTCGGGAAACCGCCCCATCTGCCGAAAGCAAATCGAGATCACAAACGCCGCCAGCGTTGCCAGCACCGTCAGCGGCGCCAGCACCGTGCAGTGAATCTCCGGCGTCCGCATCAGCCACGTCGATGCCCCCGCTGCAACCAGCGCAATCGCGCCTGTCAAAACAATGCGCGACTTCTTCGGCGTCCGCGCCCCCGGCCTTTTCTGATCGCTGATCACTGAACGCTGATCCCTGCCCTTCGCACCTGTAACCCGCAACCTGCAACTTTTCCCCTGCCGCTTCCTGCTCCTTGTCCCCTGCTCCCTGTCCCACGTTACGGTAGTTCCCATTCCCGCGCCGGACCTGTCCGTATCAGGCGGTAAAATAAACGGATGCAGTCATGTCTTTTGCCGGGAGCCCCCGCAGCATGATGCGTCTCTGGCGCCTGCTCTACTACGCGCGCCGCTATTGGCTCCAGGCTTTGTCCGCTGTGGTTCTTGCCGCAGGCGTCGGCCTTCTCGACGCCTTCCGTGTCCTCCTCATCGGCCCCATCTTCGACAACGTGCTCAACCCCGGCGCCGCCAGCCGCGCCAAACAAACTCCGCTCCTCGGCGAGCTCGGCGCGCGCTGGCACCTCAACCTTCGTCCCGAACTGCTCGTCCCCCACTGGATCCACAACGACTGGTCCAGCATCGCCTTTGCCTTCGTCGCTTCCACGCTGCTCAAAGGCATCTGCGACTACGTCGGCACCTACCTCGCCAACTACGCCGGCTTCGGCATGATCACCGACATGCGCGACGACCTCTACGAAGCCATCCTGCGCCGTTCCGTCGCCTTCTTTCAGAAACACACCACCGGTTCACTGCTCTCCGCCCTCATCAACGACATCGAGCGCGTCCAGTACGCCACGTCCTCGGTCCTGTCGGATTTCCTGCAGCAGCTCTTCACCCTCGCCTTTATGGTCATCATCGTTGTCGCGCTCGGTGGCCGCCTCGCGTGGATCCTCCCCTTCTTCGGTCTCGTCGCCGCCGGCTCCATCTTCCGCATCGGCCGCGATGTGCGCCGCACCACCCGCAAAGGCCAGGACAAGCTCGCCGACATCCAGAATATTCTCCACGAAACCATCACCGGCAATCGCATCGTCAAAGCCTTCAACATGGAGTTCTGGGAACTGCTGCGCTTCCGCCAGGCCGCGCGCAAGCTCTTCCGCGCCAACCTCCGCTCCGTTCGCGCCCAGGCCATCACCTCGCCTCTCATGGACTTCATTGGAGCCGTCGCCATCGCGCTCCTCCTGCTCCTCGGCCGCAATCAGATCGGCCACAAGGGCATGCCGGAAGGCGTCTTCTTCGCCTTCATCGTCGCCCTCTTCAAGATGTACGATCCCATCCGCCGCTTCGGGATTTACTACAACAACTTCCAGCAGGCCGCCGGCGCCTCCGCCGCCATCTTCGACTTCATGGACGATCAGGATGAAGTCCGCGAAGCAAAACATCCCCGGATCCTCAAAGGGTTCAAAGACTCCATCGCGCTCGAGCATGTCAGCTTCTGCTACAGCGAAGGCGAACGCGAACGCGAAGGCCCGCCCATCGTCCTCAGCGACATCGACCTCACCATTCATCGTGGCGAAGTTGTCGCCCTCGTCGGTCCCAGCGGAGCAGGGAAGTCGACCCTCGTGAACCTCATTCCCCGCTTCTTCGACGTCACCGACGGCCGCATCCTCGTCGACGGCATCGACGTCCGCCAGGCCAGCCTCGACTCGCTGCGCGCCCAGATCGGCAAAGTCACTCAGGAAACCATCCTCTTCAACGACACCGTCCGCAACAACATTGCCTACGGTCAGCCCGATGTCCCACTCTCGCGCGTTGTCGAAGCTGCCAAAGCCGCCCTGGCCCATGAGTTCATCGAGCGCATGCCCGATGGCTATGACACCGTTATCGGCGAAAAAGGTTTCCGGCTCTCCGGCGGCGAACGCCAGCGTCTCGCCATCGCCCGCGCCATTCTCAAAAACGCGCCCGTCCTCATCCTCGACGAAGCAACCTCCGCACTCGACACCGAAAGCGAATCGCTGGTCCAGGCCGCGCTCTCCAACCTCATGGAAGGCCGTACGGTCATCGTCATCGCTCACCGCCTCTCCACCGTCCGCCGCGCCAACCGCATCGTCGTCCTCGAACGCGGCCGCATCACCGCCATCGGCACCCACGAAGAGCTCCTGCAAACCTCGCCCATCTACCAAAAGCTCTACCGCCTGCAGTTCGTCGACATCGGCGACGGCGCTCATCCCCTCGCCGACCCTGAAACTCCAGACCCAGTCGAACCCGTCCTTACAGGAAAAATCACTCCATGACCGACGCCAAACAGCCGGTGTACTCCATGACAGGGTTCGCCCGCGTCGCCGGCCGCGTTTCTGAAACTCTGGGCTTCACGCTCAGCCTGAAAAGCGTCAACCACCGCTTTCTCGATCTCCACATGCGCCTTCCCAATGGAAGCGAAGCCGTGGAGATGAACCTCCGCCGCATCCTGAAGGAGAAGCTGCGCCGCGGTCATGTCGAGGTCACGCTCAGCGTCGAGCGCAGTCAGAAAGCCGAGGCTGGTTACGATCACGCCCTCGTCGCCGCCTACATTGAAGCCTTTCGCGCCGCCGCAGCCGAACACAGCCTTAAAACCGAACCCGACCTCAATGCCGTCTTCCGCCTTCCCGGCGTTCTCATGGCCGAGTCGCGCAACAGCGACGAAGAATTGAAGGCCCTCGAAGAAGCCGTTCTCCGCGAAACCGATGCTCTCGTCGCTGCGCTTCAAACCATGCGAGCTCAGGAAGGCTCCGTTCTCGGTGCCGAGCTCTGCGCCGGCATGGAGCGCCTCCGTTCCCTCGTCGACGAAGCCGCTCAGTTACGCGAAAAAGTGCAGCAGGCCTACGTCGACCGCCTCAACCAGCGCATGAAGACCATGCTCGACGGCGGATTCGATCAGGACCGTATTCTCCAGGAAGCCGCTCTCATCGCCGAACGCAGTGACGTCGAAGAAGAGGTCACGCGCCTCCGCACCCACATTGACCACTTCATCGGCCTCATCGAACAAGGTGGGGAGGTCGGCAAGAAACTCGACTTCCTGCTGCAGGAGATGAATCGCGAGGCCAACACCCTGCTCTCAAAGACCAGCGGTGTCGCCGGGAACGGAACGCGCATTACCGAAGCGGGCCTCAGCATGAAGTCCGAGATTGAAAAGGCCCGCGAGCAGATTCAGAATTTGGAGTAGGATTCCGGGCAGTTCGCAGTGAATAGTGTGGGAAATAGCTTTCGTATCAGGGCACGAGTTCACTCGTGCCACAAAATTCGCAATCGAGCGGGCCTTAGCCCCCGAGGATGTTGTTCTTAACCTGGATCTAAAATTCGCGCGAGGAACGATAAGCTTTGTCGGGAATTCTCTTCATCATTTCGGCGCCCTCCGGGTCGGGCAAATCGACTCTTGTGAACCAACTCCGTTCAGAGGTCTCCGGTCTCGAATTCTCTGTCTCGTGGACCACCCGCGGCCCCCGCGGCTCCGAACAGGACTCCCGCGAATACCACTTCACCACCCGCGAACACTTCGAGGAAATGATCCGGAACGGCGAGTTCCTCGAGCATGCCCAGGTCTTCGGCAACTATTACGGTACCGCGCGCTCCACGCTGGCCGAAGCCTTCGCCCAGGGCCGCGATCTCCTCCTCGACATCGATGTTCAGGGTGCTTCGCAGGTGCGCGCCAGAATGCCGGAAGCCGTCTCCATCTTCCTCATGCCGCCGTCGCCCGAAATCCTCGCCACTCGTCTTCGCAACCGTAGCCGCGCCGAAGGCGCTGTCCGCGAAGAGGTGATCGAGCGGCGCCTCGCCAAGGCCAAACAGGAGATTGAGAATTACCGCGATTATGGCTATATTCTCGTCAACGACGTCCTGGATCGGGCTGTCGAGGAGATGGAGGCCATCGTCGCCGCCGAACGCATACGGCACAATGGCAGTGCGGACGCCAACCCGGCAGACCGCGAACGTGTTTTGCGGATCGCCGAAGGATGCCGCCAGGCCAACTCGGAATCGCGCGTCCGACCCGTGTTGCAGGCTTTCGGCGTTCTGGAGCCGACAACAAAGGGATGACGCAGCAAAGCTGGAGGTGGATGGAATGAGTGTTGAGAAGGAATACGACAGCAATTTTCGCTATGTTCTGGTAGCCGCCCGCCGCGCACGCCAGTTGCAGAACGGCGCCCAGCCCATGGTTCCCACCCATTCGCGGAAGGCCTCCCGCGTGGCCCAGGAAGAGATTGCCGCAGGCAAGGTGGCGTACGTCAAGACCGAGGACGTTCCGGTGATCAAGCCGGAAGTCGACGCTCCCGACATCCCAAAATTCGCCTCGTAGCAGAATCCACCGTACCGCGTCGACAGTAGCCGCAGTGGCTCTGCGCGACCGCAAGCCTGCAGCGCCGTCAGGCCGCCAATCGCTCCCTGTCACCCGAAATCTGCAACCTGCAACCTGCAACCTGTCACCTCCTCCCTGTACCCTGAACCCTGCTCGCTGTACCCTGTAACCATGAAGGTCACGGTCGGCGTTTCCGGCGGCATCGCTGCCTATAAATCCGCGGAGCTGGTTCGCGAGCTGCAAAAGCATGCGCTCGACGTCCATGTCGTCATGACCCAGGCCGCGCAGCACTTTATCGCCCCGCTCACCTTCGCCGCTCTTACCGGACACAAAGTCATCACCGGCCTCTGGGCCCCGGAAGGATCGGACTCCGGCGACGCCGCCTCCGCCATCGAACACATCGACGCCGCGCAGACCACCGACGCCCTCGTCATCGCTCCCGCCACCGCCGACATCCTGGCCAAATTCGCTCACGGCATTGCCGACGACTTCCTCACTACCATGTATCTCGCGACCGCCGCGCCCGTCATCGTCGCCCCCGCCATGAACGTCAACATGTGGCAGCATCCAGCTACTCAGGCGAACCTTGAAACCCTTGCCAGCCGCAACGTCCGCATCGTCACGCCGGAAAGCGGCTACCTCGCCTGTGGCATGATCGGCCCCGGCCGCCTCGCTGAAAACGGCGCCATCGTTGAAGCCGTCCTTGGCGTTCTGCACCACCGTAACGACCTCGCCGGCGAAACCGTCCTTATCACCGCCGGTGGCACGCGTGAGGCGCTTGACCCCGTCCGCTTCCTCGGCAATCGTTCCAGCGGCAAGATGGGCTACGCCATGGCGGAAGCCGCCCAGCGTCGCGGTGCCCGTGTGATCCTCGTCTCGGCTCCAACCGCCCTGCGCGCGCCTGCTGGAGTCGAAGTCGTCCCCGTTATCACCACCGCGCAAATGCGCGACGCGGTCCTCACCCGCCTCGATCAGGCGACCATCGTCATCAAAGCCGCCGCGGTTGCTGACTACCGGCCGCGCGCGCAGGCCGATCAGAAAATGCGCCGCCGCGGTCCGCTCACGCTGGAGCTCGAGCCGACCGAAGATATCCTCGCCGCCGTCGTCGAGCGCCGCCGCCCAGGTATGCTCGTCATCGGCTTCGCCGCCGAGACGGAAGACGTCCTCGCCCACGGCCGCGACAAGCTCCTGCGCAAAGGCGCCGACGCCATCGTCCTGAATGATGTCTCCCGCGAAGGTGTGGGTTTCGATTCCGACCGCAACGCCGTTACCTTCCTCACCCTCGACCGCGCCATCGAAATGCCGGAGTTGCCCAAGCGCGAGCTCGCCGACCAGATCCTCGACGAAATCCTTTCCCTGCGCCGACCCACTCAGCTTCTGTCCGAATCCGATACCGATCTCTCCGTGGCAGGGAATTAACGTTGGCTGGCAAGCTCTCCCCGCAAACCGAAGAAGCCGTCCGAGCCCGCATCAGCTACTTCCGCGACCTCGGCGTCTTCGATTTCTACCGCCGTGAGGGCTCTGCGCCCAGCCATGCTGCAACTGCAACCGTTGCTGTTACAGAAGAAGAATCAGCGGCCGCCCCAGCCGCCAACGACGACCTGGAGCCCACCTCACCGATGCCTCGTAAGTCCGCCCTGCCTCTGATTGCCGAGCCCCTCGCCCCCGTCGCACCGATCAACCCCAGCGACCGAGCCGCTGCCCTCGAAGCGATCCGCGCTGACATTGGGAACTGCACGCGTTGCGCCCTCCACAAAGGCCGCAACAAAATCGTCTTCGCCGATGGCGATCCCAACGCCCGCCTCATGTTCGTCGGTGAAGGGCCCGGTGCCGACGAGGACGCGCAGGGTCTGCCCTTCGTCGGCCGCGCCGGCCAGCTCCTCAACAACATGATTAATGCTATGGGTCTCGGCCGCGATCAGGTTTACATCGCGAACATTGTCAAATGCAGGCCGCCCCAGAATCGCGTCCCTGAGCCCGTTGAGGCCAATACCTGCGCGCCGTTCCTCTTTCGCCAGATTGACGTCATCAGGCCGCAGGTCATCGTCGCCCTTGGCGCAACCGCCGCCACGTATCTGCTCGGCGGCAAAAGCCCGCTGGCTGCCCTCCGCGGCCGCATCCATCAGGCGCGCGGGACGAAACTCATCGTGACGTATCACCCCGCCTATTTGCTCCGCGATCCGCGCCAGAAAAAGGAAGCCTGGGCCGACCTCCAGCTCGCCATGGCCGAACTCGGCCTCAAAGCCCCAGCGAAATAGAGCCGTTTGCGTTTGCTCTACTGAACCCTGATCGCTGAACGCTGCCCTTCTCACCACGGCAGTGCTTCGCCCAGGTGGATGTAAGCGCCCGTCGGCCCATCCTCCGGCAACGTTGCCAGCGCCACGCTGGTCTTCGCCCCGTCGACGATCTCCATCGGCGCCGCATCCGTACCCATGTCCGTCTTCACCCATCCCGGGTGCGCGGAGTTCACCTTGATCTTCGTGTCCTTCAGCTCATGCGCCAGATGAATCGTGAATGAGTTCAGCGCCGCCTTCGAAGCGTCATAGGCAAAAGCCTTCGCATCGTAAATTGGCGACTTCGGATCGGCATGCAGCGCGAGTGACCCAAGAATGCTCGACAGGTTCACGATCCTCCCCGCCGGCGCCTTCTTGATCAGCGGCAGCAACACCTGTGTCAGCTGTACCGCACCAAAGAAGTTCGTATCGAACGTCTCGTGCAGCAACTCCGCACTCGTGCTGCTCGTCTTGTTGCCGCCCATAAAGTCTTCCTTCGAGATGCCGGCGTTGTTCACTAAAATGTCCAGTCGGCCACAGTTCTTATCGAAGTATTGATAGACCTCTTTGTAGTCCGCTGCTTTGGTAATGTCGAAGCGCACCACATCCGCATTCACGCCATCCGCCTTTAGATTTTCCACAGCCTCTTTGCCTTTGGCCAGATCCCGCGCCCCAATCACAACCTTGATCCCCTGTTTCCCCAGTTGCCGTGCGGTTTCGAGGCCAAGACCCTTATTGCCGCCGGTGATAAACGCTACCTTCTCTGCTGCCATTGAACCCTCCGTGGTCTTTCATCTGATTCACAAGAAACAACCAGGATTCAGGACTGTCGCCCATCGAACGAACGTTCGGGTTCATCCCGCGAGCCACCTGTAACCCCAAGGCGAATCAAGTCCAAACCTAAAGCCGGCCTCTTCCCAACCCAAAACCCAACCCAAAACCCAACCCTAACCCCCGAACCAAACCCCAACCAGGACCCAAATCCAATCCCCACCAAATCCCAAACCAAAAAACAAAAATTCGGCCAGGTTCACCCCATAGCAAGCAGAAGACTCCCCCACGCAACGGATCGCAACACAATTGGCCGGTGGCCCCTCTCCGACGTACCCTCGGTTCAGCTCCCAGGATTCATTTTGGGAAATTACTCCTCCATCCGCCAGCCATATCCCGCGAGGCACCTCGTGCCGCTTCGCGCCAGGACCGAAATCCGTCCGAAATTCCAGTAGAAAAAGGAAAAAACCGGGGCCTGGTTGAGCCCCGGTCCTTCCATGCGTTCCCAGCTCTTATTCGATGACCGGGAGCGAGACCACGCGGCACCGCCAGTCGAAGTCCACGTTGGGTGCGGGTTTCCCGCTTGCGTCCCACGTATAGACCGTGATGTTGAGGTCGGTATACGTGCCTGGCGAATTCGGCACCGGCACCAGGGCGTACGCCATCGTCAGAAACGCCGGAGTGGTGCCGCGAACCGTCGCCTGCACGTTGATGGGCGCGGCCAGAAAAACCAGCTCGCACAGAACGCTGCTCAGCGGAAACGTCACCGTCCCGCCGGCTCCCGTCGCCGAGCTGCCGCTCGCGTCCAGCAGATTCGCGTCGACGCAGCTCTTCCCCGGAGGAAAGAAGATGCTTCTCCACAGCACGTCGCCGTCGGAATAGTTGTGAGCGCCGACCGGCCAGCGGAGTTGCCGAATCAGATCGTCAGGTATATCGACTTTCTCTCCCGTGATTGCTTCCAGCTGCTTTTTCAGCCCCTCCACGTCGGGCTGCTTGTCCGATTTCTTTTCCATGGTCTTTGCTCCTTGCGCTGAGTCCGATTCACGCTCGCTCCGCCATCGTGCGTCGCTCGGTTAGTGCGTGGGCGCAGGCCGGCGTTTCAGCATCGCCGCGATTTCCAGCGGCGACGCCTCTGTTACTCTCGGCTCAACGGTCATGTTTCAGTTCTGCGATGTCGCCCTGCCGGTTCCCCTCGACCGTGCCTTCACCTACAAAGTGGGCGAAACCGAACCGGCCGTCGGCGTGCGCGTCCTCGTTCCCTTCCGCAACGAAAAGCTCTCCGGCGTGGTGGTGCGCGTTCACGATGAACCGCCGCCGGTCGAAGCCAAACCCATGCTCTCCGTCCTCGATGAAGAGCCGGTCCTTTCCTCCGAGTTGATGGAGCTCGGCCGCTGGATCGCCGCTTACTACCTCGCCCCCATCGGCGAAGTCCTGCGCTCTATGCTCCCGCTCACCGGCGAAGTTCGTCGCCAGGTGCTCTACCGCATCACCGACCTCGGCCGCCAGGCCCTCTCCGCCGGAGCAGAACAAGGCTCCTCGCGCCGCTCCCGCCTCTCTCCTGAAGAGCAGGACCAGGAATACGCCGTCCTCAACGCGCTCGAAGCCGGCGAAGCTGTCCGTGCCTCGCGCCTGCGATCCTCCGCCGGTGCCACGATTCGCATCCTCCAGGGCATGCTGCGCAAGAAGTGGATCACCCGCGAAACCGCCGCCGAATCGCGCGATGCCCGGCGGACTGTGCGCTATGCCGTACTCATCGATGACGTTCGCCTTCCCAAACTCAATGAGAATCAGCAGACCATCCTTGCCGAACTCGCTGGTGCCGATGGCCAGCTGCCTGTCGCCGAGTTGCGCCGCCTCGAGGTTCCCGCCTCCACACTCGCCACCCTCGTTCGCAAACAGCTCGTCCGCATCGAAGAGCGCCCGGCGGATTTTCGCCTCACCCACCTCCACGCCTTCGCCACTCCCGAGCACGACCTGAACCCTGCGCAGCTCGATGCCCTCGAAACCATCACCGTCGCCGTCGCTACCAACGAATTTCGCCCCATGCTTCTGCACGGCGTCACTGGATCGGGTAAAACTGCCGTTTACCTCGCCGCCATGCGCCGCACGCTCAACGCGGGCCGCAGCGCCATCCTTCTCGTCCCTGAGATCGGCCTCACCCCCGCCATGGCTGCGCAGCTCCATCACGCTTTCGGATCAGAAGTCGCGCTCCTGCACTCCGGGCTCACCCCGGAAGAACGTGGCGAACAGTGGCACCGCATTCGCAAAGGCGAGGCGCGCGTCGTGGTTGGTACCCGTTCCGCCATCTTCGCCCCCGTCGAGCAGCTCGGCCTCGTCGTCGTCGACGAAGAACACGACTCCAGCTACAAACAGGAATCCATGCCGCGCTATCATGCGCGCGACGTCGCCGTGATGCGCGCTAAGTTAGCCGGGGCCGCCGTCGTCCTCGGCTCCGCAACCCCTTCCCTTGAGACCTGGCAGAATACCGTCAATGGAAAATACCAGCGCATCGCGATTCACGAGCGCGTCATGGAGCGCCCGCTTCCCGAAGTGCGCCTCGTCGACATGCGCCTTGAGTTCGAGGAAACCGCCGAAGAGCACTTGTTCTCGCGCGCCCTCATCGAACAAACCCAGCAAACCCTCGACCGTGGCGAGCAAGCCATCATTCTTCTCAACCGTCGCGGCTATTCCTTTGTCGTCATCTGCCGCGCCTGTGGCATCAAGCTTGAGTGCGAAAACTGTTCCATCGCCCTCACCTTTCATAAAGCCATCGTCACCGACGACGAGCGCGCCACCGGCCAGCGCCTCGAATGTCACTATTGCGGTTACAAAAAGACCGTGCCCAAACGCTGTCCGTCCTGCGACAGCGAATATCTCTACTTCCTCGGCGCTGGCTCCCAGCAGGGCGAAGAACGCCTGCAGGAAATTTTCCCTGGCGCGCGCATCGGCCGCATGGACCGCGATACCGTCCGCGGCCGTCACGATATGGAGAGCCTGCTCCTCCGCCTCCACTCCGGCGAAATCAACCTCCTCGTCGGCACCCAGATGATTGCCAAAGGTCACGACATCCACGGCGTCACTCTGGTTGGCGTTGTCGGTTGCGACTTTGCCCTCGGCCTGCCTGACTTCCGCGCCGCCGAGCGCGTCTTCCAGCTCCTCACCCAGGTCTCCGGCCGCGCCGGACGCGGCGATCTGCCTGGCCAGGTCCTCGTGCAGACCTACCATCCCGACCACTACGCTATCCAGTTCGCCGCCCAACACGACTACGCCGGCTTCGTCGAAAAAGAGCTGCGCTTTCGCCGCGCCATGCACTATCCGCCCTACTCTGCGCTCGCCAACGTCCTGCTGCAAAGCCAGCGCCTCGAAGAAGCCGCGGCCTGGGCCACTGCCCTCGGCCGCTGGTGCCAGAACACTACCCTCAAACACGTCCGCGTCCTTGGCCCTGCCACCGCGCCCATCGCAAAAATCAAACGCACCTTCCGCTTCCACCTCGTCATGAAGGGCGAAAACCGCACCTCGCTGCAAAAAGCTCTGCGCGCTCTCCTCGCCCACGCCGAAGAAGCGAATATCCCCCGCGCCAACCTGATCCTCGATGTCGATCCTGTCAGCCTGATGTAGCCCGAGAGACCCCATGCAATTCCTCGACGAAGACAAAGTCCGGTCGCTCCTCACCTGGGAATCGCTGATCCCAGCGGTAGAACGCGCCCTCACCAACCTCTCCACCGGCAAGCTCCAGCAGCCCCTCCGCACCGTCCTCCGCATCCCCGACGAGACCACTCACGAAACAAGAGGCTTCCTCGCCCTCATGCCCGCCGTCGATGGCGACCTCATGGGCGTTAAGCTCGTCACCTTCTTCGAACGCAACACCACCGTTCCCACCCATCAGGCCGTCATCCAGCTTCTCTCCGCCAAAACTGGTGAGCCCCTCATTGCGATGGATGGCCGCCTCATCACCGAAATGCGCACCGCCGCTGTCTCCGCGATTGCGGCACGCCTCCTCGCCCCCAATCCGTCGAAAATCCTCGCTATCCTCGGCAGCGGTGTGCAGGCTCGCTCTCATCTGCGTGCCCTGCGCCTCATCCGCAACTTCCAGGAGGTCCGCGTTTGGAGCCGCACGGCCGAAAACGCCCGTCGCTTCGCCTCGGAATTCGGCGTCACCGTAGTTGACACCGCGGAAGCCGCCGCCCGCGGAGCCGACGTCGTCGTCAATGTTGCGGCCGTCCGCGAACCCCTTGTCCGTGGAGAATGGCTCGCTCCCAATTCTCTGGTCTGCGCAGTCGCCGTTGTCACGCCCGATCGCCGCGAATTGGACGACGCCGCTATGAACGCTGCCATCATCGTCGAGTCGCGCGAAGCCGCCCTCCGCGAGTCCGGCGACCTCATTGGTTCCGGCCAAACCGTCTACGCGGAAATCGGCGAGATCCTCGCGGGCTCCCGGCCCATCCCGCAAGGTCGTGTCGTCCTCAAATCCCTCGGCGTCGCCGCCTGCGATCTGGCCGCAGCCACCATCGTCTGGCAAGCGTCCCAAAACGACGCAAGTGCTTAAAACGAAAGTAACTAAACATCGCCCAACTACCCTAAAGATGCTAGAGACGCCTGCTACCTTCGAGGCGCATTCTTGTGGATGGCACAAGCTGGAGTGCCACCCGTTGCGGAAGTCCTCCCTCGCCCTCGTCTTGCTCGTCGCGTGCATCGGGAAAGCCATTGCCGCGCAAGCAGCAAAAGACCCCGCACTGCCCTCTCCATCCGCGCCCCCTCTCCTCACAACGGTCGCGCAGGTTCGTGCCTTCTCCGCCGACCAGGTCAAACGTGGTCTTCCCGTCGAGCTCCATGGTGTCCTCACCTACTATCAGCCCGCTGAAGGGCAGATCTTCATGCAGGATGCCACCGGCGGAATCTACGTCGTCCCTCCGCCTCACTACCGTGACCTCCATGTCGGCGACGCCATCGTCGCCCGCGGCGTCACCGTTCCCAGTTTTGCGACCAACATCAAGGCGATCGACCTTGTCCCGGATACGAAGAAGACGCCCTTTCCCACCCCCATTCCCGTGACCTTCGAGCAGCTCATGCTCGGCGTCGAAGATTGTCAGTACGTCACCATCACCGGCACCGTCCGATCGGCAACGCTGCAGACTTCCAACGGCCAAAACGCAGTCCAGGGCGTGCGCAAACGCGAGGGCATGTCCGCCACCACCGGATCGGAAGCATCCGCCGTTGAAGCCGAAAAGCCCTATCTGCTCCTCGACCTCGAAACCGTCGGCGGCCCTGTCCGCATCCACATCGAGCATGTGCAGGGCGTCGATCCCCTCAGCCTCCTCGATTCCGAAGTCAGGATCGATGGCGTCGCCGGTGGCATCTTCGATGGCAAATATCAGCCCACCGGCGCCGAGCTCTGGGTGAGCAGTGGCGACCGCCTGCAGGTCCTCCGCTCCCCAGGAGCCAATCCCGCAAAGCTGCCCATCACTCCCATCGACCGCATCATGTCGGGATATTTTGTCAGGGACCTGAGCCGTCGCGTTCGTGTTCGCGGCAGCGTCACCCTCTACGAGCCCGGTCTCCAGGCGGTGCTCCAGACGCCCGATGGTCACGCGGTCCTGGTCAATACCTACGAGCAAACGCCGCTCCACATGGGTGAGGTGGTTGACGTTGTCGGATTTCCCGATCCTGGCAGCTATTCCGAAGTGATCCGCCAGGCCAACCTTCTCCCCACGTCCGACACCATCTCCATTCCCGCTGTCCCCGTCTCGTGGGACGACGCGATCGCCGGCCACTATCCCTACGCACTGATTTCGATGGAAGGCATATTGGCCACTGAGGTCCACGAGCGCCACCAGGATACGCTCGTGCTCCGCTCCGGTTCCCACGTCTTCTCCGCCATCCTCGCGAGAACCGTATGGAACAAGGACTTCGACGGCTTCTCCCTGCCCGAATATCGCCCCGGCAGCCGTGTCCGCGTCACCGGCATCTGCTTCGTTCACGCAGGCGGGCCCTGGAACACCGAGCGCTGGTTCGATCTGCAGCTGCGCTCGCCCCAGGACGTTGTCGTGCTCGTCGCGCCTCCGTGGTGGACCATCCGCCGCCTCCTGTACGTGAGCTCCATCCTTCTCTCCCTCATGATGGCCGCCCTCATCTGGGTCGTGATCCTCCAGCGCAAGGTGCGCAATCAAACCCACCAGATCCGTCTCACCATGGAATCGGAAGCCGCTCGCGAACGCCGCATCGCCTTCCTCGAAAAAGAGCGTGGCCGCGTTCTCGAAGCCATCAACAGCATGCTCAACCTCGACGACGTTCTGCTCATGATCCTCCGGCTCATCAGCACCCAGCTTGAAGAACGCTCCTGCTGGTGCGAGCTCGCCAACGGTACGCTCATCGGCGAGGCCAACCCTCCGCAGGATCTCGACCGCCTCGTTCGCCGCGGCATCTATTCAGGAGCCGGCGAACGTCTCGGCTCGCTCGTCGTCTCGGGCGCCGAAGCCTATCAGGAACAGGCCGGCGAAGCACTCGAAATGGGCGCCAGCCTTGCCGCTCTCGCCATCGACAATCGCCGTCTCTACGAAACCCTCATCCATCGCTCCCAGTACGACCAGCTCACCAACGCCGCCAATCGCTTCCTCCTCGAAAGCCGCCTCGAAGAGGCCCTCGCCCACGCCAAACGCGGTCAGACCCGCTTCGCCCTCGTCTACATCGACCTCGATCAGTTCAAACGTGTTAACGATGTCTACGGTCACCGCGTGGGCGACGTCTACCTCCAGCAGGTCGCAGAGCGCTTCTCAGAGAAACTGCGCGGCATGGATACACTCGCGCGCATCGGTGGAGACGAATTCATCGCCCTCATCTCCGTCGTCCGCAATCGCTCCGAGGTTGAGGAGATCGTTCAGCGCCTTATGCTCTGCTTCGACGCGCCGTTCGTGATTGACGATTCCGTCATCAAGGGGAGCGCCAGCGTCGGCATTGCCGTTTATCCCGAAGACGGCCTCACCCGCGAAGAGCTCAAGCGCGTTGCCGACACAGCGATGTACGCGCACAAACCCCACGCCGCCGTCTAGCGCCGTAACCTGCGGGCTGCAACCTGTAACCCGTAACCTGTAACCCGCGCTACGCGCCGATCCACCGAAGCAGCAAACCCGGCACACACCCCAGCAACACCACCAGAGCCGCCAGCGCCCAGACCGTCACTCGCGTCACGAGCGGCAGATCGATCGCCGCCGCATCCGCCACTCCCTCAGCAACGTAAATCTGCTTCAGCACACGCAGGTAGTAATAAAGCGAAACTGCGCTCGTCGCCACCGCCAGCACTACCAGCCAAAGCAGTCCAAGGCGGGGCTCCGCGTCCACCACAGCGGCAAAGATATAAAACTTGCCGAAGAATCCCGCCAGTGGCGGAATTCCCGCCAACGACAACAGAAAAATCAGCATGCACAGCGACAGCTCAGGCGCCCGCCGGCTCAGCCCTGCCAGATCCGCAATCTTGTCGACGCCTTCAGCCTCCAGCGCCCCCAACACGCCAAAGGCTCCCAGCGAAGCCACTGCATACGTGATCACGTAATAGATCAGCGCTGTTGTCCCCATCGGCGTGTGCGCGATCAGCCCCAGTAGCATGTAACCCGCATGCCCGATCGCAGAGTAGGCCAGCAACCGCCGTACGCTGGTCTGCGCAATTGCCGCCAGATTCCCAACCACCATCGACAGCGCTGCAATCACGCAAAGTGTCGGGACCCATCCCGGGGCGTAGGCGCCATACGCTCCGTGGCCGGCAGCCGTGGCCAGCCCTACGGTCACCACCTGCCCGAACACGAAGAAGCTTGCCACCTTCGAGCTCGATGCGATGAATCCCGCGCTCACTGTCGGCGCGCCCTGATACGCGTCCGGCGCCCAAAGATGGAAAGGCGCAGCTGCCACCTTGAATCCGAATCCGATCGCCACCATCACGATCGCCACCAGCAGCAGGGGATCGAGCGTCGGTCCGCTTACCGCCGCCGCAATCTGCGGCAGCTCAATCGATCCCGAAACCCCATACAGCAGGCTCATCCCGAACAGCAGAAATCCCGCCGACATTCCTCCAAAGAGGAAATACTTCAGCGCACCCTCTGCCGATTCCCGGCTGCGCTTGTCGAATCCCGTCAGCACATACAGCGACAAGCTCAGAAATTCGAGTGCTACAAAAATCAGCAGCAGATTCTGCGTGGCCACCAGAAACATCATCGCTACCGTGGCAAAAAGAATCAGCGCCAGATATTCACCCACACTGTTCGTAAACCGCGCCGACGTCGACAGCAGCACCGTCAGAATCGCCAGCGCCACCAGCGCCATCTGCACCACGCGCGTCAGCGGCGTCACCACAAACATTCCATCCGCCAAATGCGCTTCCAATGCCGCACTCGTCAGCATGTGGATTGAAGCCAGGCAGCCCACCGACGCGATCAGCGCGCCCACTCCAAGCCGGGCCTTCAACGCGGACTTCCGCAGCGCGGTAATATCCAGCGTCAGCAGCAGCAATCCCGCCAGCGCCACCGTAATCTCAGGCAGCGTCAGGCGCAGCAGCTCTGCGTAGTTCACCGCGCTCAGGCTCAGGTTGAGATCCGCGCTCATCGCCACGCTCCTCGCCTGAGGCCTTCAAACAGCGGCGATTGCAGCGTCGGTAAAATCAAATCCGTCAGAATTCGCGGATACAAACCCACCGTCAGCGTGCTCACCAGCAGCAGCAGCGCGCCCAGCTTCTCCGGAAACGTAATCGGGGGCAGCGCATGTGCCGCCAGGCCCGGCGTCGGCTCGCCAAAGAACGCCTTCGTCAGCGCCCGCCACGTAAACGCAATGCCAACCAGAATCCCAATTCCGGCTATCACGATCATCCACGCAAACGCGCGCCACGTCCCAATCAGCACCTGGAACTCTGCGATGAACCCGCTGAACCCCGGCAGCCCGATCGATGCCATCGCTGCCAGGATGAACGTCACCGCGGCAAACGGAATCGCGTGTGCCAGCTGCATCGGCCCCAGCTCGTTCAGATCGCGCGTGTGCGTACGGTCGTAGACCATCCGTCCCACCACAGCAAACAGCAATCCCGCAATCACACCGTGCGAGAACATCTGCAGCACCGCGCCATCGAGGCCAATCTGGGTTAGCGTCATCAGCCCCAGCAGCACAAACCCCATATGCGAGACGCTCGAGTAGCCAATCACAAATTTAAAGTCGCGCTGCACCAGCGCCACGCTCGCCCCGTACACAATCCCAATCAGCGCCAGCAGCGCAAACACATCGCGCCACGACCCCAGTCCCAGCACGTGGAATCCCCACGGGTCCATCCCGCCAGGAAACAGCATCATCGCTACGCGCAGGCACCCGTACGCGCCCAGCTTCATCACCACGCCGGCCAGCAGCATCGACGCCGCCGTCGGAGCTGCCGCGTGTCCAGTCGGCGCCCAGGTGTGGAATGGCCACATGCCCGCCAGCACCGCGAACCCCACAAACACCAGCGGGAACATTGCCATCTGAAAATGTGCAGAGAAGGGAAACGCCGCCAGCGCCTCGAAGCTCATGCTGTGCCCGCCCGACGCCACCCACGCCGCCACCATCCCTGCCAGCACCAGCGCGCTCCCTGCAAACGAATAGAGCGCCAGCTTCATCGCCGCATATTCGCGCAGCGATCCGGCATTCTCCCCCGTCGCACCCTTCGGCACCGAGCCCCAAATCGCAATCAGAAAATACTTCGGGATAATCGCAATCTCGTAGAACACGAACAGCAGAAACAAATCGAAGCTGAGAAAAACTCCGTAGACCCCGCCAATCAGCACCAGATAAAACGCAAAAAACTCCTGCGTCCGCTTTTCGATGTTCCACGAGAACAAAATCCCCGCTGTCGCTGCGATCCCCGTCAGCAGCACCAGCGTGAGGCTGATACCATCCGCCGCCAAGTGATACGAAATTCCAAGCTGCGGAATCCACGCCACCCGCGTCACCGTCAGCAACTCGCCTGGCTGCCAGTGATGGAACGCAACCAGCCCAATGCCCAGACTCACCACCGCCGTTGCCAGCGCCACCAGCCGCGCCAGCCCCTTCGATGGGCTCAGCCGTGCCAGAAGCGCCCCGATGAACGAAACGTAAATCGTCCAGGCGAGCATCAGAGTTTTATCCCCGCGCTCATGCTTAGGACCCACTGCGTCACCGTGCTGTGCACCATCCCCGTAATCAGTTGCGGATAGAGCCCCAGCAGCAGCATCACTAAAAGCACCGGCGCCAGCGCCAGCCGCTCCGTCACCGTCAGATCCGGCATCGCCTCCCACTTCGGATTCACCGGCCCTGAAAACACCTTCTGGATCACCGTCAGCAAAAACACCGCCGTCATCAAAAGCCCCAGCACCGAGATGGACGAAGCCCACGGCGCCAGCGGAAACGCACCCTTAAAAATCAAAAACTCGGCAGGGAAGCCGTTCAGCCCCGGCAATCCCAGCGACGCGAAAATCGCGATCCCCATCATCCCGGAAAACACCGGCACAATTTTCCGCAAGCCGCCAAAATCGTCAATCCCGCGCAATCCGCCGCTGCGCCGTTCCAGCAGCGCAATCAACCAAAACAGCGCCGCCGCCGTCAGGCCATGGCTGAACATCTGCAACAGCACGCCGGTCAACGCCGCCGCCTTCTCCTGCGCCAGCCCCACATCGCTGCCCGTCAACTGCGCAGCTACACAAACGCCCAGCACGCAGTATCCCAGGTGGTTAATCGACGAGTACGCGAATGTTCGCTTCAGATCCTTCTGCGCCCAGGCCGCAAAGGCCGGCAGCACAATGGTCGCTACCGCCATCCACAACAACGGCTTCATCGCCTGTTGCATCTGGTGCGGAAAAATCGGCAGCAGCACGCGCAAAAATCCGTAAACCCCCATCTTCGACATCGCGCCCGTCAGCAGCATCGTCGTCTCGCTCGACGCCTCGGCGTAGGTCGAAGGCAGCCAGGTGTGGAATGGCACCACCGCCGTCTTCACTGCAAATCCCAGAAACGCCGCCCAGAACAACAGCATCGCCGTGTGCTCCGAGCTTCCAAACCAGTGCAGATTCTGCGCCAGCGCTGTCGATAATCCGCCCGACTGCGCGAGTTGCGCCAGCTCCACAAAATCAAACGTTCCGGGATGCCCCGCGGTGCTGGTCGCCTGAAAGAGCGCCAGAAACGCCAGCAGCAGCGCCACGCTTCCCACCATCGTGTAAAGGAAGAACTGCGCCGCTGCCTTCGCCCTGCCTTTGCCTCCCCACAGCCGCACCATGAAGAAAGCCGGAATCAGGCTCAGCTCCCAGTAAACAAACCAGTGAATGAAGTTCAGCGCCGTAAACGTCCCGAACAGCCCAGCTTCCAGAAACAGCACCAGCGCGAAATAAACCCCGCCCTGCTTCTCGTTCCTCCACGAAGCCGCCAGCGACATCAGCACCACCATCGCCGACAACACCAGCATCAGCACGCCCAGCCCGTCCACGCCCACGTGGTACCAGATCCCCAGCGAAGGCGCCCAAGCATGCCATTCCTCAAACTGCATTCCAGGATGTGTCGGATTCAGCGAGTACCAGCTCAGTCCCGCCAGCACCAGCGATCCCGTCGCAAATACCACTGCCATCACCCGCGCCAGATCGCGCGAAGCCGCCAGTGCCAGCACCACCAGCCCACCCACCAGAGGAAACAACGTGAGCAGCGTGATCATCCGCGGTGCCCCCACAGCAGCAACACCGTCAGCACCACCAGCGCCGCAGCCAGCACGCGCAGGTAATTCTGCACGCGCCCATTGTGCAGATGCGACAACAACCGCCCGCCCCGCGCCACTTCGCGGCAACCCTCGTCGAAGCCGCCGTTAACCACAAATCTGTCCAGGCCCAGATCCATCCAGCCCACGCCCACGGCCAACCACGCAACCAGCCGCACCAGTCCGCCAAAAATCCAGCGATCCAGCCACGACGCAAATCCAGCCAGGAAGCGCGTCAGCGCAATCACCGTCACTCCGTAAATCTCATCAACGTACAGCCGATCCGCCAGCGCGCGAAAAATCCCAGGCTGCAACCGCTCCAGCGCGTCAGGTTCATTCGCGCGAGTAATCGCCTTCCGTCCGTAGAACCACCACCCCAGCAGCAATCCCGCAAATACAATCACCGTCGACGTCATCATCACCGAAAGCAGACCGGGCTCCGAGAAACCGCCCCAGTCGAACGTCGCCGTCTTCCCCGCAAGAAAATTCTGGAACCACGGCCACGCCGGCCATCCCACAAATCCCAGCAACACCGCAAATATCGCAAGAATCACCAGCGGCCCCGTCATCACCGCAGGGCTCTCGTGAGGATCGGTAATGATGCAGACCTCGCCCGGTCGCGGTGAAACCACCGGTTCGATGGCCTCAGCCGGAATCGCATGCCTCGCCACAGCCGCCGCGCTCACCGTGGCATCGTTCACGCGCTGCGGTCCGAAGAAGACGTAGTACATCTGCCGCGTCATATAGAACGCAGTCAGCAGCGCGCCCGCCGCGCCCAGATAAAACGGTCCCCGCGACACGCCCCACCCATGCGCGGCGTCGAGAATCGCATCCTTGCTCCAGAACCCCGCGAACAGCGGAAACCCGCACAGCGCCAGCATACCCGCCGTGTAGGCCGCAAAGGTTACCGGCATAAAACGCCGCAGCCCGCCCATGTTGCGGATGTCCTGCTCTTCCGTGCATCCGTGGATCACCGAGCCCGCACCCAAAAACAGCAGTGCCTTAAAAAACGCATGCGTGATCAGGTGGAACATCCCCACGGCAACGCCGCCCACGCCCAGGCCGAGCATCATGTACCCCAGCTGCGACACCGTGGAGTAGGCCAGGATCCGCTTAATATCGTTCTGCGCCACCGCAATGCACGCTGCGAAAAGCGCCGTAATCGCGCCCACCCACGCCACCACTTCCAGTGCGCTCGCCGTCATCAGCGGATACACCCGCGCCACCAGATACACGCCCGCCGCCACCATCGTCGCCGCGTGAATCAGCGCGCTCACCGGCGTCGGCCCTTCCATCGCGTCCGGCAGCCACACATGCAGCGGAACCTGCCCCGACTTTCCTACCGCTCCGCAGAAAATCAGCAGCCCCATCGCGGTCGAAACCGCCATACCGCCCATCGCCACATGAGCGCCCATCGCCGCGATCGCACCCTGCTCCAGACATCCCGTGCCCTGGTTGTAAAACAGCAGCGTCCCAGCCTGCGAGTAGAGCCACACCATCCCGATCAGCAATCCCAAATCGCCAACCCGTGTTGTGATGAACGCCTTCTTCGCCGCCGCAGCCGCCGCCGGCCGGTGAAACCAGAATCCGATCAGCAGGTACGACGTCAGTCCCACGACCTCCCAGCACATAAACAGCAACAGCAGGCTGTTCGCAATCACCACGCCCAGCATCGCGCCCGCAAACAGCGAGAGGAAGCAGAAGAATCGCCCGCGGTTGTCGTCGTGGGCCATGTAGCCCAGGCTGTAGATAAAAATCAGCAGCCCGACAAACGTCACCATCACCAGCATCACCGCGGCCAGCGGATCCAGCAGCCAGCCCAGCACGATCCACTGATCCCCGAACTGCATCCACGGAAAGTTGTTCACCCGGACTACCGGCTGCGCCAGTGCCTGCGCGAACGCCATCAGCGCCAGCACAAAGGCAATCCCCATCGACCCAATCGCGAGTCCGGCCGACAGCTTACGCTGCGATTTCTTCAGCACAGCACTGACGCCCGCCGCCGCTGCGGGCAGCACGGGGATCATCCAGAGATGGCGCACGATCCACGGAACCGTTTCCGGTCGAATCATCCTTTCATCTCCGTTATCTCGCTCACGTCGCTGGTGTGGGCGTGCCGGTAGATCGCGAGAATCAGTGCCAGGCCTACCGCCGCCTCAGCCGCCGCTACCGCAATCGAGAAGATGACGAACATCATCCCCGTCAAATATTCGGGATGCGGCCCAAACCGCCAGAACGCGATGAAGTTCAGATTCCCCGCGTTGAGCATCAGTTCAATGCCCGCCAGCACCAGGATCGCGTTGCGCCGCGTCAGCGCACCCGCCAGGCCGATCGAAAACAGTAATGCGGAAACCAGCAGACAGCCAGCAAGAGGAGTCATCAGGCGCGCAACTCCGGGCTCTGCTCTGAGCCTGCCCCAGTGCGCTTCTCCTTCATCGCCAGTATCACCGCGCCAATCATCGCCGCCGTCAGCATCAGTGCGATCACTTCCAGCGGCAACACGTAACGCTGCATCAGCGCCAGTCCAATCTCCTGCATCGATGCCGACGGTGCCGCCCCGGCTCCCGGCTGCCGCGCCGCGCTGCTCGTCACCACCGCCCAGGCCAGCACCGCAAACACCGCCAGCGCCAAAACCGCCCCGCCCACTCCCGCCGGCGAAAACGCTTTCTCCTGGCCGGCCTCTCCGCCAGCTCCCCGGGTTGGCGTCAGCAGAATCGCAAATACTATAAGGATGGCGATTGCGCCCACGTAGACCAGCAGCTGCGCCAGCCCCGCGAACTCAGCCCCAAGGTTCAGATAGAGCGCCGCCAGTCCGGCAAACGCCACCGCCAGCGCCAGCGCACAGTGCACCAGCCGACGCAGTGTCATGGCGGCCACACCTCCGGCCAGCGTCATGATCGCGAGAATCAGGAAAGAAATGGTCATTCCCATTCGAAGAATCCGGCACATTGCCTCGCGCCGAATTGCGATTGTTTCCCCGACTCGCGCTTTCGTCGCCTCGCCGGGCTCTCTTACGATTTCACAGCGCCCTACCAGCGACTGTGACTCAAATCACCAACCGAGTCCGCATCTATTCAGCGAAGCGATAACTCCTCTTCTCAATCTTCCGGCCCCGCTCCAGCGTGCGTGCCAGTGTTATATACGGCGCAAAAATTACCAGCGCACAGACCAGCCAGCGTATCACACCACCCAGCGGTTTCGGCCCCACCACCGCCGCCGACAAAAAGTGCCACAGACCCGCGGAAACAATCACCACCAGCGTCATCGGCAACATAAATTTCCATGCGAAATTCATCAGCTGATCCATGCGCAGGCGCGGGACTGTGCCCCGTACCCAGATGAATCCGAAGATCAGCGTCAGCAGCTTCCCGAAGAACCACATCCACGACGGAATCCAGCTCAGAAAACCAAACGGCGCCGACCATCCGCCCAGAAACAGCGTGATTCCCAAACCGCTCACCGCAAACATCTCCAGATACTCAGCCAGAAAGAACAACGCAAACTTGAATCCCGAGTACTCGATAAAGTAGCCGGCAATAATTTCCGACTCGCCCTCCGGCAAATCGAACGGGCTGCGATTCGTCTCCGCCGTCGCCGAGATCATAAACAGGATGAACCCCGCCAGCCCCCACGGAGTAAACAGGTTCCAGTGCGCCAACCCGCCTGAGGTCCGCGCCTGCTGTCCCACAATTCCCACCAGCGAAAGCGTGCCCGCCATCATGATCACCGGCACCGCCGACAAAATCAGGGGAATCTCGTAGCTGATCATCTGTGCAATCGCGCGCATCGCCCCCAGCAGCGAATATTTGTTGTGGCTCGACCATCCCGCCATAAACACTGCCAGCTCGGTCGATGACCCCACCGCGAAGAAATAGAGCACCCCGCTGTTCAAATCCACCGCCGTCATGTTGCGGCCCACCGGCAACACCGCGTAGCTCAAAAAAACAACGCCCACCAGCACCAGCGGTGCCAGGTAATGCACCACGTGATCCGCCCTGCGCGGCACCAGGTCTTCCTTGGTCAACGACTTCACCGCGTCCGCCAGCGGCTGGAATAATCCAAACGGACCTACACGGTTTGGACCGTAGCGGTTCTGCATCCGCCCTAGTCCCTTGCGCTCGAAGATCGTCGTAATGGCAAACAGCGACGCGAACACCACGATGATCGCGCCAACCGAAATCACAATCGAAACCAGCACTGCCAGCGGCGCCGGCATATGCGCCACAATTGAATGCTTCAACGTAACGAATATCTGGTCCAGGCTCGCGGCTGTGCTCATCCCGGCACCACCGCGCCGAACGCTGAAAACTGAACGCTGAACGCTCGTTTCACTGCTTCACCTCGGCCGCCTTCGCCTCAGCCGCCTTCGCCGCCGCGGCCGCTGCCTTGGCCTGCGCATCCGCCAGTTCTTTCACACGCCGCTCGTCGGTCTCCGCGGCTTCCATCGGATGAATCTTCTGGTAGTACTCGTTCGGCTTCGCCAGTTCCTTCTTCGTCCATAGCAACCCGCCAAACCTGTCGGTCGTGCTCAACTCGAACTGCTTGTCCATCCGGATCGCGTCAAACGGGCACACCTCGACGCAAATCTGGCAGCTCATGCACACCGACACATCAATATCGAACACCGCCGGATAAGCCTGCTGCTTGCCCACAAAGTCCGGCTTCTTGTCCTTGCTCTTCTCAATGTGGATACACCTGGGCGGGCACTCCTTCTCGCAAATCTGGCACGCCACACACCGCAGCCCCGCTTCAGCATTGCTCCCGTCATACAGCAGAAACGGAAAAACCCGCGACGCCTCCGGCAGCGGCAACCGCTCCTCCGGAAACTGCACCGTCGTCAGCCGATCCCTTTCGACATAGCTGCCGAAAAAGTTGCGAGCCGTCTCCACTAACCCCTGAATGATCCCTTCACCCAGCATGGCTTTTCCTGCTCACTGCTCCCTGCGACCTGTACCCTGGCTTCACCGGTCCACTTCCCCCAGCACAATATCGACGCTGCCCAGAATAATCACCGCGTCCGCAATGTTTTCGCCCAAACACATATCCTCAAGCACCGTCAGATTGATCATGCTCGGCGGCCGCACCCTATATCGGTAAGGATTGCCCGTTCCATCGCTGATCAGAAAAAATCCCAGCTCGCCCTTCGGCGATTCAATCCGCCCGTACGCCTCGCCCGCCTTCGGCCGCAATCCGCGCAGCCGCGTCTTCGGGTCCATCACCGGACCCTCCGGAACGTCCTTGAGCGCCTGCTCCAGAATCTTCACCGTCTCCCGCATCTCGAGAATCCGCATCATGTACCGGTCGTACACATCGCCGTGCTCACCCAGCGGCACCCGGAAAGTAAACCGATCGTAGATCCCGTACTTGTCCACCTTGCGCACGTCGTAATTCACGCCGCTCGCCCGCAACATCGGTCCCGTTACGCCTGCGCTCACCGCCAGTTCTCTCGACAGCACTCCCACACCCTGCGTGCGCGCCATCAAAATCTCGTTCGCCCGCAGCAGATTCTCAAATTCATCCACGAACTGCGGCAGCCGCGCCACCAGCGCGCGCACCTCGTCCAGCCACACCGCCGAACAGTCCACCCGCACGCCGCCAAAGCGCAGGTAGTTGCACATCATCCGCGCTCCGCTCAACGACTCAAACAGGTCCAGCACCTTTTCCCGCTCGCGGAAGGCATACATCAGCGGAGTGCCGCTCGCCCCCATGTCCTGCATCAAAAACCCAACCAGCCCGGCGTGATTCTGGAACCGCGTCAGCTCCGCCACGATCACGCGAATATATTCAGCGCGCTCCGGCACCGCGATCCCCGCCAGCTTCTCCACCGCCAGCGTGTAGCCCCAGTTGTTCGTCATTGAGCACAGGTAATCCAGGCGATCGGTATAGGGAATCGCCGACAGATACGCTCCGTGCTCTGCAATCTTTTCGTGATTTCGGTGCAGATACCCGAACACCGGCTTCAGCCGCACCAGCCGCTCGCCCTCCAGCCGCACATCCATGCGAAACACGCCATGCGTCGACGGGTGATGCGGCCCCATCGACACTTCCATGATTTCGCCCTGCTCGAAGTCCTCGGTCTCCACCATGGCCACCGCCTCGCTCACGAGCGCACCTCCAGCGAAGTCCCCTGAGCTGTCGTGACCGGTGCATCGTCCGGCGGAGGCACATAGTCCTTCCGCATCGGGTAATCCACAAACCCATCCCACATCAAAATCCGCCGCAGGTCCGGATGCCCATCAAACACAATCCCATACAGATCGAACGCCTCGCGCTCCTGGAACTCCGCGCTCCGCCACACCGGCGTCAGCGATGGCAGATGCGTGCCCTCGCCTCGATCCGCCGTCCGCATCCGCAGCACCACCATCCCGTGCTTCTTCTCCATCGAGAACAGGTGATAAACCGCCTCCAGATACCCCGGCACCTTCGTCTTTCGAACCTCATCGACTTCCTGCTCCGACTCGGTCCCATCCGCGGCCTTCACCAACTTCTTCACCTTCACCTTCTCCGACGTCTCCGTGTCCGGCCAGTCCACTCCCGTCACCAGCGAACAGTAATCCAGCCGCCACTCCGCGTGATCCCGCAAAAATTCCGCCACCGCTCGCGCATGCGCGTGATCCAGCAGGAGCGAGTGCTGCGCCGACGGGCTCCCGTTCTGGATCACCCTCACCGCCGCGCCGGGCACGTCGGCCTCAATCTGCGCCTTCAATTCTTCAGGGGAGGGAAGGGCCATTACTGAATCACCCTAAGTGGATTGCCTGGCGCATCGTGAAACACATCGAGGTTCGCCGGCGGTTCCAGCCCATGCTCGCCAAACTCCGGTACCGGAAACTCGCTGGGCAGTTCTGCATGCAGATGCCGCGGACGATCCGCCCCGGCCAGCGCCTGCTCCTCAATCTTCTTCTGCAGTGTCATAAACGCTGAAATCAGCGCCTCCGGACGCGGCGGGCATCCAGGAATATGTACGTCCACCGGAATATAGCGGTCGATGCCCTTCAGCACGTTGTACCCATCGCGAAACGGGCCGCCTGAAATCGCGCAGGCCCCCATCGCGATCACGTACTTCGGTTCCGGCATCTGGTTGTACAGCCGCACCACCTGCGGTGCCATCTTTTTTGTCACCGTGCCCGACACAATAATCAGATCCGCCTGCCGCGGCGACGGCCGAAAGACTTCCGCTCCAAACCGCGCCAGATCGTAGCGCGCCATCGTCGTCGCGATCATCTCGATCGCGCAGCAAGCCAGCCCGAACGTCAGCGGCCACACGGAGTTCTTCCGCCCCCAGTTATAAATTTCCTCGAGCGTCGTCGTGAAGATCCCGTTCTTGCTCAGTTCGATCTTCAGCTCTTTAAGATCGTCTGCCATCCCTGCTCCCTACTTCCTATTCCCTATTCCCGACTGCCGACTCCCTGCTTTTCTCACGCCCAAGTCAGCACATCCTTCTGATAAGCCCACAGCAGCCCTTCCACCAGCAGCAGCAAAAACACCAGCATCGCCACGCAGGCTCCCGCGGACAATCCGGTAAACGCAACTGCAAACGGTAGCAAAAACACTGCCTCCACATCGAAAACCAGAAACACAATGCCGTAGAGGTAGTACGAAGCGTCAAAACCCGTCCAGGAATCGCCCTTCGACTCCAGCCCGCACTCGTACGTAGCGTTCTTCTCCGCCCCCGGCTTTTGCGGCGAGTAGACCCGCGCCCAAAGCCATGCCAGCGCCAGCGGCGTAAATCCGAAAGCCACCGCGCCCACCAACAGGCCCACCACCGTCAGCCAGGGATGTTCAGCGTTTCCCATCGTTAATCCACTCTCCGGCCGGCATAGCCACCTTCAAAAACCTGCTCCGCGACTCCCGTGAGCCTATCCGTCCTGAAGCACTCCACTCCGTGACCCCAATCACACCTTCAGATTCTCTCGTCGCGGCGCATTTCGACCGCTGCAACGCGCCTTTGGCCGTTCCAACTTCGCCATTCGCTGCAACACTCCATACTCGCACAGTCCCAACCGTCACCGCAGCCCCAGCAACTCTCCACCAGCCACCGTCCACCGGCTTCTCCCCGCCGCAACCCGTAACCTGCTCCCTGCAACCTGTCACCTCCAACCTGACCTCCGCTCCCGGACTCCTGTGTTCCAGGTCACAGCCGACCCCACCACCCCCAGCGCAGACTTGTGTCCAGATGGTTTCGGGCGACGTCGCACTCGCCCCCAAGGACCCCACCAAGGAGACTCATGAGCGCCCCTCAGAAAACTGCGATCTTCGACGGCAACGAAGCCGCCGCCTCCGTCGCCTACCGCTTCTCCGAAGTCATTTCGATTTACCCCATTACGCCCTCCTCCACCATGGCCGAGTTCGCCGATCAGTGGGCCGCCGACGGCCAGCGCAACATCTGGGGCTCCGTCCCCCTCGTTGCCGAAATGCAAAGTGAAGGCGGCGCTGCCGGAGCCATGCACGGAGCCCTTCAGGGAGGCGCATTCGCAACCACGTTCACCGCCTCCCAGGGCCTGCTCCTCATGATCCCCAACATGTACAAGATCGCCGGCGAGCTCACCCCCACCGTCATGCACGTGACCGCCCGCGCCATCGCCACCCACGCGCTCTCCATCTTTGGCGACCACTCCGACGTCATGGGTTGCCGCCAGACCGGCTACGCCATGCTCTCCTCCAACTCCGTGCAGGAAGCCGCCGACTTCGCCACCATCGCCCACGTCGCTACCCTCGAATCCCGCCTCCCCTTCATGCACTTCTTCGACGGTTTCCGCACCTCGCACGAAATCAACAAAGTCATCCCCATATCCGACGACACCATCAACGCCCTCCTCGATGAGAAAGCTGTCCGCGCCCATCGCGAGCGCGGTCTTACCCCCGACCGCCCCGTCCTCCGCGGATCCGCGCAGAATCCCGACGTTTTCTTCCAGGCTCGCGAAGCCTGCAATCCCTTCTACCTCGCCTGCCCCGTCATCGTGCAGGACGTCATGGACCGCTTCTATCGCGAGACCGGCCGCGAATACCACCTCTTCGATTACTACGGCGCCCCCGATGCCGATCGCGTCATCATCCTCATGGGCTCCGCCGCCGGTGCCACGGAAGAGGCCATTGACGCCCTCAATGCTCAGGGCGAAAAACTCGGCCTCCTCAAAGTCCACCTCTATCGCCCCTTCGCTCCCGAAGCCTTCCTCACAGCCCTCCCCGAAACCGTCCGCAAAATCGCCGTCCTCGACCGCACCAAAGAGCCTGGCGCTACCGGCGAGCCCCTCTATCAGGACATCGTCACCGTCATCTCCGAAGCTCTTTCCACCGGACGCCTTCCCCTCGCCCAGTTCCCGGTCATCATCGGCGGACGCTATGGCCTCTCCTCCAAGGAATTCACCCCCGCCATGGCCAAGGGTGTCTACGACGAGCTGGCCAAACCCCATCCCAAAAACCACTTCACCATCGGCATCGACGACGACGTTACCCACACCAGCCTCCGCTGGGACGAGAACTTCACCACCGAAAGCCCCAACACCGTCCGCGCTCTCTTCTACGGACTCGGCTCCGATGGCACCGTGGGCGCCAACAAAAACGCCATCAAGATCATCGGCTCTGAAACCGACAACTACGCCCAGGGCTACTTCGTTTACGACTCCAAGAAGTCCGGCTCCCTCACCACCTCTCACCTGCGCTTCGGCTCCGATCCCATTCGCTCCACCTACCTCATCTCCCGCGCCAACTTCATCGCCTGCCACCAGTTTGAGTTCCTTGAGAAAGTCGATGTCCTCGCCGCCGCCGAACCTGGTGCTGTCTTCCTCCTCAACAGCCCTTACGGTCCCGACGACGTCTGGCAGCATCTCCCCCGCACCATCCAGCGCACCATCATCGATAAGAAAATCCGCTTCTACGTCATCGATGGCTTCAGCGTCGCCCGCGAAAACGGTATGGGCACGCGCATCAACACCGTCATGCAGACCTGCTTCTTCGCCATCAGCGGCGTATTGCCCCGCGAGGAAGCAATCGAGCAGATCAAGAAAGCCATTAAGAAGACCTACGGCAAGCGTGGCGACGCCGTCGTCCAGAAAAACTTTGCCGCCGTCGACGCCTCCCTCGCGCAACTGCACGACGTGAAGATCCCCAAACAGATCAGCGCCAAATTCGACATTCTCCCTGCCATCCCCGCGGCCGCGCCCGCCTTTGTCCGCGACGTTCTCGGCGCTATGGCCGCGGGGCACGGCGACCTGCTTCCCGTCAGCGCTCTGCCTCCTGGCGGAACCTTCCCCACCGGCACCTCCAAATGGGAGAAGCGCAACATCGCGCAGTTCATCCCCGTCTGGGATCAGGACCTCTGCATCCAGTGCGGCAAATGCGTCATGGTCTGCCCGCACGCCGTCATTCGCGCCAAGGTCTACGACCAGGCCCTGCTGCCCAATGCCCCCGCCACCTTCAAGTCAGCGAAGCCAAAGTGGCGCGGCATGGACAACCAGCTCTATACCCTCCAGGTTTCTCCCGAAGACTGCACCGGCTGCCAGCTTTGCGTTGAAGTCTGCCCCGCGAAGAGCAAGGCCGACCCAGCTCACAAAGCTCTCAACATGGCGCCGCAGGCAGCACTCCGCCTTCCCGAGCGCGACAACTGGGAGTTCTTCGAGTCTCTGCCTACCGTCTCCCGCGATCGCCTCTCCGGAACCCAGGTCAAAGACATCCAGCTTCTCGAGCCTTTGTTTGAGTTCTCCGGCGCCTGCTCTGGATGCGGCGAAACGCCCTACATCAAGCTGTTGACCCAGCTCTTCGGCGACCGCCTCATGATCGCCAATGCCACCGGCTGCTCCTCCATCTACGGCGGCAACCTGCCCACCACGCCCTACTGCCAGAACGATGCAGGCCGCGGTCCCGCATGGTCCAACTCCCTGTTCGAAGACAACGCTGAGTTCGGCATGGGCATGCGTCTCGCCGTCGATCAACAGAAAGCCTACGCGGAAGGACTCGTTGCCAAACTCGCTCCGGTCCTCGGCGATGAGCTGGTCCACGCCACCCTCGAAGCTGACCAGACCCAGGAGCAGGGCATTAACGCCCAGCGCGAACGCATTCGCGAGATTCGTGCCAAACTCGCCACCGTTGATTCACCCGAAGCCCGCGCCCTCGATGGCGTTGCCGATAAGCTCGCCCGCAAGAGCGTCTGGATCCTCGGCGGCGATGGCTGGGCCTACGACATCGGCTTCGGCGGCCTCGACCACGTTCTCGGCTCCGGCAAGAACGTCAAAGTCCTCGTCCTCGATACCGAGGTCTACTCCAACACCGGCGGACAGATGTCCAAGTCCACCCCGCGCGGCGCAGTCGCCAAGTTCGCTGCCGGCGGCAAGCAAACCGGCAAAAAAGACCTCGCCATGGAAGCCGTCGCTTACGGCTACGTCTACGTGGCTCGCGTCGCCATGGGTTCCAACGACAGCCACACCGTCAAAGCTTTCCAGGAAGCCGAAGCGTGGGATGGCCCGGCCATCATCATCGCCTACAGCCACTGCATCGCCCACGGCTACGACCTTACCCAGGGCCTCGACCACCAGAAGGCCGCCGTCAACTCCGGTTACTGGCCGCTTATGCGCTACAACCCCGCGGTTCGCGGAGAAGGAAAGAACCCCTTCTTCCTCGACTCTCGTGCGCCCTCGATCCCGCTCAAGGACTACATCTACAGCGAGTCCCGTTACACGATGCTCGAGCGGGCGCATCCTGAAGTTGCCGCCGAACTGCTCAAAGAAGCCACCGACGACCTCGAGCGTACCTGGCGCGTCTACTCCAGCCGCGCCGCCATGCCTGGCCGCGAAACCAGCCCCAACCTCTCTCCCCGCAACGGCCACAATGGCCATGAAACCGCGGACTCCACGAAAGAGGAGAACAAGAATTAACCAAAGCTTTTCCCGGGATTCACTTCCCGGCTTTTGCCAGTGCCGCTCGGAGCAATCCCCGGCACTGGCCTTTCATTTGCGGAAAAAACAGTGTCATCCCGACCGAAGCGAGGCGGAGCGGAGGGACCTGCTTTTCGCTTGTACCCTCAATAGACGCTGGCAGAGCACCGTTTTCCTGCAACCTGTCCCCTGCAACCTGTCCCCAATCCTGTTGTCATCCCGAACGCGGAGCGGAGGGATCTGCGGTTGCTTTTTCACGGTCCCATAGAATCGCCCCGCCTCGCCGCTTCCAGCTGATCCGTAACCTGTAACCCGTAACCCGTAACCACCAGCCTGTCCCGCTCCCGCTGCCCTGTTTTGCACCGTAACCCGTAGCCTGTCACCTGTCACCTCAATCCGCGAACCTCTACGCTGCTTTACAATTGCGGAAAGCCGCAAGCCCAATACAGCCACTCTGCAACATAAAGGGCGCGCGTGCATCTCTAAATCATGATCGAGTACCCTCTCGCCGAAGCCCTGACATTCGATGACGTCCTTTTGACTCCTGCCTTGAGCGAAGTTGCACCCGCACAGGTCTCGACCGTCACCCGCCTTACCAAAAACATCCCCCTCACGACCCCTCTGCTTTCGGCGGCCATGGATACCGTCACCGAGTCCCGCATGGCCATCGCCATGGC
>DATAZC010000159.1:0-11633 GCA_036272255.1 Acidobacteriaceae bacterium | reverse complement strand
AAAAGCTGTGCGGGCGGAGAGATGCGATAGACCTGAGAGAAGTTGCCCTGGTTGACGGCGAGGGAGAGGCGTCCGCGCGAATCGATATAGAAGAGCGGCTTGCCGGTGGGAACGTCACTGAAGGTTTTGTGGAACGGGATGCTGTATGGCTTGCCGTTCAACGTGACGGGGACCGGGTCGCCGAGCTGGTAGCCGAGTTGGGCGAAGGCGGGCTGCGGGATATCGAGGACGAGATTGCCGAAGGGACCGTCGGTGCCGATGACGTCGCCGTGGAGGCCTTTGGCGTCGATGGCGGCGACGGGAATGTTGATGCGGACGAGCTGGGAGACATCGAGGGCGGGTCCGGCCTGAGTCCAGTCGTCGCCACGGGCGAGGTGAGCGCCGGCGGGCGAGAAGATGTCGCGGCCGTGGAAGGTGGACGACAATCTGGAGCCGATCATCCAGTCGGGGTTGGTGATTTCGCGCGCGGCTTCGAGGCCGTCGCGATCCTGGATGAGGGTGAGGAGGCCGTTATCGGGGACGACAAAGAACTGGCCGACTTTCGACCTGGCGATGATGGGCTTGCGCGTGGAGCCGACGCCGGGATCGACGACGCCGACGAAGACGGCATCCCTGGCGAAGTAGGGAGCGGAGCCGGCGAGAAAGCGCGCGCCCTGGGCGATGTCGTAGGGGGCGACCTGGTGGGTGATGTCGATGACGCGCACGCCGGGGGCAATGCCATCCATGACGGCTTTGCAGATGCCGATGGCGTCATCTTTGACGTCGAAGTCGGAGAGGAAGCCGATGGTGCGGAGGTTTTGAGGGGCGGCGGCCGCTATGAGCACCCGGCGCCGGGTCAGCTGGAAGGAGAAGACGGCGGTGACCGCGACGATGAGGAAGATAAGGAGGATGCGGAGGCGTTGCGACATGGGATCTCCAGCGGGGGGAAGAATGAAAACGAATCTACCATGGGGGTCGTCGACGGTTCGCAGCCGGGGTTGCGATATCACCGCTTGAGTTGGGGTCGGTCGTTCGTCGCGGCGAACGACCGATTCCCCTCCGCCTGAGATTTCTCTCAGAGGTGACTTTATTCGAGCTTCGGGGGGTCCTTCGACTGCGCGCGGATCGAGGTTCGTACACCGCTGGAGAGATTTTCTTCCGCGCTTCGCTCAGGATGACATTTTTTCGGAATGTCGCACCGGTCAGCGGGTGAGGGCGAAGGCGATGATGGTGTTGCCGGAGCGGGTGGTGTTTTGTTCGGCTTCCGCGGTGACGCTGGATTCGAGGTCTTCGACGTCGAGGTGGACTTCGCAGGCGGCGATTTGTTCTTCGGTTGCGCCGTGGAAGCAGAGTTCGCAGACGCCGAGTCCGGAGTTGCCGGCATCATCTTCGGCACGAAGCGGGGGACCAAATACGCGGCAGGTCATGGGACGCGCGGCGTAGAGGTCGCAGAGTCCGGTGGCGGGATCGAGGACGGGACAGGGCTCGTCGTTGGCGAAGCCTTCGAGTTGGCCGGCGCGAGCTTCGTCGATGAGGCCGGAGTGCGGATCGCCGGGAAAATCGGGCGCGAGACGGGCGGCCGATTGACGGGAGCGCTGGCGAACGGCGGAGGCGCGATCCGGATCGGTGGAGTCGAGGGTAGCGAGGCCTTCGCGGAGACGGGCGGCGTCAAGTTGCGAGATGGGAAAGACGCCGATGCAGCACTGGGTGCATCCTGGAGCGCAGAGAAGGAAAGCGCCGGAGCGGCGGGCGGCGTCGGCAACAGCGGCATCGACGATGTGGACGAGCTCGGCATCGCGCGCGGGGAGCATGGCTTCAGGATAGTGTGCGCCCGTGGCGATGAAAAAATCGTCATGTGGGAAAGGTATGCTGCGGGAAGCGAGGCAACGGGTTGCAGTTAACGGGTTGCAGGTGACAGCGGGCGGAGGAGTTACGGGATTGCGACGTGTGGCGATATGGAAGGCTCCGCTGCAGATGCTGGTGCTGGCAGTTTGCGGGGTGTGGTTTTCGACGGGCATGGCCGCTGCCCAGAACAATTATGAGATTCAGGTGTATGGAGCGGGCACCGTGGCGCCGCAGTCGACGATGGTAGAACTGCACAGCAACTTCACGGTCGCGGGGACGAAGCCAGTGCCGGGGTCGGTGTATGCCGTGGATCGGATGTTTCCGACGGATCATGCCGAGCACGAGACGGTGGAAATCACGAATGGCATCAACAGCTGGTCCGAGGTGGGGTTCTACCTCTTCACCGCCGAGCGCAGCGGGCAGGGCGTGCAATGGGTGGGCGATCATATTCGGCCGCGGGTGCGGGCGCCGGACAGCTGGCACTGGCCGGTGGGTGCGAGCCTGTCGCTGGAGTTCGGCTACCAGCGGAGAGTGTTTTCGACGGACACCTGGACGCTGGAGATCCGGCCGATTATCGATAAGACGACAGGGCGGTGGTATCTGGCGTTCAATCCGGCAGTGGACCGGTCGTTCCACGGCGAGAGCGTGAACCAGGGGGTAACGTTTGCGCCGGCGGCGAAGGTGAGCTACGACTTCAACCGCGTGGTGTCAGGGGGCCTCGAGTATTACGCGGACTACGGGAGGTTTTTCGATCCGGATACGCTGCACAACCAGCAGCAGCAGTTTTTCCCGGCCATCGATCTGAACGTATCGCCGGCGTGGGAGATCAATTTCGGAGTGGGCATTGGGCCGACGGCGGGGACAGACCGATGGATTGTGAAGGGGATCCTGGGGCGGCATTTCGAATGGAAGCACCGGCGGGCCGGTAGTTCGGACAGTATGCAATGACGCGGCGGATAAATCGCAGGAGATTTGTAACAGCGGCTGCGACGATTGCCGCCGGAGCGGCTGTTCCGCGGGGGCTCAGGAGCCTGCGTGGTCTGGAATCGAAGCCAGCGGCGGATGTGAAGCTGGAGATTGCGCCGTTGAAGCTGGAGATTGCACCGAAAAAGGTCATCGACACGGTTGCTTATAACGGGGCAGTGCCGGGGCCGCTGATCCGGTGGCCGGAAGGCAAGCCGATTGTCATTGATGTGACGAATCACAGCCGGTTGCCGGAGATCGTGCACTGGCATGGGCAGTGGATTCCATCGCTCGCGGACGGCGCGATGGAAGAGGGATCGCCGATGATTGCGCCGGGGGCCACGCTGCGCTACAGCTTTGAGCCGCGGCCGGCGGGGTTCCGGTGGTATCACACGCACAGTTTTGCGGGACACCATCTGGATCGTGGGCTCTACACGGGTCAGTTCGGATGCTTCTACGTAGAGCCGAAGGAGAATCCTGGCGCGTTCGATCAGGAAATTTTCCTGACGCTGCACGACTGGAACGCGTATATGGGGGGCGGCGGAGACGCGTCCATGGACGCGGTCTACGACTACGCCACGATCAACGGGAGAATGCTGGGGCATGGCGATCCGCTGCGCGTGCGCGAAGGGCAGCAGGTATTGCTGCACGTGGTGAATGCCAGTGCGACGCTGACGCACTGGCTTGCGCTTGCCGGGCATGAGATGACGGTGGTGGCGATGGATGGGAACGCGGTTCCCGAGCCCAGGAAAATGCAGGCGGTGCGGCTGGCTCCGGCGGAGCGGCTGGATCTGGTGGTGGCGATGAAGAATCCTGGAGTGTGGCTGCTGGGGGAGACGCGCAAAGATCTGCGCGATGCGGGAATGGGGATGGTCGTGGAGTACGCGAGACAGACGGGCGAGGCTCGCTGGATAGAACCGGCGGAGACGGAGTGGGACTATCGGCTATTTGCGCATGCGGAGGCTGCTGCGGCTGTGCCCGATGAGGTGATTCCGCTGCTGTTCGAGTCAAAGTTTGCGGGGCATGGGGAATTCGACTACTGGACGATCAATGGGAAGTCGTTTCCAAAGACGGATACGGTGACGCTGACGGAGGGGAAGCGATACCGGCTGGCGATGACGAACCGGAGCATGGACGATCACCCCATCCATCTGCATCGGCATACGTTTGAGGTGACGAGCCTGGAGGGCAGGCCGATGAGCGGGTTGCAGAAGGATGTGGTGGTGGTGAAGGCGGGTGCGACGGCGGCGGTGGATTTCACGGCGCGGAATCCCGGCGCGACGTTGTTTCATTGCCATCAGCAGACGCATATGGATTTCGGGTTCATGATGTTATTTCGTTATGCCTGAAGAAAAAATGGTGGTGGGTCCGGCGGATCGCGTTTTCGTGCTGACCGGCGCTGGCGTGAGCGCGGAGAGCGGCCTGAAGACGTTTCGGGATCAGGGTGGTTTGTGGGAAGGGTATCGGGTGGAAGACGTTGCGACGCCCGAGGCCTGGGAGGAAGATGCGGAGCGGGTTTGGCGGTTCTACAGCGAGCGGCGCAGGGGCGCGCGGCTGGCGGAGCCCAACGCGGCGCATCGCGCGCTGGCGGAGCTGGAGCAGCGGATCGGGGATCGGTTTTTCCTGGTCACGCAGAACGTGGACGATCTGCACGAGCGCGCCGGTTCCGGGCGAATCATCCACATGCACGGGGGGCTGTTTCAATCGCGGTGCGAGGCGCACTGCGGGCGGGCGCCGTTTGCGGATCATGCGCTGTACGAGACCGAAGACACGATTGCGCGGTGTGGATGCGGCGGGAGAATCCGGCCGCACATTGTCTGGTTCGGAGAGATCCCGCTGGAGATGGAACGGATCCAGCAGGAGATCGATCGGTCGACGGTGATGCTGGTGGTGGGGACTTCGGGGGCGGTGTATCCGGCGGCCAATTTTGTGCGATGGGCAAGGCCGAGGGTGCGGAAGTACTACATCGGACCGGAAGAACCGCTGAACGCGGCGGCGTTCACCCAGGTGTTGTTGGGGAACGCGGGCGAGGCGCTGCCGGGGCTTTTAAAAGCAGGGAGCCGGGAATAGCCGGTCGGGAGCAGGTGTAGCGGAGCTGGGAAGAGGCTCATTCGGGGGAGGGTGTGCCCTGGCTCGGTGTCTCTCCGTTATCCTCCTCGTGCTCCAGCGGTGGAGTTTCTTTGAGTGCGGTGCGGACGCGGGCGATTTCGTCGCTCATGATGCGCATGGCGAGCATGCACAGGCGCGGAGAAATCTCAAACATTTCACTGACTTTGGGGCCAGGAATGAAGCCAAGCTCGGAGTCTTCGGAAACCACGGCAGTAAGACTGTACTGGCCGGTAAGCGTGGCGGGGAGGCCGGCGATTTCACCGGGCCCGATGGTGCGCGGAGGATAGATGGTGTTGGGTCCATCGACTGACATCGTGACGGCGCCGGAGCGGACGACGAAGACGCCCGAGAGGATGTCTCCACAATGAAACAGGACGGTGCCTTTGCGGAGGGTGACCTTCGACGCGACGCGATCCAGTTCGGCCGCCAACTCGGACAAATCCTTGGACATGCTCCTCAGCGGGCCATCAACAAGTGCAGCGGGTCAGGCTCCGTGGAGGCATTGTGCCGGAGGTAACGTTCCCGACAATGTGATGCAGATCACATCGCGACTGAAAATGGCAGATTTTGGCGTGGTTCGGGTTAGCGCTTCGGGATGTAAAGAGATTTAGTGCATGGAGTCGTTGAGAGTTTTGAAGAACTGGTCGTAGGCAGCCTGGCCTTTTTCTTCGGCGAAGCGAAGGGGTTTGACGCGTTCGACGAGGATTTCTTTGGCGTTGGGCTGGGTCCTGAGGATCTCCATGACTTCGGCGATGAAGTCGGCGAGGGGCATGGCGCGGGGATCCTGGGCCTGATGGGATCCGAGGAGCTCGGTCTGGACGTAAGGCGGTGGCAGTTCGAGAACCTCGACGCTGCTGTCGCGGAGTTGATAGCGGAGGGACTGGGTCCAGGAATGGATAGCGGCTTTGGTGGCGCAATAGGTAGGCGTCATGGCGAGGGGCAGGAAGGCAAGGCCGGAGCTGACGGTCATGACGGTGGCGCGCGGCTGCTTTTGGAGGTGGGGGAGCAGCGCGGTGGTGAGGTGGAGGGGCGCGAGGAGATTGATCTCGACCATGGAGTCGATGGACTCGGCGTTATCGGATCCGTCGGTGAGATTCTCGGGCTTCATGATGCCGGCGTTGTTGATGAGGACGTTGAGGGAGGGGAACTGGCGGGCGATGTCGTTGGCAAAGGGCACGAGGGAGTCGATGTCCTGCACGTCGAGGGCGACGGAGGCCATGCCGGGATGGGCGGCGGTGACTTCATCGAGGAGAGCCTGGCGGCGGCCGGCGACGATGACCTGATTGCCGAGTTTGTGGAAGGACTCGGCGAGGGCGCGGCCGATGCCGGAGGTGCTGCCTGTAATAAGGATAGTGTTGCCGGTGGTTTGCATGCGGTCTCCTTGAAGTTGGGGGGGAGGGAGTGTTCCTCTGGCTTAGATTGCGCGGTGCGGGTTCGGTCGCATTTTAGTCCTGTCGCATGAAGAGCAAGGTGCGGAAGGGAGCGGCGCTGCCGGGTTTGCGGAGACTCGGGCATAATGGCTGCACTTGCTGCTTCTTTTCCTGGAGACTCCTATGCCGGTGCGCACATTCTGGTCGGGTGGTTTGGTTGGCGCTCTTGCTGTGGCCTGCACGCTTGCGGGGCCGCCGCTGGCTTTGAGGGCGGCTGCGCCGGATCCCGGGCCGTCCGCTGCGGAGATTCTGCATCGTGCCGAGGAGCAGGCGCGCGCCGAACACAAGAACATCCTGATTGATTTTGGCGCATCGTGGTGCGGCAATTGCAGGCTGTTCGATCGGTTTCTTGCCGACCCGCAGATGCATCCGCTGATGAGCCAGGCGTTTGTGTTTGCCACGATGGATACGGGCGAGCATACCGATGACAGGAAGCATGCGAACACGCCTGGCGGGGTGGACTTCGAGGCTTCGATCGGCGGCAAGGATGCGGGGTGGCCGTATCTGGCGATGCTCGATGCGGACGGCAGGCCGATTGTCGACTCGCTGCGTCCGGATGCGAAAGCGAAGGGCGGAAGGAGCAATACCGGATATCCGGATGCTCCCGAGGAAGTTGACTGGTTTGTGGAGATGCTGCGTCGTGGAGCGCCTTCGCTGAGCCAGCAGGATCGGGCGAGCGTGCATGCATGGCTGACGGCGCACTCGACGACGCAGCGGCATTAAAGGAGGAACCATGATGAGTGCTGGGACAACCGGGGAGACGCCAGGTTTCGAGCGAGATATTAAGAAGTTGTTCCGGTCATCGGATCGGGATGCGATGAAGGTTGCTTTTGACCTGTGGTCCTGGGACGACGTGAAGAAATTCGCGACGCCGATTTTGGAGCGCTTGGCGGATGGCACCATGCCGTGCGACGGGGCGTGGCCGCCGGAGCGGGTGGAAGTTTTCAGGCAATGGATCGCGGCGGGGATGCCGGAGTAGGGCGACCGGGCAGAGGTACGCCGCAGGTTCTCTCGAGTTCAATCTCTTTTGGGGTGCGCGGATCGAGTCCGGGAAACCGGATCGCGGGGTTGCGTCCCGGAGGAAAACCCATCTCTCTGGAAAAAGATCGCATTGCGATGTAAAATAGATCGTAATGCGATGTAAAAGCCGCGCAGCAGCCAATAGCCAATAGCCAGGAAGCGGAAGCGGAAGCCGGGCTGGGCCGCAGAAAGCGATGGGACGATGGCGAAGAAGACGGAAAAGAACAAAGAAATGATGCAGGACCTGGCGTTGTTTCGGTATAACCTGCGCCGGTTTGTGCGGTTCAGCGAGAAGGCAGCGCGGGCTTGCGGTGTGACGCCGCAGCAGCACCAGCTGATGCTGGGGGTCGCGGGCTTCACGGAAAACGGTCGAGCAACGATTTCGGATCTGGCGGAATTTTTGCAGGAACGGAACAACTCCGTTGTGGGGCTGGTGGAGCGAGCGGCGGAGAGCGGGCTGGTGCGGCGGCAGGCGGGCAAAACGGACCGGCGGCAGGTGGTGGTGACGCTCACAGCAAAGGGCAAAGAGATTTTGTCGACGCTGACGCAGCTGCACCACGACGAGCTGCGGCGAATTCGCGCGGGATTTTTGACCGGGGCGAGGATGAAGCCGGGTCGCGCGAAGACGCAGCGCGGACGGGGAGAGGAGTTACAGGATGGCTGAGTTTCCAATTCCGGAAATGGCGGCGATGCCGGAGTCGCAATCGAACAGAAAAGGGCAGTTTGGCGTAGCGCTGGAGCCCGAGGTGGTGAAGATCTGCCTGTTCTCGCTGGGCGTGGGCCTGGTGGCCGGGCTGGTGGCGCAGGGGCTGCTGGAACTGATCCATCTGTTCACGAACATCTTTTTCTACGGCAAATTTTCATTCGCGATCACGAACCCGGCGGGCAATCATCTGGGGCTGTGGGTGATTCTGATTCCTTCGATCGGCGCGCTGGTGGTGGGCACGATGATTCACTTCTGGGAGCCGACGTTGAAGGGGCACGGCATCCCGGAAGCGATGGAGTCGGTGCTGTTCGGGAAGAGCCGGATGCGGATCCGGGTAGCGATTTTGAAGCCGCTGGCGACGGCGCTGGCGATTGGTACCGGAGGACCGTTTGGCGCGGAGGGTCCGATTATTCAGACGGGTGCGGCGATTGGCTCGTTGTTTGGGCAGGCGGTGGGGCTCTCGCCTTATTACAGGCGGGTGCTGCTGGCTTCCGGCGCGGCAGCGGGCATGGCGGCGACGTTCACCGCTCCCCTGGCAGGAATTTTAGTGGCGGTGGAGTTGCTGTTGTTTGAGCTGCGAGCGCGGTCGTTTATTCCGGTGGCGCTTGCGGCGGCTGTGGCGACGGCAGTTCGGATCCATTTTGCGGGATGGTCGCCGCTGTTTCCGATGGCGGCTTACCGGCTCACGAGCCTGACGGAGCTGTGGCTGTTCGCGGTGCTGGGCCTGCTGATGGGCGTGGTGGGCGTTGTGATGATCCGGGTGCTGGCGTGGCTGGAAGATTTCTTCGACGAACTGCCGTTCAAATATGCGCTGATCTGGTCGCCGGTGATGGGCGCGCTGATCCTGGGCATAATTGGGTATTTCTATCCGCAGGTGCTGGGCACGAGCTACGACACGATCCGCGACATGCTGAACGATCGGCTGACGGCGGGGCACCTGGTGGGAATCTCGGTGGCGAAGTTCTCGGCGCTGGTGATCTCGCTGGGATCGGGAACGACGGGCGGCGTTTTTGCGCCGTCACTGGTGGTGGGGGGCGGACTCGGTGCGACGTTCGCGATGGGCGCGCATCATCTGTTTCCGTCGCTGGTGAGCGATCCTGCGTTTTATGCGCTGGTCGCGATGGCGGCAGTGTTTGGCGGGATCGCGCGGGCTCCGTTTGCGAGCATCGTTTTCTTGTTCGAACTGAGCCACAATCCCAATGCGCTGCTGCCCCTGATTGTGTGCGTGATGGTGTCAGACGGGCTGGTGCGGTTGTGCAGCCGCGAGTCGATTATGACGGTGAAGCTGGTGAAGCGCGGCCTGATCGTGCTGCAGGACTACTCGGCGCCGGTGCTGATGCGGGCGCGCATGGAGAAGGTGATGCGGAAGCAGTTCACCGTATTCAAGGCGGACGATACGCTGCGCGCGGTGCTGGCGACGTTTGTGCCGGGCGAGGTGGCGATGATCCCGGTGGTGGATGCAGCGGGAGCGATCGTGGGCATTGTGGAGCCGCACGATCTGCTGCGGACCGATTCGGCGGAGCGTCCTATGCGGGAGCTGGCGCGGAACGACTATGTGCTGGCGTACCCGGGTGAGCTGGTGGACCAGGTGCAGCGCGACATGATGCGCAAGAGCACGGAGAACGTGGTGGTGGTGGAGGCTGAGGGCATGCGGAAGCCGGTGGGGATTGCGCGGGCGAACGACATTCTGCAACTGCGCCGGTGGCTGATGGAGGAGGAGACGCGGGAGCCCAGGAGGCAGCGAACAGGGAGTAGCCAATAGGGAGTAGGAAATGGGAAGCAGGAAGGTGGAAGCGGAAGGCCGGTAGCTGATAGCTGGTGGCGACAGGCCGCGCTATGCTGGGTGCCATCTTGAGGTGGGGCGATGGCGATTGATGTGCGCGGGGTGTGTGCGCTGCTGCAGGTGTACGACATGCCGACGTCGGTGAAGTTCTATCGCGACGTGCTGGGGTTTGAGGTGGTGACAACGTCGCCGGTACTGGGGCCGGACAAGTTTCACTGGTGCCTGTTGCGACTGGGCGGCGCCGAGGTGATGCTGAACACGGCGTATGAATTCGACAGCGAGCGGCCGGTGCCGGCGGATCGGGCGCGGGTGGTGGCGCATCACGACACGGGATTGTTTTTTGGATGTCCTGATGTGGATGGGGCGTACGAGGAGCTGCGCGCGAAGGGTGTAGCGGTGAAGCCGCCGAAGGTGGCGCCGTACGGGATGAAGCAGATGTCGCTGCAGGATCCGGATGGGTGCGGGTTGTGTTTCCAGTGGAAGGCGGAAGAGTGAGCTGGTAGCTGGTAGTCCGTAACCGGTCGCTGGTAGCCGGTCGCTGGTGGCCGGCAAATTCGGTGGGTGAAGCGTGCTGCGCTTGGTATGATGCTTCCACTCTTTACCCCAGGCCCTAAGCTCCCCCAGAGCGAGGTTCGATGGCTACGCCAGCACAGACCTCCCCGGTTGTCTCGAGTAAAAAGCGAGCAGCGGGCGGAGCGGGGAAATACTTTTACTTCTTCATGTCGCTGCTGATGGCGGCGGTTGTGATCTATGGCTTCGGCCATACGGTCGATCAAAACCTGATCCACGGCAACCCTCCGCGTCCGTGGCTGCTGTGGGTGCACGCGACGCTGTTTTCGATGTGGGTCGCGTTTTTTATCCTGCAGTCGTCGCTGGTGCGGACAGGCAATGTGCGGATTCATCGCACGCTGGGATGGTTTGGCGCGGCGCTGGCGGTGGCGATGACGGTGGTGGGGTTTGCGACGGCCATCGTGATGCGACGATTCGACATGCAGTTCGAGCCGGCAAATGTAGCGGGTCCTGCGGCATTTCTCATTGTTCCGTTTTTTGATATTTCCGCCTTTACCGTGTTCTTCTGGCTGGCGGTGAACTGGCGCAGGAAGCCCGAGATGCACCGCAGGCTGATGCTGATTGCGACCTGCGTGCTGACAAGCGCAGCGTGGGGCCGCATGCCGAACGCGACCTTCGCTAATGTGTGGTTCTACTCGGGGGTCGACGCCCTGATCCTGCTGGGCGTGTTACGGGACTTTTTGGTGATGAAGACGGTGCACCGGGTCTACTTGTATGCGCTGCCGCTGCTGATCGTGGCACAGGTGTTTGTCATGGGGACGCTTTTGAGCTCGGCGCCATGGTGGACCAGGATTGCGGAACGGATTCTGCGGTAAGTATTGCCAATCCTGCTGCGGGCCCGGTAGCGTATAAGGTTTTGTGCGTGAACCGGGAACGCTGGAGGATGGGGAATGGCGCAGGCGGAACTGAAGTATCAGTCGGGATTTGGGAATGAATTTGCAACCGAGGCGGTAAAGGGCGGGCTGCCGGAGGGGCAGAACGCGCCGCAGAAGGCGCCGCTGGGACTCTACACAGAGCAACTGAGTGGCACAGCGTTCACGGCGCCGCGGGCGACGAACCGGCGGACGTGGACCTATCGCATCCGGCCGTCGGTGACGCACAAGCCGTTCAGGGAAATTGGGACGGAGCTGGGTCTCGGGCTGTTTCGCAGCGGGCCGTTCACGGAGCTGCCGACTCCGCCCAACCAGATGCGGTGGAATCCGGTGCCGATGCCGGAGAAGAAGACGGA
>DATAZC010000158.1:0-11235 GCA_036272255.1 Acidobacteriaceae bacterium | reverse complement strand
CACAAACGACCGCAGCTTCCCATCCGGCGTGTACAGATGCTTCCTGAAATCCGGAAACCGCGACAACAGCTCCGAAACCGCATCGGAAACCGTCACACCATTCACGTCCACACTCGACTGATTGCCCGTATAAACCCGCAAAGGGGTAGGAATTTCGATCGTCATAGATTGTCCTTGGGTTGGTCCTGCTAAGAAAAAGAGGGAACGAAGAGGCGCTAGCGGAGGCTACAGAGACAACAACAACACAGCGCCGCGCAGAGGGTGCGCCGCAAGCCGGTTTGAGTGTGATTCGCCATCTTCACTTTCTATTGTGCAACAAAACCCTCAGCAATGTCTGCCTTGAGTCTCCGGTTCTAAAACGCGGGGTCCCCGGCGAGCCCGCTGTTGGCTTGCTGGGGTGGTAATCCAGGATCCAGCTGCCCGGTGACCTCAATTGCCTCGTCCTGAAACCCCTTATCGTCTTCCGTCGTCCCGGCCAGCAGAAACGAATTCGTCTGCCGGGCCGCGCCCTTCTCCACCGCAGTGATCACGTAGCTGCACCCCAGCCAGTGCGCCTCCGCAAAATCCGTCGGCGACCACTGCGCCGGATGATCCGGGTGCGAATGATAAAACCCGACAATGTCGAGCCCCTTCTCGCGCCCCATCCGCTGAATCTTCACCAGCTCCTGTGGAGCAATGTTGTAGCGGTTGTGCGCCGAATCTGTCCGCGTGTTGCCCGCCCGCACCGCGTCCTCCACCTCGTTCACAGTGCCGCCCTCTTCCGGCGCGAACCGCCCCAGCAGCACTCCGCAGCACTCATGCGGATAGGTCGCCTCGCCGTGTTCGCGCATCGCGTCGTACATCTGTTGGCTCAGGCGCAGCAAACTTATTCCTCCCAAAACCGCTCGCTCAGATACTTATCCGCCGCATCCGGCAGAACTGTAACAATCACGGCTTCATTTCCCAGCGCCGCCTGTTCTTCTGCGATGCGCAATGCCGCCGCCACGGCTGCCGCTGCCGAAATCCCCACCAGCAGTCCCTCGGTGCGCGCCAGCCGCTTCGCCATTGCGTAAGCGGCCTCGGTCTCCACTTCCACATTTCGATCGGCCAGTGCGGGATCGTAAATCGCCGGCACAATCGCCGTAGCCATGTGCTTTAGACCCTCCAGACCATGAAACGGCGAGTCCGGCTGCATCGAGATGCATTGGACCTTCGCATCCACTTCCCTCAGCCGCCGCGTCACGCCCATAAACGTCCCGCTCGTCCCCAGCCCTGCCACAAAGTGGGTGATCCGGCCGTCGGTCTGCTCCAGAATCTCGTTCGCCGTCCCCTTGTAGTGCGCCCGCCAGTTCGCAGCGTTGCTGTACTGGTCCGCATAAAAATACTGCGGATCCGTGGCCAGCTCCCGTGCCTTCCGGATCGCCCCGTCCGAGCTTTCCGCCGGATCGGTCCACACCACCTCGGCGCCATAGGCATGCAGAATCCGCTTCCGCTCCGGCGACACGTTCGACGGCATGCAGAGCGTCACCGGAAACGCCAGCGCCGCGCCCAGCATGGCGTAGGCAATCCCCGTATTGCCGCTCGTCGCATCCAGCAGCCGCATCCCGGGGCATAATTGTTCCCTGCGCAGCGCCTCCAGCACAATGGCTGCCGCCGCCCGGTCCTTCACCGATCCGCCAGGATTGGTCCACTCCGCCTTACCCAAAATCTGCACGCCCGGCAAATCAGCCGTCAGCCGCTCCAGGCGTACCAGAGGCGTGTTGCCGATGCGCTCCATCAGTCGTGTCCCGAGCGCCGACCCAGGCAATCCGTTTTTGGTGTCAACCACTGCAGCCATCGAAAAAATCCGCTCCGTTACCCGCGGGGGCATTCATCCCTTGCAAAATTGCGGCGAACGCCGCTATGTGCGACCCTTGAAAATGAAGGCCGCAGCGATAGGTTCAGTGTAGCGGCTGCCGTTCCTTCCCGGAATCGACCAATCATGCTCAAGAAACCGCGCCAACGTTCCTGGGACGACGTTCTCACCGAACTTCGCCGTCTCGAATTCGATGTTCAGCCCGTCAGCGGGGTCGCAAATCAGCAGCGCATCAGCAAATATGGCGCTGCCATCATGCTCGCAAAAGCCGACAACGCCGCGGGCCTGCGGATGGTCGAGCGCCCCGGCCCGGTCATCGGCGGCGAAATCGCCCAGCTCGTCGACCGCGGCTTTCAGAAGTTCTTCGTCACCGGCAAAGCCGAGTTCCCCGCCACTGCCGACCGCCTCAAAGCCCTTCACAATTTCGTCGAAGAACTCAAGGAAGTCACCGGCTCCGTGACCCTCTACAACGAAGCCCTCGGCACCGTCAGCGATGCCTACCTCTACGACCGCGTCCAGGGCCGCGACCTGCCCGAAAACGAGCGCCCTGGTCCCGCCTGGGCCCGCACCGAGCGCTAGATCCCTGCCCACAAATCTGATCCTGCCTCCGCTCTCAATGCACAACCGGCGAAGGGAAGGGGCACGACTTCAGTCGCGCCATAAAACCGCAAAATAAGCCCGGGCTTCAGAGCGCCATCGCAGAACCACCCACCGCAAAACACCACCGGCCACCCGAAGGTGGCCGGTGGTCTGTCCGTCTCAGTCCCTTAAACAGCGATCTTCGCCGCCCGGTGCTCCGCCATCTTCGCGGCCAGTGCAGGCACCCCAAACGCCACGACCGTTATCGCCGTAGTCGACAGCAGATCGTTCCGGTAGAACGGCAGCGCCGCCGCATAGCATGCGCCAAGCCCAGCCGCCGTGCGCGGGTACAACGGCATCGAGACCCACACCGCATAGTTGCTGATCGCGAAGAACGAAGTCGACGCCAGCACCGGCGCGCCCAGCAACCGCGTCACCGTCATGCGCTGGCTCAGCAGGATCCGACCCAGTACCACCACTGCCGCGTACCACGCCCACGAGATCAGATACCCACTCGTGTGCCACGGATAGTGATACGCAAAAACCGTCAGGTAAACGTCGGTGCCCATCATCGCGAGCACCGGCAGCGCCATCTCACGTAGCGGCCGCCGCGCGCCAAAGTACAGCAGCCCAGCGCCCACAGCGGTAAAGTTCATCCCCGGAAACGGCACCACCCGGCTTAAAACCGCCAGCACCATCAGCAAATATGCGGCCATCAGTCCCTCATCGTTCGAAAGTCAGTCCAGCTTCCATTCTGCGGACCAGACCAATAATGGTCAAGGCAAACTTACCATCTCATCAATGAACACCTTCACCTGACCAACAAACAACCTTGGGAATTGCCCCGCGCTCGCCGGTTTTTCGCTGACCGGGATTCAGTGAACCGTTTCTTAGCTTCCCAGTTGACAGGCCCTAAGCGTCTTCACTTCTGCTCGTGCCCCTGCATGTAGATCCCCTCAATCTCACCCGAAGGCCCCACCACCACCCAACCGCCCAGGGTCGGATCCGTCGTCCTCATCGCCCGATGCCCAAACCGCAAATCTTCGAACTCCACCGTGTGCCATCCCGGCTGCGGTGCATCCGCACCCGGCGCCTGTACCGCGCCAAGGTCCTCGGTCAACGGCCACTTCGACCAGTCCAGGTACACCTTTCCCAAATACGACTGCTTCGCCGCAGCCACCGCGGGCGTCACCGGCGGCTTGTAGATCACATCGGCGTAGTCATCCGTCACGACCTGGTCGCCAATGGTCCTCACCTCGGCCGTCTGGTAATAGCCCTCAGTTTCCAGAATCATGTGCCAGCGGAACGGATCGAGGATGTGCGGCTCCGCGGCCGATCGAATCAGCGGCTCGCGGGTAAAGCTGGCGGTCCGCACCAGCGCCAGCGCATGCTCGCGCTCCGCATTGCGCAGGCCCCACCACAGCACCATGAACACCAGCGCCGCAATCGCCCATGCCCTTCCTCGAAACAGCTTCTTCCGCGCGCCAATCTCCCGATCCGCCAGCCCAAAGATCGCGGGAATCAGAACCGCCAGCAGCAACGCCAGCAGGATCCAGGGATCGACAATGAACACCACGCCCCATGCGTACCACTTCGGCGTGAACGGGAAAAACGGCCGTACCCCGTAGTTCACCGTGTAGTCCAGCAGGATATGGCTCAGCGCCGCGATCCACGCAAAGGCAAAAATCAATCCCCATCGCGGCGGGATAACCGGCTCCCTGCGCCGCAATCGATGCAGCAGCCACACAAATCCCAGTGTCGCCAGCGCCACCACCGGCGCGCCCACCAGGGTGTGCGTCCATCCGCGATGATGCTGCAGTTCCGCGACCGGACCGCGAAAGCCCCACAGCATGTCCAGATCCGGCGCCTCCGCTGCCAGCGTCATGGCCAGCGTCGCGTAAGCGGTCTTCCGATTGAATCCCGAGCGCCCAAGACAAGCCCCGGTTAAAAAATGCGTAACAGGTTCCATGCGTTCTTTCTGGAACTAACCAACCTCTCGTTCATTCACCGTCGCAATGCCGATCCCGCGGTCAGAATCTCAGGTCCTTCTGCTTCTGCTTCGCTTTCCGCTCCCTGCACTTACCCCAGACAGCAAGCGCCGCGGTTCATCGCGGCGCTCCTCTGTGTCCCGTGGCCTGGTCACTGATCGCTGCTCTTCCTACACCAGCTTTGCATCCAGCGTGATCTGCGTATTCCCCTTGAACAGGCGCGAGATCGGGCATCCGTTCTTCGCGTTGTTCGCCGCAGTCTCAAAGCTGGCACTGTTCGCCCCGGGCACTTTGGCCCGCGTCGTCAGGTGAATCGCCGTGATCGCGAACCCATCGTCTGTCTTCTCGAATTTCACATCGGCCGTTGTTTCCAGCGACTCCGGTGTCAAATTTGCGTTGCCCAGCTGCGCGCTCAGTGCCATGGTGAAGCAGCCTGCGTGCGCTGCCGCAATCAGTTCCTCGGGGTTCGTTCCGATCCCGTTTTCAAATCGTGTCGAAAATGAATATTGCGTATCTTTCAATACGCCGCTTTGGCTTGAAATCGTGCCTTTGCCGTCCTTCAGACCTCCGCGCCAGACGGCGCTCGCCGTACGTTGCATACGTCTCTCCTTCTGTGTTGGGTGATATATTCCCCGGAATAGATCCGTCACGAATCAATCGTTCGGGATGCCCCAAACCGCTTCGATCCCGTTCAGGAAAACGCGGCCGACATCGCCCGGTCCATCATATGCGATTTCCCCCCGCCTCCGGCTCCGCGCCCGGGCTTCCCTTCAAATTTCCGATCGCCCTCGTCGCGTATCATGGACTCGCGAACCCGCCATGCATTCCTTCTCCATCGGTGTCGACCTGGGAGGTACCAACCTCCGCATCGCGGCCGTTTCACCCGCCGGCGCAATCCTTGAACAGATCAATCTCCCCACCCGCCTCCCCGCCGGCCCGCAGGCGGTGCTCGACGATATGGCCGGCGCCGTCCGCCAGCTGATCGAGAAACAGTCCGGCAAACTCCTCGGCATCGGCGTCGGCAGCCCCGGGCCCATCGAGCTTCCCCTCGGCCTTCTCCGCCATCTGCCCAATCTTCCCGGGTTCAATGGCATCAACCTCCGCGTCGAGCTCGAACGCCGCCTCGATCGCCCCGTCCATATCGGCCACGACGCCGGCCTCGCCGCCTTCGGCGAGTTCCTCCTCGGCGCCGGCCACACGCACGCCGTGGATTCGCTCGTCATGTACACCCTCGGCACCGGCGTCGGCTGCGGCATCATCCTCAATCGCGAGATCTGGATCGGCATGCAGGGCGCTGCCGGCGAGTCGGGCCACGGACCCGTCATTCCCGACGGCCCCGCGTGTCCCTGCGGAGCGCGTGGCTGCCTTGAAATGTATGCCTCCGCTACCTCCATCGTGCGTCGCGCGCAGGAGCTCGGCCTCGCGACAGCATCCTCCGCCGGCAACGGAACAGCGCCGCTCACCGCCTCCGCCATTGCGCAGCTCGCCACCGCCGGCGACGAGCGCGCCCTCCGCATCTTCGATGAAGTTGGCTACGCCCTCGGCCTCTCGCTCGCCCACCTCGTCAACGCTCTCGACCTGCCCCTCTACGTCATCGGTGGAGGAGCCGCGGCCGCCTGGCCTCTCTTCGCCCCGCGCATGTTCTCCACTCTTCGCGAAGGCAGCTACGTCTACCGGCTCTCCATGCCCAGCGATCCCAATGTCTTCGAGCCGGGCAAGACCCACGTCGCCCCTGCGCAGCTTGGCGGCGAAGCCGGCATCCTCGGCGCAGCTCTGCTGCCCGCCGCCGCGCGTTCCATCCACGCCTGAATCGATCTGCTTGTGGGTTTCGGGGTTCAGGGTTCAGGGTTCAGGGTTCAGGGTTCAGGGTTCAGGGTTCAGGGTTCAGGGTTCAGGGTTCAGGGTTCAGGCTTGGAGTTTAGGGTTTGGAGTTTGGGGTTTCGGGCTTCGGGTTTCGGGCTTCGGGCTTCGGGCTTAGGGTTTAGGGTTTAGGGGTTTGCCAAAACCCAAAATCAAAACCCAAAAGCCAAGATCAAAACCAAAACCAAAACCAAAAACCAAAATCAAAACCAACCCGCGCCAGGTTCACCCCATAGCAAGTAGCGAAGGCTTCCGCTGCCCGAAAATCAATACCTTCCATCCTGCGGCTCAATCCGAAGTACTCTCTTTTCCCGAATCGAACCTCGGTCCCACAACCTCCCCAGAGCCAGCCGCACACCTCGCCTGCCTTTCACGCCGTCCGCCCCCATCTTTCCCAAACCTCAGACTCTGGCCGGCCCCGGCGAGCCGAAGCCCTCACCACCCGTCACCACGGTTCCCTGATGAAATAAAATTCGCCACCGACCCTCTGTCTTCCCCCACAGCGTCGATCGCCGCGTCGCGCGCCCGCCCTGATCCAGCGTGTAGGTCAGTAACCATGTGTCGGCTCCCATCGCCCGCAATCCAAATTCGCTGCACGTCCACCCAGCCGCCGCTGCATCCACCGGCGGCATCTCCTCCAGCGTCCTCAAGATGAATTCCCGGCTATACCGGCGCCCTGACGCGCCGACCTCCCAATACTCTGCCGCCATCCTGCGATCGAACTCCGCAACCGTCGTCCCAAATTCCGCCGTGTGAAAAATCGGCTCCAGCCGCCGCAACTCTTCCAGCACCGTCTCCGACCCCGCCTCAACCTGCGCAAATTCCGATGCATCCCCCATACAGCCCTCCTGTCCCTGCTCCCCCCTGCAACCTGCTCCCTGCGACCTGCGACCTGCGACCTGCAAGGTTTGACCTCCCATTGGCCCCTCCTATACCGTGAAATCAGCGCGAAGGGCGCATCCAGTCCGCGGAAAGGGCCGTGCCCACCTTAGTTCTTCACAACTCAGCGAATCTTCTTTCAGCCTGACTGCATGCGGACTTCCCAGGCGCATCCCGAAAGGAGCTTCGTATGCCCGACGCGCAAATCCCCGACCGCCCCTCTCTCGAACAATATAAAAAACAAGCCAAAGACCTTCTTCGCGCCTGCGTCGATCGCAATCCCGCCGCGCTCGAGCGCATCCACCAACACCCCCGCTTCCGCAATCTGACTCCCGGCCAGGTCTCTGACCAGCTCTCCACCCTGGTTCTTGCCGACGCACAGCTGGTCCTCGCCCGCGAGCACGGCTTCCCCTCGTGGCCGCAGTTCGCCGCCGAGCTCGAAAAGCTTCGCATCATCCGTTCTGTCGAAGAAATTCACGACCCCGTCGCGACCTTCATCGAAGTCGCCTCGGTCCCCCGCCACGGCTGGCATGCCTCCGGCTCCCTCGAACACGCCGAGCTCATCCTCGCCCGCTACCCGCATGTCGCCACCGCCAGCATCTACGCCGCCGCCATTCTCGCCGACGAAGCCGCCGTCCGCGCTTTCCTCGCGCGCGACCCCGAACTCGCCACCGCTCCCGGTGGCCCGTATCCATGGGACGCGCTCACCTACCTCTGCTTCTCCCGCTATCTCCGCCTCGACAAAAACCGCTCCGACGACTTCGTGCGCGCCGCTCGCGCTCTGCTCGCCGCCGGCGCCAACCCGAACACCGGCTGGACCGAGTACATCGACGACCCGCCGCGTCCCACTCGGGAAACCGTCATCTACGCCGCCGCCGGCCTCGCCCAGCATCCCGGCCTCACCCGCCTCCTGCTCGACTACGGCGCCGACCCCAATGACGAAGAGACCCCGTATCACGTGCCGGAAACCTACGACAACACCGTCATGCAGATCATCCTCGATTCCGGCCGCTTCAACCAGCGCGCGCTCGCCTGCCTCGCCGTCCGCAAAGCCGACTGGCACGACGAGAAAGGCCTCGCTCTCGCCCTCGCCGCGGGCGCCGATCCCAACTACAGCACCATGTGGAAGGTCACGCCCTTCCATCACTCCATCCAGCGCGACAACGGCCTCGTCATGATCGAAATGTTTCTCGACCACGGCGCCGATCCCTCACTCCGCAATTCCCGCGACCATCGCAACGCCTTCCAGATGGCCGCGTATCACGGCCGCGGTGACATCCTCTCTGCTTTTGAGAAGCGCGGCTTCGTCCCCAACTATGACGGCCCCGACCCGGAGCTCGACCAGCTGGTCTCTGCCTGCGCCCTCGCTGATCGCACTCGCGTCCAGTCCATCCTCACCGCCAATCCACAATTGCTCCCGCGACTGTTACAAATGGGTGGTTCCCTCCTCGCCCGTTTCTCCGGAGCCGCCAACCTTGAAGGCGTTCGCACCCTCCTGTCGCTCGGTGTTCCCGCAGGCACTCCCTGGCCCGAAGGCGACCCCTACTTCGATACACCCCACAACTCCACCGCCCTGCACTACGCCGCGTGGCGCGCTCACCACGACATCGTCCGCGAGCTCATCGCCCACGGCGCACCCGTCAACGCCATCGATATGCGCGGCCGCACACCTCTCCAGCTCGCCGTCAAGGCCTGCATCGATTCCTACTGGCAACGCCGCCGTCAACCCGACTCTGTCGCGGCTCTCCTCGCCGCCGGCGCAACCAAAGAAGGCATCAAGCTCCCCACCGGTTACGACGCCATCGATGCATGGTTGCTGTCGTCGTGAGGAACCAGGCAACGAAGTCCCTGGTTCGTTCTCACTGACGTCGCCTTCGATCCCGCGGCGCTGAAGTAATTGAAAGACTATTGACAACGACCCGCGCCCAGCCGCCTGATAGGACGATGACTTAGGCCCAGCGATCATCAGTAACGTAAAAATTGGCCGCAGGCGTACCGTCATGAGTAAGATCCGACTGAGTTTCGTTGCGAATGTGCCTTACGGAAACGTTTCCGCTGCAGGCGCGTTGGTTTTAGACACCACCACCCAAAAGTTTTCTCACGTCTCCGTTGTCTGTACCGGCGGCCATCACGTGGCTCCCCACGTCTGGTATGCCGAATTTGCCGGTCCAGGCTCTCCGTATCCGGCCGGAATGCCGACCATCGTCAACATCGGTGACCAGAACAACGGCATCACCGTGCAGATGAACTACCACGACCACGGCAATACGACTCCACCCATTCCCCTCAACGGTGGGTTCGTCGAGGGTGTCCCTTTCGACTTTCTCAAGGTTCCAGCAGGCAACGGCGGCACGGGCTGGATTGTCGTCACTCCCGCGTAAGCGGCGACGCAACCCGGAATAAGAACAGCGCGGTGTCCGCAATCAACAGCAAATCCCTGCACTCCGCCGTGCGTGCGGAAATTTCACGGATCGCCTGTCTCTACTACAATCCCCACCATGCCCCGCACCCTGTTTCCCGTTGCGTTTGCGCTTACGGCTCTCGCCCTCGCAATCCCTACATACGCGCAGCAACCTCACCCCACCTATCCCACTCGCGATCCCCACACCCCAGGCTATGTCCACGCCACCACTCTGCCCGACGCCACCCTCCCGCCCGCCACCAAAGACGGCAACTTCATCCTCGGCCCGACACATCCGCCCGCGCCCGAGATGACCGCGAACCCCTCCGTCCCTCAGGGCGTCGTCACCGAACTCACCCTTACCTCCGCCGACAGCAAGTACTACCCCGGCATTGCGCGCGACCCTGGCACCTCCGTCTCCGCCGATCCCGAACACCCCGAGCGCCCTGTTGTCACCACCTCGCGCCCGCATCCCTGGACCCGCACCATCGCCGTCTACGTCCCCGCGCAATACAAGCCCGGCACCGAGGCGCCCTTCATCGTCGGAGCCGATGGCCCCGACCGCTCGCTCTTCACCGCGCTCGACAACCTCATCGCTGAACACAAAGTCCCCGTCCAGATCGCCATCTCCATCGCCAACGGCGGCGGCGACGCGCAGGGCTCCGAGCGCGGCCTCGAGTACGACACCATGTCCCCGCGCTACGCCGAGTGGGTCGAGAACGAAGTTCTCCCCCTCGTCGAATCGAAATGCAATGTGAAGTTAACCCACGATCCCAACGGTCGCGCCGCCATGGGTGGATCCTCAGGCGGAGCCGTCTCGCTCATCATGGCCTGGTATCGTCCCGACCTCTATCACCGCGTCCTCGCCTACTCCGGCACGTGGATCAACCAGCAGTGGCCGTGGAATGCCGAGACGGCGCGCGGCGCCTGGGGCCTGCATGAAACCCTCATCCCCAATTCCCCGCGCAAACCCATCCGCATCTGGATGGAAGTCGGCGACCGCGACCTCTTCAACCCCAACGCCATGCGCGACGACATGCACGACTGGGTCCTCGCCAACGAAAAAATGGCCGCGGCCCTCGCCGCGAAGCACTACCACTACCAGTTCCTCTTCGCCCCGAACGCAGGTCACGTCGACCACGCCACCAAACTCCAAACCCTGCCTGAAGCTTTGGAATACCTCTGGCAGGGCTACCCCAAAAACTGACCGGGGTTCACAAACGAACGTCATCCTGAGCGGAGCGCTGCCAAAACATTTTCCAGCGGTGCGATCAAGCCAGTCGGCGCGGAGTCGAATGGACCCCCCGAAGCAGAACAATATTCGCTGTCCGAGATGCGGGAGCATAGGGGAATCGGTCGTTCGCCGCGGCGAACGACCGACAAAACCTGAAGCGGTGCGGCACCGTAACTTTTTGGCCCCTCTCGCCGGAAAATAGCCCCCTCAAATCCCCGCATACCACGCGTACCCACCCTCCGGCGAGGCCGACCCCAGACCCTTCCCAAATCCCTTCAAAGAATCCGTCGCCGTGATGCGCGTGATGTACTTCACGCTCTTGTAGCCCAGTTGCCGCGGCACACGCAGCCGCAGCGGCCCGCCAAATCCCACTGGCAAATCGCCGTCGTTCATCCCCCACGTCAGCAGCGTCTGCGGATGCAGCGCGTCCGCCATGTCGACGCTCTCCCACCAGTCGCTC
>DATAZC010000157.1:0-14062 GCA_036272255.1 Acidobacteriaceae bacterium | reverse complement strand
GTCCGACGTCGAGGTGTGGCCAGCGGAGCCGCCCGCCGCCGGTCTGGTCCCCATCACCGACCGCCGGGGGGCGCTGCTGGGCACGGGCCTCTACAGCCCCACGTCGGAGATTGCTCTCCGTCTCGTCTCCCAGGATCTACTCTCCGATGACGCCGCGTGGCTTTCGATGCTGCGCGAGCGCCTGAGCGCTGCCATTGCCCGGCGAACGCCGCTGCTGGACGCGAACAACAACGCCTGCCGTCTGGTCTTCAGCGAAGCGGATGAGCTGCCTGGCATCACGGCGGACAAATACGCCGGTCTCGTCGTCGTGCAACTGCGCCAAAAAGCCCTCGACACGGACGCCACGCGCGCTGCCGTGACGGAAACGATCCGTGCGGCCTTCGATTCCGGCACAGGCGTCGAAACAATTTTGGAGCGCGAAGACCCGCGCATTCGCGAGCTGGAGCAGCTCAGCGTGCCGGCCTCCGCGACGCTGTTCTCACGCAATGCGGAAACGCCCGTCACCAGCACAGTTTTCCGGCTCAACGGACTCGACTTTCATTTCGACGCGGCCAGCGGCCAGAAGACCGGCGCCTTTCTCGATCAGCGCAAAAACTACGCAGCCGCGGCGCGCTACGCCCGCGGAGAAGCACTCGACGTCTGCACCTATCAGGGAGGATTCGCGCTGCATCTGGCGCGGGTTTGCCCGCGCGTTACCGGCATCGATGTCTCGCGTGCGGCTCTCGAAGTGGCCGAGCAAAACCTGCAGGCGAATCGCGCCGCTCTGGGCGCGGCTGAAGTTGATTGGGTCGAAGCCGACGCTTTTGCCCTGCTCCGCGACTGGAGCGATGCCGGCTCCATCTACGACACTATCGTCGTCGATCCGCCCGCCTTCGCGAAGTCGAAGCGCGCGGTCGAAGGCGCGCTGCGCGGCTATCGCGAGCTGAACCTGCGGGCGTTTAAGATGCTGCGCCCCGGCGGACGTCTCATCACCTGCTCCTGCTCGCACCATGTTTCTCTGGGCGAGTTTACGGAGACGCTGCGGGCCGCTGCCGGCGATGCACGCCGCCGCGTGCGCCTGCTTGAAATCCGCGGCGCCTCGCCCGACCATCCTGTGGTGCTGAATATCCCGGAGACCGACTATCTGAAGTGCGTGATCCTCGAAGCGGAGTGAGCCTTCAGTTAATGTCAGCGTATTCCGGCGACAATTCCCTGAGCTTCTTCACCACGTCCACCAGGCGCTCTGCCACGTAGTCCACTTCCTCTTCGGTGTTGAAGCGCCCGAGCCCGAAGCGGATCGAGCTGTGCGCGGCCTCTTCGCTCAGGCCCAGCGCGCGCAGCACGTGCGATGGCTCAATCTTCGCCGAAGTGCACGCCGATCCACTGGACAGCGCCACTTCTTTCAGGCCCATCATCAGCGTCTCGCTGTCCACATGCTCAAAGGTCATGTTGAGATTGCCTGGCAGCCGCCGCGAACGCGAGCCGTTGACCTTCACGCGATCCAAACCCGCCTCGATCTTCGCCTGCAGCCGATCCCGCAGCGCCGACAGGCGGGCCGCCTCGGCCACCAACTCGGCTCCGGCAATTTCGCAGGCGGCGCCCAGGCCCACAATCCCGGGAACATTCAGGGTGCCCGACCGCATGCCGCGCTCGTGTCCGCCGCCGTGCATCTGCTCGGTGAGCTCCACGCGCGGATTGCGCCGCCGAATGTAGAGCGCGCCCACGCCTTTGGGCCCATAAATCTTGTGGCCGGAAATCGACAGCAGATCGACCTGGCTGCGATTGACGTCCACCGGAACCTTGCCCACCGTTTGCGCCGCATCGGTATGGAACAGCACGCCACGCTCGTGGCACAACGCGCCAATCTCATCCACCGGCTGCAGCGTGCCAATCTCGTTGTTCGCCGCGAGAATCGTGACCAGCACCGGCTTCGCTTCGTCCATCGCACGCCGCAGGTCTTCAAGGTGGATCAACCCATCCGCGTCGACCGGCAGAACCGTGACGCGCGTGCCGTGTTTTTCGATCCAGCGGCAGGTGTCGAGCACCGCGTTGTGCTCGGTCGCCTGGGTAATCACGTGGCCGCGTCCACCCTGCGCCTGCACAGCGCCGGTGATCGCCAGGTTGTCGCTCTCCGTTGCGCCCGAGGTAAAGACGATCTCCCGGGCGGAGGCGCCAATCAGCTTCGCCACCTGCGCGCGCGCTGTTTCGACCGCCTGATCCGCCGCCCAGCCGAACCCATGGCTGCGGCTGGCCGCGTTGCCGTAGGCCTCGGTCAGGAACGGCATCATCGCCTCCAGCACGCGCGGGTCGACCCGCGTGGTGGCGTGATTATCCATGTAGATGGGGAGTTTCAATCGGCTCCTGGCTCCATGCTTCGAGCTTCTCTGAGCTTACAGCTGGATCGTGACCAGTTCCTGGCCGGGCGTCCGCTGCACTGTAACTTCGGTTTTGGCGTCGGCCAGATCGGCAATGCTGATGCTGCGCAGCACGCCCGAAATGGTGTCGTTCACCCGCGCCAGCGGCTCTTTGATGGTGCAGCTGTCGGTCAGGTCGCAGCCGCTGTGGCTTGGCCCGCACGAGGTGATGAACAACGGGCCGTCGATGGCGTGGATCACTTCGAAGGCGGAAATCTCGCGGGGCTGCTTCAGCAGCGAGTAGCCGCCATTCATCCCGGCGTGGGAGCGCAAAATACCCACCTTCGCCAGCCGCTGCAGGATCTTCGCCAGCAGCTGCGGAGGGATGTGGTACGCCTCGGCAATGTCCTTGGCGCTCAGCGAGGTCTGGTCGGGATGTTCCGCCAGAAACTTGAGCGCCATGAGGCCGTAATCGGCTTTTTTGGTGAGCCTGAGCATAAATCGCCCGTATAGCAAGTTTACGGGGAAGGGGAAGCGAATTCAATTGGAATGCGCCGCCGCCGGCGCGGGCAGCAACTTGCGCGCGTTCCTGAGGGATCAGGCCTTTCCCGCCATTCGGCTCGGCTTGGCAAGGCACGCGGGCGGCGACGTTTCGAAGCACTCAATGCGGTCGCGCCCCATGCGTTTGGCGGCATACATTGCTTTGTCGGCAGCGGTAATGAGACCTTCGCTGGTCGACAAGCTGTCGGTCAAAGCTGCCAGTCCGATGGACAGGGTCGTGCCGGGCAGGGACTCGCCGCAGAAAATATTGTTCCTCCCTCGTATCTTCCCGGAGATGTCGGTCATGCGCTGGTATGCGGTGACGAGACTGCAATCAGGCAGGAGGAAGAGGAACTCTTCGCCACCGTAACGGCAGGCAACGTCATCGGCCCGCAGCGCACCGCAGAACTGGGCGGCAAGCTCGGCCAGCACCAGATCGCCGGCGTCGTGGCCGTAGACGTCGTTGAATCGCTTGAAGTGATCGATGTCGAGCATGGCGATGGTGAGCGGGGCGCCGCGCCGCTGCGCACGGCGGATCTCCCGGGGCAGGGTTTCCATCAGGTAGCGACGGTTGAAGAGCCCGGTGAGCGGATCGCGAAACGCCTGTTCGATCAGCGATTCGCGAAACTGCAGGTTGGCCAGCGAAAGCTTGACCACATCCGCGAACGAATGGAACACCTGGCGCGTCGCTTCGTCAAAAGTCGCGCCTTCGGCCAGTGCCAGGCTCGCCAGACCGCTGGTTCTGCCCTGGACCTTAAGCGGGATGCACAGATGAGGCCTGTTCCAGGCAACACCGAGGTGCTGACACAGTACCGTCGACTCGGTGCCGGTGCTTTCGTATTCCCGGTCCGCGCGCAGTGCCTGGCAGTCTCTTTCCTGAAATCCCGGAAGCGGCGCCGCCGGCTCGGAACCCCAGGCGGATACGCGAATCAGATCCTGGGTGTCGGCATTCACCATGGCCAGCGAGCCGCTGGCATCCGGAAACAAGGTGGCTGCGATTTCTGCAATCACGGGATACGCTTCCGTGACGGTGCGGCAGGACTGCAACATGTCACTGAGTTTCGCGATGCTGGTCAGGTCGGATTCGCGTCGCCGCAGAACCGCCAGCATCTCCGCCATCTGGAAGTTGAGTTTGACAATCTCATCTTCGGCGCGCAGCCGCTCCGTGATGTCGACGAGCACCGTGATAATCGCGCGCCTTCCTTTAAAGGTCGCAATGGCTCCTTCGGCGATGACATCGATCGGTGTCCCGTCCACGCGGAGGACCGTCAGGGCAAGTTTGGCGGCCCGTTCACGCCCTTCGAGGATCCCGCCAATGACGGCCCCGGAGCGTGCCCTGTCCGGATCGTTGATCCACTCCAGTACAGGCCGCCCGAGGATCACACTCTCATCCAGGACCCCCAGCATCCCCAGGCCCGCTGGATTGACGTAAACGATGGTCGCGTCCTCAGAAATGATGAAAATCCCCGTCATGTTCTGTTCGACCAGGCTCCGAAAAATCGACTCCTGCTCCCGCGCCAGCGCCTCTGCGCCCTTGCGCGCCGTGATGTCCTGACAGGTTCCGCGGAGATGCATGCCGTTCGGATCCTTTCTCGCTTCACCGCGCATCGATGCCCAGCGCGGCGCTGCATCCGCGTTTGGAAGCTCCAGATCGATCTCGAAAGCAAGACCACCCGTCAGACAGGCCTGGACGGCCTGGGTCGTTCTGGCAAAGCTTTCCGGGGCAAGAAACCCTTTAAACTCCGCCGGGGTCGGTGGGGGCAAAGCCCGATCGCGTCCGAAAATTCTGAACAGTTCATCCGACCAGGTGGTCTCGCCGGTCTCGGGATCGAACGTCCAGTTCCCGATATGTGCGAGCCGCTGCGCCTCCTCCAGTTGCAACTGGCGTTCTTCCAGCGCCTTCATCGCCCTTTCCTGCTCGCTGACATCGCGCACGATGCCCAGCGCGTAGCGGACGCCGCCCAGGTTCATGGAAGAAACGGAAAGATCCGCGGGAAACTCGCAGCCATCTTTGCGCATGGCTCTGAGTCGAACCGTGCTGCCCAGGACAGCGCCCTCCCCGGTGGCGGCAAACTCCGCGTATCGCCGGTTGGCATTTTCCCGGTCCCGGATTGGAGCCAGCAGATTGTGAACCGGCTGCCCGGTAGTCTCTGCCGCGGTAAAGCCAAACGTGCGCTCGGCCGCCGGGTTCCAATAGACCACCGAGCCGGCCGAATCGGAAATGATGATGGCGTCAAGCGCGTTGCTGGCAATTGCCTGGAAGCGCTCGCTGCTTTCCTCCAGCGCCAGCGCGATTTTTTCCCGTTCCGTTATCTGCTCGGTGAGGTTGAGCGTGACCTTCTGGAGGTCAGCGTTCAGGAGTTTCTGTTCGATCTTCAGGCGAATTGAATCGGCGAGCCGCTGATGGTTTTCACGCCCTTCGACCACCATGACGACGATGAATGTCAGCAGGAGGGCGCCCATGGTCGTCGAAATGAGGCGCCCATGCAGGAGCAGCGCAATCACCATGGGCGGGGCGGCTGTGCCGATAAAGGCGTAGAAAGCGGGGGGATGCGGCGACAGGCGAATGGCGGCGCCGGCACTGAGGCCGGCGACGACATAGGCCACAAAGAAAGGGTAAATAGAGGCGTGAGCGACCCAGGTTGCCGAAGCTGTCATGCCCCACATACAGCCGATCATGGCTGTGGTCAGGGTGAAGCGCCGGGCCCACGGGTCGACGCTGCCGATCGCGGAAGCGCGCTTGCTGAATCGGAACCACAGAGTGAGTCGCAGGAGAACGATCGTCAGGGAGACGATCAGCCAGCAGAGCGAGATTCGCAGGGGGAAGATCCGCCAGAGCACGCCGGCCGTCACCACGACTCCGACGCCGTTGATCAGCGGCACCGCGGGAGAGCCGAAGAGCAGGTAAATGAGCTCCCTGTGGACGGCCTGGTCGATCGCGCCGGGAACCTGCCGTTGAGTCTCGCCTGCATCCATCGAGAAATCCCTCTGTCATCGGGCCCCAGCGGTCACAACACCTCCGACGTCGTACGTTACGAATTTGAGCTTTGTCTCCATTCCTTTCATCGGGCATTCGGTCCCGGACTTTACTCCGGCCGTCAGCGTGGCTCCGTTCCGCTGCCCGATCGGGAATGTGCGGCGATCAGCGAGCGTCACGTTGAGCTGCGACTTTGGGAGAGGCCGGTGACGACCCTTGTTCCGGATTACCGGCTGCCAGCCTGCGCGGCGTCGTAGACTGCCTTCGCAATCTCCGCGATCACCCGCTCGCGCACCGGCGGCGGCGCAGCCGCATCGGCCACCATCACGGCGATCGCCAGCCTGCGCCCATCCGGCATCGTGACGAGGCCGATGTCGTTCGTCGCGTTGGTGAAGTTGCGGCCGGAGCCCGAGGTCCCCGTTTTATCGGCGACCACCGTCCCCGGCGGCAGCAGCGCCTTGAGCCGGTGATCGCCGGTATGCGACGCCTTCATCCAGCCCAGCAACACCTGCGTGTGCTCCGGGGAAAGCGGCGAGCGATCGGCCAGCAGCCGCAGCAGGCCGACCAGCGCGCGCGGTTCCGCGGAGTTACGGTCTTCGAGCTTTACGTCGCGGCCCAGCGCCTGCTCTGTGTCGACAATATGGATGCCGTGAATGCCAAGCCTGCGCACATACGCGTCGGGTGTCGCAGGACCACCCAGCAACCGCACCATGATGTCCGACGCAACGCCGTCGCTGTTGGAAACTGCAAGGCGCACAACCTGCTCCAGCGGCACGTCGACGTTGGCCTACGGATGTTCCTGCTGCAACTGGCTGTACTGATCGGGGGAGATCCGATCCGACGGCAGAAACCGGATTGTCTGATCGAGACGGAACCGGCCCCGCTCCACGGCGTCGAGCATGGCCATGGCAATCGGCAGCTTGTAGACGGACTGCATCGGGAAGGCGTCTGCCGCATGCACATTGCAGTCGAGCGGCGTGCCGGGCAGCGAACACGCCACGCCCACGCGGCCCCGCGCTTCCAGAGCGATGCGGGCAATGTTCGCGCGGATCTGCGCGTGAGCACACAACGAAAGCGCGGCAACAGCAAGAGGCAGAACAAAACGAGCGCGGGACATGGAGAGATTCTAACGGCGCACCCATCTCGCGGTTCGTCCAGCAATTTGCCGCGAAAACGATTATGTTGGCAGGGGCAGACCCTTCAGGGATCCGGGAGCGCGCGTGAATCGCAGAAATTTTCTCAAGGTCGCAGGAACCGCATCGACACAGGCACTGATGGCAACCCGGCTCCGCGCCATGGCTGAGCCGGATGTTCCTGGCACGCTTCTCCAGCAGCAGGGCGAGCCCGAAAAACCCGTCTCCGCCAACGACCATATCCAGATCGCGCTCATCGGCGCCGGCGGCCAGGGCCAGTACGACACCAAGGTCGCCGCCAGCGTGCCCGGCGTGAAAGTGGTGGCCGCCGCCGACTGCTACGACAACCGCCTCGCGCACAGCAAGGAGCTATGGGGGGCGGACATCCTGACCACGCGCGACTACCGCGAGATTCTCGACCGCAAAGACATTGACGCGGTCATTATTGGGACGCCCGACCACTGGCACAAGCAGGCTTCCATCGACGCCATGAAGGCCGGCAAAGACGTGTACTGCGAAAAGCCGATGATCCACCTCTACTCCGATGGGCCGGAGATGATCGAGGCTTCCCGCGCGACGAAGCGCATCCTGCAAATCGGCAGCCAGCGCGTCAGCTCCATCGTCTACGCCAAGGCAAAAGAGCTGCTGGCCGCGGGCGCCATCGGCCAGCTCAACATGGTCCAGGCCTTCTGGGATCGCAATTCCTCCATCGGCGCCTGGAACTACACGGTCCCGCCGGACGCCTCGACCGAAACCTGCGACTGGCCGCGCTTCCTCGGCACCGCGCCGAAAATTCCCTTCAACGGCGAACACTTCTTCCAGTGGCGCAAATGGAAGGCCTACGGCAGCGGCGTCGCGGGCGATCTGTTCGTCCACCTCTTCAGCGGCACGCACTTCATCACCGGCTCTCACGGACCGACGCGCGCCATGGCCACTGGCGGGTTGCGGTTCTGGAAAGACGGCCGCGATGTGCCCGACGTTCTGCTGGGCCTGTTCGACTACCCCGAGGGTTTCAACCTGAGCCTGCGGGTCAACTTTGTCGATGGCGGCGCGGAGGGTGAAGGCTTCCTCTTCGCCGGCTCCGAGGGGCAGATGGAGATTGCCGGCAACACCCTGACCGTCAGCCGTGTGCCCCGCGAAAAAGAGCCTGGCCTGATGATCGGCAGCTTCACCGACGCGATGCAGAAGCAGATCACCACGGCCTACCGGCAGAAATATCCGCTGGTCGAGCCCACGGAGCCCGCGCGCGTTGGCAACGATAAGTACGTCGCCCCACGCGACTACAGCGACAGCTACGACCACTTCAAAAACTTCTTCGCCTCGGTGCGCAGCCGCCAGCCCGTCGTCGAAGACGCCGTCTTCGGATACCGCGCCGCGGGAGCAGCGCTGCTCTCGAGCCTGAGTTACGAACGCGATGCGATTGTGAAGTGGGATCCGGAAGCCATGAAGCTGGGGTGAAGGTGTTGCAGGTTTCAGGGTGTCAGGTGTCAGGTGTCAGGTGACAGGTTGCAGGTGACGATGCGTTTGCGCGAGCGCCAAGTCCTCAAGGCTCGAACCTGTAACCCGTAACCTGGCCCTACGGAATTTCTCTTACCCAAATATTCCGAAAGCTGATCGGCTCGCTCTTGTCTCCATGCGCCTGCAACTTAATCGGCGCGCGGTCGTACGCCTTGTAAAACGGCCTCCCGATATACAGCGTCTGCCCCGCGAGCTGAAAGTGATCCTCCACCAGCACGCCATTCCAAAACACCGTCGCGTACGCCGGAGTCTTCACCGAGCCATCGGCATTGAACGTGGGGGCCGTCCACACCACGTCATAGGTCTGCCACTCGCCGGGCTTGCGTGCCGCATTCGCCAGCGGAATGGCCTGCTTATACAGGCTCCCCGCCATGCCGTTGACGTACGTCGCGTTGTTGTACGCGTCGAGCACCTGTAGCTCGTAGCCCGCATCGCCCGGCCCCAGCGAGGCGAGAAACACGCCGCTGTTGCCGCGCGCCTGCCCGCTGCCGGTGATGTTCTCCGGAATCTTCCACTCGATGTGCAGCTGATAATCCTTAAAGCTCCGCTTCGTCTCGATGTTCCCGGTGCCCTTGGCCACCAGCAGCACGCCATCGCCCACGACCCACTTTGCCGGCGTGTGATCCTGCGCCGAGACCCACTCGTCCTCATTCTTGCCATCGAAAAGTACGATCGCGTCCGAGGGCGGAGCCGCGTTGGTTGCGCCGGGCGTGACGACGGCCGGCACCGGCGACCAGACCTCGGTCTCGTCGGGCTTCGGTTTCGGCTGATCGGAACTGGACTGGCTTTGTGCGGGAAGGGAACCGGCGGCCACCACCGCGCCAGCCATAACAAGGAGCGACCAACCGTGTTTGTGCATAACGCAACGAGGATAACCCAACCCAGCCGCTAGTGCGCGTAGCCAGCGCCACGCAGCACCTTGCCTGGCAGCGCGCCCGTCATTTTTCCCTCGGCAATGACCGGCACCCCGTTCACCAGCACAAACTCCATCCCCTGCGAAAGCTGGTTTGGCTGCTCAAACGTTGCCAGGTCCTTAATGGTCGCCGGATCGAAGATCACCACATCGCCCCACATCCCCTGCTTCAGCACGCCGCGATCGGTCAGCCGCATCCGCTGTGCGGGCAGAGACGAAAATTTCCGAATCGCATCCGGCAGCGTCAGCACATGCTCCTCGCGCACATACTTGCGCAGGATGCGCGGAAACGTCCCATACGCGCGCGGGTGCGGATGTTCCGCTCCCAACAAGCCTTCCGGCGAGGTCCCCTGCGAATCGTTATCGATGGACACCCACGGTTGCTGGAGCGCCAGCTTCACATCCGGCTCGTCCATTCCAAACACGGCGACGTTGGTGAACGCTTTGTCTTTGATCAGCAGATCGCACAGCGCGTCGATAGCGTCCTCATGCCACAGCGCCGCGACCTCCGACAGCCGCTTCCCCTGCAGCGGCACCAGATCCGGATTCTGCACCACAGCAATTTGAATAGCCTCCGGCCCAGGAATCTCCTGCCACTCGTTGTCCCAGTCGCCGTGTGGATCGAGCATGTCTTTGCGGATGCGCGCCCGCGTTGCCGGATCTTTGAGCCGCGCGATCAGCGCAGCATCGCCGCCATCGTGCGCCCACGGCGGAATGAACGCCGAAAAGCTGTTGAACCACGCCGTGTACGCATAGGTGTTCGCGCTGATATCCACGCCCGACGCACGCGCTGCATCAATTTGCGCGACGATCTGCGGCATCTTGCCCCAGTTCGATTTGCCGGCGGCCTTCAGATGCCAAATCTCCACGGGAATATGCGCCTCGCGCCCAATGCGAATGGCCTCTTCGATCGCGGCCGGCTCCGTGTCGCCCTCGCTGCGCATATGCGTGGCATAGATGCCGCCATACTGCGCGGCAACGCTGGCCAGCGCGATCAGCTCCTCGGTCTTCGCGTACGGCGCAGGCGCATATTGCAGCGCCGTCGACAATCCCACCGCGCCCTGCTCCATCGCCTGCCGCACCAGCTCCTTCATCTGTTTGAGTTGCCCCTCTGAAGGCTGTACGTCCGCATCGCCCAGCACCATGCGCCGCACGCTGGTCGCGCCCACGTAGCTCGCCAGGTTGATCCCCATCTTCTGGCGCTCCAGCCGCGCAAAGAATCCGCGAAAATCCGTCCAGTCCGGCGTGATTTTCAGATGCTCGTAGCTCGCGCGATCCGCTGCGATCATCGCCGCATTCACTGGCGCTGCCGAACCACCCTCGCCCGTAATCTCCGTTGTGATGCCCTGGTAAATCTTCGAGGGCAATCGCGGATCGACCAGCATCGTCATCTCCGACTGCCCCAGCATGTCGATGAATCCCGGCGCCACCACCATCCCCTTCGCATCGATGGTCTGCTTGCGCGCCGCGCTTGCAAGATTCCCAATCGCTGCGATCCGGCCGCTCCGAATCCCCACGTCGCCCGAGTACCAGGGCGAGCCTGTGCCATCGATGATGTGCCCATGCAGGATGACCACGTCGAAGGGCTGCGCAGCTTGTGGAAGCGCACTCACAGCAAGCAGCATGAGGCAGGAAAGAGCGGCGGCAAAGGTCAGATGATTTTTCATGGGAAAGTTGGCGTGCCCGCATCCTATCACTCGCTGTGATTGAATCAGAACAGATGCCGCCTCTGTGGAAACCGGAAAGCTGGAGCGATCGCCTGGCCGAACTCGAGGCGCGCAGCGGCGAGCTGAAGGATGCGCCGCTACGCCGCGACGTGCGCTCGCTCGGCCAGCTGCTGGGCCGTGTCCTGCGCGAACAGGCAGGCGAAAAGCTCTACGAAAAAGTCGAAGAGCTGCGCCAGTCCGCCATCCGCCGCCGCGAGCTGCAGGCCAAAGGCGAAACCCGCGACGCCAAAAATTTGATGCAGCTTGCTGTGCTCGCCATCAGCGCGATGCCCGTCGAGCAGGCCGACCAGCTCAGCCGCGCCTTCGCCTTCTACTTCGAGCTCATCAATCTTGCGGAGACGAATCACCGCAAGCGCCGCCGCACCTCGCTGCAAATCACCGGCGACCAAAAGCGGGAGACCCAGCGCGGCGAACTGCGCGGCACCCTGCGCGCCATGCGGGAGGCCGGCATCTCCGCGGAGAAGGCCCTCGGCTGGCTCCGCCGCATCCTCGTCGTGCCCGTCTTCACCGCGCATCCCACGGAAATCGCCCGCCGCTCCGTGCTCATGAAGCGCCGCCGCATGAGCGAGTTCATCGAGAAGCTCGACCGCATCCCCGTGCCTGACGAAGAACTCACTGCGCTTGAAGACGCGCTCACCGCGGAGATTACCGCGCTGTGGCAAACCGACGAAGTCCGCAGCCGCAAGCCCGCCGTCACTGACGAAATCCGCATGGGGCTCGACTACTACGACGTCTCGATCTTCGAAACGCTGCCCGGCCTCTACGAAGAAGTGGCCGCCGCGCTCAAGAGCGAATACGGACTCGACGTCGAGCTCGCTGACCTGCCGTTGCTCCTTGCTTTCGGCTCCTGGATCGGCGGCGATCGCGACGGTAATCCCTTCGTCACGCCCGACGTCACGCGCCAGGCCATCCTCTCCGCGCGCACTCGGCTGCTGGAGTATTACGATGAGCGCCTGCAGCAGGCCATCGACCTGCTCACCACCTCAGCGCAGCAGCTGCCCGTCAGCGAGGAGCTGCAGCAGCGCCTGGCCGGCTTCGAGGCCGAACTGCATACCAACGCCGGAGCCTTCGGCACGCGCTTTGAGTTTGAAACCTACCGCCGCTACCTGGTCTGTGTGCGGGCTCGCATCCAGCGCACCGCGGGAAAATCCGATGCCGACCCGGAGCAGCTCGAATCCGCGCTCGCCGGACTCTCCGCTTATTGCTCTGCCCGCGATTTCCTTGAAGACCTCAGCGTGGTGCGCCGCTCGCTCGCCGCGAACCAGGGCATTCGCCTTGCCGAGACGCTGATCGATCCGCTGTTGCTGATGGTCCGCACCTTCGGTCTGCATCTTCACACCCTTGATATCCGCCAGCACGCGCGCATTCATCGCAAGGCGCTGGAAGAATCCTCGGCGTGGCGTCCAGAGTCGGCCAGCGCCGACAAAAACGCGGCGACCCCCACCGCGCTGAGCCCGGAAACGCGCGACGTCATCGAAACCTTCCGCGTCATCGCAGAAATCAAGCGAGGCTGCAGCCCCGAGGCCATCCGCCACTACATCATCAGCGGCGCTTCCTCGGTGGAAGACGTGACCGCGGTGCTATGGCTCGCGCGCCTGGGTGGTGTCGAAGTGGCCGGCCGCGGCGGAGAACAAACCGGAGATCCAGGCGTGATGCCGGTGCCGCTCTTCGAATCTATTGAAGACCTGCGCAACGCCCCATCCATCTGCCGTGAGCTGTGGAGCACGCCCGGCTACGCCAAGCTGCTCGCCTCCTGGAACAATACCCAGGAAATCATGCTGGGCTACTCCGACTCCAACAAAGACGGCGGCATGCTCACCAGCACGTGGGAAATTTTCTGCGCGCACCGCGCTCTGCACGAGGTCGCTCGCGAGTTTGGCATCCGTCTCCGCCTCTTCCACGGCCGCGGCGGCACCGTCGGCCGCGGCGGCGGACCCACGCATCGCGCCATCTACGCGCAGCCGGTCGGCGCGTTTGACGGGCAGATTCGCATCACCGAGCAGGGGGAAGTCCTCAACTGGAAGTACTCCGACGTGGTGCTCGCCGAGCGCAATCTCGAGCTGATGATCGCTGCTTCGCTCGACGCGCTCGCCCGCCCCAACGCCATCATTCCCAACGCCCACTACTCCGGCGTGCTCCGTCCGGAGTGGGAGAGCGCGCTCGCCGAGCTTTCGGAAATTTCCTTCCGCATTTATCGCGAGCGCATCCTCGACGACCCCGACGTCCTCCACTACTTCGAAGTGGCCACGCCGGTCGCCGAGCTCGAGCACGCGCGCATCGGTTCGCGTCCCGCGCGCCGCCCCGGCCAGATCAGCTTCGCCAACCTGCGCGCCATCCCCTGGGTCTTTGGCTGGACGCAGAGCCGGCTGCTGGTTCCCGCCTGGTTCGGTGTCGGCACGGCCTTCGCGGAGTTCGCGAAGAAACCCGGGGGCGCCCAGCTCCTCCAGGAGATGATGGGCGAGTTCCCCTTATTTATAGATATCGTGCGCAACGTGGAAATGGCCCTCGCCAAGGCCGACCTCGGCATCGCCTCGCTCTACGCATCGCTCGTCCCCGACGCCGCGCTGCGCGACCGCGTCTTCACCACGCTCAAAGAAGAATTCGAGCGCACGCGCGACGCCATCCTCGCGGTCACCGATCAGAGCGACCTGCTCGAATCGAACCCGGTCCTCGCCCGCTCCATCGTGCTGCGCAATCCTTATGTGGACCCGATGAGCCTGATCCAGGTGGACCTGCTCCGCCGCAAGCGAGCCGGTGAAGATACCGACGAGGTCAACCGCGCCATCGCTGGGACGATCAGCGGGATTGCAGCGGGGCTGCGGAATACAGGGTGAAGGATAATCCCGTCTCTCAGCCCTGAACTTCCCGACCGCGGACGATAAGAACGTAACGCGATCACTGACGAGAACGGCGTTTCTCAG
>DATAZC010000156.1:0-3426 GCA_036272255.1 Acidobacteriaceae bacterium | reverse complement strand
TGAAGTGAGCGAGAATCTAAAGATTCTCGCTCACGGGTCATCCATCGGATTCAGTCATGAAAGTCGGCATGGCGACTGGAATGTCACGCCCTCCCGCCGGACTTTAGTCCGTGGAGCGCAGGTCGTGACTGTCCAGGAAGCCGACCTGAGACGTCATCCAGACGAGAACCATGCCGCCTTCGCGCTCCGCTATGGTTATATTCTTCTCACCTGCGATCGCGATTATCTCGACAACCGAAAATTCCCGCTCATTCATTGTTCTCGACTCATTGGGATGGAAACAGCTTGTGAAGACAAGTCTTGAGCAGTGCCAAAGGTCATTCGGAGTGGAGTGTAGTAATCGGATCGAGGCGCATGGCGCGCAGCGCAGGGACGTAACTGGCGGTGATGGCGACGGCGGTGAGCAGGGCGGTTACGCCGGTGAAGGTGGAGAGATCGTAGGGCGAGACTCCGTAAAGCAGGCTGGCCATGAGATGAGAAGCAATAAACGCGCCAACCAGGCCTACGCCAGCGCCTGCGGCGGCCAGAGTGAGGCCCCGGCGCAAAACCATCCTGAGGATATTGCTCCTTTGCGCGCCCAGCGCGAGGCGAATGGCGATCTCGCGCGATTGCTCATGGACCAGGAAGGAGATGGTGCCATAGATTCCCAGGCCGGCGAGCAGCAAGGCAGTTGCGGCAAACAGCGCCACCATCTCCATGGAGAACCGCCGCACAGCAAGCGAAGAAGAGAGAATATCGTTCAAGGTTTCCGCGCGGAACACGGGAAGGTTCGGATCGACGGCCTGGATTTGTGTGCGCACCTGGGCGGCGATGGTGGCGGGATCGACCTGTCCGCGCAGAAAGAAAGCCAGATCTTTTGCCCAGTGCTGGTAGATGTCGAGGTAGACCTGCGGAATGCCGGCGTCCGCGAGCGATTCCGTGCGCGCATCGGCGATTACGCCGACGATGGTGGTCCAGTCCGGCTTCTCGGCCTTCAACCGGATGCGCTTGCCGACCGGATCCTCGCCCTTCCCATCTTTGCTGGGCCAGTAGGCGCGCGCGGCGGCCTCATTGATGACTGCGATCGAAGGCGTGTCTTCAAGGTCCTGGTCGACGAAGAGGCGTCCGCGCAGGAGCGTCATGCCGAGCAGGCGAAAGTATTCAGGTGAGACGAACGATGTTTTGATCAGAGGAGGCTGGCTGCGCTCGACGTCCTGGCCTTCGCGGATCAGGGGGATCATGTTGAGATCGTCCTTGCCGTGGCCGAGGGGAAGAGCCTCCCGATCGCCGACGGCCGTTTCTTCCACACCTCGAAGCGTGCGGTTGCGGCGGAGAACTTCGCGCAGCATCACGGCTTCCTGCGTGGCGGTGCGGTAAATGTCGTTATTGGGATCGATGGGAAACGGCAGCCAGGTCTCGATTGCCATGACGCGGCTGGGATTGAAGCCGGGCTGAACCTTGAACAAGTCCCAGAAGCTGCGCAGCAGAAGGCCGGCGGCGATCATCAGCACCAGGGAGAGGGCTAATTCACCAATCACCAGGGCATGGCGCAAGCGCGATCGCTTCCGGGAACCCTTGGAGCCACGACCTTCCTGCCGGAGCGTCGTGGTCAAGTCGAGGCGGCTCATGAGCCAGGCAGGAGCAAGCCCGAAGATGGTTCCGGCGACGACGGAGACGGCGATGGCAAACGCCAGCACGCCCCAGCTGATCGATATTTCATTGAGGTGCGGCAGGCTTTCCGGAACTAATTGCAGCAGGAATTTCCGGGCGCAGAACAGAACCGCGAAACCGGTGATGCCGCCAAGCACGAAAAGCAATAAGCTCTCGGTGAGGAGCTGGCGGACGAGCCGCATTCTTGCGGCTCCCAATGCCTGGCGAACCGCAATCTCGCGCCCGCGCGCGCTGGCGCGAGCCAGCAGCAGATTGGCGACGTTGACGCAGCTGATCAGCAGGACCAGGCCGACCGCGCCGAACAGCAGAATGAGGGATTGCCGAACGTTGCCGACAAGACTCTCGGCCAGGGGAATCAGGCGGATGGTCCATGCGGCTTGCGCAGGATAATCCGCCGGATATTGCTTCTTCAACGAGGCAACCAGCGCGTCGATACGTGCCTGTGCCGGCGCCACCGGCAGACCCGGTTTCAAACGCGCGAAGGCCGTCCCTAATCGCGAGTTGCGCAGCGGAGGGTCAAACGGCACAGCGGCAAAGCCGGCTGCCGCCCACGCCTCCGTATTCCGCTGCTCGCTGGTCTTACCCTGGTCGCGAAAACCAGGCGGCATCACGCCCACCACGTGATACACATCGTTATCCATGCGCAGCGTTTTCCCCAGAATGTGCGGGTCCGCTCCAAACGCCCTCTTCCAGAGCCCGTCGCTGATCACCACCTCCAGGTTGAAGCCCGGCGTCTTGTCGCCCGGATCGAAGGTGCGGCCCAACTGCGCGCCCACACCCAGCATCGCAAAGTAATTCGGCGTCACAACCTTCGACGCGATACGCGTGGGCTGTGCGCTCCCCGTAAGATTCGAGGAGCCGAAAAAGTCGATGGCCACGTATTGAAAAATGCCCGAGTTCTCCAGGTCCTTCCACTCAGGAACCGAAACGCTAACATCCTGTGCGCCCACGCCCGGAAGATCGTCCTCAATGCGCACCAGTTCGCTGGGGCTGGGGTAGGGCAAAGGATGCAGCAGCGTGGCGTCGATGACGCTGTAGATGGCGGTCGTGGCTCCAACGCCCAGCGCCATGGTGGCGATGACGATGAGAGCAAAGCTGGGAGACCTATGGAGCATGCGAAACGCATAGCGGATATCGACCAGAAAATTCTCAGCAAGCGGAAGACCCTGCTCGGCGTGGTGCTGCTCGCGAATGGCCTCGGCCGGACCCAGCTTCAGTGCGGCCTGCCGCCGCGCCTCAATGGGCGACATGCCGGCACGCAGGTTCTCCTCCGTCTGCAAGGCAAGATGCTCGGCCATCTCTTCACGGACGCGCTGATCGGCGCGCCTTCCGGTGGTGAAGTTCGAGAGGCGAACGAAAAAGCGGCGTAGGAATCTCATGGCAGGTCCTCTGCTTTGACTTTGAAAAAGCGCGTGATGATAGCCGCGGTTCGGAGGCAATCGAGCCTTCTTGCTCCAGCTTGAGCAGCAAGGGATAGAGCGTGCCTTGCAAGACGTCCGGTTTTTCCTTCATGGGCAACTCAACCTTTAGGTATCCAACAGGAATAGAGCATCGCACGAACTCCTTTTGGGAAGCAACAGGAAATTTTGCGCGATCTTTCGAGGTCAAGTCCTATCTATTGCAGCAAGATAAGCCTGGTGAATTTAGTCGTCAGGAATTTAGTCGTCTGACCCCTCAATTCCAGCCCCGTCAGGGACGACAGAAAGTAGCCCAGGACGCAGTCCAGGGAACTAGGTCTCAGCCCAGAAACCAGTCCCGTCAGGGACGACAGAAAGT
>DATAZC010000155.1:0-15170 GCA_036272255.1 Acidobacteriaceae bacterium | reverse complement strand
CGCGCGCATCCGCGAAGAAGGCCTCCAGCACTCCCACGTCATGGACTACGGCTCCGCCCTCGCCGACGACATCGGCCCCCGCCTCACCGGCTCCCCCAACATGGCCAAAGCCAATGCGTGGACCCGCGATCAGCTCACTGCTATGGGTTGCGTCAACGCCCACCTCGACGACTGGGGTGAATTCGGCATGGGCTGGCAGCAGCTCAATACCTGGGTCCGCATGACCGCCCCCGATACCGCCGTCTTCATCGCCCAGGCCACGCCCTGGTCTCCTGCTACCAGCGGTCCCGTCACCGGCGAAGCCGCCTGGGTCAACATCCAGTCCGACGAAGACTTCGACAAATACAAAGGCAAGCTCGCCGGCAAAATCGTTCTCCTCGGCGAAATGCGCCCCGTCCCGCCCGTCGACGCCGCCCTCTTCGATCGCTACACCGACAAAGAACTCGAAGAGCTCGCCAGCTATCCCGTCAATGACAACGACGGCCTCTCGCCCGCCATGCGCGACCGCCTCCGCACCTACGTCCAGCGCATGCGCATCACCGACAAGCTCATCCAGTTCCTCGCCGACGAAAAAGTTGCCGGCGTCATCCGTCCTTCCCGTGACGCCGAACACGGCGGCGGCTCCGGCGGCACCATCTTCGACGACAACGGCGCCGCCATGGGCCGCACTCCCTACATCCGCGGCCACGAGATGAAGGTCCCCACCGTCGTCATGGCCATCGAAAGCTACGGCCGCGTCTACCGCCTCCTCCAGGCGCACGTGCCCGTATCCATCGAAATGGACGTCGAAGCCAAATTCACCGGCGACCACGAACACGGCTACGACACCGTTGCTGAAATTCCCGGCACCGATCCTGACCTCAAAGATCAGGTCGTCATGGTCGGCGGCCACCTCGACAGCTGGATCGCCGGCACCGGCGCCACCGACAATGGAGCAGGCTCCATCGTCGCCATGGAAGTCATGCGCATCCTCACCGCGCTCCACGTCCAGCCCCGCCGCACCATCCGCATCGCACTCTGGTCCGGTGAAGAAGAAGGCCTCTTCGGTTCTCGCGGCTATGCGAAGGAACACTTCGGCTCCGCGCCCGTCTCTACCGCCCCCGACCAGGCCGCTCTGCCTGAATTCATGCGCCGCGCCTCGGGCCCACTCGACCTCAAGCCCGAACAGCGCCTCATCTCCGGCTACTTCAACCTCGATAACGGATCGGGCAAAATTCGCGGCGTCTACCTCCAGGAGAACACCCTGGTCGCGCCCATCTTCGCCCAGTGGATCGAGCCCCTCAAAGACCTCGGCGTCACCACCCTCACCCTGCGCAATACCGGCGGCACCGACCACCTCTCTTTCGACGCGGTCGGCATCCCCGGCTTCCAGTTCATCCAGGACTCGCTCGACTACGAGAGCCGCACCCACCACTCCAATCAGGATGTGTACGAGCGCCTCCAGCCCGGCGATCTGAAACAAGCAGCGACGGTCGAAGCGATCTTCGTCTACAACGCAGCCATGCGCGACCAGATGCTCCCGCGCAAACCATTACCGCACCCCGAACTCCGCCAACAACAAATGGCCCCGATCAAGAACCTCTACCCCGGAGCGGTAGAAGAACAGACGGGACCCCAGTAGCTCGAAGTCCTTCGTCGCCTGAGATCAATCCTGGGCGGTTCGCCGCAGAGTAGCATTATGCTACCCTGTTTCTATGAGTCAGCCAGTCAAGCTGTCCGACGGTCTGGTCCTCGATGCCCGCCTCGCCGGTGAAGTGGTAGAGCGCTCCATTGCCGGCCAGGTTGAGTTCTGGGCGCGCCTCGGCCGCTCCCTCGAACCCCTGCTCGAAGGCCAAAAGGTCATGGTCTTGTGTCGTGCCGGCGCCGCGCGCCCGCTGTCCCAACTGCTCGCCACCGTCGACTCTCCCGAGGGACGAAACCGCGTCGAAGGCTACCTTCAGACGCTGCCCTTTCCGCATTACCGCCCCTGGCCGGGCCAGCGCGGACTGCTGGAACGCATCGACCAAAACGGTAAACGTACGGTGGGACGATTCGTGAACCGCGAGTTCAAGCCCATTCGGCTCCAGCCCAAATCCTCGAAATGAATCTCGCCGCGCTGGCCCCGCTCCTCGATCAGCGCCCGATCGTCGTAGCGCTCGCGGGCCCGAATGGTGCCGGCAAAACGACTTTCTACTACTCCCACCTGCAGGCCGCCGGACTCCGCCTCGTCAATGCCGATGTCATCGCCCGGCAACTCAATATGGATCCATACGACGCGGCCAAAGCAGCCGCCGCGGTCCGCGACGAGCTGGTGCTGCAACGTGAAAGCTTCGTTTTCGAAACCGTCTTTTCCGATCCGGTGGGCGACAAACTCGGCTTTCTCAAAGCGGCGGCTCAGGCCGGTTACACCGTATTGCTCTGCTTCATCGGAATCTCAGGAGCGGATATCTCCGAGGAACGTGTTGCCATGCGCGTTTCCCAGGGCGGCCACGACGTTCCGTCCAAAAAACTGGTCTCCCGCTATCCCCGCACCCTGAAGAATCTCAAAGCAGCCATCCGCGAACTGCCCCACGTATGGATCTTCGACAATGATGATCTGGCAAAACCCTATCGACTCGCAGCCGTTTGCGAGTCCGGCCGCATTGTCCAGGTCCACAAGACAATGCCCCCGTGGCTGAACTCCGTATTGCCTGCGCAATCGAGCCCATAATGGTTCCGCCACACATCGTCTACCGCGAGAAATCTGCGGGGCTTTTCGACGACCCCCGAACCCTATTCCAGATCATCCTCCGCCACCGCCGCAACCGGGACCCCGCCCTGCCGCTTCATCAGCAGATACCCCCGAATAAACGGATCCAGAAACCCGTCGAGCACCTTGTCCACATCGCCCACTTCCACCTTCGTCCGATGGTCCTTCGCGATGCGATACGGCTGCAGCACATACGACCGAATCTGCGACCCGAAATTAATGTCCAGCTTCGAGTCCTCGATCTTCCGCGTCGCCGCATGCTTCTTCTCGAGTTCGTACTCGTAGAGCCGCGACCGCAGCATCTTCATCGCCCTCTCGCGGTTTTTGTGCTGCGAGCGTTCGTTCTGGCACTGCACCACGATGTTGGTCGGAAGGTGCGTGATCCTCACCGCCGAGTCGGTCGTGTTCACGTGCTGTCCGCCCTTGCCGCCTGACCTGTAGGTGTCGGTCCGAATTTGATCCGGCTTGATGTCGATCTCGATCGAATCGTCGATCTCCGGCGAAACGTAAACCGACGCAAACGACGTGTGCCGCCGCTTTGCCTGGTCGAAAGGAGAAATACGCACCAGCCGATGCACGCCCGTCTCGCCGCCCAGCAGCCCGAAGGCGTACTCGCCGATGACCGTGAACGTTGCCGACTTGATGCCCGCCTCTTCGCCGTCCTGGTAGTCGTTCATCTCGGTTTTGAAGCCCTGCTGCTCGGCCCAGCGCAGATACATGCGCATCAGCATCTCGGCCCAGTCCTGCGACTCGGTCCCGCCCGCGCCCGGATGCACCGTGACAATGGCGTTCAGCGGGTCGGTCTCGCCCGACAGCATGGTGCGAAACTCCAGCTGATCCACCAGGTCGCCCAGCGCCTTGATCTCGCGCTCAAGATCGGGCTCAACCGCCTCGCCCTCGCGCGCCAGTTCAAAGTAGGCCTCGACGTCGCCCGTGCGACGCTCCAGGCCCGCATCGTCAGCCAGCTGCGCCTCGATCCTCTTGCGGTCGCGCATGATCGGCTGCGAAAGCGCGGGGTTCGACCACAGCGCCGGATCGGCCAGTTTGGTTTCGATTTGAGCTAGTTCCGCGCGCAGACGAGGCGCGTCAAAGATACTCCCGCAAGCCGCGCACTTTTTCGCGGACGGGAGCGTAAGCGAATTCAAGATCGGAAAGCATAAAGACAGGTTACAGGGAACAGGGTGTGAGTTACATCCCGAGGTCGGTCAGTCCAGGATGATCCGCGGGCCGACTGCCGAGCGGCCAGCGAAATTTGCGCTCTGTTTCCTGCATGGGCATGTCGTTGATGCTCGCCTCGCGGCGCCGCATCAGCCCGTTCTCGTCGAACTCCCATAGCTCGTTGCCGTGAGCCCGAAACCATTGCCCGGAGTCATCGTGAAATTCGTACTTGAACCTGACCGCCATGCGGTTCTCGCGAAAACCCCACAGCTCCTTGATCAGCCGGTAGTCCAGTTCACGCGCCCACTTCCGGCGCAGAAATTCAACGATCGCCGCGCGCCCCGATAAGAACTCCGTGCGATTGCGCCAGCAGCTGTCTTCGGTGTAAGCCAGCGCAACCCGTTCCGGATCGCGCGTGTTCCACGCATCTTCGGCCAGGCGCACCTTCTGCGTGGCGGTCTCAGTATTAAACGGCGGAAGTGGAGGACGAGGTTCGACCATCGGTGCGTCTCCTGGACAGCAATCCTAAGATGACCGCCGCGGCGCAAACGACGCAACAGAAATACGCGAACACATCGCCATAGCGCGTGTAGAAAGTCAGGTCCGATCGATACCCGTAACGAGCTGCCAGCGAAGTCAGCGTGTGCCGGGGAGCTGAGAGCGTCACGCGGCCGTAAGGATCGATCACGGTGGTGACCCCATTGTTGGTGTCGCGCAGGATCCAGCGATCGTTTTCAATCGCCCGCATCCGCGCCATGTTCAGGTGCTGCCACGGCGCGCTGGTATCGCCGTACCAGCCGTCATCAGAGAGGTTCACCAGCACCTGCGCGCCATTCTTCGTGAAGAGCCGAACCTCATCGGCGAAGACGGATTCATAGCAGATGAAAACGCCAAACCGATGGCCGTCCGATTCAAACACCTTGCGGTCGTGCCCGCGCTCGAGGCCGACCAGCTGGTGCGTGAGCTTTTTGGCGAAGAAGAAAAACCTGCGGTACGGCACAAATTCGCCAAACGGTACCAGGTGAATCTTGTCGTACCTCCCCGTGATCACCCCATCGGGATTCGCAAATACCGCGGAGTTGTAGGTCCCCGTCGCATCCTGCCCAAACATGCCGGCAATAAACGGCGCGCGCGCTGACCGTGCAACTTTGTTGACCAGCGCAACGGTCCGGGGATCATCGCTGCGAAACCACGAACCAACCTCGGGCCACAGGACCACACCAGGCGGCGGCGAGTTCTCAGAACAGTCCTGGATCGGCGGCGCAGCGTTGGCTTCGGGCATGCCGGTGAATGCCGGAGTGCAGGTCTGGCGCGCCCGCGTCGTGATCCAGTTCACGTCGCCTTCCCATTCCGGCCCAATCCAGTTGTCGTTCGTGGCCACATCAATATTCGGCTGAATGAGAACCGCGTAGTCAGAAGTCGCGGCAGGCGCGGGCGGGCTCCAGCGCCCGTTCAGAAACAGCAGGACCAGAACGGCGAGCGAGAAGATCACGCGAACGCTGTCGCTGAGCCGCTTTCCTGCAACCCAGATGCCGACAAAGTAAGCGCTGTTCGCCACCAGCACAAAAGAAATGCCGTAGACGCCGGTCCACGGTGCCAGCCTCGTCAGCCAAAGGCTGTCGACCTGCGAGTAGCCGAGTTGGTCCCACGGAACCGATGTAATGCGCGCAGCCGCCACTTCGAGAGCAACCCAGAGAAGCGGCGCCAGTGCCAGCGCCGCAACGATTCCCAGACGCCATCGAAAGAAAGCAAGAAGCAATCCGAAAAGTCCGAAGTAGAGGCCCAGTACCGCCGAAAACAGGACGACGATGCCGGCGGAGCCAAACGCTGGAACGTTCCCGTAGTACAGCATCGTCTGGTAGATCCAGTAGCAGTTCAGGATGTACCACACCACTCCACACAAATAGCCGGTGAGCGCAGAGCGCCGCAGATAACGAGGATGTGCCGCGGCTCGCTCACTCAGAAGCGCAAAAAGTAATGGGATCAGAGCGATCCAGGCAATGGCGGCACGCCACTGCGGCATGGGGCCGGCGACCGGAAAAGAGAAGTCCAGCAGAACGGAGGTCGCGAGAGCAAGAACGATGGAACCGGCGAGTGCGGTGCGAGGCGATCGGGATGTGGGATTCGAAACGGCGGCAGCCACGTCCACGGTTCCAGAGCTAATCTTTGCCGACGAGTTCGTTGAGATCCTCAAAGAAGCTGATAAGGATCACCAGCAGCGAACCGGAAAACCCGATCAGAAACAGCCAGGTCAGCACGGTCATTGCAACATGGGCCAGGGCGAGCACAATGTCATTCTAGATCAGGCCGGCCACAGGCGGGAACGCGGCGCTGTTGCGCCTCAACCTCACGACAAAAATAGCGCGGAGACCATCCCTCACCTGCGTCCTGGCAGGCCGCAAGCGCGCTGGAGCCAGCGTGGTAGCATGAGGCAAAGAAGGGCCGACCGCACGTCGGCAATGGTTTGAGAGGGGCTTTGAGTCAACAAATTTCTATCGCGGTCGTGGGCTCGGGATACGTCGGCCTGGTTGCCACCGCCTGCTTCGCTGAGATCGGCCACCGGGTCATCTGTGTCGACAACGATGAAGCGAAACTCCGCACGCTGGCCGCTGGCGGAGTCCCCATCCACGAGGATTATCTGCCGGAATTACTCACGCGCCATCGGGGCCGTTCGGTAGAGTTCACCAGCGATCTGCGTGCGGCTACCAGGGCTGCGCAGGCAATCTTTATCGCGGTAGGCACACCGCAGAGCCACACCGGCAGCGCGGATTTATCGTACGTCGATGCCGTGGCCAGCGAGATTGCGCGCTCCATTGACGCCTACAAAGTCATCGTCGAAAAGAGCACAGTCCCGGTTTACACCAATGAGTGGATCCGGAGAGTGGTGGAGAGGAATGGCGTTCCCCGGGAAATGTTCGACGTGGCTTCCAACCCGGAGTTTTTGCGCGAAGGAACAGCTGTCGTGGACTTCCTGCATGCGGATCGCATCGTCGTCGGCGCTGACACCGATCGAGCCGGCGAACTGCTGAAAGATATCTACGCGCCCCTGACGTCAGGGCAGTACTACCAGTCGCCCAACGCGGTTCCGGGCCCACGCGGCGAAGGCAATACACCGCCGATTCTGCTCACCTCGACCAAAGCCGCAGAGATTATCAAGCATGCCTCCAATGCGTTTTTGGCAACGAAAATCTCCTTCATCAACGTGGTCGCCAACATCTGCGAGGCCGCCGGCGCCGATGTCGAACAGGTCGCGCGCGGAATGGGTCTGGACGCCCGCATCGGCCCGAAGTTTCTCCGAGCCGGCGTCGGCTACGGCGGATCCTGTTTCCCCAAGGATGTCGCGGCCTTCCGGCATGTCGCCGAGCAGATGGGCGTTGACTTTGCGCTTCTCCGGGAAGTGGAGAAGATCAACGAAGAACAGAAGCGCCGGTTCTTTCAGAAGGTGCGGTCGGCGTTGTGGACCTTTCGCGGCAAGAAGATCGGCGTTCTTGGTCTGGCCTTCAAAGGAGGAACGGACGATATTCGCGACTCACCCGCCCTCGATATCGTGCGCCAGTTGCTCAACGAAGGAGCGGTGATCGCCGCCTACGATCCGGCAGCCGCCGAACGCGCAAAGGAATTGATTCCGCCCAGCCCGCAGCTTCACTATGTCGACGATCCCTACGCTGCAGCGCAGGATGCGGATGCGCTGGTCATTCTGAACGAATGGCAGGAATTCGCGGAACTGGATCTGAAGCGCCTCCACTACACGCTGCGCTATCCGATCATTATCGACGGACGCAATCTGTACGATCCGGCAAGGATGATCGAGCACGGGTTCACGTATCTAAGCGTGGGCCGGCCAAGCCTGGCGCAAATCCGGGATGCACCGGTTGCACTGAAACTGCATTAGGTCGTGCTGCTTTCGTTGACTCTGATCACGATCGATAGCCACCACTCCAATCGGGTGACAATTAATCCGGTAACCCCCGCAGGAGGAGTTCTGAATGAGGTTCATTCACAATTGAAAATAGCCTTGATTTCCAATTACCGCCGTGAGCGCTCCTACAGCATGCTGGCCTACTCTGCAATGTTGGCAGAAGGTCTTCGCCGGCTTGGACACGAGGCAAAGATCGTCTATCCGCCCGCGATCCTCGGCCGTCTGCCAGTCGGCAAGGGAGAATTTGCCAAGTGGGTTGGATACATCGACAAGTATCTGATTGCTCCTCTCTACCTGCGCTGGAAGATTCGTAAAGCCGACATTGTCCACGTATGCGATCACTCCAATTCCATGTATCTGCGATGTGCTGGAAAAATACCTAACCTCATCACATGTCATGATCTGATCGCGATTAATAGTGCCCGTGGTATCTATCCAGGAGTTTCTGTTCGCTGGAGCGGCCGATTGCAGCAACGATGGATTGCGCGCGGCTTGGCGCGAGCTCGTCACGTTGTCTGCGTCTCCGGCAAGACCAAGGCTGATTTCCGCGCGTACTTTCCGAATAGCAAAGCCGAACTCGACGTCATCTACAACGCCCTGAGCCGCGAATTTAAACGTGCCTCACGCGACGAGGTCCGGAAGCCCCTGGCTGCACTTAAGGTCCAGCCCGATACGAAATTCCTGCTCCACGTTGGCGGCAATAGTTGGTATAAGAACCGGCTTGCAGCGATATGCATCTTCAAAGCGCTCAGACGGTTTCCTGAGTTCCAGGACTTTATTCTCATCCTGGCTGGCAGACCCCGCACCGAAGAGACGCGCAGGTTCTGCCAGCTTGCGAAGATCGAACATTACATCGTTGAAGCCGTCAATATACCGGATGCAACACTCAACGCCCTGTACAGCGGGGCCCAGGCGTTGATCTTCCCTTCTCGCGAGGAAGGTTTTGGCTGGCCAATTCTGGAAGCGCAAGCTTGCGGATGCGCGGTGATCACCACTAATCGAGCACCGATGACGGAGGTTGCGGGGGGGGCCGCAATCCTTATCGACCCATCGCAACCGGAATTGGCTGCCCAAACCATTCGCGAACAATGGCCGCGCCGCGAGCTCCTGTGCGAACAGGGTTCTAAGAATCTGGAAAGGTTTTCACTGAAGGGGATCATCGATGCTTACTCGGCGGTGTACGAAGCCATAGTTCATGGCAGCTCCATTAGCGAAATCAGCGAAAATGTCCCTCTCAGCGGGGTTCACGAAAACCGATGAGCAGTGGATTGACTGGATAGCGGCGCCCTTCATGCATCCAGCTTAGCGCCCCTGCCAGGTTCACCGCGGCTCGGTTGTAGCCGACACACCCTCCTTCTGCAGCATCTGACGAATCCCGCGCAGCGCCTGGCGCGTCCGCTCCTCGTTCTCAATCAGCGCAAAGCGCACATGACCGTCGCCATACTCACCAAAACCGATACCGGGGCTGACAGCGACCTTCGCTTCGCTCAATAATCTGGTCGAAAACTCAAGCGATCCAAGGTGACGCCAGGGCTCCGGAATCGGCGCCCATACAAACATGGTCGCTTTGGGCGAAGCGACTTCCCACCCCGCCTTGTTCAGTCCCGTGATCAGGCAATCCCGACGCCGGGAATAATTGTCGCGAATCTCCGTGACACAGTCCTGCGGGCCCTCCAGCGCAACAATGGCCGCGACCTGAATCGGCGTAAAGGTCCCGTAGTCGAAATAGCTCTTCAGCCGTGCAAGAGCTGAGACCAGTTCCGGATTACCCACCATGAACCCCACGCGCCATCCGGGCATGTTGTAGCTCTTCGACAAGGTAAAAAACTCGACGGCAATATCTTTGGCCCCAGGCACTTCGAGCACAGACGGCGCACGGTAGCCGTCAAACACAATGTCCGCGTAGGCAAGGTCGTGGACCAGCCAGATCTCGTGCTGCCGGCACAGCGCGACGACGCGCTCGAAGAAGCGCAGATCGACGCATTGCGTGGTGGGATTGGCCGGGAAATTCAGAATCAGCATCTTCGGCCGCGGGTACATCAGCGGGATCGCCTGTTCCAGCTCCGCAAGAAAAGCGTCGGCGTTGTGGATGGCGACGCTGCGGATGTTCGCCCCGGCGATGACCGGACCATAGATGTGAATCGGGTAGCTCGGATTGGGGACCATCACAACATCGCCCTGATCGAGCGTCGCCAGGCACAGATGCGCGATGCCCTCCTTGGACCCGATCGTGACGATCGCCTCCGTATCCGGGTTCAGGTCGATCCCATAGCGGTTTGCGTACCACTTCGTGACCGCGCGGCGCAGTCTCGGAATTCCTTTGGAGAGTGAATACCGATGTGTTTCGGGGCGCCTCGCAGCTTCGATCATCTTGTCGACGATGTGCTGGGGCGTCGCGCCGTCGGGATTGCCCATGCCGAAATCGATAATGTCTTCGCCGCGCCGCCGCGCTGCAGCCTTCAGTTCTCCGGTGATATTAAAAACGTATGCGGGCAGACGGCGGATACGAGGAAAATCGTGCATGCAAACCTCAGCCAACTGGCTCAAGCTGGTTCTCTATCAGAGTCGTCGAGAAGCGAACGGATTGCAATGTGCCGAAGTTTTCCATCCGAACGCTGCAGCGAACTCCAGCACTGCGATCTTCTCCAACTATTCAACAATCCGGCCCGCAACCGGACATCTAAAACAGGCAGGAACCGCCTTCGTCATCGGCGGCACTCAGGAACTCCCTCAAGGTCGCGATGCGCACTTCAGCAAGCCGCCGGGTGCTGTCGAGGCGGATTTTACCGGGCAGCTCATTGAGACTCCGTCGCAGGAAAGCAATCGCGTCGGTAAATCGAGGAAAGCGAGTATCGCGCCCCACTTTGCTCACCGTTCGCAGGATTCCAATGGCCCCCAGCTGTTCCAGAATGTCGGCGTCGCGAAGGATCGTGGCTTCCACGGTGGTCGGCTCGTCCGCAGGCTGGTGCTCACGGATCGCGCTGAGAACCGCAGGGATTTTCGCCTCGGGAAAACCCGCTTCCCTCAGGATCCCGGGGGCATTTTTGCAGGCATAAACAACATGATCCCAGTGAGCGAGTTCGTCCGGATTTTCGGGGCGGTGGCCGACAAAAACGCCGAGATCGTGCAGCCATGCAGCTGCCGCCACAACGTCCCGATCGAATTCGAGACCGGTGCCGATCGCTTCCGTCAGAGCGGCGAGGCGTGGCTGGTGGCCGAATTTGTCTACGGGCCGAGCCTGGCTTTCAATGTAGCGTGCCAGAAATCGAATGTAGGGGGGCATCATGTAAACCTTTGTAACGCGAAAGTCACGCGTTCCCGCGCGGAATTGCCAATGCGGGAAACCAAAATTCCATCGTTGTGGGATTACAAGAATTAATTCGACACAGTTGCTGTGACGATTTTAGGATGAGTACAGAACGAAAGCTCGGTTTGTAATTTTTGTTGGTGAGGTCGATTCGCAAAATGGCGCTTGCGCACCCGTCGAGGTGCAATACAAAAGCTCCCGACTTGTTGTATGGTGCTTGTATCACGTAACGGTTTTTACCTCCGCGGGGTTTTGCTGTTAAGGGACTGGATTACCGCCGAATCCGGACACTGCCAACAGAAATCATGGTGCTTGCCGTAAGCAACATAGGGCTCAGGTTCGCATCTGAGCTTCGAGACCATCGCAAATTCGCCTGGACATCCTCCGATGGCTGGAGAAAAGAGTGCATGAGCCTGCCGGAGTGAGCGTCCAGCCAGGATCGTAAAGACATGGCTACATCTGAATACCTGCGGAACGGCAAATCCAGAGAGAGAGCGCGGGCGTCCGTCCTGCAACTCCCGGCTGCCCCGCGCCACGCCGGCGTCGGATCGGCAACGGTGGCGTCTGCAATCATGATGTTTACCGACATCGTGATGATTCTGCTGGCCTTTGGCGTGGCCTTAGCTCTCCGCATGATGGTCGTGTCGCACGTGGTATCGGCGGTCGCTGCCAGACCCAATTATTGGCCTTCGCCGGTGGACCTGTTCTACCTGGGCTGGTTCGCATTGGCCTATGTTCTGGTCGCCCGCCGCTACGGCCTCTATGCCCCCGTGCCCGGAGCGGCTGGCACCCACGAAATGCGTCTGGTGATTCAGGGCTGTCTCAACGCCGGGTTGTTGCTGTGCGGCGCCCTCTATATGTTTCATGCGATTGCGATTTCCCGCATTCTGATCATGCTGCTGATCGGGACCGCAACCGTCATGCTCTGCATTCGCCGCGCCACCTGGCGCTACTCCCGCTACCGCCAGTACGAGCAGGGCATCGAGCTGCGAAACGTCATGATTCTGGGGACGAACCAACTCAGTTACGCCCTCAGCCGGCACATCCGGGATTACCGCCGCCTGGGCTATCGCTTTGTGGGCTTCGTCGGTGCTCCTAATTCTCCCGTGAGTGGCGAAATTGCTTCGAATCAGATTCTTGGCGGAGTGGATAAGGTCCGCCAGCTGTCCCGCCAGCATTTTGTGGACGAACTCGTTATTGCCGAGTTCTATCCCACCGAGAGCGCCATCCGGCTCGTTCAGGACGCACGGGAGCTGGATATCGATGTGCGCGCCATTTCCGGATACTACGGCGAGCTGACCACCAACGCACCCGTCGAATACCTCGGCATTTTCCCCATGGCCTCGCTGCACCGCCGCGAGCCGCGCGTCGTCGGGTTGTTCTGCAAGCGGGTCGTGGATATGGTCCTCTCCCTTGTGGCCCTCATCCTCACCGCGCCCCTGATGCTCGCCGTGGCGATCGCCGTCAAGATCGAGAGCCACGGTCCGGTTTTCTACATTGCCGACCGGATTGGCAAGCGCGGGCGCGTATTTCCCTGCTTCAAGTTCCGTACCATGGTCGATCACGCGGACAATATGAAGAAGGACCTTTCTGCGCTCAACGAGCGCGATGGGGTTCTGTTCAAAGTTTCCAACGATCCCCGCGTCACTCGCCTCGGACGCATCCTCCGCAAATACAGCCTCGACGAGCTTCCCCAGTTCCTGAACGTGCTGCGCGGCGAAATGAGCATCGTCGGTCCTCGCCCCCCCATCGCCTCCGAAGTCGAAAAATACGAGCTCGAGCACTTCCGCCGCCTCGAAGTGCTGCCCGGCCTCACCGGCCTGTGGCAGGTCCAGGCGCGCCACGATCCTTCGTTTGCGAAGTACATTGCCCTCGACACCGCCTACGTTGAGAACTGGAGCTTCTGGCTCGATCTGCGCATCCTCATTCAGACCGCCAACGTCGTCGTGCGCGGCACGGGCGCCTGAGCACCCTCCTTCCCTGCCTCTGCGCCTTTTTCCTCTTTCTTGCCATAATTTGCAAACTGCGTGAGACTGAATCGCGGTCTGATTCGTCACCCAGAAAACGGTTACCCCTAACCGATTCCCACATCCCACTCGTAACAACCTTCGGAGGTCATGTTGAGCCAGTTGCAGCGCATCTCCTGCGCCCTTGCGTTGGGCGCTCTGTCCTATTTCTGTACAGCTCAGACGGTTCGCGCGCAGGAACAACAGCGGCCGCCCCGCTCCGAGGAGGCTCGTGGCGGCGAGGCCAACAACAAGCCCGAAGCGACGCCCCCGGTTCCGCCCGAGAAAAGCTCCGTCACCCACCACGACCTGAACCTCGACGGCAAGACCCTGCATTACTCCGCTACCGCCTCGACGCTCATCATCCGTGATGGCGAAGACGACCATGCTTACGGCAGCATCTTCTCCGTCGCCTATACGCTGGATGGCGCCGACACCAACTCGCGCCCGGTGACCTTCTTCTATAACGGCGGACCCGGCTCGGCTACTCTATGGCTGCACATGGGCTCGTTCAGCCCGGTGCGCGTCGAGACGGACAGCCCCAAAGCGACCGGTCCGGCGCCCTATCATCTGGTTCCCAACCAGTACAGTTTGCTCGACAAGTCCGACCTCGTCTTCATCGACGCGCCTCTGACTGGCTTCTCGAAAGCCGTTGGCAAAGGCACCGATAAGGACTTCCGCGGTGTCGATCAGGACATCAAGGCCTTCGACAAGTTCGTTCTCCGCTGGGTGACTGTGAACCAGCGCTGGAACTCACCGAAGTTCCTGTTCGGCGAATCGTACGGAACGCCGCGCTCCTGCGGCCTGGCCGACGCTCTGCAGGAAGACGGCATATCGCTCAACGGCGTCGTGCTGCTCTCGTCGATTCTCAACTACAACGTCAGCGCGCCTGGCCTCGATGAGAATTCCATTGGCACGCTGCCCTCGTTCGCCGCGATCGCCTGGTTCCACAACAAGATCCAGAACAAGCCGGCCGACGTGAAGGCCTTTCTCGACGAAGTTCGCAAGTTCGCGCGCGGCGAATACGCTGAAGCCCTCCGCGAAGGCGACCAGATTTCCCCCGAACGGTATGACGCTGTCGCCGCGAAGTACGCCGGCTACACGGGACTGAGCGTGCAGTACGTCAAGGATGCTCACCTCCGCGTCAGCTCCACGCACTTCCGCAAGGAGCTGCTGAGGGACGAGGGCGACATTCTCGGGCGCTATGACGCTCGCTTCGAGGCCACCGACGTCGACAACGCCGGCGAAAATCCTGGCTTCGATCCTTCGGACACCGGCATCACGGGCGCCTTCGTCTCCGCCTTCCAGAACTACCTCACCACCGAGCTGAAGTGGGAGACGACGGACACCTACCAGGTCCACTCCATCTCTGAAGTCCCGTGGGACATGCATCACACCATGCCTGGACAGCGCGGCTTTGGCGGCGGTGGCGGCGGCGGTCGCGCCAGCCTGCCCTACCTGGCTGGCGATCTGGCGGACGCGATGCGCAAGAACCCGAAGCTGAAGGTGCTTTCCGCCAACGGCTATTTCGACCTGGCGACGCCGTTCTTCATCACCGAGTACGACCTCGCGCACATGATGCTGACGCCGGAGCTGGCGAAAAACGTGAGCTTCGCTTACTTCCCTTCGGGCCACATGGTGTACCTGAACGTTGACGCGCTGAAGGAGTTTAAGCACGACCTGACGAACTTCTACTCGTCGACCGGGCACTAAGCGCGTCGTTTTCGGGCGCGTCGTTTTCGGGCGGGGATTACGGTTCAAACCGCGATCCCCGTTCCGAGCCCAGGCCACCCGCGACGATGCTTTGACCCTGTGGAAAATTTGTCAACTCATCGGCCTGCGGTACCGAAGTTTTTCTGTTCATTACAAATGGCTTCCAGGCCGAAAAGCCCCAACAAATTTGGCAGGCTTTTAAGCCGAATTTGGTATTCTGAGAATAGAGAGTAAGCATCAAAAAAGGGCCGCCAAGGGCGGCCCTTTCTATTGGCCCGATCCGCTGACCTCTCGGTCGCGTGCTCGGGCCACATCTGTCTGCGGAGAGAGCTTTGACGG
>DATAZC010000154.1:0-20119 GCA_036272255.1 Acidobacteriaceae bacterium | reverse complement strand
TCGCCGGTGGTGTCGAGGAGGTACTTGAGCTCTTCGCGAGCCAGTTCTTCATCGTCGACGATGAGGGCGGTCATGGACATAGGGTTCGCGCCAAGTCAAGAGTATAGGAGGCAGGGTCGCTGCGGCGACCAGCGTTTGGCGCCCGGCCGGCGGCAAAAGGCGCGCTTGTGAACGTCGTGCATGGTGGGGGGCCCCCCTCCCCCCTTATCTTTCCGGTCTTTTTCTTTATTTTCATCCAGTTACGATTTTGATTGGAGGGCCTCAAACGCTAAGACTTAGACTGAGATTCTTGTTAGCTGCAACCTCGGGGCTTCTGATTGGATAAGAGAGTCAAGACCAGGCAATGCGCCACCTCTGCATAATTCTCTTTTTTCCCGCTGCACTGCTTTTGGGACAGGGCAACGCGAACGGTGCGCCCGGTCGCGCAAAAGACGCCCAGCTGATTTCCGCCACTGACTGGTTCCGGCGCGCGGACGATCTCACGAATATTCGGCTGCCGGGCTCGGCGCCGTTTCACATGAAAGTCGCGTTTCGTGGATTCCCGGCTCTCGAACTCAACCCTCTGGAGCGCCCGTCATCAGCTCCACTCTCGTCGGCCGTGACGGGGCATCCCTTCGTCATCAGTGGCGAAGGTGTTTACGAGGAGACGTGGCTATCGCCGGAGAAGTGGCGCCGCGAAGTAACTCTCGGGTCTTATCACGCTGTTGAAGTTCGCGCCGACGGAGTCCGCAAATTCCAGGGGACGTCCGATTACGAGCCTCTTCGCATCCTGATGTTGTTAGGCCCACTCCTAAGCCCTGTGTCGCGTTACCTTCTGGAGCCGGAACTGAAGTCGCATCCCGAGAAATGGAAGTTGGAGCACTTGATGGCTGGCAGCATGCCCTACGTTCGGGCGAGTAGTAGCCAGGTATTCGGGCAGGAAGATCTCACCAGAAATCTCAGTTCGTACGATTTTCTGCCAACGGGAATACTTGTTCGCGCGGTTGGCCTGAACATGGTAACCACCTGGAGTGACGATGTTTTGTGGTCGGGTAGGGTCGTTGCGCGTTCCATCGTGGTGTCAGCTATGGGACATAGCTTGCTCGAAGCAAATGTAAAGATCGAGGCTGCAGACTCCGCTCTTCCTGGCTTCACACTCGCAGGGCCGGCTGCGGACCCGGGGACCACACTGCGACCACTCGTCGGCTACGAAGTCAAGAACCAGTGGGATGCGATTCGGCCCGGCTCGTTTGTGTTTCCGCCTGAGCTTGGCGTACCGGAAGGTAGCGGTGTTTCTCTTCATTTAACCTTTGACCGTCGCGGCACTCCGCGAGAGATGGAGATCATCGATGCGATTCCGACTCCGGTGAGAATTGAAGATACACCGCCCTACCTCAGGGCCGCCGCAAAGGCCGCGCTGGCTGCGGTTCAGCATCAGCGAGTTCGACCGGCAACGGTCGACGGTGCGCCTTGCGAATATGTCGGCGGCTGGATGGCTGTGGAGGGTCCGAGTTCGGCAGCAATTTCCGGCCGTCGTTGAGGATGGAAATGAGGAGTGCTGGGCTCTGCTCAGGATGATTCTCGTCGTCAACCTGAAGAACCGGGCCGCGGGCTCGAAGACCTGCATTCTTTTGAAACCTGATTCGCCGGGTTGAACCCCGGGGTGCTTCTACCGTAAAGGCTAGTCGGCGAAGGCGTGGAGGCGGGCGGGGGGATTGTCGGCGGCGAGGTGATGTCCGCAGTAGACGCAGTGCAGGTCGGTGATGCGGGTCGTGCGGTGGCAATTGCCGCAGCAGGGCGCTACCTGATACGCGCACTGAGGACAGAAGTGGTAATCGGCCTCGATGCGAGCGTTACAGGCCGGACACGACGACAGGGCCGGCAGACGGAGCAGGAAGTAAAGGACCGCTCCAATGCCGCTGGGGATCACGACGCAGACCACCATCCACAGCGGCGTGCTCATGCCGCGGCGGGGTGAATCGCGGCTGATATAGCCGATCATGAGGACGTAGAGGGCGGCGAGGGCGCCGATGCTGAGATCGAGATAGAAGCGGAACCAGAAGGGCAAATTGGGGGGATGGTGGCGGTGGGCGGGAACGACGACCCACATGAGGTACTGCATGATCGTGAAGGCGATGATGGCTCCGACGACGGACCAGAAGGGGATAAGGCGAAGCTCGCCGGAGAAGCCGTCCGAGGGTATTTCGACCCGATGCCGCATGTCGTTGTTCATTGAAAAAAGTCTCGCCAGCTATCGCTGCTGTTCGCGCGCTGCCCGGTCTCGCCACGAGATTAAGAGGATGGCGAAAATCGCAGAGAGCAGGACCAGGAAGAGGGTCAGGATGGTCACGGGGAGATCGAAGAAGTGTTCCCCGGTGATGAGATCGCTGACAGCGCTCCAGAGAGCGGGAGCGAGCAGGACGACGAGCGTGCCCATCGCCAGCAGGGCGATGCCGGCATGACGGCGCTTGCGCGTCCGTTGCTCTTCGAGGTTATTGGCGGCTTCCATGACGGAGCGCCGTGTACGGAGCACGACTTCAGGAATGGGATGTCCGACAGCGGTTCTCGGACGGAACACGTCGCTGCTCATCAACCCTCCAACCGTTCAGAAGATTCGGCAACGGACCGGGTTGCCGACCGGACGTGGGGTTTTAATGCGGCAAGGCCGCGATAGAGCCTGGACTTGACGGTGGAAAGAGGGGCGCGCGTCATGCGCGCGATCTCCTCGAGGGACATTTCTTCGTGGAAGCGGAGCACGAGGACTTCGCGGTGCAGCGGATCGAGGGTCAGGAGGGCGTCGGCGACCAGCTGGCCACTTTCGAGGGTAGCGAGGTGATCGAAGGGAGTTTTCTCCGGGCTGGCGACTTCGAAGGGGCGCTCCTCATCGCCGGCTTCGCACATTTCTTCGAGGCTGGCCATGGAGCGGCGGCGGCGAAGATCGATGACGAGATTGCGGGCGATGGTGAACAACCAGGTATCGAAGCGCGAATTGCCATTGAACTGGGAGCCGCGGAGGAGGACGCGCATCCACGTTTCCTGGAACAGGTCTTCAGCGAGCTCGCGATTGCCGGTGAGGTAGAGCAGGTAACGCAGGAGGCGATGCTGATACTGAAGGATGAGCTCGTCGAGCAGAGCGGTGTCGTGCCGTTTGAGGCCCTCGGCGACGCGGGTGTTTTCGCACCGCGCCTGATCCCCTGCGAGCTGAAGCGCCGCTGCACTCATATCACTCACACAGACGGACGAAGGTCTGCGGAAGACGCTGCTGGTTACGGGTTTTTCGGCCTTTCGCTTCCAATCCGTACGAGCACCCCTGCGAGCCTGGCAGGCGACAAAGTGAAGCTGCGGTAACTTGTCCATTATCAGCCGGATTTCGGCCCACTGCAACGTTAGACTTGACTGGATGGAAATCATTTATGGGCTGCACCCGGTGGAGGAAGCACTGCGGTCGGGGACGCGGCGATTCGATCATGTAGCGGTGGCGCGGGAGCGGCTGGAGCGGGGCGAGGCGAAGCGGCTGGCGGAGATTGTGGCGCTGTGCCGTGCGGCGAAGGTGCCGGTGCGGACCGAGCCCAGGGAGGCGCTGACGCGGCTGGTGGGCACGGCCGGACATCAGGGGGTGGCGGCGGTGGTGCGGGAGCGGGAGCTTCTGGGCATCGAGGACCTGCTGGATGGACCGGAACCGCGGCTGGTGCTGGCTGTGGATGGCGTGGAGGACCCGCAGAACCTGGGCGCGCTGTTGCGGACGGCGGAGGGCGCGGGGGTGGACGGGGTGCTGCTGACGGAGCGGCGATCGGCTCCGCTGAGCGCTGTGGCGGTGAAGGCATCGGCAGGAGCGGCGGAGCATTTGCGGCTGGCGCGGGTGGTGAATCTGGTGCGGGCGCTGGAGACGCTGAAGGAACGGAATTTGTGGTGTGTGGGCCTGGACGAGCGCGGGTCGATGGATTACGACAGGTACGATTTCCGGTCCAATACGGTGATTGTGCTGGGACGCGAGGGAGCGGGGCTGCATGAGCTGGTGCGGAAGACCTGCGATCATCTGCTGCGCATTCCAATGGCGGGGAAGGTGGATTCACTGAACGTGTCGGCAGCGGGAGCGGCGGTGCTGTTTGAGGCGGCTCGGCAGCGGCGGCTGGGTACAGAAGCTGCGAGTGGCGGCGCCGGAAGGCCGGCAAAGACGCTGAAGGGTTTGGGTTCATGAAGCTTTGGATTTTGGCCGTTGTGGTGGCCGGCGTTGGTGGGGGATGGGGACAGCAGACGGACAAACCTGCGGAGAAGGTTCCGGAGGTTGTGTTTTCGGGGCAGCCGGCTGCGAGTGCGGAGCAGAAGGCCGCGGAAGAAAAAAATACTGCGCCCGCGGTGACGGATGCGGAGCGGCGGGCGATTGCGATTACGGCGTGGGAACTGGATCTGCATCTGAGCCCGCGGACGCAGTCGGTGGAGGCGCATGCGCGGGTGACGCTGCGGAATGCAGGCGCGGCGCCGGTCGACAAGATTGCGCTGGAGCTTTCGTCGACGCTGCATTTTGAGACGGTGGGTTGGCGCGGGAAGAAGGTGGCGTTCGCGCAGGGCACGATCGCGAGCGATGCGGATCATACGGGACAACTGGCAGAGGCGGTGATTGCGCTGGAGGAGCGGCTCGCGCCCGGAGCAGCGATGACCCTGGACGTGGATTACGGCGGGACGATTGCGCTGAGCGCGCGGCGGCTGACGGGGATTGGGGCTCCGGATGCGACGGCACAGGCCTCGGACTGGGATCGCGTGGGGGAAGATTTCACGGGAGTGCGGGGGTTCGGGAATGTCGTGTGGTATCCGGTGAGCTCGTTGCCGGTGTCGCTGGGGGATGGCGCGCAGCTGTTTGCGGAAATCGGAAGACAGAAAGCGATGGATGAGGACGCGACGGCGAGTTTGCGGGTGACGGATGAATTTTTCGGGCCGGCGCCGAACGCGGTGACTCTGGATGGGCATTTTGCCGGACCGGTACAGGCGACCTCGATGCCGCAGGCTTCGTTTCCAGGTGTGGTGACGGCGGAGCTGCCGTCGACGCGGGTAGGGTTCGAGACGCTGTCGTTCTTTGTAACGCGGCGAACGGAACTGGATGGGCATGGACTGCGCGTGCTGGCCACGGATGCCGATGCGGGGAGCGCGCAGCGGTATGTGGAGTCAGCGAGGGTGGCGGAGCCGCTGGTGCGGATGTGGCTGGGCCCGAAGCCGCGGGCGGAGGCAACGATTCTGGATTTGCCGGAGCCGGACGATGCTGCGGCGGAGACGGGAGCACTGCTGACGACGCCGCTTTCAAGCGACGATGCCGCGCATTTGTCGCCGGTGGTGGTGCATGCACTGGCGCATGGCGGATTCTGGTCGCCGCGGGCGTGGCTGGAAGAAGGCGTGGCGGCGTTGATGGGATCCATTTGGCTGGACGCCAACCAGGGGCTACAAGCAACGGTGGAGAATCTGAATGCGGACCGGCCGGCCCTGGCGCTGGCGGAGCCTCCTTCACCGGGCGATGGTACGGGCGAGGATCTGCTGCACGCGACGAGCCCCGTGTACTACCGCACCAAGGCGCAGTATGTGTTGTGGATGCTGCACGATATTGCCGGCGACAAGTCGCTGGCGAGCGCGCTCCAGGCTTACGATCCTGCGCAGGATACGACGCCGGAGTATTTCGAAAAACTGCTGGAGCAGGCGAGCGGGAAAGATTTGCGGTGGTTTTTCGACGACTGGGTTTATCACGACCGCGGGCTGCCGGATTTGTCGATTGCGGCGGTTTATCCGAGCCGAGAGGCGAGGTCGCAGGTGCTGGTGGCGGTGGAGATTGTCAATGATGGCTATGTGGCGGCCGAGGTACCGGTGACGGTGAGAGGCGGGGACGCGTCGGTGACGGAGCGGGTCCGGGTTCCGGCGCACGGGCGGGTGACGCATCGGATGACGTTGCAGGAATTTCCTGCAGAAGTGGATTTGAACGACGGGACCGTGCCCGAGGTGCGGGACAGCGTTCACCAGAAGCTGATTACTTTGCAGTGACCGCGTTGCCGAAGTTGGGATGGGCGAGGGTGCCGGCAATTTTGACGGGGCCGCGGCGCGATTCCAGGGTGAGGTTCAGGTCGCGATCGAAGGTGATGTTGCCGCGGACGTTACTGGTTCTGGCAGCGCGCGCGATTCCACCGCTGGCGAGGGTGAGGGCCTGCTTCGCGATGGTCCCCTTTGCGGTCCAGCGATCGAATTGAGTGAACGGGGCTTCGATGGTCTGGCCGGGCGCCGTTGCGAGCGCGCCGTTCTGCCAGGAGAAAGAAAAGTCGCCGGCGGCAGAGGAGGCCAGATCGTCGGTGCTGAAGCCGGTCATGGTGAGGTTGGTCTCGCCGCTCATCGCCCCTGATCCCCACTGCTCACCGAAGACGGCGGCGGCTTCGCCGGCCTTTGCACCCGTGACGCGAAGACCGAGCTTCCAGTGTGGGGTGTTGTTCTCGAACCTCATTTCGCCGCTGCCGTGGAGGGTTCCGCCCAGCGCATTGGCTTCAAGCGCGGAGAGGGTGAGCTGATTGCCCTCGACGCCGAGGGTGATGGCCACGTCACGGAGGGGGAGACGGCCAATGAGGAACGAATCGGTGCGGATCTGACCCTGAAGCGTTGGCCAGGCGGAGGTGCGGTTGCCGAGCGCGTTGTCGATCAGCTGACCGAAGAATCCGTTGGAGCCGGCGCCTAATGCTGTTTCGATTCCGGCGGCGGTGAGGGGTCCGGGCGCGAGCGTGAAGGTTGCGGGACAGGCAACCGTCTGGTTGCACGATGTGGGGAACTGGATGGAACCCCGCATGGACATTTTTCGATACGTGAGCGCGACGTTCTGCCAGGCAATTTCGTCGGGCGTGAGATTGATCTGGGCTGATTCCACGTCTACGGGCGCGGGCAGAAAAGGCGGCTTGAGCTGTGCGTTCTCCATGCTGATGGTGCCGTTGGTTCCGATGCCGGAGGTGGTGCGGGTGAGCGGTCGCATCCAGTTCGCCGTAGTGGTGAGATCGAGGGTGGCGCGGCCTTTGGGGGCGACGATCGCCAGGGAGTTTTCGAGCAGCCCGAAATTCGCGACGGCGGGCAGGAGGCGGCTGAGCGCGGCGGGGCCGGCAAGATGCATTTCGAATCCGGCTCGGGTAAAACGCGCGTCGGCGATGAGAGGGGCGGACTCACCCATGGGAATGGAGATTGGCAGCAACTGAATTGCATTCTGGAGCGGCGGAGAGGGCGGTGCAACGTGCCGGGCGCCGCGGGTCGGCGGCGGTTGTGGAGGCGGCGAGACAAAATGCATGGGAGGCAGCGCAACCGCGCCCCCGTAATAGCGAAGCGAGACGCCTGTGGCGGTGGCATCGCCCGAGAGAACGCGCCGATCGGCCGCCACGAGATGGAATGAGCCGTTGACGAGGCCGGCGACGGTGACATTTTGCGCGCCAGGGCGCATGAGCCCGAGGAGCGTGACGGGGAAGGATGCCGGAATCTGATTCATCTCCAGCTGGAGATCGCCGCGGGGAGAGGCAAAGCCCTGCAGGCTGCCGGTGAGCAGCAGGTGTCCGGCGGCGACGGGCCAGAAGCAGGTGATGTTATCGAGCAGGCGACCAGTGCGGTGGTATTGGCTGCGGCAGTTGGCGTCGACGTCGACGGTGGAAGGCGGCTGGAATTCCTGGCGGCGGAGATCGCTGACGCGGATGCGTGACTGGAGATTGAGGTCACCGAGATTGCCCTGCATGGTTGCGGTGACGCGGAGATCTCCACGCCAACCGCTGTCGACGCCGGCAATGAGGCGGGTCACCTGGCCGAGCTGTGCACCACTCCACTCCGCATGCAGATCGACCGGCATGGCCTCGAGACGGGGAGCGCGACGCAGCGAGCCTTCTACGTTCAGCTCGCCGGTATCGTACAGATGCAATTGCAGGTCGGTGCGCACGGGCTGCGCGCGCAGACGCAGACGCCACTCATCGTCGCTGGCCTGCCACATGGAAAACTCGGCAGTCACCAGAGAGAAGGGCTTCTTCTCCGCGCCATCTTTGAAGTCGATGCGCGCGCTGGTGGCTTCAATGTAAGGGAAGCGCGGATGCGCGGTGACATGGCGGTTACCGGTGGGCGCATTGGGAATCTGCGAGGCACGCAGGAGGATGGAACCGATGCTCCACTGCCCTGCACGGTTGCGGACCAGATTCAGGTTGACTTCGTCGAGACTGATGCGGCTGACTTCGAGGCGTCCGCGCCACAACGAAGTCAGGCGCAGATCAGCAACAACGGAGTTGGCGTGAAGAGCCGGCTCGAAACCGAAGGCAGGATCCTCGTCGACGGTGAAGTCGGTCATGACGATGCCCGGCATGGGGAGCAGGCGCAGCTGCATGCCACCGACGTAGACGGGGCGGCCGAGCGCTTCCGACATGCTGGCGGTAATGGAGCGACGATATTTTCCGAGATTGAGGAGAGGCGGGAGAAAAATCGCCATGAGCAGCAGGACGATGAGACCGCCCGCGATGGCAACGGGGCGCCAGCGGAAGGGGCGACCCGACGATTCCTCGGAGGACAGCAGCTCCCCCCACGATTCCATGACTATTGCACTCGGTGCAGCGTCCGGCGCCAGCGAGTCCCGTCGAAGAAGTGGATGGTCTCATGCAGGATCCAGCTGACGCGTTCGGAAAGCGAAGTCTTGTATTCCTGGGTGTCGGGAGTTTCGAAGGACCAGTAGACGAACAGGGGGCGTCCGACGATGTTGGCGCGGGGAACGAAGCCCCAGAACCGGCTGTCGAGCGAGACGACGCGGTTATCGCCCATGGCAAAGTACATGCCGGGAGGCACGACGACATCCTGGCCCTGCAGGAAGGTGGGCAAAGCTTCGGCCCACTCCGCGGTGACATCGCCGCTGTTGGCTGGATTCACGGAGGGAAAATCGTCGCGGTAGGGGTTGTAGTCCGAATCGTCGGGCTTGCCCGCGTAGGGCTCGTCGAGAGCGACGCCATTGCGATAGACAATGCCGGCGCGGAGGTGGATGCGATCGCCGGGAAGGCCCATGACGCGCTTAACGAGGAAGAGGTGTTCTCCGTTGGCTTCGATGGTCGGCTTGTGGAAGACGATGATGTCGCCGTGCTGGACGTTGCGGTAATGGACAAAGGGGGCCCAGGCCGTGGGCGGAGCCAGACTGATGCGATCGACGAGGACGTGATCGCCGACGAGCAGGGCGCGGACCATGGAAGAGGAGGGGATGGCGAAGTTCTGAAAGACGAAGGTGAGGACGAAGAGGCCGACGACCAGCACTCCGCAAATGGAAGCGAAGGCTTCGAGGGGAGTCTCTTCATGTTTGTGTTTCGCCTGCTTGTCTTCGACTTCTTCTGCCATCAGCGTTCCAGACACCCTCAGCGAGCTAGTTATCCCTATTGAACCAGGCGCATAAAGCGGTTCCAGCGCGCAAACTGGACAATCTTGTCCCAGGGATCATTTTTCTGTCCGAGTCTATCATCCACAGGCTCGGCGAGATCGGTGGCGGAGGGTTCACGCAGAGAGAAATAGATGACGAGAGGGCGGCCGACGACGTGATCGCGGGGCACAAACCCCCAATAGCGGCTGTCGCGGCTGAAATTGCGGTTATCGCCGAGGACGAAGTATTCGTCGGGTGGCACGACGAGATCGCCTTCGCGCACTTCGCGGCGCATTTCCATCCACCAGCGCGGATCGACGCCGGGATCGGTGTAGAGCTGGGTGGGAAAACTGTCGCGGAAGTCGTCGGGATAGGAGGGCTCGAAGACGACCCAGGGCTCTTCAAGCTTGTGGCCGTTGACCCAGGCGAGGCCATTCTCCAGATGAACATGATCGCCAGGGACCCCGATGACGCGCTTGACGACATGCTCCGGCGGATCGGGCGGGAAATGGAAGACGACGACATCGCCGGTCTGGATATCGCGGTAAGGCAGGAGCCATCCCCAGCGGCCGCGAGGCGCAAACGTCATTTTATTGACGAGGAGAAAGTCTCCGACCAGCAGAGTGTGCTCCATCGACTCGGACGGAATGCGGAAAGGCTGAACGATGAAGGTAAGGATGAAGAGCGCGATGACGAGCACAACGAGGAGAGAGCGCACGGTCTCGAGGACGGTGGGAAAGAAAATAGCCCTCGACGGTTTGCGTTTGGGTTCAGCAGGTTTGCCGATGGGCGAGAGAGGCGGCATGCCTGACGGAGGCGGGTTCTGCCGGGGTGTGAACGGTGTGGGATCGAAGGGCGGCGTCATTCTGGCTCCCCCGGGGTGGGAGCCTGGAGTTTCTCGATGGCGCGGCGCGCGGCATCCTGCTCAGCGTGTTTCCTGGTGTGGCCCTCGCCCTCGGCCAGCGCTTCCCCGCCAACGCGGACTTCGACAAAGAATCGCTTGCGATGGTCGGGGCCGGTTTCGCCGGTGATGCGGTAGTCGGGCTGACCTTGTTTGCGCGACTGCAGGAGTTCCTGAAGAGCGGATTTGAAATCGCCCATGCCACCGCTGGCTCTGAGTTGCTCGCGCAAGCCGCCGACGACGGGCGTGATGACGCTCGCTTCAATGAAGGCGCGCACGGTGGCGAGGCCGCCGTCGAGATAGGCTGCGCCGATGAGCGCTTCCATGGTGTTGGCGAGGAGCGCGGCTTTCGTGCGTCCGCCGCTGCGCTCTTCGCCGCGGCCGAGCAGGAGATATTTGCCGAGGGTTAGCTGCTCTGCAACGCTTGCGAGATGCCGGCGGCTGACGAGAGCTCCGCGGAGGCGGGTGAGCGCGCCTTCAGAAAGCTCGGGATAGCAGCGGTAGACGTATTCGGCAGCGACGAGGCCGACCACGGCGTCGCCGAGGAACTCCAGGGTCTCATTGTCTTCCCGCTGGGGTTCGGCGGCGCCGCGCTCGTGCGCGAGGGAGCTATGCGTGAAGGCGCGCTCGAGCAGCTCTGGTTGCGTGAAACGGTGCCCCAGGACGGCTTCGAGCTCGTCGACGGAGCTGGGCTCAGGTGCGCCGGGAACAGTCGCGCTGTGAACGGGAGAGCGGGGCATATCAATGGACGTGCCGGGAGATTGAGCGGAGGAGTCCATGCGCGGGCGCTTCAACCTTGATTATTGCAGAGCGCGCTCACTGCGGATGCGGTTGATTGGGCTGAGGCGTTGGCTTCGGAGTGTCCTGATTGTCATCGTCGCCGGGAGCCTGCGCGCGATGAGGAATAGCGAAGGGCTGTTTGAGGCCGGATTCAGCGGCGGCTTTGGTATCGGGCTGGCCATCGCGCACGGAGAGCGCGGCGGTGTACTCGGTCATGGCGTCGTCGCGCTTTTCTTCGACGTCGAGAATGCGGCCGAGGTAGATGTGGGACCAGGCGAGCGTGCGCGGATCTTTGGTAGCGCCAAGGGTACTGCGGAAGGCCTCTTCCGCGTCTTCGATCTTGCCTTTCATCAGATCGGCGCGAGCGAGGATGAAGTCGGCTTGTCCGGCATCGCCAGTGTGCGAGTCGAGCGCTTTGTGGGCAAGGTCGGCGGCTCCCTGCACGTCGCCCTTCATCAGCTTCATCTCTGCCAGGTCGAGTGTTTTTTGTTGCGGCGGCCGCAGCGGGGTGGGACTCATGACATGGCCTTCACCATGGGCGTCGAAGGTGATGCCACGCACGCGATGGGTTTCGATGCTGACGTCCATGCCGTAGACCATGGGGCCGATGGCTTCGTCGAGACTCTCAGGATTCTTCTCGAAGCCGCGGAGCTCATTGTAGAAATACTGCGTGAGCGCGTAGCCCTGGGTCATGGAGTGATTGACGGCCTGCTGACGGACGGCTTCCTGCTTCTGGAAGGCGACGGTGCGTTGATGTTCGTACTGCTCGGCTTCGCTATGGGGCAGGTTCGCGGGAACTTTAACGTCGGGAATGCCGGTTTCCATGGTGCGCGCTTCGATGGCGCGGATCATGCATTCGATGACGAGGGCAACGATGTCGCTTTTGAATTCGTAGTCGAGGGGGGCGTCGTCGACGGCGCGCAGGATGGGCAGCATGCGGTCCATGGAGGTGGCGCGCTGATAGAGGAGCGGCTCAATTTCGTAATGGAGATAGGCGTGGCGGACCAGCTCCATGGAGATCTGGTTGTTCTTCGGTGAGGTGACGACGACGTAGTCGGGGCCGTAGACGCGGGCGTTGGTTTCCTCCGGCGACAGCATGGGCTCAATGACGACGAGGAAGTGCCGGCCGTTGTAAGTGTTGGCAGGCATCTTGAGGTAGTAGTTGGTGCTGACGATCATCCTGGTGAGAGGACCGTGCAGCTTGCTGGTGATTTCGTCGTAAGCGGGGTGATTGGCGGCCCAGATCTGGTGAAGGTCGATGTCGCTGGCGAGGCGGCGCAGCAGGGGCAGGATGAGCTCGACACCGGTAGCGTCGGGCGGCATGTCCTGCTCGTCGACACTGGGCGTGAGCTCGGGCGGCGGCGTGAGGTAAAGGCCGAGGGAGACATATTGCGCGAGGTTGCGGGCCGGATCTTCGAGGCGGTGCTGGTCGATGAAGAGGCAGACCTTGTCGCGGTCGTCGCGGGCTTCGCCGGAGGCCTGAATGGCCTGAGTCACTTCGTCGCGGACTTTTTGGCGGACGGGGTCGGATTCTTCGAGGCCTTTGTCGTAGCCGCAGGCGTTGAGGGCAACGCCGATGTTGAACATGGCCTCGCTGGTTTCGAGGCTGACGGTGGGACCGGCGGGATCGATGAGGGCGGGAGCTTTGGCAGCGGCGAACTGGTCGCCTTGCGCGGGCGCATTCGCGCTTTGGCCCGGGACTTCTGTGGGGTTGAGATTGGGGACGTGGCTGGAACTGGAGGGTTGCTGCGGCGTGTTTTGCGGGGCAGCGCCGGGGTTCTGGTTCTGCTGGGCCTGATTCTGCTGGGCGAGGCAGGTGCTGGCGGACAGCGATGCGGCCAGGAAAACAAAGAGAGCAAAGCGGCGGGAACACAACGGCATATAGATAGGTTGGACGAAGGAACTGCCCTTCAGTGTATGCGCCGGTTTGGAGGGGGGTCAACGGCTATGGGGCGGCCCCCTTGCCAGGGCAGCGGTTGGGCGCGCAATGGGCGCCGATCAGTTCTGGGCGTGTTGCGGACCGCTCCATTCCAGATAAGACTTCCAGTCCGCCTGGCCGGGCATGCGCATCTGGAACTTGCCGGTCATGACGTGGTCTTTCAATTCGTAGATGAGGCGGAATTGTGGACCGGGCGTGGAAGCGTCGGAAAGGAAGACGGCTGTGGCTGGGTTGGGCGACGAAACGTCGTAATGGATGACGTGGCCCTCATTGTCGAAGTAAATGGCGCGCAGCGGCTGGCCGGGCGCGTCCTGAAAGATGTAGAGCAGGTCGCCGTGGTCGCAGTCGAAGCTGGCTGGTCCTTTGCAGTCGCCGGTCTTCGTGCTGTGGCGCGCGACGATGTGATTGCCGAGCTCGGGACGAAAGGTATAAGTGCCCTGGGCGCTGACGCCTCCGCCGCTGGTGGCGGTGGCGTCCCATGTGCCCTGCAGAAAGACAAGGGACGCCCACGGATCGGGTGCGGGAGAAGAGGGATTTTGGGCGGCGAGGGGGAAAGCGATCAGCAGAGGAAGAAGGCGGGCAAAGGATTTCATTTTTTCTCCTGGCCCTGCGATTGTGCACAGGAATGCGGCGATGGACAAGGAGGTCAGGCAAATTTTCCTGAGAGAAGCCCTGGCCGCCACGGGTTGGGGCTCAGGTGCCCGGTGGGGATTGGTTCCGACGTACATGCTGCACGTACAATGCTGCCATTCGAGGCTTGTCTCCAGCCACCTATGAAAACTACCTTTCATCGCGCCGTCGCCGGACTTTCTGTTCTTCTCGTCAACGCTTTCGCCCTTTCGCTCGCAGGACAAGCGGGAACTCCGCAGAATGCCGCTGCCGATGACGCGAGGCAGGTGGCCCTGATGCTGAAGAACGATGAGCCGGTGCGCGCGCCGCACGCGATGGTGGTAACAGTGCATCATCTGGCCACGGATGTGGGGGTGGCCACACTGAAGGCGGGCGGGAACGCGGTGGATGCAGCGGTGGCGGTGGGGTTCGCGCTGGCGGTGGTCTATCCCTATGCGGGGAACCTGGGCGGCGGCGGGTTCATGCTGATCCACGAACACACGGGCAAAGATGTGTTTATCGACTACCGCGAGGAGGCGCCGCTGGCGGCGACAGCGAATATGTATCTCGACGCGCAGGGAAACGTTATTCCCAACGCGAGCATTGTGGGGTATCGGGCGATCGGCGTGCCGGGATCGGTGGCGGGGCTGGTGGAGGCGGAGAAGAAACACGGGAAGCTGACGCTGGAGAAGGTGATGGCGCCGGCGATACGGCTGGCGACGGATGGATTTGTGCTGACAGCGGAAGAAGCCGCCAGCCTGCACGATAAGGTGATGACGGGATTTCCGGAATCGCGAAGAATCTTTCAGCGCGATGGGAATTTCTATCAGGCAGGCGAAGTGTTGAAGCAGCCGGAACTGGCGGAGACGCTGCGGCACATCGCGAAGGACCCTTCAGACTTTTATCGCGGAGCCATGGCGAAGCAGATTGCCGCTGCGGTGCAGCAGGGCGGCGGGTTGATCACTGCGGCCGATATGGCGCGGTACACGGCGAAGGAACGGGAGCCGGTGACGGGGACGTATCACGGGTACACGGTTGTGAGTTCGCCACCGCCGTCATCGGGCGGCATCGCGCTGATCGAGATGCTGAATATTCTGGACGGCTACAATCTGCGACTGCTGGGGGATCGCACGGCGCCGGAGATGCATTTGGTGGTGGAGGCCTTTCGGCGGTCGTATATGGATCGGTCGGATTATCTGGGCGATCCGGATTACGTGAAGATTCCGGTGGAGAAACTGACCAGCAGGAAATATGGCGAGGCGTGGCGCGCGTCGATCGACACGGAGCATGCGAGCGCATCGGCAGCGTTGCAGCGGCCTGCAGGCTTTTTACCGGCGGCGCCGACGATGGCCGACGTGCGGCAGGAGGCAACCGACACGACGCACTATTCCGTGGTGGACGCCGAGGGCGATGCGGTTTCTGTGACGACCACGTTGAACGGCGCGTATGGATCGGGCGTGACGGTGCCGGGGCTGGGTTTTCTGCTGAACGATGAGATGGACGACTTCGCGTCGAAGCAGGGCGTGCCGAATATGTTTGGGCTGATCCAGGGTCCGGCGAATGCGATCGCACCAGGCAAACGGCCGCTCTCCAGCATGACGCCAACGATTGTGCTGAAGGATGGGAAGGTGGCGATGGTGCTGGGATCGCCGGGCGGCGCAACGATTATCACGACGGTCGCGAATGTTTTTCTGAGCGTGGTCGATGAGGGGCTGAATATTCAGCAGGCGGTGGATGCTCCGCGGTTCCACCAGCAATATTTGCCGGACGCGGTGATGCTGGAACCGGGGTTTACTCCGGCGACGCTGGATGGATTGCGTGGAATGGGCTACTCGCTGAAAGTCGGAAGGCACTGGGGCGATGGCGAGTGCATCGAAGTGGATTTGAAGACGGGTGAGCTGAGCGGTGGGCAGGACCATCGGCATCACTTTGGGGCGGCGGCTGGGTATTGAAGGCAGGGAGCGGCGAATAGCGCAGGGTGCAACAGACGGGGATGGCGGTCGATGGAATTGACGAGCCTGTAGCCGACTGCTGGTAACGTGAGGGCGACCCGACCTCTGGGTTTATCCTGACCGAAAGCGCACAATGCCCAGGGGAATTCCCTGCTCCGGAGATTCGAATGCCAGATGCTGTATGTGACATCGGCCTGATCGGCCTTGCTGTGATGGGTCAGAACCTGGTTCTGAACATGAACCACCACGGGTTTAAGGTGGCCGTGTTCAACCGCACGGTTTCGAAGGTCGATGACTTCGTCGCGAACGAGGCGAAGGGCACGCAGGTGGTGGGCGCGCACTCCATTGAAGAATTTGTCGGGATGCTGAAGAGCCCGCGACGCGTGATGCTGATGGTGAAGGCCGGCGATACGGTCGATCAGATGATCGATCATCTCGTGCCGTTTCTTTCGAAGGGCGACATCCTTATCGATGGCGGCAATTCCCTGTTCACGGATTCGAACCGGCGAACAAAAGACCTGGCGGACAAGGGAATTTTGTTTATCGGGACAGGGGTGTCGGGCGGCGAAGAGGGCGCTCGGTTCGGACCGTCGATTATGCCCGGCGGAAATCCGGAAGCATGGCCGCATGTGAAGGAGATTTTCCAGTCGATTGCCGCGAAGGTCGATGACGACGGCAAGGCCACCACATCGAGCGGCAAAGGTACGCCGTGCTGCGACTGGGTGGGCGATGCGGGCGCAGGGCACTTTGTGAAGATGGTCCACAACGGTATCGAGTACGGCGACATGCAGCTGATCTGCGAGGCGTACGACCTGCTGAAACATGCGCTGGGGCTGACGCCTGATGAGCTGAGTGCGGTGTTTGTGGATTGGAACAAGGGCGAGCTGGACAGTTTCCTGATCGAAATTTCTTCGCTGATCTTCGCGAAGAAGGACGACGACGGGACGCCGCTGGTGGACAAGATTCTGGACACGGCGGGACAGAAGGGCACGGGCAAGTGGACGGTGATGAGCGCGCTCGATCTGGGCATGCCGGTGACGCTGATCGGGGAATCGGTGTTTGCGCGTTGCTTGTCGGCGATCAAAGAGGAGCGCGTGGACGCGTCGAAGATTTTGCAGGGGCCGTCGGGGCAGGCGGCGACGGCGGATCGCGCGGACTTTATCGAAAACGTGCGGCGGGCGCTGTACTGCTCGAAGATTATTTCGTACGCGCAGGGATACATGCTGCTGCGCGAGGCGGCGAAGGAATACGGCTGGCGCGTGAATATGGGCGGGATCGCGCTGATGTGGCGCGGTGGCTGCATTATTCGCAGCCGCTTCCTGGGAAAGATCAAAGAGGCGTACGACAAGAAGCCGGACCTGCACAATCTGCTGTTCGACAGCTTCTTTGCGGGTGCGCTGAACGAGTATCAGGCATCGTGGCGGAAGGCGATTGTGAAGGCGATTGCGCTGGGGGTGCCGGCTCCGGCGTTCTCGACCGCGCTGGCGTTTTACGATGGCTACCGGACGGCGCGGCTGCCGGCGAATCTGCTGCAGGCGCAGCGGGATTCCTTTGGCGCGCACACCTATGAGCGCGTGGATCAGCCGCGGGGGAAATTCTTCCACACGAACTGGACCGGACGCGGTGGACGGGTTTCTTCTTCGACGTACAACGCTTAGCTTTTTTTTGAGACGACAAAGGCGTCGGCCGTTGCGGCTCGAACTTGAGTCGGCTTCCCGATTTTTCTGCGCGATGTGACCCAATTCGAAACGGATCCTGCTGGTTTGGGCCCCTGGATGGACTGGATTAGAACTTTCTAATCTTTGCGGCCGATGACTCCGATGCACAGGAGGTATGCGAGTCCTGTGCGTTTCCTTTCCTTTGCTGCTGGCGGTGTTGCCTTTGAACTGTCTGGGGCAGAATGTTTTGGCGAATGCGCCGGAGCCTGCGCTGATGGCGTTGGATGCCGTGCCGGCACTTAGGTCGGAGCGAGGGCCAGCGTCAGGGTCAGCAGCGATCCGGGCGGCGCCGGCCCGGGCCGCACCCGTCGAGGAGCGGGAAAAGATGAGCGCGTATGACTGGAGCCTGCTGGGGGCCGCAGCGGCGCTACGATTTTTGGATTACAGGACAACGGTGGAGTTCACCGAGGACCCGGCGGATTTTCGCGAGGTGGAGTTGCCACAGGCGCTGGTGCGGAGCCGGGCGGCGCTGGGCGCGTTCGAGGCAAGCACCGTGGTGGTGAACTACGTTGCTTATCGAGCCCTGGTGGGGCATCATCATCGCAAGATAGCTCAGGTGGGGCAGTCGATCTATGTTGGCGTGATGGCAGGGACGGTGGCGTGGAACTATGACCAACTCAACCAGCGTTAGCTGAGTCGGAACAGGTTCGATACAGCGACTCCCGGCAGCAGAATTCTTTTGCGGCCGATCGGTTCCCTTTCTAAATGGGCCGCGCGCGGGCCAGCTCGACGATTTTGTTGATCATGTCGGTGTAGGAGTAGCCGGCTTTCCTGGAAGCCATGGCGAATTCAGCCGCGCTGGCGAGCCAGGGATTTGGGTTGGCCTCGATGACGTAGACTTCACCTTTTTTGTTTACACGCATATCGATGCGGCCGTAGTCGCGGAGCTTGAGAGCGCGATAGGCGGCGAGCGCGGTGTCGCAGAGGATTTTCTCGGTCTCCTCGTCGATGTCTTCGGCGGGCGCGGATTTTGTGACTTTGTAGGCCTCAGTCTCGTGATCGAACTTCACGTCCTGACCGGCGATGCGCGGGGTTCCCTTGGGGAGTCTGGAGAGGTCGAGCTCGATGAGCGGAAGAACCTCGGGATTGTCGTTGCCGAGGATGGAGGCGTAGATTTCGCGGCCTTCAATGTATTCCTCGATGAGCGCCGGGCTGTCGAATTCCTCGTGGATATAGTGGATGCGCTCCATCAGCTCTTTTACGCTGTCGACCACGGATCCGTTATCGATGCCGATGGAACCGTCTTCAGAGACGGGTTTGACGATGAGGGGGAATTCGATGTCGTGCGAGTGATCGGTGCGGCCTTTGTAGGAGGTCGCAAAGTCCGGAGTCTTGATCTTGTGGAAGTCGAAAATCTTTTTGGCGATGGACTTATCCTGGGCAAGATAGAGAGCCTGCGGGCCGCCGCCGGTATAGGGGATCTGGAGCAGTTCGAGATAGGCGGCGATGTTCTTGTCCATCCTGTCGTGGCCGGCCCAGGACTCGGTGAGATTGAAGATGAGGTCGGCACCGCACCGGGCGAGCGAGAGCAGCGACTGGTTCTTGCCGTCGAGGACGTGATAGGAGGGCTCGTGGCCGAGTTTGGTTAAGGCCTCGAAGATCTCTTCGCGATCGTGGAGCGGATCCTTTTTCTTCTTGCGGTGTTTGCCGTTCTTACCGCGAGGCGCCTTAATCGGCTCCGGTTCCGGCTCGGGCGGTCCATCTTCCCAGACGTCGTGCAATATCGTTATTTTCAGATTTGCCATGTTGCCTCTGCTTTTCGATTTGCTCCCATCCGTCCCCAAATGACAAATGGAAAGCAGCCATCAGGGCAGAACGAACTTGCCCCTCGTGATGTAGTTCATTGCCAGTGCTGTCACGTACACGGTGAGCTCTGTTAGATATTCTCGTTCACATTTCACATCGGCGCGCAAACCGAGGTCGCTGACTTTTGCTTCGACGGTGTCGACTAATTTCCGGACCATGGGACGCTGGACGCCGGTCCAGTAATTCACTTTGTCCACCAGGACCTTGCGGTTCTCGCGAAGAAGATCGACGGCGGGACGTACATTTTTTATACGATGCTTTGACACGTTAAAAATGTCGCGCAGATCGGTGTCGAGCAGAAGCTCGCCAGGCGTGAGTTCCTGCTCGAGTGCACGCTGATAGAACTCGCCGACGGTGACATCCATTTCGTCGACGGTGATGTCGGTATCGCCGTGCGCCACGACAGGATCGACATCGCCGAGCTTGCGGCCGATGCGATCCATGTAAAGAAGCTTCTTCATCGCTCCCCAGCCTTTGTAGCGCTTCCGCCAGTTGGAGCGAGGGGTCATCCAGACTGCAAAGGTTTCAGCAAAGTCTTCGTCAGGATGCTTTTGCGCGTACCAGCCTTCCATGTGGCGCACGAACTGGCGCGAGAACGGAACGGGCTTGTAGTTGTCGCGATAGGGGCGGCGGAAGGGACCGAAGAGGTTGCGCCATTCCTGCGTTTTGTAGAGTGCGTAGGCGTAATTGAAAGCGTGTCCGGCCTCGTGGCGCATGTACATCATGATCTGGCGCGTGTCCTCGATGTCGTTCATCTCCGACTCAAGGCGCTGCAGTTTGGGATCGGCCAGGTAGAAGGGGATGCCGATGACGGGCTCCATGTTGGGGCAGCCCCACTCATCGGTGAGGTAGCAGCGGGGGCGAAACCTGTGCAGGCCTTTGGCCTCCAGCTCTTTGTAGAGTTGATGGACGAAGCGTTCGAGGGGAGAGCCTTCCAGCTTGAGACCGAGCTGCTGAATTGGCTTGGAGAGGATCTCCTGGACCTCTACAGGCGCCTTTTCAAAATTGGCCACAGATGGTCGAAGCGTAGCACAGCGAAGGCGCGATTCGGCTGATCACGCCGGT
>DATAZC010000153.1:0-24460 GCA_036272255.1 Acidobacteriaceae bacterium | reverse complement strand
CGTGCCAGGAATTGATGGCGCCGCAGCTGGCATCGGTGGTGATGGTGGCGAAGAGTGCGGAATCAGCAATGCCGAAGCGGGTCTCCTTGCCTTCCATGTTGCCGCCGGCCTGGAGAGAACTGCTGAGCTGCGCGACGTTGTGAAGGGTTGGGTTAGGGTGCGACTCCGCCCAGTAGGCTACTGTAAATCCGGCGGCGAAGAGTAAGGACATGCAGGCGAAGACAGCCCAGCCATGCCCCGGAGAGCCGGTCATGCGGCCCAGGGTGACGGTGAGCGCGGCGCCGATGAAGAAGATGGAGAACATTTCCAGAAAATTGCTGAACGGCGTGGGGTTCTCAAACGGGTGCGCGCTGTTGGCGTTGAAGAAGCCGCCGCCATTGGTGCCGAGCATCTTGATGGCTTCCTGGGAGGCGACGGGACCCTGGGCGATGGTCTGCGTCTGGTGTTCGAGGGTGTGGACGGCGGTGTAGGAGTGAAGGTTCTGGATAACTCCCTGACTGACGAGCGCGAGTGCGTAGACGATGCAGAGAGGAATGAGGACGTAGAGACAAGCGCGCGTGGTATCGACCCAGAAGTTGCCGATGGTTCTGGATTCGCGGCGCGCGATGCCGCGGACGAGGGCGATGGCGACGGCGATACCGACTGCCGCGCTGAGAACGTTATGGTAGGCGAGCCCAACCATTTGGGTGAAGTAACTCATGGTGGCTTCGCCGGTATAGGCCTGCCAGTTCGTGTTGGTGGTAAAGGACGCGGCGGTGTTCCACGCCAGAAAGGCTTCGACACCAGGGAAGTGCTGCGGATTCCAGGGCAGAACATGCTGGAACCGCTGGATGAAGTAGGTGAGCAGCAGAGAGACGAAGCTGAAAAGAAGCATGGCGCCGGCATACTGACGCCAGTCCATTTCTTCTTCGCGGCTCAGGCCGCAGAGGCGATAAACGAGGTTCTCGACAGGGGCGAGGAACCTATATTTGCCGGAGAAGACGCCGGCCATATAGATGCCGAGCGGGCGCATGCATGCGATGAGCAGCAGGAAGTAGACGAAGAACTGAAGCCATCCATTGAAGGCCATGTCAGAACTTCTCCGGATACAGGAGGGCCACCACGAGGTAGGCCAGCAGCAATACGGTGGTGAAGAGAACAATCAGGGTCGTCAGATTCATTCGAATTACCTCAGCTTCTCGCATGCGTGGACATAGAGGAGCGCGATGATGAAAAACGCGACGGAGAAGACGATCATTACCAGGTCGGACATCGATGACCTTTCTACCAGGAACCTTGTTTTCCGCCATACCACCAGACGAGACCGAGCAGCGCGGTGTCCTGGTGGCTGGATGGGGAGGCTGGAATGTTGGTGATGAAATAGGGACGATTGCTCCAGTCGCGGCGATATTCGAGGAAGGCGTCGAAGTTATCGCTCAGACTGTATTTGTAAGTGCCGGTAACTTCCTTGAGGGCCTGAGTCTCGTTGCTGAAAAGGCCGCCGTGGTCGGAGAGGTATTCGGTCCGGGCCGCCAGCGCGCCACGGGGAATGATCTGATACTGGGCGTAGGCTGCACCGCCGCTGACGTGGGAGGGTGCAGAGGATTCGCCAGGTGCGGCGTTGCCCCATTCGCGCTGGATGACGTAATCGCCCTCGGCGGCGAGAGTCAGTTTGGGGCGAGCCTGCCAGGAAACGTATGAATCGAAGATGTGCAGTTTGCCGTTGGGCGCTGGATTGACGGGTGCGAGACAGAGTCCGGGTTGCACCGGGACGTTGCAGTTGGTGGCAGCAACACTGTCAGGATGTTCCTGGCCGAGGTAGTAGTTGACGGTCCAGCTGACGGCCCTGGCTGGTTGTAAGGCCAGTCCGAACAGCTCGTCTTTAAATCCGTTCGCTGGTTCGGACTGGTTGGTGCCGTTGACGATCCAGTAGTTGGCGGTCACCTTGTGGCTGAGTTTGTAGCTGGTACGGACGCCAGCGTGGTAGAAGGGCAAGAAGTAGAAGTAGAAGGAGCGAGTATAGTTTGCCTGGTCCTTGGCGTAGTTGTTCTCATAGCCCAGGGAACTAGCCCATTTCCCAACGTCGATGTTGATGCCGTGACCTACGGGAGCAATGTATGTGCCATAGGCCTGGAAGATGTTGCGGTAGATCGCGGGCCGAGGTTCGTTGGCGGGATTGCCCTGGAGGGTCTCGGTTGCCTGGCCGAACTGAAGATCGACGCGGAAGCCATAGCGGCGATGAACGGATAAGTCGGGGTCGAGATCGAAGATGAAGTCGGCCTGGTTGATGCTGAAGGCGTTGCTGAGGACGTCGTAGGCGCGGAGGTCGTTGACGCGGCCGGTGGGGTTATTGACGTTGTATTCGTAGTAGCCGTCGAAGTAGTAGTTCAGGGTCGCACCGCCGGGGAAAGTCCCAGGGAGGATCGGATTTGAAGCGTTGGTTGTTGTGACTGGCTGGGCGGGGATGGAAGGGGCGGGAGCGGGAAGGCGCAGATCGGCGGATGCGAGGACGAGCGAGGCCGCGGAGTCAGAACCCGCGGTTGCGGGCGGAATCGCAGTGGAAGAGCGCAGTTGGCGATTCTGCAGCTCGAGTAGACTCACGCGCTGCTCCAGATCGAGAACTAACTGCTTTAGCTGTTCGACGTCGTCGGGACTCGCCGTGGTTTGCGCGGAACAGTGCCATGCGAAGAACAACAATGCTACGGGCAGGAGGGCGGGGCGAAGCGCCAGGAAGGTGCGGAGTGTCATAACTGATCCCGTATCCAGTAGAGGCGGGAGGCGCTAAGGCAGGGGTAAGAAATCCATAAGGGGTTCGTAAGGGCGATGGGAACTCAACGCGCCGTTTGATGGCCAGGGTGGACAAAGAACCCTGGCCATCCGAGAGCAGTGATCGCCGGCTGCGGCGGGAAGAGAAGCATGGCTGGACTCAGAACTTGACCAGAATTGCAAAGATGACTTTCTGCTCGTCGCGGCGCATGTCGGGCTGCCAGAGCGTTGGATACGCCGGGTTCGTGGCGCACACGCTTTTGGCGGCCGCGATGTTCGCGGCATATTCCTGGTCATATTTGAGTCCGGGTATCGGCGTGTATCCGATGCCGGAGTCGGTGGACGTGGTTCCGTTGGTACAGGTAAAGTCTGCCGGGCTGCCGACGGAGCTAAGCGTGTTGCCTCCGGGCGGCGTGGAGCCGCCGCGGCCGGCCCAGTAAGGCACGTCGGAGTGGCGGTAGCCGTATTCCATACGAAAGGTGACGAACTGACTCGGCATGTAATCCCAGGTCGCGGTGCCGTCTTCGCCGTGATAGGGCTGGCCTGGATCTTCGGGGAAGTAGGCGGTTCCCGTGACAGCGGTGGCGCCGTTGATGGGAGGCAGCAGGACGAGATAGCGGCCCGGATTGTCGATCTGTCCGCCGCCCAGAGTCAGTCCATACTTATCGTGGTTAAACCAGAGACGGTTGTAGAGCATCCAGCCAAGAAAGCTCTGCTTCTGGTACTTAGTGGCAGGTAAAGTGGACGTGGCGGGAACAAAGACTTTGTGATTCGCCGATCCGGTGCAGGCCACACCGGAGCCACTTTCGCAACCGGCGTCTCCGGTGAACGAGAACGCCATGCGGTCGAGCTTGTTGTCCGGCCGGTCGTAGTACTTGAGCTCGAAGCTGTTGTCCGTGTGAAAGCGGGTGCGGCCATGGATGCCGATGTCGTCTTCGCCATAGCCATAGTTATTGGAAATGATGTTGATGTTATTGGTGGGGGTCCACTTGATTTGTCCGCCCAGGCCGGGCTTGGTGCCAAAGCGGCCATAGGACTGCCAGCCATTGATGAACCAGGGCTCGATTTTCAAGTGCTGGGTGGGAAAGACCTGGACGCGGGCGCCGTTGAAGAACCATGGGGTGTTGGAGGAGACGAACGATGGCTGATAGGCCCAGTTATCGAAGTTGTAGTAACTGAAGAGGCCGATGTAGGACAGAAAAATGCCGGCATCGAGATTAATGCCATGGAGGGCGTCCCAGTGGTAGCCGCCGTAGGCTTCAGAGAGGTAGCGATAGGCATCATCGAGATTCCACTGGCCACGGGAAACACTGGCATCGTTGCGCGGGGTGGTGACAGAGTATTCGCCGAACTGAGTCATGAGGCGCGCGTGGACGTGGTCGATCAGCAGATCGCCGCCCACGCCTAACTGTTCCAGCTGAACTTCCTGGGAGCGGAAGACCTCGCTCGAGCCGCCGATGGTGTCGTCGGCGGGATGGTTGAAGTCCAGGTTGTAGTTCGTATCAACGCGGATTTCCGGCGTGAAGTATTTCGTGCAAAGCGGGCAGTCTTTGGTACGCGGATTGCCGTTGAGCCAGCCCCACCACGCATCGGCAAACGGCGTCATGGTATCGACGGCAGGTGCCGCTTCGGGAGCTCCTGCGGTCGCGATGGTGGCGGGTGCGGTCGCGATGAGTGAGGACGACGCTGGTTGGGAGGTGGAAGATGGCGCAGGCAAAAGCTGCTGGGTTGCGGTTCTGAGGTCTGACGCAGTATCTGCGGCGGATTTTTGCGCGTTCAGCTGGCCTTCTAGCTCGGCGATGCGTTGCTTCATGGAGGCGAGCTCGCGCAGGATGGTGGCGTTGCCGGAAGCAGGCGGGGCGGCGTTTGTGTCGGAATCGGGCTGAGATCCGGCATCCTGCGATTGCGCGATGGAGACGCCCGGGATCAGGAGAACGAGAAGGGTCAGCACGACGGTGAGTGCAACGGGCCGGCGCGAAGACACGACGAGTATGCGGATTAGCGACATGGATAATCCTTGCGCTGCTCACGGGGCTCCTGCTTCGCGGGGAATTCCGGAAGCGCCTCCTCGGGCAGACAAATGCGAGATTACGAGTGAGACCGGAAGGGAATGCGAAGGAAGTTATCAGGGATTCGTAAGGGGCAGCGTTCAGTGATCAGTAATCAGTCTTCAGGAGCACCGCTATTCCGCGCCGCCTTCGGGGAGAAAGCGGTAGCCGACCCACGGTTCGGTCTGGATATATTCCTTACGCGCGTCGCCCTGGAGTTTTTTGCGGAGTTGTCCGACGAAGACGCGCAGGTACTCCGGCTGCTGCGCGGATTGTGCGCCCCAGACGGTGGTGAGGAGGACGCGATGGGTGAGGACTTTGCCTGCGTTGCGCGCGAAGAGGAGGAGGAGATCGAACTCCTTGGGAGTGAGGTGGACGGCGCGGCCGGAGACGGTGACGGTGTGCGCGGAGGGATCGACGAGGAAGTCGCCGACCTGAACGGGGCCGTCGCCGGAACGCTCAGGGGCGCGGCGTAAATGGGCGCGAACGCGGGCGAGGAGTTCCTGGATGTTGAAAGGTTTGGTGACGTAGTCGTCAGCGCCGGCGTCGAGCGCTTCGACTTTGGTGTGTTCCTGGTCGCGGACGGAGAGGACAAGGATGGGAGTGCGATTTTTGCGGCGGATGGCGCGGGCAAGATCGACGCCGGACATGCCGGGCATCATGAGGTCGGTGATGACGAGATCGGGATCCCACTCTTCGAAGAGGCGGAGGGCTTCTTCAGGATCGTTGGCGGTGCGCACGTCGTAGCGCTGCGCGGAGAGGGAAGCGCGCAGGACGCGGGTGATCTGGATTTCGTCGTCGACGACGAGGATGCGTTCGGCCACCGCTGGTACTCCGGGGTATGATCGCCTTTCATGGAGAAGGATACGCCGCGCGCAATAAAAATTTTGTTGCGATACGTGTTTCTGACGGGGGCGGCGCTGTTGCTGGTGGCGCTGTTTCGGAAGCTGGTGCCGGTGAATGCGACCACTGTGGCGCTGAGCTTCCTGATGCTGATCCTGGTAACGGCATCGCGGTGGCGGCTGGCCTACTCGGTGTATTTGTCAGTCGTTTGCGCGTTGCTCTACAACTTTTTCTTTCTGCCGCCGGTGGGGCGGCTGACGATTACCGATTCGCGAAACTGGGTGGCGCTGGGGGCGTTTCTTTGCTGCAGCGTGCTGGTGAGTCACTTGTCGGAGCAGGAGCACCTGCATGCGGAGACGGCGGAGCGGCGGCGGCGCGAGGTGGAGCGGCTGTACGAATTCAGCCAGCAGCTTTTATTGCAGGAGGACTTGCGCGGAGTGGGGCGCACGACGCCATCAGTAGTAGCGGCAGTGTTCGGATTGCGGGCGGTTGCGCTGTATGTGCGGGAAGAGGATGCCGCGTACTATTCCGATCCGCAGAATGAGCTGCTGCCGCTGGTGGATCTGAAGCTCGCGGCGCAGAGCGATGCGGGGGTGACGTCGCGCAATGGATACCGGGTGATTCCGCTCGCGTTGGGAATGCGGATGCTGGGCGCAGTGGCGGTGACGGATGGCGGATTCTCGACGCCGATCTATGAAGCGATGGGAAGCCTGGTAGCGATTGCGCTGGAGCGCGCGGTGACGGTGGAGAGGACGAGCCGGCTGGAGGCATCGCGGGAGAGCGAGCGCTTGCGAAGCGCGCTGCTGGATTCGGTGACGCACGACCTGCGCACGCCGTTGACGGCGATTCGCGCGGCGGCGACGACGCTGGTGAGCCAGGCGGATTTGGCGGAAGCGGAGCGTGGAGAGCTGGCGACGGTGGTGGATGAGGAGAGCGCGCGGCTGGATCGGCTGATTGGGCAAGCGGTGGAGATGGCGCAGCTGGATGCGGCAGCGGTGCAGATCCACGCGCGGCCGGAGGATGTGCGGGAACTGATCGAGACAACGGTGGAGGAGATGCGGCCGGTATTGCGGGATCGGCCGGTAACGGTGGAGGTGGCGCGCGATGTCCCGCGGGCGCCGGTGGATCGGGCGCTGGTGCATCGAGTGCTGCGGCATCTGATCGAAAATGCGGTGGCGTACTCGCCGCTGGGATCGCCCATTGAGGTAAGTGCGGCGAGGGATGCGGATCGGCTGGTGGTAACGGTGGCGGACCGGGGATCGGGGATCGAGCCGGCAGAGCAGCCATTTATCTTCGACAAGTTTTTTCGCGGCAAGAAGCAGCGGAGCCAGGCGGCAGGAACCGGAATGGGGCTGGCGATTGTGAAGGCGATTCTGCAGGCGCACGGCGGGGGTATTGCAATGACGAGCCAGACGGGGAAGGGAACGCGCTTCACGTTCTGGCTGCCGCTGACGGTTCTGCAGTAACCCGCCGTAAGTGAGTTCGTGTGTCCGGCAGGCTGCGAGGGCGCTAAATTGGCGGAACTCTGCGTACTTTTTTAAGCTGGAATCGTATATAGGCGCAGAGAGTCGGGCTCGATGGAGCGGCTTATACAATGACACGGAAAGTATCGACGATGAATCGGGGGATTTGTATGTGGCGTTGGTTATTGCGCGGGACCGGTTATTCGATTCCGGCGATGGTGTTCTGCCTGGTTTGGTTCTTTGGCTCTTTGCCTGGCTACGCGCAGCGTGGCGGTGGGGGTCGGCCAAACGCGGGACAGAGCAAAACGCCCGCGCCTTACACAATTCCCGTGACGGTTCGCCGGGTGGTGCTGGATGTAGTGGTGAAGGACAAGGCGGGCAATCCGGTGAAGGGACTGCGCAGGAACGATTTCGCGGTGAGCGAACAGAAGAAGCCGCAGACGATCCGTTCGTTCGAAGAATTTGATTTCAACACTCCGGGAAATTTTGTTGCGCCTAAGCTGCCGCCGCTGCCTCCGGACACCTACGTGAACGCAGCGATGGAGCAGGAGAAGGGACCCCTCAATGTGATCGTGTACGACGCGGTACATATGGAGGGCGCGAACATCTCGAGCGAGACCACGCAGGGGGATCAGATCCAGGCGCGTAAACAGCTGGCGGCTTTTCTGCAGTCGAAGCCGGCGGGGACGCGGTTCGCGTTGTTTGTTCTGGCGCAGGATTTTCGGCTGCTGCAGGGATTCACGACGGATACGAATCAGCTGCTGGCGACGCTCGACGTGCATCATCCGGGCGGGCACATCCCGCTGAATCTTTTGAACGGTCAGAATCTGGGCAAAGATGACGCGCTGATGCCGTTTGAGGTGATGGCCTTCCTCGGACATTATCTGGAGGGACTGCCGGGACGGAAGAATCTGATCTGGATGTCGTCGCAATTTCCGGCGGAGGTGCCGCTGTTCGGTATCCAGGCGGCGCAGGTGGGAAACACGATGTCGGCGGCCGCGGGATCGCCGCTGCAGGGGCAGGGATTTGACGGCAGCGCGGACACGACGTTCAGCGACACGTTCAGCCAGAAGATCATGAAGGAGGCGATCGATGCGCTGAACGCCGCGCAGGTGTCGGTGTATCCGGTGGATGTGGGCGCGCTGAATCCTGCGCTGGACGGATTCGACACGATCGCCGAGAAGATCGCGATATCCACCGGAGGTCACGCCTACTACAACGGCAACGATGTGAAGTCAGAGATGGCAGAGGCAACGGCCGATGGGTCGAATTACTACGAAATCACCTATTCACCGAGCGACCCGCGCGAGGATCATCGGCCGCGGATGATCGAAGTGAAGACGGGGAATAAGGATTACAGGCTGGAATACCGGCGCTATTACTATGCCGAGGATCCGGACGCGCCACTGACCAACGATGAGAGAACGGTAGCGGCGGCGGTGGCGGATCAGGTGGTCGCGCACCGGGCGGGGGATTCGATGTATGCCTTTATGGAACACGGCGCACCGGAGGCGCACGACATTTTGTTCCGGGCGCAGTTCCACGCGGGGCCCAGTGCCATGGCGACGCCGGATCAGATGGCAAGCCTGGTGGATCAGCCGGCGTATTTTGTGGTGCGGAAATCGAACAAGCCGGTGAAGCTGCCACCGCCGATTCCGCTGCGGCCGTACACGATTGATTATCTGGTGCTGGATCAGAGCGCGGCGGCGCATACGGGTGGACAGGTGCTGGAGTTTGCCGTGTGCGCCTATGACAGCTCGGGGAAGATGCTGAATGGTCTGTCGCAGAATGCAGTGCGCGGGGATGCTTCGGCGAAAGCGGCGCAGCCGATTTTCCGCGCCGAGCAGAGGCTGGAAGTTCCGGCGGCGGCGGCGTGGCTGCGGGTGGCGGTGCGCGATGTGAACACGGATCGGATCGGGACGATGGAGATTCCGCTGCCGCTGGCGGGGGATCGGCAGATTGCGCAGGGCGCCTCTGCGAACCCCACGAACTAGAAACAGTGTTTAACGAAGACGCAGCGCAGCGTAGTCATGGCCGAGCTCGGCGCAGAGGGCTTCGACGACTAGCTCATGGTCCGCGCGCTGGGGCAGGCCGGAGACGGTGACGGCAGCGACGATGCCTGCGTTCGCAACGCGAATGGGAAAGCTGCCACCGTGACTGGCGTAGTCGGCGGTGGGAAGGCCCCGGGCTTCGAGCGAGGACTGCTTCTGTTCGAGGTCGAGGCCGACGGCATAAGAACTGCGGTGAAAACGGAAGACAACGTTGCTCTTGCGGCGCACCCACTCGGCGTTGTCGGGCGTTGTGCCGGGCAGGGCAACGTAGAAGAGCGGATGAGCAGGGCGGCGAACATCGATGACGATGGCGAGGTTGCGCTCGACGGCGAGGGTGCGCAGGCGGGAGCCGAGACGCCAGGCGGTTTCCTCATTGAAGGAAGGGAACTCCAGGGTGAGCTGCTGGAGAGCCACTCGCTCCAGATCGTCAGCGATGGCCATTGCTAGACCGCGGTGGTTTCGAGCTCGTGCTCGCGTGAACCGTAGCGGTTCTTCACATAATCATCGAGGATTTTCTTGAAGTCCTGGACGATCGTGTCGCCGCGCAGCGTAGTCATCAGCTTGCCATCGACGTAGACGGGGGCCTTCGGCTCCTCGAAGGTGCCGGGAAGAGAGATGCCGATATTCGCGTGTTTCGATTCGCCGGGACCATTGACGACGCAGCCCATGACCGCGAGCTTGAGCTCTTCGACGCCAGGATATTGCTGACGCCAGGCGGGCATCGAGGTGCGGAGGTAATCCTGAATCTGTTGGGCCAGTTCCTGGAAAAACGTGCTGGTGGTGCGGCCGCAACCGGGGCAGGCGGTGACCTGCGGCGAAAAGCTGCGGATGCCGAGAGACTGGAGAATTTGCTGGGCGATGAGCACTTCTTCGGTCCGGCTCGCGCCAGGTTTGGGTGTGAGGGAAACGCGAATGGTGTCGCCGATGCCCGCGAGGAGAAGCGGAGCGAGGCCGGCCGTTGATGCGACGATGCCTTTCATCCCCATGCCGGCTTCGGTGAGGCCGAGGTGGAGCGGGTAGTCGCAGCGGGCGGCGAGCATCTGGTAGACGTCGATGAGATCACGGACGCCGGAGACTTTGCCGCTGATGATGATCTGGTCGTGGCGGAGGCCGTAGCGCTCGGCGGCGGCAGCGGAGTCAAGGGCGCTGCGGCACATGGCTTCGAGCATGACATCGCGCGCGGGCGCGGGGTTGGGGAGTTTTGAGTTTTCGTCCATGAGGCGGGTGAGGAGGGCCTGGTCGAGTGAGCCCCAGTTGACGCCAATGCGGACGGGCTTCTGATTCTCGACGGCGCACTCGATCATGGTGCGGAAATTGTCGTCGTCTTTGCGGCCGATGGAGACGTTGCCGGGATTGATGCGGTACTTGGCGAGGGCCTGCGCGCAGGCGGGATATTTCCTGAGAAGCTGGTGCCCGTTGTAGTGGAAGTCGCCGATGATGGGGGTGACGATGCCCCGCTTCGCGAGTCCTTCGACGATATGGGGTACGGCCTGGGCGGCGTCGTCATTGTTCACCGTGACGCGTACGAGCTCAGAACCGGCTTCGGTCAGCTCGGCGACCTGCTGGATGGTCGCAGCGACGTCGGCGGTGTCCGTATTGGTCATGGACTGCACGACGACGGGGACCTCGTAACCGACTTTGACGTTGCCGATCCGGACGGTAACCGTCTTCCTGCGGTGGATTTCGGGCATAGGGGACCTCACCTACAGTTTACAGGGCACGGGGCACGGGGAGCAGGGCCGCTGGGAGCGGAGAAACAGAGAAGGCCCTAGCGCAGCGGGCCGGCCCGGCGGCGGAGTTCTTTGAGGGGGTAGAAGGTGCCCCGCCAGACGATGCCGCGACGTATCAGGGTGAGAAGCGCGGAGCGGAGCATGGCGTAGAGGACGAGGGCCGCCGCGATGGGGAAAGTGAGGGTATAGATGGGGCCGATGCGGTTGTAGAAACGCGAGGCCTGCTGGTAAAGCAGGGCGATCATCAGCAAGGAGAGGACGCTGACGACGCGGATGTAGGTGTTGCCGAAGAGGCCGGCGAAGGGAACGAAGCACATGATCAGGAGTCCGAGCCATGCGCCGAGAAACAGGGTGAGACGAAAGCGGAACGTCGCGTAGATATTTTTGGTGAGGTTGTGGACCATGCCGAAGACGCCGGGAGCCCAGTGAAGCTGGATAAGTCCGGGGCCGAGGACGAGGTGCTGGCGATAGCCATGGTGTTTGATCTCGTAGCCGAGGCGCAGGTCTTCGAGGACTTCGAGGGACAGGGCTTCGAAGCCGCCGATGGCGCGGTAGACATCGCTGTGGACGAGATTAAAGGCGCCCATGCCGATGGATTCATGTTTGGCTTTGGGGTCGGCGATCTTCCATGGACGCCAGGTGAGCAGGGAAAGCGATTGAAAGACCGCGGACATCATGCGCTCGCCTGGGGTTTTGAGGATGAGCGTGGGGAGCAGGACGAGGTGGTCGACGGCCGCGTGTTCCGCATAGCGCAGGGCGCGCTCGAGGGTGTCGGGCTGGAAGACGATGTCGCCGTCGGTGAAGAGCAACCATGGGGTGGCGGATTGGCGCGCGGCGAGCGCCATGGCGTGGGTCTTGCCCATCCAGCCCGGGGGTAAGGCGTCGATGTGAATGACGCTGAGGAATTTCCCCGCAGCGCGACCCTCACCGGGGACCTGGGTGGAGAGAGAATCCATGAGCGCGCCGGTTGCGTCGGTGGAGCGGTCGTCGACGGCGATGATTTCGACGGGGATCGTTTGGGCGAGGAGGGAGCGGAGAGTGGCCTCGATGGCGGCGGCTTCGTTGCGGGCGGGGACGATGACGGTGAGGCGGGGTACAACTTCCCCACCCTGCTGCGCAAAACTGCCCTGCGCACCCGGATGGGGCACCCAGGCATTCTTGAGGAGGTTGGGAATGCAGGGGAGCTGGCGCTGGGCGGCGACGGCGCGCTGCGTCCAGACGATGAGGACGATCTGGCTCACGGAATACGCGACGAGGTTAAGCCACTGCATGGCTCAGGCGTGACCCGCTGTTTGCGGTTCAAGGTCGGGCAGCCGCGGGGCGAAGCGGGATCCGAAGAAGAGAATGGCGCCGGAGATGGTGAGAGAGACGAGTGTGGCGGCGAGACCGATGCGGAGGTTGCTGACGTCGGAGATGCGGCCTATGAGGCCTGGGGAAAAGGCATCGCCGAGGGCATGGATGACGAAGAGGTTGACGGAAATGGCGGTGGCGCGGATAGGTGCAGCGACGGAGTTCACGATGGCGGCATTGAGCGGGCCGGTACTGAGGAAGAGGCAAAATTCGGCGGCATAGGCGCCCGGCAACAGGAAGTGCGCCGGTCCAAAGAAGACGACGAGGGCGAAGGGGACGGCGAGGAGCGTGCCCCAGGCGGAGACGAGGTAGAGGGCGCGATGATTGCTTTTGATCCACTGCTGGGCGAGCCAGCCGCCGGCGATGGTGGCGAGGAGACCATCGATGGCGGTGATTTCACCGGCGGTGAGGCCCGCTCCTGCAATGGAATATCCGGCGAAGCGGCGGAGGAAAGTGGGGAGCCAGGTAGAAATGCCGCCGACGGCGAAGGTCCACATGGCCATACCGAGGGTGGCGGTCCAGTAGGCGCGATTTCTGAAGAGTCCACTGAAGCTGGCGCGTGCGGCTGTGGCTTTGAGGGTGTCGGCGCCACCGCGTTCCGGTTCGCGAACGAAGAGCCAGAAAGCAAGGGCGATGAGGACGCCGGGGAGCGCCGCGACGTAGAAGGGCATGCGCCAGCCGAAGTGTTCGCCGAGTTCGCCGCCCATGAGATAGCCGAGCGCTCCGCCGACGGGGATGGTGATGTAGAAGATGCTGAGGACGCGGTTGCGTTCCTCTTCCGGGTAGAAGTCGGCGAGGAGGGCGGGCGCGAAGATGGAGAAGGTGGCCTCGCCGATGCCGACCGCAGCGTGGCGGATGAGCAGCGTCTGGTAGTCGTGGACGAAGGCGGTGAGTAAGGTGGCGGCGCTCCAGATGAGCGCACCGGCAACGATGAGCGGCTTGCGGGGGAGGCGGTCGCCGAGCCAGCCGGTGGCCGGCGCGACGAGCATATAGGTAAAGAAGAAAGCGGAGGTGAGGAGGCCTGCCCTGGCGTCGTCAATGTGAAAATCGTGCTGGATAAGGGGCTGAACGCCGGGTAGGACGTAGCGGTCGATGAAGTTGAACAGGTTGAGGGCGGTGAGGAGAAAAAGGGCGGTGGTGGCGGTGCGGAGCTTCACAGGGTACAGGGTACAGGGAGCAGGAGGCAGGAGATGCTCGAGCCGGCTGCGGACGCAATGTTGAATTCTAGAAGAGGGTGTGGTCGGGGCTTTCCGGAGGCGAATCGAGGTGCGCGAATCGCTCGTCGTCGGCCTCCTGGCGAACGGAACTGAGCGCAAGCGTAACTTCGCGAATGTAGTAGAGAACGCCGCTCAGCAGCGCGATCATGGCAGCGACAAAGACGGCGGCGGCTGTCGGCGCCGCGGGTTTCCAGTAGAGCCCGAGGCCGAGGAACAGGCAGGAGAGCAGAGTTCCCACGAGGGCAATCAGACTCAGCAGGAAGGTGCGGCGGATCATCTCGGCGCGTTGTTCCATTGATTGAATCTGGAGGGTGAAGGAGGCTGCGTCTTCGATCTGGCCGTGCTTCACGGCTTCGCGGCGCGCCTGGACATATTGCCGGATGCGGCTGACGATGCCCATGAGCCGGACGTTGATGGAGAGAAGGAACAGGGCGGTGGCCGAAAAGAAGATGGCGGGAGCCACGAATGCCTGAAAGAGACGGCTGATATCGTTCATCAGGGCTTAGCGTAGCCCTGGCGGGGGCGAGGCGATGTGAGATCGCTCACCATGGATGGTGTGGCGTAGGCTACCGACTGCAGGTTGCGGATACCCCGCGGGAATTCCGCTAGGTTTTGAGTTTGTCGAGGTGGCGGAAGAAGTCGGTTTGGTAGAGCAGGCCGGAGAAGAGGGTGAGGTTGTAGAAGGCGTGGACGACAACGCCGGCGGCGACCGAATCCGTATTGAGGCGGATGATGCAGAGGATGACGCTGACCAGGCCGATGAGCAGGACGGGGCCCCAGGCATTGGAGACCTGGGCGGAGTGCATCAGGGCGAAGAGGAAGGACGTCACCAGGATGGAAAGCGGAATTCCGATGGTGCGGACAGCAGTTTCGCCGATGACGGCTTTCCGCTGCAGCCAGCGGAAGATGTTCACGAGACTGGGCAACAGGAATCCGCGGAAGGCGAGCTCTTCGGTGAGCGGAGCGAGGGTGATGCCGAAGGCCATCAGGATGAAAGCACCGGCGCGGGACTTCGTCATGTCATCGAGAATGGGCGGGGCTTTGGGCATGGGCAGGTAGTTGCCGGCGAGGGTGATGGCGAGGCCGGTGACGACGCCGAGGGTAGCGAGGAGCAGAAACCACCGGGAGACGACGGCGAAGTTCCAGTGAATGCCTGTTGTGAACGGGCGATCCCACCAGAGCGTAAACACCAGGGCCGCGAGGGCAACCAGGACCAAATAAATGGCCGCCTGCATGGAGATGATGAAGACGACGTTGCGGCCGATTTCCTGCATCAGCACGGGAATGCGGACGTGCGGATGGGTGGCGTAGATGGAGAGGAGTGCAACGAGGTAGCCGCCGATCATGGCGGGAATAATGAGCAGGACGAAGACGGCGACGTGGCCGATGTTGGGAATGAGCTTCGGCAGAGGCGGCGCAGGAACGAGTTCAAGCGTGCGGGGCGGCGGGTCGATGGGACGCCACAGATAACCGGCCGGCTCGGAGAGCGAGACGGGGAGTTCCGCGTTCGCTGCAGGGCTCGCTACCGGACTTGATTCTGTACTGCGCGGCTCGTCGAAGCCGGCTCCGATGTCGCTCATTGGATGGTCTCTTTCGCTAATGCCCTTCCGGCGGATTTCGAACGGGTCGTCCGGCTTCCAAGGGCGGACGGTTTGGCTGCAGAGCCGCTGCTGAGCCTGCTGGTTCCAGCATAGAAGGGACGCAGGAATTGACCAGTATACGAATGGGGTATGCCGGCGACCTGTTCGGGCGGACCTTCCGCGACGAGGTAACCGCCGCCTTCGCCGCCTTCGGGGCCGAGGTCGATGATCCAGTCGGCATTGCGGATGACGTCGAGATTGTGCTCGATGATGATGACGGTGTTACCGAGGTCAGTAAGGCGGTGGAGGACCTCGAGAAGCTTGCGTACGTCGTCGAAGTGGAGGCCAGTGGTGGGCTCGTCGAGGAGATAAAGGGTGCGACCGGTCTGGCGCTTGGAAAGCTCGCGGGCGAGCTTCATTCGCTGCGCTTCGCCGCCGGATAACGTGGTGGCAGCCTGGCCGAGATGGATGTAGCCGAGCCCGACGTCGACCAGGGTCTCCAGCTTCTGCCGCGCCTGCGGGATATCGCCGAGAACCGGGAGCGCGTCTTCGATGGTGAGGTCGAGGACGTCAGCGATGGAGTAGCCGTTGAATTTCACGGCGAGGGTTTCCTGGTTGTAACGGCGGCCATTACAGACTTCGCACTCAACGTAAACGTCGGGGAGGAAGTTCATTTCGATGCGGCGCTGGCCTTCTCCCTGGCAGGCTTCGCAGCGTCCGCCCTGAACGTTGAAGGAGAAGCGGCCGGCTTTGTAGCCGCGCTCGCGCGATTCCGGCAGCATGGCGAAGAGATCCCGGATGGCGGTGAAGACGCCGGTGTAGGTAGCGGGATTGGAGCGCGGCGTGCGACCGATCGGGGACTGGTCGATGCGGATCGCCTTGTCGAGCAGGTCGAAGCCCTTGATCTTTGCATGGGCGCCGGGCGCTTCGCGCGAGCCGTAGAGTTCCTGTGCGAGAGCGCGGTAGAGGATGTCGTTCACGAGAGTGCTTTTGCCGGAGCCGGAGACGCCGGTGACCACCGTCATGACGCCGACGGGAAATTTAACGGTGAGGTCTTTGAGGTTGTGGCTGCGCGCGCCTTCGACGGTGATCCATTTGCCGGTCGTCGGACGCGGAACGAGGCGCTGCACGGTAGAGATCTCGCCGGAGAGATACCGTCCAGTGAGCGACGCCGGCGTGTTCATGATGACGTCGGGCGTGCCCTGTGCGACGACCTGGCCGCCGAGACGGCCGGCTCCGGGACCGAGGTCGAGAACGTAGTCGGCGTGGCGGATGGTTTCTTCATCGTGCTCGACGACGAGGACGGTGTTGCCGAGGTCGCGGAGGGCTTCGAGGGCGGTGATGAGGCGCTTATTGTCGCGTTGGTGGAGTCCGATGGAGGGTTCGTCGAGGACATAGAGGACGCCGCGCAGGCGCGAGCCGATTTGGGTCGCGAGGCGGATGCGCTGACCTTCGCCGCCGGAGAGGGTAGCGGCATTGCGTTCGAGAGAGAGATAGCTGAGGCCGACGGCGTTGAGGAACTGCAGGCGCTCGACGATCTCCTTACGCAGGCGTTCGGCGACGAGGGCCTCGCGGGCGGTGAAGGAGATGGAGCGGGCGTGGTCGAGAGCGCGCTCCATGGAGAGGGCGGTGAATTCCGCGATGGATTTGCCGTCGATTTTGACGGCGAGGGACTCGGGGCGCAGGCGCTGGCCGTGGCAGACCGGGCACTCGGAGGCGGATTGGTACTGCATCATCCACTCGCGGTACGTGTCGGAGCGGGCTTCTTCAAGGTTGTCGCGGAGCCAGGCGAGGATGCCGTGGAAGCCGGTGCGCGGGGCTTCGGCCTGGGGTGGTCCGCAGAGGAGCAGTTCCTGCTGTTTGAAGGTGAGCTGCTCAAACGGAAGCTTGAGGTCGATCTTGTATTTCGCGGCGGCGATATTGATGAGGCGGATGAGGTATTGCGAAGACGAACCGGGACCGAGGCCGCCATCGAGCAGGGGCTTGGACCAGTCGGTGATGATCCTGGCGGGATCGAAGTCGTAGATACTGCCGAGGCCGTGGCACTCCGGGCAGGCGCCGTAGGTGGAGTTAAAGGAGAAGCTGCGGGGTTCGAGCTTGGGGACGTCGAGGCCGCAGTCGGGGCAGGCCATCGATGAAGAATAGAGCTGTTCGGCCGCACCGGAGCCGCCCTGGGTGCCGACGAGGACGAGGCCGTTGGCCATCTGCAGCGCTTTTTCGACGGAGGCGGCGAGCGCTTTTTCGATGCCGGGCTTGAGCACGGCGCGATAAACGATGGCTTCGATGGTGTGGTTCTTGCGCTTTTCGAGGTTAGGCGGATCGGAGAGGTCGCGGACTTCGCCATCGACACGGGCGCGGAAACCCTGCTGATCCAGCCTGTCGAGCAGGTCTTTGAACTCACCTTTGCGGCCGCGCACGACCGGAGCGTAGATGGTGACGCGCTCGCCGGGTGAGAGGGCGAGGATGCGCTCGACGATCTGCTCAGGGGACTGGCGGGAGATTGGCCGGCCGCAGCGCGGACAGTGGGGGACGCCGACCGAGGCGTAGAGCAGGCGGAGGTAGTCGTAAATTTCTGTGATGGTCCCCACAGTGCTGCGGGGGCTGCGGCTGGTAGTCTTCTGCTCGATGGAGATGGCCGGGGAGAGGCCTTCGATGGAGTCGACGTCGGGGCGCTCGATCTGATCGAGGAACTGGCGGGCGTAGGCGGAGAGGGTTTCGACATAGCGGCGCTGGCCTTCGGCGTAGATGGTGTCGAAGGCGAGAGAAGATTTCCCGGAACCGGAGAGACCGGTGACTACGGTAAGGGAATTGCGCGGAATCTGGACATTAATGTCGCGTAGATTGTGCTGTCGGGCGCCGCGGACGGTGATTTGGGTGATGGCCATAACACGGGAAAGGCTGGTTGTACGCGGAAAGTTGGGCTATCGGGACGGGTAGCGCAGATAGCACTCTAGTACCAGTTGCAAAACGAGACACTCAGGCTAGAATTCTGGAAGCTGATCCTTTCCGTATCTTATTCGGCAACAGAAAAGGGGGCAACGTGTCTCCGCTTCTGGTAAGAATGGCATCGGAAGAGGAGCGGGGATGCTGGCCGCCAAGGCGCATCTAATCCAGAAGGTGAAGGATCCCCGGCCAGGTCGGGGAGTGTATTGGGAATGCAGGACGCAATGAACACGCTGATGTTGGTTTGCGCGGCACTGGCCTCGCTGGCTTTTGGAGTTCTTCTGGCTTACGGTGCATGCCGGGTCGCCTTCGCCAAACTGCTGCGACATGCAGGTCAGATGGCCGCACGACGCGCCAAGACGATTGCTCCCGCAGTTTCCCAGGCCGACTCTCTTTAATTCCTCCCCTGTGCTAGGTACGGTGGCCGGGCTGTCTTTGGTTTTCCTTTCTTCTTTGGCCGGCATTTGCAGCGATCAGGCTTCGATCGCTGCCGGCGAACGCACTTCTATCTCTTTCGCTATTTCTGACAGGCGCCGGTAAGACTCGAGCCGGTCGGCGTGATCCCACGTGTCGGTGACGACGATGATTTCGTCTGCGCCGGTGGTGGCGATCAGGGCTTCGAGTCCAGCCCTGACCGTTTGATCGGAGCCAATGATGACGGCACGCAGTTTGCTTTCGACAGCTGCGCGTTCCCAGTCCGACCAGATGGCATCCATGGAGTCGATCGGTGGCAGCAACTCGACGGGCTGATTGCGGATGAGGCGCAGGAAGCGCTGTTGCGGCGTGGTGAAAAGGCGGCGGGCAGCAGCGTCGGTGGCAGCAGCGATAACCTGAACGCCGATCATGAGCCAGGGCTTCTGGAGGGTTGGGCTGGGACGGAAGTTTCGACGGTAGAGACTGGTGGCGTGCTCGAGCATGTCGGGCGCAAAGTGGGCGGCGAAGGCAAAGGGAAGTCCGAGGTGCGCGGCGAGCTGCGCGCTGAAGTCGCTGGAACCGAGCAGGGTGATGGGGACGTTGCTGTTCTGACCGGGAATGGCTTTGACGGCCTGGCCGAGGCGCTCGGGGCCGAGGTAGGTGCGCAGCTCTTCGAGAAGCTGAGGAAAGTCGTCGCCGGTTTGCTGGAGATCGCGACGCAGCGCACGCATGGTGTGGAAATCGCCACCCGGAGCGCGGCCGAGGCCAAGATCGATGCGGCCGGGGTACAGAGCTTCGAGGGTGCCGAACTGTTCGGCAACGACAAGCGGCGCGTGGTTGGGCAGCATGATGCCGCCGCTGCCGACGCGGATGGTTGAAGTGGCGCCGGCGACGTGACCGATGAGGACGGTGGTAGCGGAGCAGGCGAGTCCGGCGATGGAGTGGTGCTCGGCGAGCCAGTAGCGCCGGTAGTTCCACTGCTCAGCGTGTTGCGCAAGGTCGACGGATCGCGCGATGGCGGAGCCGGCGGATTCGCGGGTGCGCGTGCCGACGAGGTCGAGGATGGAAACGGGAAGAGACACGAAGATTAGATGAAGTGGTGGTGGCGGAGGGTTCGGAGCAGGGAGGAGGGAGCAGGGAGCTGGGAGGTGGAGCCAGGCTATTCGCTGCGGAGCGCCTCGACGGGATTGACGCTGGCGGCGCGGCGCGCCGGGAGGTAGCTGGCTGTCATTCCGCAGACGCCAAGCGCGAGGATCACGATCAGGATGGTGGCTGCGTCGTAACCGATGGCTCCATAGAGGAAGGAGCGGAGCACGCCGCTGGCGGCCCAGGCTACGCCGAGGCCGACGGCCATTCCGGTTGCGAGCAGGAGAAGCGCATGACGGAGGACAAGCCATAGGATGTTTTCGCGCTGGGCACCGAGGGCCAGGCGAACGCCGAGCTCGCGTGTGCGCTGGCTGACGGAATAGGCGAGCAGGCCGTAGATGCCGGCAACAGCAATGAGCAGGGCGACGAAGCCGAAGATGCCGAGGAGGCGAGCGGCCAGGGTTTGCGGGCCGAGTGAACTATCGACCACCTGCTGCATGGTGGTTTGCTCGGCGAAGGCCAGGTTGGGATTGAGTTGGTGGACGGCGTCGCGCACCACGCGGAAGGCGGCTTCGGGGGCGAGGTGGGTGCGGACGGCGATGTCCATGTGGAAGCTGGCGAGGATGGAATACATGTCCTGCCCTGGAGTGAGCTGGTTGAGGTCGAAGTAGATCTCCGGCACGGAGGAGGCTCGAACGGAATCCTGGTGAATGTCGGCGATGGTGCCGAGGATGATGGCGGTGAGCTTCTTGTCATCGTCATCCCACTTGAGGCGGGTGCCGAGGGGATCGTGACCGCCCAACACCCGACGAACAAACTCCTGATTGACGATCACGGCAAGCGGACCGCCAGGACGGTCGGTATCGACAAAGGCGCGGCCGCTGGTGATGGTAATGCCCATGGTGCGGAAGTAGTCCGCGTTGCTGCCACGAACCGCGGCGCCGACGGTGTCTTTCTTCGCGGGCTCGGGCTGATCCGCGGGCCAGACATCTAGGGTGAAGTGGCTGGAGGTAAAGGGCCGGATGGTGGCCATGCCGACGGACTGGATGCCGGGCGCGTGACGGAGCTTTTCTTCCAGCGGATTGTAGAAACCGGTGACGATGCTGGCAGCTTTGGCATCGCCGCCTTCCCACCACGAGCCGTGCGTGGGCATAAAGATGGAGGTGGTGTCGACCTGTTCCGCCGCAAAGCCGAGGTTGGTGTGGCGCAACTGCCAGAGGGTCTGGATGAGCAGACCAGCGGCGATGAGGAGCGCCAGGGTCATGCCGATTTCGCCGACAACCAGAGCGTCGCGCCAGCGAGCATGACTGCGGCCGGTGCCGGAGCCTAATGATCCTTCGCGCAAACCTTCCTGCACGGGAAGGTTCGCGCCATAGAGGCCGGGCCCGACGCCGAAGAGGACAGCGGAAAGACAGGAGAAGAGAAGGAGGATGGCGCAGACACCGGCATCGATGTGAATCTGCTCGCCCGAAGGGACGAAGCCGGCGAGGTAATGGCCGAGGATGCGGAGGGATGTCCAGGCTGCGAGCAATCCCGCAGCGCCGCCGATGAGGCTGACGAGCAGGCTTTCTGTGAAGAACTGGCGAATGAGCCGATTTTTCGGTGCGCCAAGCGCGCCGCGGACGGCGAGCTCACGGCGGCGGGCATTGGTGCGGGCCAGCATGAGGCCGGCGAGATTGGCGCAGGCGATGAGCCAGACGACGGCGACAGCGGCGTCGAGGGCATAGAGGCCGGAGCGGACATTGTCGGTGGTGACGTCGCGCAGTGACTCGACACGCACAGGTTCCAGCGACTCGCTGGAGGCATATTCGTGGAGCAACTGCGTGTGGAGGGTGGAGATTTCCTGCTGGGCCTGGCTGACAGAGACGCCGGGACGGAGGCGGGCAACGGCGGAAAGCGAGGAACTGCCGCGATCTTCGAAGGAAGCATCAATGGGCATCGGCGAGAAGATTTGGTCGCCGGTGTTTTGCGGGAAATCGAAATGCGGCGGCATGACGCCGATGACGGTGTAGGGCTCGCCGTTGATGGAAACGGTTTGGCCGATGATCGACGGATTGCCGTGAAAGACTTTATGCCAGACAGAGTCGCCGAGGATGAGAACCTGCGCGCGGGTCTGGTTTCCATCCTCAGGCCGAAAACCACGGCCGAGAGCCGGCTGGGTTCCGAGCACATCGAGGAGGTTGGTACTGGAGCTGATCTGCGCGACGAGTTCAGGATTATCGCGGCCGCCGAGGGTGGGGACCTGGATGGTCCAGTAGGCGAGGTCAGAAAAAACGTGGGTGCGGGATTTCCAGTCGCGGATGTCGGGCAGGGAGGCGGGATCGAAGCCGCTGGTTCCGGTGAGTGCGTGGGGAGCAATCATGACCAGCTGCGAGGTGTTGCGATACGGCAGCGGCCGGAGCAGGACCTGCTCGATGACGGAGAACATGGCAGCGTTTACGCCGATGCCTAGACCGAGCGTGACAATGGCGGTGAGAGTGAAGACCGGGGACTTTCTCAGTTGTCGCAGGGCGAAGCGAAGATCCTGGGGCAGCGAATTCATCGCACTCTCCGTAGCTGGATCAGGCAATTGTAAGCGCTGGTGGGGAGACGAACCGAGGTGCGGGAAAGACGCCGCAGGGTCCGCAGCGGAGCAGGATGAATCGCTACACTGGAAGCAAGGACAAATCAGAGATGGCGACGATCAGGCAGGAAGACTTTATCGAGAGCGTGGCGGATGCGCTGCAGTACATCAGCTACTACCATCCGGTGGATTACATCACCAGCCTGGGACGCGCGTATGAGCGCGAGGAGTCGGCGGCCGCGAAGGATGCGATAGCGCAAATCCTGATCAACTCGCGCATGTGCGCGGAGGGGCACCGGCCGATTTGCCAGGATACGGGGATCGTGACGGTGTTTCTGAAAATTGGGATGGATGTGCGATGGGACGCGACCATGACCGTGCAGGAGATGGTGGATGCGGGCGTGCGGCGGGCGTATCTCGATCCTGACAACACACTGCGGGCGTCGATTCTGGCCGATCCGGCGGGGGCGCGCAGGAACACGAAGGACAATACGCCAGCGGTGGTCAGCGTCGAGATGGTTCGCGGCGGCGAGGTTGAGGTGACGGTGGCCGCGAAGGGTGGAGGCAGCGAGGCGAAGTCGAAGTTCGCGATGCTGAATCCGTCGGACTCGGTAGTGGAGTGGGTGCTGAAGACGGTGCCGACCATGGGTGCGGGGTGGTGTCCGCCGGGCATGCTGGGGATTGGGATTGGCGGGACGGCAGAGAAGGCGATGCTGCTGGCAAAGGAATCGCTGATGGACCCGATCGATATGCGGGAGCTGCTGGATCGCGGGCCGCAGACGGGCCTCGAAAAGATGCGCATGGAGATTTACGAGAAGGTGAACCGGCTGGGGATTGGCGCGCAGGGGCTGGGCGGTTTGACCACGGTGCTCGATGTGAAGATCCGGGATTATCCGACGCACGCGGCGAATTTGCCGGTGGCGATGATCCCGAACTGTGCGGCTACGCGGCATGCGCACTTTGTGCTGGACGGTTCGGGGCCAGTCGCGCTGGCGCCGCCTTCGCTGAAGGACTGGCCGGAGCTGACGTATGACGTTTCGTCGGCGCGGAGAGTGAATCTCGATGCGGTGACGCGCGAGGACGTGGCGACGTGGAAGCCGGGGGAAGTGGTGCTGCTGCGCGGCAAGTTGCTGACCGGACGCGATGCGGCGCACAAGCGCATGACCGACATGCTGAATCGCGGCGAGAAGCTACCGGTCGACCTGAGGAATCGCTTTATCTATTATGTTGGGCCGGTGGATCCGGTGCGCGAGGAAGTGATGGGTCCCGCCGGGCCGACGACAGCAACACGCATGGACAAATTTACGCGGCAGATGCTGGAACAGACCGGGTTGCTGGGAATGATTGGGAAGGCGGAGCGCGGGCCGGCGGCGGTGGAGGCGATTCGCGACAACCATGCGGTGTATCTGATGGCGGTGGGTGGCGCGGCGTATCTGGTGTCGAAGGCGATTCGCGCGGCGCGGGTGGTGGCGTTTGAGGACCTGGGCATGGAGGCGATCTATGAATTTGAGGTCGAGGACATGCCGGTGACGGTGGCCGTGGACGCGCAGGGAACGTCGGTGCATGAGACGGGCCCGCGGGAGTGGAAGGCGAGGATCCAGTCGGAGTTTGCCGGGGTGCCGATTTTAGCGTGACTGGCCATCACGGGCGGACGCGCCTAAGGCGCAATTGCCAGTTCTGACAATCGAGAAGAGTGGAGACCCTCCCTGGGATGGGTCGCGCAGATTCATCTATCTGATTTCTAATCGCAGCATCCATAGATGAGGGGCGCTACTGATGTCCGATACTCGCAAAGAAAAAGACTCGCTCGGATTCGTTGAGGTTCCGGCGGGGGCGTATTACGGCGCGCAGACGGCGCGGGCGGTGGAGAACTATCCCATCTCGGGGATGCGGGCGCACCCTTTGCTGATTCGCGCGATGGGGATGGTGAAGCGGGCGGCAGCGGAGGCAAACTGGGAACTCGAACTCATTGAACCGAAGCGGGCGGACGCGATTATTTCCGCGGCGCAGGAAGTGATTGAGGGAAAGTGGGACGCGGAGTTCGTCGTCGATGTATTTCAGGCGGGCGCGGGCGTGAGTTTCCACATGAACGCGAACGAAGTGATTGCGAATCGGGCGAATGAGATTTTGGGCGGCAAGCTGGGCGAGTACAAGGACGTCCATCCTAACGACCATGTGAATTACGGGCAGTCGACGAACGACGTGTTTCCGACGGCGATGCGGCTGGCGACGTTGCTGGATCTGGAGACGCTGTATCCGCAGATCGATGCGCTGGCCGACGCGTTTGCGCTGAAGGGTGCGGAGTTCGATGGCATCGTGAAGGCGGGGCGGACGCATATGCAGGATGCTGTACCGATCCGTCTGGGCCAGGAGTTTGCGGCATATGGCGTCGCGGTGCGCAAGGCAGGCGAGTTTTTGCGGCAGGCG
>DATAZC010000152.1:0-51464 GCA_036272255.1 Acidobacteriaceae bacterium | reverse complement strand
CCCTTCGCCGCTGCCTGCCTGGCTTTCGCCATCCCCTTTACCTGCGCCGCGCAGACAGCGGCTCCCGCCGGCGACACTCCGCAGTTCGCACCGATCCCTGGGTACGACCCGACCGCCATGGACAAGTCCGCTGATGCGTGCGTCGACTTCTACCAGTACGCCTGCGGCAACTTCTCCAAAATCCATCCCATTCCCTCCGATCTGCCGCTTATGGATCAGTTCGCCAATCTGTTTGAGTTCAATACGCAGGCTCTTCATCAGCTCGTCGAGAAGAACGCTGCCACCCAGGCTGCGCCCGGCTCCAACGAGCAAAAAATCGGCGACTACTATTCCAGCTGCATGAACACGGACGCGATCGACAAGCGAGGCCTGGCTCCCATTCAGCCTGAGCTCGACCGCATAGCCGGGCTCAGTTCGAAACAGGCACTCCCCGCCCTCATCGCTCACCTGAATCACATGGGAGTAGGCGTCTTCTTTGACTACGGCTCGCAACAGGACTTTAAGGACGCAACCCGTGAGATCGCCTACGCGGACCAGAGCGGTCTCGGCCTCCCTGAGAAGGATTACTACCTGCGCACCGACGACAAGAGCGTGGAGCTAAGAAAGCAATACGTCGCCCACCTTGCCAACGTCCTCAAGCTTCTGGGTGACGCGCCAGACGCTGCGCAGGCTGAAGCCCAGAAGATTCTTGATTTCGAAACCGCGCTGGCCAAAGGCTCTCAGGGCAACGTCGAACGCCGCGATCCCGACAAGGTCTATCACATGATGCAGCTCACCAGCTTCTCCTCGAGCGCGCCGGCCATCGACGCACCCAAATACATTGAGCTGGTTGGATCGCCTTCCGTGCAGGAACTGAACGTCGTCTCTCCGGACTTCTTCCCGGCACTCAACAGGGCCATTGCCGACACCGATCTCGGCACCCTGAAGGCCTACATGCGCGCGCACCTTGCTGATTCCTTCTCCATGCGCCTGCCGCACACCTTCGACGAAGAAAATTTCGACTTCTTCGGCCGCAAACTCACCGGCACGCCCCAGCAGCAGGCACGCTGGAAGCGCTGCGTCCAGGGAACCGACAGCTCACTGGGCGAGGCGCTGGGCAAGCTGTATGTCGCGCAGTACTTCACGCCCGATATGAAGGACTCCACTCTGCAGGAAGTCCACGATATCGAAGACGCAATGGGCAAAGACATCGACCAGATCACCTGGATGAGCCCAGAGACCAAGGTCAAGGCGAAAGAGAAACTCCACGCCGTCGCTGACAAGATCGGCTATCCGGATAAGTGGCGCGATTATTCGAAACTCGACATCAAACCTGGCGATGCGCTCGGTAACTCCATGCGCTCTCGCGCATTTGAAGTCGACTATCAGCTCGAGAAGATCGGCAAGCCTGTCAACCGTCAGGAATGGCAAATGACCCCGCCCACGGTGAACGCCTACTACGATCCTTCTATGAACGACATCAATTTCCCCGCGGGTATTCTGCTGCCGGCTTTCTACGACAAGGATGCCACCGCTGCGACCAATTACGGACACATCGGCGCGGTCGTGGGCCACGAGCTCACCCACGGCTTCGACGACCAGGGTGCCAGGTTCGACGCCAAAGGCAATCTCCACGACTGGTGGACACCCGAAGACAAAAAACAGTTTGAAGAGAAAACGGGCTGCATCTCCGATGAGTACAGCCAGTTCACCGCCGTCGACGACATCAAGGTCAACGGAAAGTTAACCCTCGGCGAGAACACTGCGGACAACGGCGGCCTGCGGCTGGCTTACATCGCGATGTTGGCCAATCTCGCTTCTCACCCGCCTGTTGCCATAACCGATCAGCAAAAGGCGGAACAGTCTTACACCCCGCAGCAGCAGCTCTTCCTTGGTTTCGCACAAAACTACTGCACCAACGAGCGGCCGGAATTCCTTCGCATGCTGGCGCAGGTCGACCCGCATTCGCCGGACGCTCTGCGGGTACGCGGTGTCGTTGTCAATATGCCCGAATTTGCTCACGCCTTTGGCTGTAAAGCAGGCCAACCTATGGCGCCCGTCAAGAGTTGCCGCGTGTGGTAAGGAGAACAATCTAAGTCGTTTTGATCTCACTAATCGCCCATTAGTAGTATAAGAGGAGGACTTAAGTAACTTTCTTATTGACTCATAAGTAGTTATTCCTTCGTCATCAATAACTCACTTTCGTGCCACTTTCGGCTCACCAAGTCTGGAAATCTTTGTGGGAATTGCAATCCCACTTCCGGGGTAGTCTCGGTCTGCGTCCATCGACGCCAAAAGGAAAAAGACCCGATGACTAAAGCCCTTCGCGTTGCCGTTCTCTCTTCCGTTCTTGCTCTCTGCGCAGCTCCGGTATTTGCTGATCCCGGCGGCTCCGATCCGCCGCCGCCCCCGCTCGGCGGCAGCCATGCCAGCACTGCCACGACAGCTGCGACCCTTGCTGCGGTCCTGGCCGCCCTCGGCTCCTAGCCGCAATTCCGAAGCCTCGTCTCGATCACCCCACGGTTTTTCCGGTTTCAGGCGGAAGTCCGTGGGGTGGAGTATCTTAGCTGTGAGGCAGAGGGATGCACTTCTCCGCGCTGGAGCGACTGTTCTGGGCACTGGGCTCTGCGCTGAATCTTGCCCTGGTGGTGGTCATTCTGGTTCGCGGCCGCTGGCGCCAGTTTCCTGTGCTCCTCACATGGCTGGCATTCCTGAGTGCGCGCACGATCTTGCTTTTTACCTTCTATCTCCTGCAATCCAGATTTTGGTATACCCGTGTCTACATGACCGGCCTAGTTGTGGATTTTGCGCTCCAGTTGGGTGTGATCTTCGAGATCGCTCGCATTGGTCTACGGCCTACCGGCACTTGGGTCCGCGGCGCGCGCGCTTACTTTCTGGCGGCCGGCGTGGCCGGCGTGGTGGTCGCTGCCCTTTTCGCGTGGTATGTCTCGCCGCCCCACCTGACGATGAGGCGAGTCTGGGAAATCCGCGCTAACTTATTCACCAGTCTGGTTATCTGTGAGTTATTCGTGGTTATGAGCCTGACCGCTACTCGCCTTGGCCTGGGCTGGCGCAATCATGTCATGGCGGTTGGTCAGACCCTGACCGCCTGGAGCGCGGTTATGGTTGTTAAGACTGCTCTTCAGAGCTTCTTCGGTACCCAATACCTTTATGTTCAGCTGGAACAGGTTCGCGAGTTGACTTATGCGGCAGCAGCCTGCTGGCTGATGCTGCAACTTTGGAGGGACGAGCCGGAACGCAGGCCAATTTCTCCGGATTTGCACGAATATATTCTTGCGCTCCACAGACGAGTCGAGTACGATCTTCGCAGACTTGACGCTCAACGCTAGATTGGCGCGTCGCTCCGGATTCGGGGACCTTGTGGCTCCCTTCATTGAAAGGCCGTCGCTGTGCTGGTTTACCTCCTCCTGGGTGCGGTCGTAGGTTGTCTGCTCGCCGCCGTAGTCAAATCCCAGTTATCAGCTATTCGAGTCGACCGGCGCAGCTGGCAGGATCTGGTGTCCCAACTAAAGCGGATCGAGTTCCAGCGTGTAACCTCGGTGGCACGCGACTATCTCGATCCCAAAGAAGGACAAATCTCGCTTGAGCCGACAGATATGTGGCTCATGCTCGGCGGACGCGAAGGCCTGCGTCGCATGCGCGAGAATGCAAAGCTCATGGTCCTGCTCGCCGCTCATGCACAGCAGTGGAATTTCGATGAAGGCGTCATCGTTACCGAGCGGATGCGGCGGGACGCCATTCGCCTCCGCAGCTCCGTTCGCCGTATCGAGCTGGCTCTTACCTTCCATCTCGTCCTGCGCCGTTCCGCTACTTTGATTCCCTTCCACCTGCACGAAGCGGCCTCAGCGTATTATCTGATGCGCCAACGGCTTCTGGCCCTCTACCAAACCAGCCACTCCGGGCTTTACCCGCGCCTCGCCGAAGTTCTTTAGCTCGTCCTCTCCCATCTCATCTGCCTCGCTCCTCGGTCCGGTCGCCCCACTGGGTCAGCGAGACAACTCCATCGCGCCGCCTGCGTTCCGATCAGGAAGAGGAGGTATTTATGGTCGATCAGAAAACTGGCAAGCACGACGGCACGACTGAGGGTGCAGACCAGCCGATTGTCGTTGACGCCATCCGTCACGTGGGGCCGACGCTGGAGGCGGAAGGAACTTTCATCCCAACTGGTGAGCTCCCGGAAAATCGCATCGAGAATGAGAGACTTACCGACGAAACCCCTCTCAGCGAACTCCAAAAGGACGAGTATGATCGCGAAGCCGACGCTATGGGCGCGGAAGAGCTGCATACCCGCCTTGCTGGCGATACGAGCTCCGATCCGCACACGGACTCGGTCCGCGACAATCCCGCCGCCCCTGATACGGACCGCAATCGCAAGCGGCGACGCGTCGCATAAGTGTGGGGGCTGCAGATTTTCGAAAGAGGGCGGTTAGCTCCGCAGCTTGCCGCCCGCTGCCTCAAGAGACGCAATCACCTGCTGCGACCAACCCTGTACTTCTTCCTCGCGCAGGGTCCGCTCGTGCGACCGAAACACGACGCCCAGCAACAGTGAGTAGTGACCTGCGGGTGCCAATTTGCCTTTGGCATCGCGTAGCACTTCCTTCGGTTCGAAACTTCTCAGTTCCGGAATCGCGAGGCTTTTCAGCGCTGCGGCTATGCTTGCGTATGCCACAGCATCGGGCACAATCACTGAGAAATCCCGTCGCACCGGCTGATACCGCGAAAGCTCTTCGATCACGGGCTGACGCAGCTCCTGCTTGTAGAGCCGATCGAGCCATAGCTCGCCAACCCACACCGCCTGCTTTAGCTTCCGCCGTTCAGCCTCCGCCGGATGCAGTTGCCCGAACCAACCGACTGTCGCGCCATCCAGCACCGCGCGCGCGCTTCGTCCGGGATGCAGCCAGGACGGGTTCATTCGTAAGGCAGCAGGGAAACGATCGAAGTAAATCGAGCGCGACGCGAATCTGCCCAGCACCGTCTCTACCGTGCCCTTCACGTCGTAAAAATCGGCGTCGTGCTGGCCGAACGCACGCCCGGTCGCTCCGATCCCCAGCGACGGCCGCTCATCCACCCGCTCCGGCCCTCCGCTGAACACCGTCCCCATTTCGAACAGCGCTGCTCCCTCCACATCGCGGCTGATGTTCAGCGCCAGCATGTCGAGCATGCCCGGGAGCAACGACGGCCGGAGCATCCCCGCCTCTTCGCTCAGCGGATTGCCGATCGCAACGGCCGCTCCGGGTTCGCGCACGAAGCGAGCTGCGTCTTCCGCACTGCAAAATGTGGACGAAACCGCCTCGTTCCAACCCAGCGCCAGCAGCGTCCGGCGCACCGTGGCTTCCTTCTCTGCCCACGGTAGTTCAACCACCGTTCCGGCAAACGCGGGCAGCGTATTCCTGAAGCGGTTATAGCCATAGACGCGAGCGATCTCTTCCACCAGATCGATCTCGCGCTCCAGATCGAGACGCCAGCTTGGCAGCGTAACGTTCCAGCTTTCGTCGCCGCTCTTGGCGAGCCCGCAACCGAGGCCCCCAAGAATCCCCTCCGCCGTGCTCGCTCTGATGCCTTCTGCCTCTTCCGTGGGTCCGAGAATCCGCCGCACCTCGCCGAGACTAAAGCTCACGCTGGATCGTTTCGCCGTGCGTGCCACCGCCTCGGGAACGACCACATCGACCAACTCGCCTTCAATCGAGCCGCCGGCTTCCAGAATGATTCGGCTTACCAGCGCGGAGGCGACAGGCGGCGCATTGAAATCCGCCCCGCGCTCGAACCGATGCGACGCGTCGGTATGCAGCAGATGCCGCTTCGACGAGCGCCGCACCACGCCAGGATCGAACCACGCCGCTTCCACCAGAACATTCCTGGTTTCCGGCGTGATCATCGTGTCCCATCCGCCCATCACGCCCGCTATGCCCAGCGCCTTCTTCTCATCGGCGACCACCAGGTCATCGGAATCGAGTGTCCGCTCCACACCGTCGAGTGTGCGCAGCTTCTCACCTTTGCGCGCGCGCCGCACAATGATCCCGCCCTCCAGCTTGTCCAGATCGAACGCGTGGGTCGGCTGCCCCATCGCCAGCACGACGTAATTCGTCGCGTCCACGGCATTCGCAATCGGCTTCTGCTCCAGTAGCCGAAACCGCTCCGCGACAATCCCCGTCGACGGCGCGATCTTCGCATCGCGCAGCACGCGCGCTGTGAAGCGCCCGCACAGCCTCGGCTCCTCAATCGAAACCGGCACAGGCGTGGCCCCTGCTCCGTGCGCGAGCAGCGTTGCATCGAGCGGCTTCAACCCCAGCCCATAGATCGTCGCCGCCTCGCGCGCGATGCCGTAATGATTCATCGCATCGACGCGATTGGTCGTGATGTCCATCTCGAAGAGCGAGCCGAATTCGCCCAGATCGAACACACCCTCGACAGCAATCCCACGCAGGGTCAGATCATCGGCAAGCTGCCGATCGGAGACCTTCAGCCCGGGAACATATTCGCGAATCCAATTGGACAAGATTCTCATAGCAAGTTAGCGAGTCAGCAGGTTAGCAAGTTAGCGAACCGGCGAATCGGAAGACCTCTCAATTGCGCTCAGCAGGCCGTTGAGCATTTTCGCGACCTCGTCGCACTGGTGATTTAGCGTCTCGGCGGCTTTCGCGTCAAGGTAGCTCAGATCTGCCGCCAGTTGGAGTTGCGTCTCGAGTTCGTAAAGAGATCCTCGAGGTTGAGCGAGAAATACGCGCAAAGATTTGTCGGACAGCCTCCCATGGCCCTCTGCGATATTGCTGGGTACGGAGACCGCAGACCGCCGCATCTGCGAAGAGATCCCGAACACCTCCGACTTGGGGAACTGCGCAGTCACGCGGTAAATCTCTCTAGCTACAGCCATTGACTTCTGCCAGACCAGCAGATCTCGAAAGTGCCTCGTTCTCGCCATGACACCGCCTGCGACTACCACCGCCGCCCTAACTCGCTAACCAGCTAACCTGCCAACTCGCTGTTTCACGCAAATTGCTCCAAAAACCGCAGATCGCCAGAGTAGAGAAGACCGATGTCACCAATCCCGTACTTCATCATCGCGATACGATCGATGCCCATCCCAAACGCAAATCCGCTGACCTTCTTCGGGTCATAGCCTGGCTGTTTTCCCTGAACAAATCCAAACACCACCGGATCCACCATGCCGCAGCCCAGCAACTCAATCCATCCCGAATGCTTGCACTTCCTGCATCCCGAACCTCCGCAGAATGGACAACTGATCTGCACATCGGCGCTTGGCTCCGTGAACGGAAAAAACGATGGAAAAAATCGTGTCTTCACGCTCGATCCGAAGAATGCCTTCATCGCGGCATCGAGCGTTCCTTTCAGATCGCCAAAGGTGATGTTGGTATCGACGCACAGCCCTTCCACCTGATGAAAGATCGGGTAGTGCGTCGCGTCGGCCGCATCGTTGCGGTGTACTTTGCCGGGGATAATGATGCGCACCGGCGGAGGCTGTTGTTCCATGGTTCGAATCTGCACGGGCGAGGTGTGGGTGCGCATCAGCAGGCGATCGCGCAGTGGCTTCCGCTCCTGCCCCACGATCACCAGCGTGTCCTGCGTGTCGCGCGCCGGATGCCCGGGCGGAAAATTCAGCGACTCGAAGTTGTAGTAGTCGGTCTCGACTTCCGGTCCCACGCCGACCGAATATCCCATCCGTTGAAACACCGAGACAATCTCGTTCCAGGTCTTGATCAGCGGATGCTCCGCACCCAGCTTGCGCCTCGTCCCAGGCAGCGTGATGTCCAGCTTTTCAGCGTCCAGAGCCTCAGCATCAAGCTCCGATGCCGCCGACCCCGCGCCTGCCCGCTCCAGCCGCTGCTCGATCTCGGCCTTCAGCGTGTTGAACCGCTGCCCGATCTGTCTCTTCGCCTCACCCGGTGCAGCCTTCAGCCACGCGTCGCCGATCAGCTTCAGGCGTCCCTGCTTGCGTCCAAACCAGGTCAGCCGGAACTGTTCCGTATCCTCAGCGGAACGAATCGTTGCCGCCGATTCCTCGACCTCCCGCGCCACCGCGGCGAAGGCCTGATCCAGTTCAGCATCGCTCCATCCGGTCAGACTCGGGATGCCTGAGGAAATTTCATTCTCCTGCATGATTCTTATGAGGATAAATCAGTGACACGCCGGACCAGAAACCACTGCGCTCCGCGCCGTCGGAACGGGTCTAAACTATCTCCATGCTCCGCACCTATCAGGGCCACACGCCGACCATCCCCGCCACCTGCTACGTCGATCCTTCAGCGCAGGTCATCGGCGACGTCGTCCTCGGCGAGCACGCCAGCATCTGGATGAACGCTGTCGTCCGCGGCGATGTCCATTCCATTCGGATTGGCGCCCACTCCAACGTGCAGGACTGCGCTGTGCTGCACGGCATGCGCTACAAATATCCCGTTATCGTCGGCGACTGGGTCACCATCGGCCATAACGCCACCGTGCACGGCTGCGTCGTTGAAGACGTCTGCCTCATCGGGATCGGTGCCACCATCCTCAACAACGCCCGCATCGGCGAAGGCTCCATCATCGCCGCCGGCGCGGTCATTCCCGAGGGCATGATCATCCCGCCGCACTCGCTTGTTGCCGGTGTTCCGGGCAAAATTCGCCGCGACCTCACCTCCGACGACCGCGAAGAAATCCTGCAGTACGCTCGCAACTACCTCGACTACGTGAAGATTTATTTGGGAGAATCAGAGCCGACGCACGTCAAAGGCTTTCTCGATGAAATGAAGGTCGCGAAGTAGAACCCCTCACCCTCTCTCGATCTGCTCCAGATGGTGCCGCAGGTGCTCCACATAATCCGTGGCCACAAATTCCAACGTGTAGCGCCCCTCTTCCCAATCCCAGATATGCCCCAGCGTCTCCGGTGCTATGCGCTCTATCACGGCTGCGAGGTGCCGATTGTAGGCGGCCCATAGCACGATCAGCTCCGCCCAGGGGCGCGCTGCGTAATGGTTGAGCCGCACCCAGTCGTTTTGCGCGTACCCAGGAAAATGCAACTCCGCTGTGGTCTGCATGCGAACGAAGCGGTGATGATTATTCGCGGCCGAGTCGATCAGGTGACCCAGAATCTGTTTGCGCGACCACTTGTCAGGTCTGGAGGCAAGACTGGCAGCTTCCTCCGGAATCGCCAAAAACTTCGGTTCACTGTCGTCCACGAGGTGTCGGAGTTCCACCGCAGCTTCAAGGTAACTCATGGAGGAATGTTCTCACGGGCCGACTTGCCGTCTGGTGCTTAGCGCGAGAGCCCGAGCTCCGTCACGTTGCTGTCGCCTGCGTCGTCCTTAAATTCCGCCGACTCGATGCTGAAGACGATAAACATCAGTCCGCCGGAGCAGCCCACGGCAACGCCGCCAAAGAAATCCGCCAACGTCGCGTAATGCAATCCCCGCGCCACGAACGAACCAAGAACGGCGGCAAACGACAGCAAAGCGAAGGCACGGATGGCAACTACTTGTCTCCCTCGACCTGCGGTGAGGGCAATCCAAATCGACGTCAGACGGTTCATAGCCCGCAGTCTTGCATGAATCCCACAGCATTTCAATCCCTCTCCGCTTTACCTCAACCCCCGGATCGCTGAAAATGGCTACAGAGGTCAATGGAGTTCTATGCCCCTTTCCGGCGAAGCCATTCGCGTGATGAACCTGGTGGACGACGTGGCAACCACGATGCGCCGCATGCTCGTCCTCATTCCCGGTCTGCCGCCCGAGGAACGCAAACGGATCAGCGACTACCTGAAGCAGTCCGAGCCCAACGCTGAGGCAGTGGTCGCAGCCCTCAGCAGCCAGAAGTAGTCCAACCCACAGGCCGGCGCGATCCGCAGCGAACACGGGCGAGGTCCGTTCTCCTGAGTTCGAGCCCGCGGTTGCATTTCGTCACAATTTCATAGCGCCTTCGATTCCCCTCCGCGCTGCCGAACGTCTATGGGGCAGCCCCGGGCCGCGGGAACCCACAACCCTCCCTTTTCGTATCTGAAAGCAGTCCTATGCAGAGCCTTGGCGACACCTTCGGTCAGGTCTTCATGGCCATCCGCGCCAACAAGCTCCGCTCTTTCCTCACCATGTTCGGCATCGCCTGGGGCGTCGGCTCCATGCTTCTGCTCATCTCGGTCGGCGAGGGCTTCCGGTCCGGACAAAAGCGTCAGTTCGCCGAGCTCGGCAACGACGTCATCATGATGTGGAATGGCAACATCCCCGCGGTCGCCGGACAGCACACCAGTATGCGGCCCTACTACCTCACCATTTCCGATGTTGCCGCCATTCGCGCCCAGGCGCCGGACGTGCGGGACGCCACGGCACTCATCAATCGCAGCGACATCAAGCAGCAGAGTCGTTACGAAACCGCCGGCGGCCAGGTCCTCGGCGTCGAGCCCAACTTTATGGGCATCCGCTATATTCCCCTGGCGCAGGGACGCTTCATCACCGACGACGATCTCCGCAACAAGAATCGCGTTGTCGTCCTCGGTCAGAAAAGCGCCCGCCTCCTGTTCCAGGGCCATCCTGCGTTGGGCGAATGGGTCACGCTCAACGGCACCCGCTTCACTGTGATCGGTGTCTGCGACCATGTCGGACACGGCGACAACGATGACCGCAGCCAGCAGGTTTATATCCCACTTTCCATCATGCTCGACATGTTCCCTCTGAACTGGGGCAACAATCCGCAGGATACGGTCAGCTCCATCCAGTACCAGCCCACTGTCGCCGCGCAGCACGTCGCAGCCGTGAACGAGGTGCATGAAATTATTGGCCGCCGCCATAGCTTCAACTCAGACGACAGCGAAGCCTTCAACGAATGGGACTCGATTCAATCCCAGCAGATGGTCGGCAGAATCTTCGACGCCATGGATATCTTCCTCGGCGGCGTTGGCCTCGTCACGCTGGCTCTGGGCGCGGTTGGCATCGTGAACATCATGCTGGTCTCCGTCACCGAGCGCACCAGCGAGATCGGCCTACGCAAAGCGCTCGGGGCCACCAAACACAGCATCCTGGTCCAGTTCTTCCTTGAAGGCCTCACCCTTACCGGCGTCAGCGGGCTCATCGGCATCGGCGGCTCGGCATTTTTTATGTGGATCCTGCAGCGCCTCGCCGGGCAAAACATGCAGGGCTTCGATCCTCCTCGCATCCAGCCCTGGTCTGCGGCGCTGGCCATCGTTTCTCTCACCATCTGCGGCATCGTGTCGGGGCTCTATCCCGCCGCTCAGGCCGCGGCCATGGAGCCGGTGGAAGCGCTCCGCCGCGAGTAAGGAGACCCATCGTGATCCGTGACATCTGGGGCCAGGCCTGGGAAGCCATGATCTACAACCGCCGCCGCACCTTCATCACCGTCATGGGCATGGCGTGGGGCATCGCGACTGTCGTGCTCCTGCTCGCGTACGGAGCTGGCTTCGGCCAGGCCATCCGCAACATCTTCGCCCAGTGGGGCACCTACCTTATCGGTGTCTTCCCCGGGCGTACCTCTGAGCAAGTCGGTGGTTCGAAAGCCGGTGTTCAGGTCCGCCTCACCCAGGAAGACGTCGACCGCCTCTGGGCCACCGTTCCCGGCGTCGTCCACATCTCGCCGTCTATGTTCAAACAGGTCAACGTCAGCAGCGACGAGCACATGTATTCCTGGCAGGTTAACGGCTACCGCGCCGAGATCGCCGATGTTCTCAAACTTGACATCGACGAGGGCCGCTTCTTCTCCGACAAGGACGACCAGGATCGCGCGCATGTTGCCGTGATCGGCTCTGAGGCGAAAACCAAACTCTTCGGCGGTCGCTATCCTATCGGCCAGCGCATCCGCCTCAATGGCATTGGCTTTACCGTCATCGGCGTTCTTGAGCCCAAAATGCAGGAGGGCGATGACGACGTCAACCGCCAGGTGTACATCCCCTTGAACACCTTCCAGGATTTTGGCGACCTCAAATACCTGAGCGGCATCTGGCTCACCTACCATGGCGACAATCAGGTTGTGGAGCAGGCCGTTCGCAACAGCCTGGCCGCATCGCACAACTTTCTGCCGTCGGACCACAATGCCATTTTCGTCGCCAATCTGATGCACCAGCTCAGGCAGTTTCAGATCATCACCATTGCTCTGGAGGCTCTGCTGCTGTTTATTGGCGCACTCACACTGGGCATTGCCGGCATCGGCCTCATGAACATCATGTTGGTCGCTGTCCAGCAGCGCACCAAAGAGATCGGCATCGAAAAGGCCCTCGGCGCGCGGCGCAACCACATCCTCTTCCAGTTCCTCTCCGAAGCGCTGGTGATTGCCGCGGCCGGCGGTGTTCTCGGCATCGCCCTAGCCTACGCCGTCTCCCTTGGCGTCGGCCGCATCACCTTCTACAGTGCGATGGCGGCGCACGCAGAAGACGCCGACATCCGCCTGTTAATCTCCCCAGCGTCTGTCCTGCTGTCGACCGTGATTCTGGGCATCGTCGGCCTCGTCAGCGGCATGATTCCAGCTCTGCGTGCCGCGAACCTGGACCCCATCGAGGCCCTGCGTTACGAGTAACCGTTTCGGCAGTAGAAGGGAAATGCCTCTTCTGCAGCCCCGCGAAACGAACAATCCCAAAAGTCCAAATAAATAAAATAATTACCTGAACTTGATCATTTGATCATTATCGGATTTCGCGCCTATGACTTTTGGAAGTGACAAAAGTGGGTCTGTATCTACTTTGGTTACCCTACCTGCCTGTCAATGACCGGCTCGTCAACAGGTTACGGCCGAGTTTCCATTTTCGGTAACCTCTGGGGCTCCGCTATGAAAAAAAAGGTTGACCCAATATCAAACCGAGGTTATTTTCAAGACTGTCGATTTGGACCCCGGGGCCTCCGCCGTCCTGCACTGCAATCCGGTCATGCAGAAAGAGAAGTCTCTCTCCAGGAGCGCACGCTCTCGTCTGCATTCAACGGTGAGACCTGAATTCCAAACGCGACATCCGCACTTGCAGGACATTTTTCAGAGAGGAAAAAGGTGATCAAAAGTCTGGGCTGGCGCGTCTAAAGAACATAGGCTTTCCCAGGACCCTTCTTTCTCAAACCTGCTTCGGGCCGTCTCGGGTTCAGCGGTTTTTCTGTGATCGAAAGCGGTCGGACATCTTACTAGTTGAAAAGCAAGGAGACTACTATGCGTTCAGAATTGATTTTTGGTGCACTCACTCATATCAGCAATCGTTACCAGCTCTGCCTGCTCGCCTCCAAGGCGACCCGCAAGCTGCATAAGCCGAACACACGTCTGCAGGACACGATGAACGACGTGCTCGTCCGCTTCCGGGAAACAAGCCCGGCAGCGGCCGCGCCTGTTCGCCAGGAACCTCTCTCCATCCCGCAGCACCCGCAGCGTCGCGCCGCCTAGTTCCGGCGCCGCGCTGCCGTGGGTGGCGCGGCCTCTCTCCGCCGGTGTTTCGGTTAAGATAACTCCAGTCCTCTGCCCGTCGAACTTCCCTTCCTGATTCAAAATCCCTCCTCGAAAGCTCACACCGCAGGTGATTCATGACCATCGCAGAACTCAAAGAAAAAAATATTACTGAACTCAGCCGTATCGCGCGCACCCTTGAAATTCCCGGATCCAGCGGCCTCCGTAAGCAGGACCTGATCTTCAAAATTCTCCAGGCGCAAAGCGAAAAAGAAGGCCACATCTTCGCCGAGGGCGTCCTCGAAATTCTTCCCGACGGCTACGGCTTCCTTCGCTCTCCGGATTACAACTACCTCCCGGGGCCCGACGACATCTACGTTTCGCCCTCGCAGATTCGCAAATTCGATCTCAAGACCGGCGACACCATCAGCGGCAACGTCCGTCCGCCGCATGAAGGCGAAAAGTATTTTGCTCTGGTCAAGATCGAAGCCATCAACTTCGAGTCGCCCGAGGAAACACGCAACAAGATTCTCTTCGACAACCTGACGCCTCTCTACCCCCAGGAACGCGTCAAGATGGAAACCGTCCGCGAGAACATCAGCGGCCGCGTGATGGATCTGCTCACGCCCATCGGCAAAGGCCAGCGTGGCCTCATCGTCGCTCCCCCCCGCACCGGCAAAACCATGCTGCTGCAGTCCATTGCCAACTCCGTCACCACGAACCATCCTGAAGTCGTCCTTATCGTTCTCCTCATCGACGAGCGTCCGGAAGAAGTCACCGACATGCAGCGCTCCGTCAAAGGCGAAGTCATCAGCTCCACCTTCGACGAGCCCGCCGCCCGCCACGTGCAGGTTGCCGAAATGGTTATCGAGAAGGCCAAGCGCCTCGTCGAGCACAAGCGCGACGTCGTCATTCTCCTCGACTCCATTACGCGTCTCGCGCGCGCTTACAACACCATCGTCCCGCCCTCCGGCAAAGTGCTCTCCGGCGGCGTCGATTCGAACGCCCTTCAGCGGCCCAAGCGCTTCTTTGGTGCGGCGCGCAATATTGAAGAGGGTGGATCGCTCACCATCATCGCCACCGCGCTCGTCGATACCGGATCCCGCATGGACGAAGTCATCTTCGAAGAGTTCAAGGGCACCGGCAACATGGAAATCATTCTGGACCGCAAACTGGTCGACAAGCGTGTCTTCCCGGCTATCGATATCCAGCGCTCAGGCACCCGAAAAGAAGAATTGCTCATCCCAAAAGACGAGCTCCAGCGTACCTGGGTTTTGCGCAAGGTCCTCAACCCCCTCTCGCCCGTTGAAGCCATGGAGTTGCTCGTTAGCCGGCTGGAGAAAGTCCGCAACAACGCCGAATTCCTGGTGAATATGAACCAGTTGTAGTCCTGGACCTTTTTCCGGGAATTCGCCGAAAGAGAAATACTTTTCCAGAGCCTGATACGCTCCGGCCCGGAGATACACTAAAGCGATAGAGCCACGGCCAAGACAGGAATTCTAAAAAACTGGAGCCACCCCCAATGGCGAGACAGACTTTTCTGCCCGGAAACGATCTCTTTGCCGCTACCGCTGCGCCCGACGGCCGATTCGGTGCCTTCTTCGATGACGATGGAGAATCGGCATACTTCTACGCGCTCGATCTGGACTCCGACGATCTGATTCTTGACGCCGTCCACGTCTACGACGCAATCAGCTATCCGCTTCGCAAGCGTCATCCTTCGCTCTCCATCGTCTGGTCTCCCGATGGACATAAGTGCGCTTTGCTGCTGGACGGGCAGCCCCAGGCGGCTTTCGATTTCGAAGCGCAGCGCGGCTACTCGCGCACAAGGCGCCCCGCACCGGGCCGGCAGGGCCGCGGCAGCTGGCCTGCCTCCGATCACGCGTGGTCCGACGCAGCCATCGAGTGGCTCGACATCCGCAAATCCGCGTAAGCGTGGAGTATCCGGACCTGTAAAGACCCGCCCGATAAGGAAAGCCGAGGCTTATACCGGCAACCCCTGGCATCGCTCGTCCGCCTCAGTGCTCAGGCTGTTTTTGGCAGCGCCATAAAATCGAGCGCCCGGATGATATATGCCTTCATCTCATGCCGCGGCACAATCGCGTCGAGAAAACCGTGCTGCAGCAGGAACTCTGACCGCTGAAAACCTTCCGGCAGCTTCTGCCGAATGGTCTGCTCGATCACGCGCGGGCCGGCAAATCCGATCAGCGCGCCAGGTTCGGCGATGTTCAGATCGCCCAGCATCGCGAAGCTCGCGGTTACGCCGCCAGTCGTCGGATCCGTTAACACCGAGATAAAAGGAATGCCCGCTTCATCCAGCCGCGTCAACGCCGTCGAGACCTTGGCCAGCTGCATCAGGCTCACGATACCTTCCATCATTCTCGCTCCGCCCGAAGCCGCAATCGTGATCAGCGGCACGCGATCTTCGTACGCGCGGTCGATCGCGCGCGCAATGGTTTCGCCCACCACTGCGCCCATACTGCCGGCGAGAAAGTTGAACTCGAATACGCTCAAAACCACCTGATGCGGCCCCACCTGGCCCTTCACGTTCACAATGGCGTCAAACAGCCCGGTCTGCTGGCGTGCCTTGGCCAGCTTGTCCTTATACGGCCTCAGATCCACGAACTGGAGCGGATCGGTGGTTTTCAGGTCGCCATTCAGCCACTGGTATCCAGGCTCGAACAGGCCGTTGATGCGGGCCTGGGCGGTAATCCGTCCATGACGGCCGCACTTAGGACACACCTGCAGGTTGGCCTCGAGGTCGGCCTTCCAGATCGGCTGGCTGCACCCCTCGCACTTGATCCACAGGCCCTCGGTGCGCACCCGGTTCTCGCCCGACTCGATCTTGTTGTCTTCCCGCCTGAACCAAGACATCTCAACTCCCCGGGCGAGTCCGTGCCACAAAACCAGGGCAGCCTCGCCGAAGCTGCCCAACACAGATTATCAGGGCGAGCCCTCCCTTAGCGTCCCGCAGCGCCTGCCCGCTCCTGGCCAGAAAGGCGCAGACAATTGTCCGGAACCGGACGCCGTCCTTTTGCGTAATCCTTCATGTCCCGTCGTCGGGGAGGTGCGAACCATGTTCTGCAGCGCCTGTGGTCAGCCAATCGATGCCTATCAGCCTTACTGTCTGCGATGCGGGCGCCAGGTCACGCCCATCGCTACGGCAACGCCGCCGCCGTGGGTCTGGACCCGCGTCCATCGCCATGTCCACACCTTGGGCATTCTCTGGATCGCCTATGCCGGGCTGACGATGCTGAGTTGGCTGGTTGCCGTTGGCGTCCTCGAAGGCGCCTTCCACAACTGGGGCTTTCCCTTCGGCCACGGCTTTGACGGCTTTTACAGTTTTCCCTTCGGACACATGCCCTGGCTCGTCCCCGTCATCACCGTCGTGCTTGCGGGGCGCGCAGTCCTCTGTTTCGTCACCGGCATCGCGCTGCTGCGCCGTGCCCAGTGGGCGCGCATGCTGGCCATCGTCACGGCCTTTCTTACGCTGATCCGGCCCTTCCTCGGAACTGCCCTCGCCATCTACACCCTCTGGGTTTTGCTGCCCGGCGCCTCCGGCCAGGAATACGATCAGATCGCAGAGCCGAGCCTACAATAAAAGCATGGAATTCCCCATCAGCCGGATGCGGCGTTTGCGCCGCAATGAGCCTCTGCGCGCCTTGGTGCGCGAGACGCGCCTCGAGCCCGGCGCGCTGATTTTGCCCCTGTTCCTCCGTCCCGGCGAAGGCGTCCGCCGCCCCATCGATTCCATGCCGGGAGTCTTCAATTTCTCGGTCGACGAAGCTGTGAAAGAAGCCGAATCCGCCGCGGCGCTCGGCATCGGCGGCCTGCTGCTCTTCGGCCTGCCCGAAAACAAGGACGAGCAAGCCACCGGCGCCTGGGCCGACGATGGCATCGTGCAACGCGGTTTGCGCGCGCTTAAGCAATCGAGTGCTGCAAAAAAGCTGGTCCTCATTGCCGATGTTTGCCTCTGCGAGTACACCTCCCACGGCCACTGCGGCATCGTGAAGCGGACGGGCGACGAGTACGAGATCGAAAACGACTCCACGCTCGAACTGCTGGCCAAAGCCGGCGTCTCCCTGGCGCGCGCCGGGGCCGACATCGTCGCGCCCAGCGACATGATGGATGGCCGCGTCGCTGCCATCCGCGATGAGCTGGACGAGGAGGGTCTGGAGCAAACGCCGATTCTGTCCTACGCGGCCAAGTTCGCTTCTGCGTTTTACGGCCCCTTTCGCGAAGCGGCGGACTCGGCGCCCCAATTCGGCGATCGGCGCAGCTATCAAATGGACGGAGCGAATCCGCGCGAGGCCATGCGCGAAATCGAACTGGACCTGGACGAAGGGGCGGACATGATCCTGATGAAGCCGGCGATGCCTTATCTGGACGTGATTCGCGAGGCGAGGGATCGCTTCGACGTGCCCATGGGTGCCTACCAGGTGTCGGGTGAATACTCGATGCTGCAGGCGGCCTTCGCGAAGGGCTGGCTCGAACCGCAGCGAGCGATGCTGGAGTCGTTGTTGTCCATCCGGCGCGCGGGCGCAGGGTTCATCGTTACCTACTTCGCGCAGGAAGCTGCGAAAGCGTTGTGACGACGCGCTGACCCGAACTTTAGGCCGGAATCCTCGAGGCCCTGTCAGGCATCTTCCACTAGAGTGTCCCTGCGTACAATGAAGTGTTCGGGGCGCGAATTTCTCGGCTTCCACGCCGCAAAGACTGACCTTTTTTGAACGGAGCATTCCTTGGCAGAGACCATTTACGACGTTGCGATTCTCGGCGGCGGACCCGCCGGCTACACGGCTGCGATTCGCGCCGGACAATACGGGCTCAAGGTCGCGTTGATCGAAAAATCCGACAAGCTGGGCGGCACCTGCCTCCACGTGGGCTGCATTCCCACCAAGTCGCTGCTTTTCAATGCCGAAGTCTACGACCACCTGAAGCACGCGAAGGAATACGGGATCGACGGCCTCGGCGAAGGTCAACTCAACTGGCAGGCGATCCTCGACCGGAAGAACCAGATCATCACCAAACACGTTAGAGGCCTCGACTTCCTGATGCGGAAGAACAAGGTCACCGTGGTTCCCGGGTTCGGCAAGCTGACCGGCCCAGCGAAAAACGGCGTCCATACCATCGCCATCGAGGGCGGGAAGGGCACCGTCGGCGTTCAGGCGAAAAACGTCATCCTGGCGACCGGATCCGACGCAAAGATGCTGCCGGGGATGAACGCAGACGATACCGTCCTCACCAATATTGAGATTCTTTCGATCAAGCAGATTCCAAAATCGCTGGCCATCATCGGTGCTGGTGCGGTCGGCGTCGAATTCGGCTCCATCTTCCGCAGCTTTGGTTCGGAGATCAGCATCATCGAGTTTCTGCCGCGCGCCGTGCCCAACGAAGACGAGGAAGTCAGCAAAGAGTTGGCGCGGGTCTTCAAAAAACGCGGTATCGAGATCAACGTCGGTGCCAAAGTTGAAAAGATCGAGAAGACGAAGAACGGCGCCAGTGTGACCTTCACCGCCTCCGACGGTAAGCAGGTCGTGAAGGAAGCCGAGAAGGTTCTGGTGGCTGTCGGCCGGGCGCCGCGCACGGAAGGCATCGGCCTCGAAACCACGAAGATCAAGCCCGAGCGCGGATTCATCAAGGTCAACGAGTGGATGCAGACCGACGAGGCCGGCATCTACGCGATCGGCGATATCGTCGCTGGGCTGCCGCAGCTCGCCCACACCGGAGCCATGGCCGGCATGGTCGTCGCGGCGAAGATCGCCGGCAAGTATGCGCGCGCCATCCGGCGGGAACGAGTTCCCGCCTGCACCTACACCGAGCCGCAAATCGGCAGTGTTGGTCTGACGGAAACGCAGGCCAAAGAGAAGGGCTACGCGGTCAAGGTTGGCAAGTTCCCATTCTCGGCGAACTCCAAAGCATCGATCGTCGGCTCCCACGAAGGCTTTGTGAAGGTGATCGCCGATTCGAAATACCAGGAAATCCTCGGCGTACACATCATCGGCCCGCAGGCCACGGAGCTCATTGCCGAAGCGGTGACCGCCATGGAACTCGAGGCCACGGTGGAAGAAATGATGTTCACGATTCACGCCCATCCGACCCTCGCAGAAGCCATGCTCGACGGCTTCGGCAGCGTCGAGGGTATGGCCATCAACGTTTAGTCGCAGTGATCGTCACCAAGGGATCAAAGTGATCCTCAACCTCCTCCAGTTCGATCGCGTTTCTTACAGTGAAGGTCTTCGATTGCAGAAGGTCCTCATCGAGGCACGGCATGAGGATCGCATCGGCAATACCCTCGTCCTGCTGGAGCACCCCGCGGTCCTCACCCTGGGCCGCAATTCCAGCCGCGCCAACATTCTCGCCAGCGATGAGTTTCTTGCTTACCGTGGCGTCGAAATGCACGAAATCAACCGCGGCGGCGACGTCACGTACCACGGCCCAGGGCAGCTGGTCGGCTACCCCATCTTCGATCTGCGCAGCTTCACGCCGCGGCTTGGTGCGGTCGAGTACGTCCGCATGATGGAAGAAGCACTCATACGAGCCTGTGGCGATTTTGGCATCAGGGCTACGCGCGTTCCCGGCAGAACCGGGGTCTGGAGCTCTGCGGGCGGCAGCGTTTTGGAGAAAAAGATTGCTGCGATCGGGGTTCACATCGCGCGCGGTATTACCTCGCACGGTTTTGCACTGAATGTAAACCCGGATCTTCGCGACTTCCAGTTCATCGTGCCCTGCGGCATCGCCGATCGTGAGGTCACGAGTCTGGAATACGAAGCGGACCCGCCGCCAGCGATGGACGCCGTGCGCAATGCGGTGGCGCGTCAGTTTGGGCACGTCTTTAAGTCGCAGGTGCTCTGGGTCAAGTCGCCTGCCGACTTGCTGCCAGAGGTCGCAGCCACTGCCGCAGTCGCGGCCGCAAATGCGGATTTATAATCGATCTTTGCTCCGAAGCTCCTGTTCCAATCGACCTGCACCGCAAGACTTGTCCGTAGCGGAGAGAGAAATCCATGCCAACTGAAGTTCTGATGCCCCAGATGGGCGAGTCGATTTTCGAGGGCACGATCACCAAGTGGCTCAAGAAGCCCGGCGACACCGTCCAGCGCGACGAACCACTTTTCGAGATCTCAACGGACAAAGTGGATGCCGAGATCCCATCGCCTGCGGCCGGCGTGCTCACGGAGATTCGCGCGCAGGAGGGCTCGACCGTCCAGGTGAACACCATCGTGGGCGTCATCGGCGATGGAGCCGGAGCCGCAGCCGCAGCCAGCGCACCCGCGGCAAAACCGGCGCCTGCAAAATCCGAAGCGCCCGCCGCTCCGCCAAAAGAAGAGAAGCCAGCGGCAGAGACCAAATCCACCGACGCAGGACCGCGTCAGGATGTCGTCATGCCCCAGATGGGCGAGTCGATTTTCGAAGGCACGATTACGAAATGGCTGAAGCAGGTCGGTGATACCGTCAAGCGCGACGAGCCACTGTTTGAAATCTCAACGGACAAAGTCGACGCTGAGATTCCGTCGCCCGCCGCCGGTGTCCTCACCGAAATCAAAATTCCCGCAGGGCAGACGGCGCAGATCAACACGGTCGTTGCGGTAATCGGTGGTTCCGGCGCAGCAGCCCCTGCGGCTTCAGCACCAGCCGCCGCACCACCAGCACCAGCCAAAGGTCCCGCTCCCGCAGTTACGGCGCCTGCGACGGAACCCGCCGCAGCGGGCGAAGCCGAGCACGTGCGCTCTTCTCCTCTGGTGCGCAAAATCGCTCGCGAGAATAACGTCAGCCTGGGCGCAGTTCGAGGCACGGGTGCTGGTGGCCGCGTTACGAAAGAAGACATCCTTGCCCATATGGAGAAGGGAAGGGCGCCCGCACCTGCGCAGGCTCCTGCCGCGGCCAAACCGTCGGCTCCCGCTCCTGCCGCTGCGCCCATTCCCGGCGAGCTGGTTCCGTTGACCCGCATGCGTTCGATCATCGCTCAGCGCATGGTCGAGTCGAAGCGCACCAGCCCGCACGTGCACACGGTCTTCAAGATTGACTTCACCCGCATCGTCAAACTGCGCGAAAAAGAGAAGAGCAAATATGAGCAGCGCAATGGTGTGAAGCTCACCTACATGCCGTTCATCACGCGCGCGGTCATCGCAACGCTGCGCAGGATGCCCATCGTGAACGCTTCCATGGAAGGCGATGCGATTCGCTACCACCAGCACATCAATATTGGCATTGCCGTAGCGCTGGAATGGGGGCTCATCGTTCCCGTGATCAAAGAGGCCGAAGAGAAGAACTTCCTCGGCATTGCCCGCGCCATCGCCGATCTGGCCGAACGCGCGCGTGGAAAAAAGCTCAAGCCGGATGAGGTCGGTTCCGGCACCTTCACCATCACCAATCCAGGCATCTTCGGCGAGCAGTTCGGGATGCCGATCATCAATCAGCCGGAGAGCGCCATCCTCGGCGTCGGCGGGCTATTCAAGGAGCCCGCCGTCGTGACCAGCGAGGATGGTACCGACTCCATCGCCATCCGCCACTTCCTCCACCTCACGCTCGGCTTCGATCACCGAACCATCGACGGCGCCGACGCGGGCAAATTTATGGCCGAAGTGAAGAAGTACCTCGAAGGCTGGAACGAAGACATCGGCTAGGTCCGGCGACTAATTGCGCGCACCAAACAGAGTCACTGGCCGAGTCGTCACGGAGCCTGGATGTTGCGGCCAAAATGATAGCTAACACCGCCTGCGAATCGCGTGGTCCAGGTGCCTTGTGCGAGCAGGTCGTTGAAGAGCCGCCAGTACACCTGATCGGCCTGCGCGCGGATGCCGAAGTGCGAGGTCGCGTTCCACTCCACGCCGCCGCCAAATCCGTAAAAGCCCTGCCAGTCCAGCTTGGTTCCTGCCGGGACAAGCTGCGCCACCACAGCCGCCTGCACCGGATCCGTAGTATGCGGTGTGACTCGCTGGCGGATCGCTCCCAGCGATGGCCGCACGAAGAGCGTCAGCTGTCTGAAGTGCCGGTATTCCACTTGCGGCCCAAGGGCAAACGTCTGTGAAAAGGCATGCAGCGGCACCACCAGCTGATAATTCGCCGGAATCGCGCCCTCCTGAACAAGCAATCCGATTTCCCCGGCCAGCTCCTGCTGCAGAGAAGGCTTGAGAACCTGCGGCGTCAGGGAGTTGTGGCCCGTCGCCTCCGAATAATCAAATCCGACCGCGAGCCACGGCCTCACATTGTCGCCCGTTTGCAAATGGAATCCGCGCTGAGCCAGGTTGAGCCAGGGCGTCTCGAACCCTGCAAACCCGGCATACACGTCGTAGTGCTGCACATCGGTTTGCTGCGCCTCTGCTGAGAGTGCGGCAACCAACAACACGCATGAGAGCGCAGCGCGGACTATCCATCGATTTCGTTTCGTCATGGGGGAGTCTCTGTAGGTTTTCCAATAGATCGAGCGCGGTCCGCAAGCAAATGTGACAATTTACGGCCAACGCAGGCTCTACCGGAATTCGCCGTATGAGACGCGTTCGCTCGATCGATTGTCAAGATGGATTGAGATGCAGGCACGGCAGAGATTACAGCAGGGCCTGCGCTTCCAGCACACGCTCGACCGCTTCCTGCGGCGTCGCACCCACAGCGGAGAGATGGCCCATCTTTCGCCCTTTGCGCGGTTGATGCTTCTCGTACAAATGGACACGGACGCCAGGAATCGCCAGCGCCCGATCGAAGTGGGGCGAATGGTCGAGCCAGAGATCGCCGAGCAAATTGGCGATGGCCGCTGGTTGCACCACGGAAACATCACCCAGCGGCAGATCGCAGACAGCACGCACGAGCTGCTCGAACTGGCTGGTCACGCAGGCGCGTTCGCTGGCGTGATAACTGTTATGCGGCCGCGGAGCGAGTTCGTTCACCAGCAACTCCCCGTCCGCGGTAACGAACATCTCTACCGCTAATAATCCCTCGAGCGTAAACGAGTCGGCAATCTCGCAGGCCAGCTTCTGGCTGCGTGCTTCCAACTCGGGAGAAATCAGCGAGGGAATCACGCTCCATGCGAGAATCTGCTGCTCATGATAGTTGGTGGCCGAAGGGAAACTCTTCGTCTCGCCGCGCGGCGAACGCGCGACCATCACAGAAATTTCGCGATCGAGGTCGAGAGCCCTTTCCACCACGCAGGGCTGCTGACCCAGCACATGCCACGCATCCGCCGCCGTCGTGCTGTCGCCGAAGCCGATCTTCACCTGGCTGCGGCCATCGTAGCCTCCATGCGCACTCTTCACAAAGCAGCGACCACCCAGCGCAGCGACGGCTTCCACGAGGTCCTGTTCCGAACGAGCTGCGTGCCAGGGCCCCAGGGGAAATCCGCGCTCGCGCAGCCACTGTTTTTGACGAATACGGTTCTGAATGACGTGCAGCAATTCGGCTGAGGGCCGCACCGGCGCATACTTCGCAGCCGCCTCCAGGCTTTCGATGGCCACCTGCTCAATCTCGAGCGTGACCACATCGCAGCCCCGGGCCAGATCGGCAGCGGCTTTCGCGTCATCCCACGACCCTTCGAAGCATGCATCCACTACAAAGCGAGCCGGGCACGAAGGATCGGGATCCATCACCTGTATGCGGTATCCGAGCGAGCGCGCGGCCATAGCCACCATGCGCCCCAGCTGGCCTCCGCCCAGGATGCCGATGGTCGAACCGGGAAGGATCGCCGTCATTCGGGAAGACCCTGCACGAGAACCTCTTTGGTCCGGGCATCGCGCCATGTGCGCAGCCGTTCGCGCAGGTTCGGATCGGTTATGGCCAAAATCTCCACCGCCAGCAAAGCCGCATTTGCGGCGCCTGGGCGTCCAATGGCGAGCGTCCCGACCGGCACTCCCTTCGGCATTTGCACGATCGAGAGGAGGGAATCGATTCCCTGCAGCATGGTTGCGGGAATGGGCACGCCGAGCACCGGAACTAAAGTCTTCGAAGCGAGCATACCCGGCAGATGAGCTGCACCGCCGGCCCCTGCGATGATCACCCGCAGCCCTCGGCCTTCGGCCTGCGAAGCATATTCAAACAGCAGATCCGGCGTCCGGTGAGCGGAGACGACCCGCGCTTCATAGGGAATTACGAATTCGCGCAGGATTTCCACGGCTGGCGCGAGCGTCTCATAATCGCTCTTCGATCCCATCACGACGGCGACGAGTGGAGTCTCTTTCATCGAGGTCGATTCTAGAGCATCTCCCTGCGCATATCCTGCCGGTGTCATTTTCGCCGCAGAAAATCCACGACGAACTGGATCAGGGTGACGAGGCCTCCTATAGCGAGAGCGAAGCCGCGCGCGCTCTGAAAGCGTTCCTCATGTTGGGTAACCCGTTGCTCAATGGAGCCGATACGTCCGGCGTTGCCATCGCCAACCAGAGTAATCATCTGGTTCTTGAGCACGGATAGATCGGCGAGAACCTGTGCTTCGAAATCGGTCATGGGTCCTGTTCCTGGAGTTTCTGGAGTCGCGCTCCTGGCGCGTTCGCGGCTCCGAGCGAAAACCCCGGCGCCGCTTATGAGTCGGGCCACTATGAATTGGACAATGGCAGGTTGACGAAGACCGCACTCGAAAATCGAGAATAGTTCGGGGGTGTCGACCCGTCGTACATGCGGATGTAGTACTGCTCCATCGCAGCTTGCCGGGGGATCGTGAAATTCGATACCGGCGAGCGCAAAACAAGGTCTGGGCCGGGCCCCGGCGTGAACGACCAGTCCCGTCGCCGTACCTCGAAGCCGCCGCCGGCAGGGGCTGGGACGCCTGTAGCGATCTGGATCACGCTTCCGGTGACAGACGTGACGGTGAGCGAATTCAGGCTCGCCAGCGGCGTTGCGGTCTCAGGCTGTTGTGGCAACCAGGTATCCGCCGGCACAGCCGACGACGTTTTGATGCCGAGCTCATCAGCCCAGTCGTTCGCGAATGAGAGCGTGTACTTCGCCAGGGTGGGCTTCGAACTGGACAGATCGATCTGTACGTCGCGTACGACGACATTGGCAGTCACACCTGCCGATGCCAATTCGATGGCGAGAACGTCGCCGGGCCACACGTCGCCCTGTTGATCCGCGTTCCACTCTGGGTAGGTGCCCTTCCATGCGGCAGCGCGACTGGTAGCAACGGCCAGCAAGGCGCTCGCCGCGTTTTCGCAATCGGTCGAGCTGCGCGGGACCGGGCTGGTCACTGTGCCCATCCAGCAGGCAGTGCCCGGCAGCGCGCCGCCGTTGCTTTCGGCTGCAATGCTGCTGGCGCAGGCCAGCCGCGCAACGGAACGATGCGTGGTCCGATAGGAAACCGCGATCACTTCCCCAGCCTGTGGAGTACTCGCCGGATAGAAGTGCAGCTTTCCGGTGCGTTCGACCGTACAGTCCGCGCCCTGAGCGGTTGTTCCCAGCCGGCGGACGAACGGTATTCCGTTGGCTGGCGTGCTCGTAACCCTTATCGGTCCTTGCTGTTCCACGGTGACATTGCCGATGCTGCACTGCAGAAATCCAGCGGTCAGCGGAGCGAAGATGCACCATGGCGCCGGCGAAGCTGTGAAGCTTCCGGAGTAGAGCACAGTTGGCGTGCTCACGATTCCATTGGTTGTGTCCTGCACTTCGAGAACAATGCTCGCGATGGCCGGGAGCAGGTTCGCTCCAAATCGTTCGGTGCCGTTATCGGTACCGACGACATAGTAGGCCTGCAGCAGGCGCTGGACATCGTTCGCATAAAAACGTAACCGTAGCGTGTACAAATGGCCAGCAACCGGAGTAAATGTGCTTCCCGCGACCACCCCGTTCAGCAGCGGGGAAATCGTAGTTGCACTGTTCACCTCGCTGACCAGGAAGCCCGCAATACAGGTGGCAACGGTAACTTCGCTCGCTCCGAAAAAACCGTTGAGAATGCCCGAAGTGTTTTGGCCGAACTGCACGCCACCCACTTCGGTGACAATTCCACCACCCAGCTCCAGATTGGAAATCGCCGAAACGACCGTAGTGCCGATATTGGTGCCGCCGCCGCTGCATGTAAGTCCAGCTGAAGTCAGAGTCAGAGCGACTCCCGGGTCGTCGACATTCCAGGTCTGTTGGTTGAGCGTGGTTCCCTGGAAGTTATCGCTCAGCGATTTTGCCTTCGATGGCGGGAGCATCCACGGCATTGCGGTCAAATCGAACAACAACGTCGTGCCATCGCCCTGAAAGAATTCGGTCACATAGGCGCACGGTTCCACTTCCCCGCACACGGTGACATCGTTGGCAAGCGCTTTCACCATGGAGAGGTCCAGCCCACTGAGAGAAAGCGTGCCCTGCGACTCGTTGAGAGTATGCGTGACATTACCCACCGGCGTCATCGCGAGTGTGCCGTTCATCAGCAAATAGGCGCTGCGAACCGCGGACGCCAGTTCACCTGCATTCTGAGACCAGGTGCGATTAGCATCAGCCTGAAATACCGACAGGTTGAGCGTCGCGAGTGCCAGCTCCGATCGAATGCTCTGAAGGTCCGCAACCTCCAGCATCGTCTGGAGCGCTTGTCCGCTCGATGACCCACAGATAGGGGCGATCTGCGGAATGCTCAGCCGGTCGAGGAGAATTTCGTCGCTGATCGCTGTCACCACAACTCGATACACAGCACCCGCCGTTCCGCGTCCGGCTAGTTCCAGCACCGGTTCCGTGGCCAGATAGCCGGTGAACAGCAGCACACCGCTGTCGTCAGCGACCACAATGCGGCCGTTGCGTGCCGGAGTGGCAATGCCGGAACCGGGAAAGAGCGTGACGCCGCAGGTGACAGGCTGGTTGAGCCGCCGCACAATGCGAAACGGCTCTCCCGCCACGATCGCGCCAGTGTAATTGACGGGCCCATTTCCATCGTTGTTATCGATTGTCAGTTTCAACTCGATCTCCTCATCAAACGAGCGTTGCGGGGCTCGGCAGGAAGCTGCGGAAACAGACGACCTGCTCGCCGTCGTTGGCATCGGTTACGGGCAATGCGCGGAATGTCGCGCTCAAAGCGATGCGCTCCAGCCGCGGCGCCAATGCTGTGGCCGTCTCTGCCGGACCGCCGAGCGACTGAAGCCTTGGGTAGTGAAATAAAATTCGCTCGCCCTGCTCCCCATCGATTGCGAAAAGCGCGGACCACTCCTGGAAGAAACTGCCGCCTTCGCGATCGACAAATCCCAGGAGAGGCTGCACCCGCATGGCCGCGGTGGGTATTCCCGCGATCAGTGGTTGCGCGAGCTGCAGGCCGGTATTCGAACTCGACGTAACGCGAGCCACATTGAACGAAACGCGCCGTATGTAATCAGGATCATTGTTCACCGCCGCGGCGCTGCCTGCGTACGCCGCATAAATCCCGCTACCCACATAACCTGTTTGTCCCGCGTAGTCCACGTCGACGGCTACCAGCGAGCCGGCAGAAAAACCGGCCGCGTCCGCTGCAGCCAGAGCCAGGAATGTCGCAGTCGAGCCGGCCGTCAGGTTCACCGGAGCAATTCCCCTGCTGCCCGAGCCATTGAGACTACCTCCGGCAACAGGCACGATCAGATTCATGTGCTGCGATCCCGCGGCGAGCGCCATGGAAAGCTTGCTCCATGCCTGAAAGCGCAAAGACACGGTGGCATCGACGGTCTCGCGAACCTGAAACTGCGTCGTACCTGGGCTTCCGGTGACGAGCCCGCCAAATTTGCTGGTCGATTTGCGCTCGAAATTCTCAATCCAACCCAGATCGATCCAGGGCCACGGCGGTGCGTTGGCCGCAAACCGTCCATTCACCGAGGGATCGAAGAGCGTGGGTAGCTGGTGAACGCGATCGACAGGGGCAAAGTACGCTCGCACCGACCGGCCCGTAGGCGGCAACGCGGGCAAAGGCATGGTCGCTGATGTGCTCATTGTTCCCCCTGCTCCTGAAAGGCGAATACGGTGACCTTCACCATGCGGCTGAGCCGATCGCGAAGAGTTGTCATCGGGCCAAATTCCGGTTCCGACCAGAACACCATCGTCTCCATGGACAGGGCCGGATTCTGTGTGAAATTCATCTTTTGTGCCGAGTACGGATACAAGAGCTTCAGGACCTCGTAATCCATTTCTTCCAGAGCGCGGCCGCGATCGAGCCCGGCGTTCGTTTGTGTCCCGGCCGTGCAGTACTGGATCTCACAGGTCATCTGCGCCAGAATCGCCGGCAATTGAAGATCGGCCTGCATACCGGTCCAGTTCAGCGCGAAGACATCCAGCAGCGGTTGAGCCGTTGGCACCTCTGCTTCACTCACCAGAATGCCGGGCCGGGTTGTGGCGCGCAGCGTCATGGTGCGGCCCGGATTCACGCTCGCGAGCCGGCTGCGCAGCGTGATGTAGAAAGTATCTTTTGCATTTTGCATAGGTCATTCACCTGTTTCCATTTCCCGTTTGGCCTCGGTATCGGCTCATCCACGGCCTCCAAGACGCGCTCGTCGTTTAAGACGGACATTTGCCGCAGGCGTCCTGTAACAGCAACCGATACAAATAGGCAGCCCCCTGGCTTTCCGAAGCAGAAACGGACTCAATGAGAAAAAGCTTGCCGGCAACCATGACGCCGCTGGCCATAGAAAAGAGCGTCTGCGCCGAACTCAGTTGCAGCTGTGTGACCTGCGCCGCCACAGCATCGGCCGAAATCAGCAGTTCGTACTTTGGCAACTGACTGTCCTGCATGGCCACGCGCGCCTTGCGAAACACGACTGGCGCCAGTGGAAGCGACATGAAGCCGGGTGCATTCAACCCCAGCTGCCCTTCATCGGTCGCGTCGCACTGGAGCGGCGGCACCTGCAGGCATGCAGTGGTTCCGCCACTCGCCCTCAGCATTGCGGTGGCAACACGTTGCGCCAGGCCGCACGGATTCTGCGTACTCAGGTCGGCCATAGCTACCCCATCCTCACGGAAACCCACGGCCGCAACATGGCTTCCACAGACGCGTCAATCAGTGTGCCGCCGAAATACTCAAGTTGCAGCGTGTCGAGTTTCGATGACTTGACGTTCAGCCCCGGCGTGGCCTGAGCGTTCTTCACAATTTGCGCGCACGCGCATTTCACCGCGTCAGGCATCGTCCCCAGGCCCGCCGTGTACGTCACCTGGACCTCGTTGTAGGGCAGCCCCAGAAGGTTGAGCGGGAAAATCAGCTCCCCTGTGTCAGCCACAAAGTCCACAGTGGTCGGATCAACGGTGGTCCACGCTCCGGGCAGCGAGAACGCCCACAGAACCTCTTCCTGCAGCGGATGCGCGAGCTCTCCTCGCCGCGGTCTTGCATAACGCGCCTGGATTGATACGAAAGGCAGAGTCGCCGGCGAGATCGGCGCAAGGGGAAGATGACTCAGGCGTGCAGTCTGCGAGCCCTCTACGATGCGCAGGCGCTCGGAGTACTGAGTGGGATTGAGACTCGGGCGACGGCAATGGCTGTCGATGAGCGATGAGGCAGCCGTGATCCAGTCATCGGTGACATCGGAGGCCAGTCCGTACGTCTGATATTCGGTCGGCTGAAGATAACAAGCCATGGATTCTCCTTGGTGAAACAGCAAAAAGCGGACAAGCTGAGAAGCGCTGAGACAGCAAGCAGGCCGCCAGCGAACGGCCGGCAGAGGCTGGTTGACCTTCGTCGGCCGTTCTTTGCTGACTGCTGACGCCCTGTCGGTGGGTTCTACCGGTCGACCAGCACCTGGTAGTGGGCATAGTTCGCGCCCTTAACCACAGGCGCACCGAACTTCACCACGACATGCTGCGACGCCAGCGAGCCCGGTGTGCCGAGCTGGAAGACGCGCGGGTTGGGATCGCTGAGCCAGTGGTACTCGATCAGATCCTCGGTGATGATGTAGGCCGGGAGGACGGCATTGCCCGATCCGGGCGTGCCGGTATAGGCCAGCGACCATTCCGGAATCAGCGGCAATTCGCCCGCCTGGGTGGTGAGCATCTTCACGGTGAAGCCCGCGGCGATTTCCTTGGTATTCAGCACCACATTGAACTCCGACTTCATCTCGCGATCGATCAGGTCAAGCAAAACCGGGTTAGCGTAAATTGCCGTCGGACGCACCGCATAGCTGGTGTTCGCTGTCATCTGCGCGATCGTCGACTTCAGGCCGTCCGTGATGCTGGCGCTGGTGCCGATCGTCGTGGAGTTGCCGCCTGCCGCGATCTGTCCTGCCACGCCGAAATACTGCATCGTGGTTGGCGTGCTCAGGGACGTGTCGTTGCCGTTCCACAGCGCGATATCGTGCGCCAGCATGACGCCTTCAATCGTGTCCACCAGGTCTTTTGCCTGCAGATAGGCGAACTGTTTTTGCTGCGCGCCCAGTTCCATGTCGAACAGGTTGTAGTTCAGCTGCGCGACGATGGCCTTCAGCGGAACGCTGCGCTCCACACGCGTGGGCGTGACCACCGGAGCGACGATGTTGCGCGGATCGACAAAGCCGGCGGTCGCTGGGTTCGGGATCGCCGTCTGCTCGAAGTACCGTGACGGGTGGCCCGTAGCCGGGACCTGCTTGATGCGCTGGCCGAACATGTTGCGGCGACGCACGATGTCGGCGATCTCGGTCTGATAGAGAGGAACTTCGATGGCGCCGGGTCCGATGTAGTCCGCAGCGGAATGGATATCGAGGAAATTGGCTGTCATAGCTACCTTTCATGAAGAAAATCTGTTCGCAACAAAAAAGCCGGCGCTCAGGCCGGCCTCACCTCTCGACGAATGCCGCGATCAGCTGACGACACCCGCGCGCAGCAACTGCGCCTTCACTGCAATGCGCTGTTCCAGGCTCAACCCGTTCAGCGCGGCATCCAGTGCACCTGCCTCCACGGACTCCAGCGCTGTCAGCCCCTGCTTCGCCAGAAACTGCGCCGTCGCGGCCGGGACGGTTTTACGCGTGGACTTCAGCTCCGCCTCCCCCTTTGCCTCCACCTGGGCGCGCAGGTCCGCGATCTGCTGCTCGGCGGCTTCCAGCTTCTTCTGAAGTTCCGCCTCGCGGTTGGTTTCTACCGCGGCGACGATCTTCCGAACTTCACCGCTCGTTTCGCTCTCGCGCTCCTCCATCAAAGCTGCGGTGCGTTCGAACAGCGACGCTGCGGCTTCGAGACGCGCTTCCATGCGCTCCATGCTTTCGGTCAGAGCGACCATGTTTTCGGCTGTCTGTAACTCCATGTTGATTCCTTTCCTGTTTCTCTCTTCGGGAAGGCCACGCCTGCTCCGTCCCGTAAGCGACCGGTTGCTTGCTTCGTTGCGCCCGCATGCACCCCCTGGGCTGCCGTGGGTCGGGTGATGATCGAGCGGCAACGCGCGGCGGCCAGCTCGAAAGATGTATTGCGATACGCCGCCTTTTCGCGCAGCAGGATGGCCGCGCCGGTGAACGTTGCCTGCGTCAGCGTCCAGACTTCCGCTCGCATATCTTCCACGTGAGCGTCGGCCAGCTCCCAGGACATGCCCATGGCGCCCGGCAGGCACTGACGCATCTGCCGTTCCACCTCAGGAAAATCCTTTGCAAACAGATAGCCGGCCACCAGCAGGCGCGGGCCCTGCACATCGGCATTGGTGATGATTCCGCACTTGCGCCGCGCATCATGCCCGTCCCACGACGGTGCATAATCCACAGCCATCCCCAGCAACGATGGCAGTGCGGCCAGCGCCGCTCCGCGCGTCAGGATCACGCGATGCCCCCTCGCTCCCGACGGCGGTTTCGTGCTGGGCTCATCCACCAGCGTCAGCACCCCCGTGAACGGAGAGCGGTTTGGGTGCCCCGACACCTCCGGTAGTGTTACTGCCATGGCGTCCAGTTTCATTGCTTCTCCTGTTGTCACTGAATTTCCTCGTTTGTAATCGACGTTGTGACGTTTTCCCCCTTCTTCGGTCCAACATTGGCCTCCTCGCCGGGAAGCGGCGCGAGACCGCGCATAGCGCGTACTTCGTTCACGCTCAGCACCCCTGCCGCCAGCAGCGCGGTCTGCATCTGGACCTCCTGCATCGGGTCCGCGGTATCGAGGTCGTTGAAGATGAATTCGAATTCCGGCCACCCGAGCCGCTTGGCAAAAAGATCCCGCGTCAGGTGCTCCGCAATCAGGCGCGCGAGCGGCACGATAGCGCTGTGAAACGCTTCGTCCAGCAGTTCCGCCGCTGTTGACCGGTTCACATCCTGCTCCAGTCCCAGCAACATGGGCGGAAGCGAGAATGCGTTTGCGATCATCCGGATCAGGAACTCCTGCCATGTAAGCCGTAGATCGGCGTCTGTTCCCGAAGCAAAGCGCAGCACTTCCGGCTTCTGCTCGGTGCTCAGGATCGGCACGCGACCCGTCCCTTCGATTTCGTCCTGCCACCACCGAATCAATCGTTCGTGCTGCGCCGGCGTCGTCTCGTTCAGCCATAGCGCGTACTGCACGACCGCGTTACTGGCCAGCTTGCCGGCGAAACGATGAGCACTCAGAAAGGAATTCACCGTTTCGAACGCAACCTCGAGCGGCCCCAGACCAAACGGCGTGTAGCTGCGCGGATTCATCCGCACGTACATCAGCTGGTTGTCCCTGAGCGGGATCACCGCGTTCGTTCCACCCAGACCCGTGGCCTGCGCGAAACGTACCGACTCCGCACCCCCATCCCACTTCGGGTCGATGCGGATCGTTGCGCCGTCCACCGCCCACAACTCGAACGGCTTCGCGGTGTCACCGGTCAGCTCCATCTCAATGGCGCCGAAGCCGCCTACCAGCGCATCCTCAATCGCCTGCTCGATCAGCGTCCGGAACGAATCCGACGCGTTCGGGAACTCCAGAGAATGCCGCAGAATCCGCGCCCGCTTCTCCACGAAGGCGGCCTTCTCCGGATCATGATCGCGCTTCAGCCGCACCTGCCAGTCCATGCTGGCAACGCGATCTTTGATCAGATTGATAGCGCGGCGTACCACCGGCGTTTCCGCGAACTTGCGCAGATTCGCTGGCGTCGGTTTGGGCAGCGCTCTGCCCGGAAAGGAATAGGGGGCGAGCACCGACGGCAACGCCATTGTCCTTCGCTGAGCCGCTTCCCCTTTGCGTCCGGCTCCCAGCAGCGCCAGCGCCTGTCTCCATTGCTCTCTGATCTTCACGTCTCCTCCGTTTTCCTTTCCCAAAAGAAAAGGCATGGCGCATGGCCATGCCTCTCTGAACTCCAAACTTAATCGATCTACAAGCGCAGCTCTCGCTTCGCGGTCTCCGCTACCCGCTCCAGATCGCTCACCGTCAGGACCCGGATCTGTTGCGCTTCCATCGTCTCCACTCCAAACCGATATTGCTCCACGTGGTCCTCGTCAACAGCGACTTCGCCGTTGCTGTTGCGCAGCGGTTCCACAATCGCCGTCAGCTCCAGCTCCGCATTCTCCACTCGGGTCACGCCAGCCCTCAGCGATGGCGCGCTGAAGGCCAGCACCTTCGCCAGCTCCACATCGCCCGACAGCGACACGGCGTGAAACATCCGCACCACTCCGTTGGGCCGATAACCGCAGTCGATCTTCAGTGAATCTCCAGGCTTCGTATACGCCGATGCCGCAATCCGTTTGCGCATCAGGTCCCAGACCCGCGCGTGCTCGAACTGGACCCGCATGTTGCGTGCAATCGCCTGCCGTCCGCTAAGCGCCTGCCTGGCTCTTTGCGTTCGCGGTTCAACATACAACCGCATCAGCTCTTCCATTCCGGCCGATGCATTCTCCGCTAGAAAGGCCTTGGGCTCGGTCATTTGTAACTGATGCGAGAACGAATCCTCAATGGTCTTCATCAACGGTGTTGCGTCCGGTGACGACTCGAGCAGACGGCGACGCATTTCCGCTTCCATCGCCTCCAGCATTTCTATGTCCGCGTCCGGATCGACGCACCGCACGCGCGCCCAGTCTTTTGTAAAACGCACCACCGGCGCATCCGGGCGCGTCATCACTTCGCGCAGCATCACCCCAATGTTGACGAATTCGTTCTTCACCGGGTCCGGAACGTAGCGGACCAGCGAGAAGTCGCACTGCAATCGCCCGTTCACATCACCCTTCCAGAAACACTATCGTCCCACCCAGTCCCTGAAAACTGTCTTCTTCCCATTGCTCCCCCTTTTCCGTTCCAGTTTGGAAATGGCTGACGCGAACTTTCCCGGAATTCCGTAATCAAATCTCTTACCTGGGCACGCCTCCGGATGAGCTGTTCCACCAGTGTCTCCAGAACGCTCAGATTGCCGTCGTACCACTCCGGTGGAATCGTTTCCGCAATTTCCCAAATGCGCTGACCCTCCATTTGTTCCATTGTTGAGAGCCACGGCTCAAAGCTGTCCCAGCCCGTCACCGCCCTGTACACCACATTCCGCGCGTACACGCCACGCAGCGGTGCGTCGCAAAAACGCCACTCCGCGGCATTGAAGCAGAAGCCCTGATCGATGAATGTTGCGCTGTAGCGTTTAGTGCGGCCTTTGCGATAGAACAGCGCCTGCCGCCCGTTCGCGTTGCACGTCCATTTGTCCAGCACCAGCGCTCCCGCAAACTCCTGCAGATTTCTTACTTCTGTCAGTTGCTCTTCCGGCAGATAGTCCGCGACGTGCCCAGGCATCAACCCTCCCACCAGCTGCGAACCAAACTGCAATCCCGCCCTGCAACGTTCGCGCCGCTCGCCGAGCTCCATCTGCAGGTCCCCCGTTTGTTCGATCAGCCACGGTGTTACTTCCACCACGTCACATTGCGGAACGGTCAATCCAATCAGCGCACCGAGCCGTGTGCCCAGCAGCTCGTTGGGCAGCACGCGCAGGTGTTGCGGATTGTTCTGGAACTTCACAATCCAGGCATTCCCGTCCGCGCCCAGCATCAAATGGCTTTGCGCGCCGCCTCTCATGCGCCGGATTTCCTGAACCGCAAGAACCGTCACAATCCCTCCGGACTCCCCATGCTAATTGAAGAATCTCCCCGTGAGCCGCTCCTCACGGACCGCCAGCGCGATGGCCATCGCCATCACGCAGTCATCGTGTTCCCCTGATTGTGCCTCCGCTCGTCCGCTGGCTTTGCGCACAAAGCTGCGGCACTCCCGCAGCAATCGTTCACTGCTGAAGATGCCCGGCGTCTCCACCAGCGCCGAGCCCAGCTTGCCCAGGATCAGTGGCCGCGTCACCGTTGTTGTCAGCCATCCATCTCTGCCTCCCGCCTCGTGCAGCCGCTCATACCGGCAAACACCCTTCAGGTAGGCAAGAATCCCCGACCCATGATTGTTTCGCTCCACCGCCAACAGGGCGGTGTTGTATTCACGTGCCAGCTCCGTCACCGTATACGCCAGTTCCAGCTGTGGCATTTTGCTCTGCAGCTCCGCACATTGCAGGCCCGTCGTCAGATCGATCACCTGCGCCACCGAGTAGTCGCCATCCTCGCTCCCATCCGCCGGATCTACCGCAACCAGATACTCGCGATCCTTCACCGGCATCAACCAGATTCGCAGCTGCCCGTTCCGTCGCTCCGTAACGGGGGCCGGTACCTGCCGTAGTCGAGCGTCAATCGCGCCGGTATCGAAGATGCACTCTCCGCTGACCAGAAAACACTCCGTCGCATCCTCGGCGTATTCCTGTTTCGCCATGCCGCGAAAACTCTCCTGCAGATAACGCCGATAGCCAATCTGCTCCAGGCTGAGTTTGTGCTCCTTCATCAGCCTCCTCTCGACATCGTTCAGTGAGCTTGCCTCCGCCGCATGACGCACATAAGCGTCTTCCATCCACCACGGAAAGAAGTGCTGCACCATCCCCGTCTTCTTCGCCTCCTGCCACTCCCTCCAGAAAGACCCCGCGGCCCCCATTGGAGTTGATTCCAGCACCAGCTCGCCCACCGGCGACAAACCGGCGCGCAGCCCCTGCAGAATTTCCGCAGCATCCCCCGGCCACCGCGCCACCTCCGAGCAATGGAGATTCGTGATCGTTAATCCCCGCCCCGCATTGGGCGCTCCAGCGGTCTCCACGCGATATTCCGAGTCCATGCCAGGAAAGATAATCTGTCGCGCGTTCACCAGCGACGTCTTCAACGCTCCCCGTCGCATCGATGGAGGCAGCCAGAACAGAAACCGATGGACGATTCGAAAAATCGACTCCGCAGCCTCCTGTGTGTGTGCCACCTGCACCGTCAGCGTTCCTGGGTGCGTAATCGTCTTAAGAAAAAACTGGCCCGCAACCCAGGTTGTCATCCCCAGCTGGCGGGCCTTCAGAATGATGTTGCTCTTTCCCCGTTTCTCCTCGTACCCTGCCTGCGCTCGATTGGCGGCCAAAGGAATCATTTCCCCATTGCGGCTTCTCACGCGAAGCAGATTCGCAGCCAACCGGGTTGCCGCATCCCTTCGTTTCCCAGGATCCGGCTCGTCGAGCGCCTGCCCCAAACGCCCCAGCTCCGACTGGTCGGGAATACCACCGCCGAAAAGCATGGCCGCCCTCATTGATTCATCGTGTATTCCATCGTCAATTGGCCCGCCGCTGGATTCGTCGTGCATCCCACGCCTGCCGCCTGTACCCCCATCGACAGATTGTGGCCCGCCGTGATCGCCACTCCGCTCACCGCGTTGCGATAGCTGTAAGTTCCCGCTGCCAGCGTGACCGTCTTCAGCCATGCTGACGCGGTGCCGTCGTAGATCCCCACCACCGGCCAGGTGCTGCATCCTGCCGGTGCTGTTCCCACCGCGATATCGAGCCGTGTCATACTCACAGCCGCGCTGGGCGACCAGATCGCACCCAGGGAGCTGTTTGTCGATGTGCCGAACGTTCCGCCGAGATATCCGTACCAGGTCGAACGCCATGCCTGCGCACAGTTCGCGCTTCCATTGGCCGCGATTCCGGTTGCGTAGGATCCCGCCGGACATTGCGAAGGAGTCGCCGCCAGTGAATTCGCGGGCCCTCCGATCTGTTCGGTGCTGTACCAGTTTGAATCCGGTCCGCAGGCCAGGGTCACGCCTCCGACTGAGGTCAGCGAATAGCTCGCTGCCTTCGATCCCAGCACGCTGATGGTTTCACTGCTGGTCGTCGTTAACTGCACGGCGTTGCCCGTGGAATCGGTCTTCACGATCGTCACTTCCATCCCCGTCGGCGTCAGCCCATCCGGCATTGCGGTGTAACAGCTGGGCAGCGTGAGCGCGAGAGCCCCCGTCGTGGCATTTGCAAGAACGATGTGGTTCGCCTTGGTCAACGTCATCGACGATGTAGCGAACACCGCGCTGGTCTGTAACCCGGTATGCCGTACCGTACCGTCTGCCATCACCGCAAAGTTGGAGGCTTGTCCGCTGAATCCGCTGAAGAACGAGTCACCCTGTCCGCCAGAGAAGTTCTCGACCTCAACCCCGCCCTCATTTGCCTGGCTGCTCAACGGAGTTACGTAAACCTTGGGCGTCATGCCGGTCTGCCCACTGCCATAGTTCGCGTTCGACGAGTTGTTCCCAGCCATGTCGAATGCTGTCTGCCGCGCGGCTACACGTTGCTGCACATACTGACCGCATCCCGCCAGATTGCTCACCGAGGAATACGATGGTGTGCTGCCATTGGCGCCCATATAACTGATCCACACGCCGGTTGCGCCAGCCGGAGACCCGGGAATTCCCGCTGTGTTGCTCATATTGAGGCAATCCACGTTCGAGATCACGAGATTGGAACTTACGGTTGACTCGACCTCGGCAAATGTAGCGTTCGGAAAACTGGTCGTATCCGGCCACTGGATGTGTCCACCGTTGACCTGCACGCCATTCGTCTTCAGATCGAAGGCCGCGATCGCTGGCGAGTCCATGTACGTGTTGAAATACATGTTCCCACCTGACCCGGTATCCACCACTTCGTAATTCGTCGCCCACGAAGCGTCTGCCGCGCCGGAATTGGTCTCCGTGTTTTTACAGGGAGCGGTGGTACAGGTGTACGGATACCCAAAGCCATGAATCAGCTCGAAAGTAGTTCCGCCGCCTGCGTTGTAGACCGCGGCCTGCAGCGCGTTCCGCACCAGCAGATTCTGAATAAAGCTGTCCAGGACCGTGTTTTGCAGATTCAATCCATAGTTAGGCCGATTCGCAGGGGTAAAGCTCGAAGCGGAGTAACTAACAGTCACATTGCGCATTTCTAAGTTAGCCTGGTGGCTACCGCCTGTTTCCCCCAGATAGAACGCGTCCTGGATTGTGTCGTTTACAGTCAGATCGTCGACATAAAGCCCACGAAACCACTGGAAGTTGAATGCGTGGTTCGCATTCTTATTAGCAAGGATCATCAGATCGCGGAAAGTACAGCTTTGCGCCTGGCTTCCCGCGGTGTTCTGCAGGCTGAAGAGATCGCCGCCAAGACTCGAAGGAACCGTGATCATGGTTGATGCGTTGGTGCTGTCGGCCGTAACCGTCGGAGCCGCGCTTCCGATCAGGCTCACGCAGGCTCCGTTCGCAGGCTCCGTCAGCGTTGCCGTCACTGAAAAACTGCCCGGTCCAAGACGAATCGTTTGGTTCTGTCCACTCGTATTGGCATGGCCAACCGCCGCACTCCACGCCGCATTCAGAGTTGTATAGGTTGTGCCATCGACCGTAATCTCTCCGTTGATCGTTGCTCCGGTGACGCCTCCTTGCGCCCGGACCGCGCCCGGGAGCGACAGATTGCCCGAGGTATCGAGTTTCGAAGTCTGTCCGTTGCAGGTAACAGAAAATCCCCCGTTCGCATTGCCGGCCAAAGTCTCATTGCAATACGCATTCGAGCCGCCCGATCCTGTTGCACCTGCAGTCAGAGACCAGGTGGTCGAAGGGATGCTGTACTGGAGCGCGTCTTCTCCCAGACCGGAGCTATTCGCGTTTTCCGCCAGCAGCATGTTGTAGGGCTGGGTCCACTTAGTACAAATATTGACGTTGTTCACATAGTCAAAGCACCCAACCACCAGAGCACCCGTAAGCGTCGTACTGCTGTAGGGCGGCATCTTCATCCAGAATCCGTTGCGCCATGAGCCGCTCAGGGTATAGCCGTAGGGTGTCTGCCAGTTACCCTGCCCAGCTATCCACGGCGTTGCGCCCGCCGGATAATTGCCGTACAAAGTCGGTTGGTTCGTGTTCTGCATCCAGGCACCGTAATCATTGCCGCCGAAAGCGCCTCCTATCGACGAGATGTATCCATTTGCAACGCCACCCGAATAAGTGTAGTTATGCTCCAAAATGCCATTCAACTGGATGGCATAGTGGTGTTCCTGTTCAACCGTATCGCCGGTCTGAAATTGCGAAACAGCACCACCGGGCTCCACCGCAATCGAGCTGCCGTCCACCGCGCCCGTCGTCGGGTTCCACACATTGACAGCTCTGGCCATCGGAAAAACTGTATAGGGATTCGATGGGGTAACCGCAACCGCTACGCTGGTCAGGTTTGCGCCGGGATTAACGACCCTGCACCCTCCCCCTCCTGCCAATCCTGAGTAATTACCTAATAATGCGAGCATCGGTGCCGTCCCCCCAACGTTAACCTGATAGGTCAGTGTTGGTGGGTTGGTCTGATATCCGTTTACATCGACTCCTGCTGAATAACCTGCTCCGCCGCTTGCCGAGCAGGAAGTAACAACCCCCCCGCTCACCGTAGCTGTCACCGTGCCGCCGCTGCCCATTGCCGATGCCCCGCGAGTCCCGTACTGGCTGAACCCGCCGCGGACACCCGCAACAATGGCCGCTGCATTTCCCGCAGTGTTATACATGATCGGAAAAGTCGGGCAGATGTTGTTCTGAGGACCACCGTCAACAGAAGTCATTCCCTGCATGCTTCCAGGGCCGACGCAGTCGATATTCATGCGAAAGCCCATGCCCGTCATGCCGCCCTGGGCGATTGTGGCGCCAGAATTTGCAGATTGCTTCACTGTGGCCAGGGTCACCGTGTTCGCGCCGGCATTTACGGCCGTCACCATTGAACACTGCCAGTTCACGCCACTCGTATCAAAGATGCAGGCAGGCTGACCTGTCACGAAACCGGAAGCATTTGCTACGCTCACTGCATAATTCGTGAGAGTTGCAGGAGTGCTGTTCGTAATTGCTGCCGTCAATGTCGATACGGCGTTCGAAAGGCCAAACTGCGCATCCCAGGCGGCGTTGCTGGTGGCAGTAACAACGTTGGCGGCAATTTTCTGGATATACCCACTGGAGTAAGACCGCGACACGTCGATGATCGGCAGCTCATCGCCCATGCCACCCGTATACCCGTGACCGTTGATGTTCTTGGCATTGATCACACTGCAGGGCCCGGTGCAGGGAAGACTAACCGCCGCCTGACCGCTTTCCGTGGCTGAAGCTGTGGTTGGATAAGGCCAACCGGTCGACTGGAAAAGCGCCTGGAATTGCCGGCCCGAAAGCCCCGTGGAACTTACAACCAGATTTACATTGTTGAGCCATGTCGAGGTGGAGAAGCCGCTCAGCGTCACCGTCTGGCCCGCCGTCAGAGTGTTGGCAGCCGTAAGCGTAAGGACATTCGACGCCAGTGAGTAAGCGGTAACGGGGACGATGGCCTGGGGAAGAGTTGTGATGGAGTTGATCGTCCCCTGCCATACATCCGGAGCTTCCATGTGCGCAAACCGTTCCTCGCCGCCCTCGTTATCTCCCGAATCAATACCGCCTCTCTGGACATCCCATCCGTAAAAGTTAATGGAATCGCCATTGCTCTGATTTTGCAGGTAGCCATTAACGTTGTTAGTGCTCGCTGGAGCCCATTGCTGGTTGTAAACGATGATCCCGTTGTTGGTCTGTTGGTTGGAATTGTAACTATAGGATCCATACCACAGCCTCTTCTGCACGGTAAGCGCTGCTGCGTTTTGCCCGCCGGCACCAGATAGTGGCTGAAAGGAATTGAGCGTTATCGACGGACCGATGCCATGCCGATTGTCCGGATAATTGGAGAATGAGTTACAGATGATCTGCCAGCTCCAGCGTTGATCGCTGGTGCACCCGATGGAAGATGAAGACGACGGGCCGCTGTATTGATACGGCACTGCGGCCCAGCTCGCACCTCCCCAGGGCTGAGCCTCCACAACCGCGTATGTAGCCGGTGCAAGAACCTGACAAGCGTAGGGCAACGACGCGCATTGCGCCAGCGACATGGCAATTCCATTGTTCGTGCTTGAACCCGTTTGCCACTGATCGGCGTAAAGTCCTCCTTCAAACTGCCTCGCATTCAGGGGCCCTGTCACCGTTCCCCCTGACAAAGGAAGCTGCGCCTGGGCCAGCTGATCTGCATAGTGTTTCGTAGCCGCCTGGTTTCCCGCCGCGGGATCCGTATTCAGATTCAGTGGTCCCGTCATCGTGCCACCTGCCAACGACAACCATGACCCGTTCAGTGAGGAGATCGCGCTGTCTAAATAAGCCTTCGACAGTGGTTGCACCGCCACTGTAGAAGGTTCCAGCTGCGCCCTTACCGTCGCGATGGATGCGTTTGCCGACGCCGGAACAACCCAATATTCCTGGTTCACGGACCCATCGCTCAGGTGATAAACCGCGGTGTAATAGCTTCCCGTAGGCAATGCACTGGCGTTCGGGGTCAGGTTCAGGCTCACAAATCCGTCCGCGCCGATCGATGAGTTCACCGTTCCCGCGGCAACCGCCTGGTTCTGCGGAGTCGTGAATGCCGGCCAACTTACCAAAAGTGTTCCACTGGCTGGCTTGCCGTCGGCGCGATAAACCGTCCCCTGCACCGTCGTCGTACTTATCTGCGCGATTACTCGCGGCGGGAATATTGCTATTGCTATCGCTATGAGCCCAAGACCCGCTCTCAATCTTGACATCGCATCGCCTGTCCGCCATCTGCAAACTCTGTTCCGCATATTCCTCGTCTCCGGAGCAGCCAGGATAACTCGCCTGCTCGTTCGGTTTCCACTACCTATACTCACCGCGCGACCAATAAAAAAGGGACACCGTCGGGGTGTCCCTTTTTCCTCTTTTTCCACTCTATAATTCAGAATACCAGTTTGACGGAATAAACCTGCCAAATTTCTTTCGTCATTTTGGATTGCAAGCTCTTTGTTATGTTGAGCCATTACTTTTGATTTTCAGCCCCCCTCTTGACAAATTTTCCACATTTGGCTCCAGCAGACCGAAACGTAAGAAAAGCTCGGTCAGACGGTTCATCGCATCTCCATAAATCCGCGCGATCGACCGCGAGCTTTCGCCCGTGAGAATCACCGCCTCCACGAGAGAGTAATCTTCCAGCGCGACATACGACACCACCCTGCGCGATGTTCTATCAAGCTGGTTGATGCATTTCTCTATATCGAGAACAAAGATCAGACCCTCCTCAAAGGTTCGCAGGCGATAACTCGACACCCGTCCGCGGAGCATCATTTTGCCCAACGCAGATGGCGTGCGCCCCAGTGCCATCGAGACCTGGAGGTAACGTCGCAACAGCGCCAACGTATGCTTGCGATAAAACGCATAGCCTTCGATTGGCTTCGGTCTCGCCCGAGGCAATCCGCTCTCTGCTACAGCGGTCGCTGTAGCGACGACGCACGGCATCGCGAACACGGCACTCATGCCGCACCCCCCGGCATCGCCACAATATGGCTGTGCCGAGGTCGCCTCCCTGGCCGCCGCGACAGTTTTACGGGCGGTCGTGACCGCAGTCTTCGAGCGCAACCTGAGCAGTAAACTTCCTGACTGTTCTGAGCGCGGAGCCAAAGCACGCCGCACCCTTCGCACACTTTAAGAAAAACTCGCAGGTACATCAGTCATTCTCCAGAGTTCAGCCGTCCGCGGGGCATTCGATATTTTTGTTTCCTCGCGGAGTTGGGGGAGAGAAAAGGCATTGCTGCTCGAGTGAGACAACCTCAGCCTTCGTTGAATCGTCGTGAACACATTGAGTTCCGAATCGTTGCCGAACCTCCAAAATGGGAATCTCACTTAGGCGCAGACGCTTCACGCGCGAGGCTTTGCCAGGCGAGCGAAAGTACTATGTCTGGCCATTGCAGGTAGTCCGACACTAATTTCAGGGAGCGTTGCGATCAATTACCGGGAGGAACAAACCGGTCGTTCTGCAAAAGCTGAGTACTGAGGTCCCTCACAGCTAAGTCCGGATTTCGCGAAAAGCGTAATTCTTTTTGCAAAATCCGAAGTAATGGCTGCATAGCTTCCTGAAAAAATTCGATAGATGAAATTCCTCGAGTTACACGAGCGCCTGCGGCTCGAGACATGGCGCCGCATCGACCAGGGAATCCTCAGCAGTTCACTTCTGGCCCGCCAGACCGGCCTCGCGCAGGCGCATATCTCAAACTTCCTCCACCGCCGTCGACGCTTAAGCCTTCCCGCTCTGGACAGCGTCCTTCTCGCTGAGGACCTCAGCGTGGAAGATCTCGCCCCAGTGCGACAGTCAGGGTCCGCTCCACAGGAAGACATGACCCGTTCGTCCATGGACGTCGTTCCCCTCGTTTCTCAGTCCGTTGCCATGACCGCCCCCCTCATCGACTCACGCCGTACCCTGGGGTCGGTCCATCTGCCATCCGGCCGCCTCACCCGCTTCCCCCCTCGCCGCGCCACGAGCCGTCGCAGTTGGGAGCGATTTGTCGGCGTCCGCGTAACCGCCGCGCAGGCTTTGCCTATGGATCCCATCCTGCGCGTCGGCTCCATCGTCGTCATCGACAGGCACTATAACTCTCTCGTCACCTGTCGCCCTCCGACTCCTAATCTCTATGCCGTACGCTTCGCTTCGCAGATGCTCTTCCGCCACGCTGCTTTCGAAGCCAGCCGGCTGGTCCTGCGCCCTCGTGCCCTCGACTATCCGATCGATCTCATCGAGCTGGCGCCTCAGGAAGTTCCGTCCGACCTGCTCGTCGGCCGGGTTTGTCTGTCCATCTCGGAGATATGACTCCGCGTGTCCCTCTGCGCTCGCTTTGATAGCATTTGCCCTGAGAGGTAATTCGCAATGGATGCAGTCCCCGCCGCCCCCGGCAATGGTGCTCGCCGCAACGAGGACATCGCCCTCGACCTTCTGAAATTTGTCGCCGCCACTGCCAGCGTCGGCCGCGCCAGCGCGCCTTCCACCGGATTCGTGGCCGCCGGCGCCTCCAAACCCGATGACCACGTCACTCAGCTCCTGGAGCTGTACGCCCGCTGCCTGCGCGTCGTTGAAGGAAAGCCGGCCTAGGCCACAGGTGTCTTCTCCCAGCGCGACTCATCTCGGTGTCATCGTATGCGGCGCAGGTGTCTTCGGCCGCAATCACCTCCGCGTCTACCGCCAGTTGGAAGACGGCGGTGCGCCAATCCATCTTGCAGCGATCGTCGAGCCCGATCTGACCCGCGCCGGGGCCGCCGCTGCCGATTGGGGTGTCCCAGTTTTCTCCTCGGTGAGCGAATGCCTCGCGGCGCGCGGCGACAAGAAGATCGATTTTGCCGCCGCCTCGGTTTGCACGCCAACATCGCTTCATTTCGAGGTCGGTGTCGCCCTGCTCGCCGGCGGCGTCGATGTTTTGGTCGAGAAACCGATTGCCAACAGCGTTCAAGAGGCCGACCACCTCGTCGAGAGCGCCGCGGAACACAAATGTATTCTCCAGACGGGCCATCTCGAGCGCTTCAACCCCGCGATTATTGCCACCGCGCCCATCCTGAATCACCCAATGTTTTTTGAAGCGCACCGGCTCAGCATCTTCAGTCCACGTTCCCTGGATGTCGATGTCGTCCTTGACCTGATGGTGCACGACCTCGACATAGTCCTTTCCCTCGTTCAGTCGCCGGTACGGTCCCTCTACGCCGTCGGATTGCCGATCCTCTCCCGCAAAGTGGACATCGCCAATGTCCGCATTGAATTCGAGTCGGGCTGCGTCGCCAATTTCACCGCCAGCCGCGTCAGCACGGAAAAGGTTCGCAAGCTCCGCTTCTTCCAGCCACATCAATACGTCTCGATCGACTACGCCCGCCAGGATCTGCTCATCATCGATGTTTCTCGGGCAGCGCAGGTCGATCCTGCCGCCATGGCCGCCGCGGCGTTTACCGGGGCGCCGGGCTTTCCCGGTCTTCACATCGAAAAACCGCAAGTCCACGCCGGCGAGCCGCTGCGCCTCGAAATCGAATCTTTCCTTGATTGCGTTCGCACTCGATCCAGACCGCGGGTTTCAGGTGAAGATGGTCGCGCAGCGCTCGCGCTCGCCCTCGAAGTCACCACTGCCATTGCAGCCCACGCTGAGCGCGCGGGCCTTCAACGGTTCACGCACGCGTCGGCTCAACGGAATTCGTGACTGCATTGCCGGCCGCGATTTCCTTCCGAACTTTCCGCATCGTTTCCATGTAAAACGCCAGGTTGTGCAGAGAATTCAAAACCGCCGCCAGCGGCTCCTGTGCCGCCATCAGGTGTCGCAGATAGGCCCGGCTGTATCTGCGGCACACCGTGCAGCTGCACGCTGGGTCGGCCGGTCCCTGATCCTCCGCGAATCTCCGATTCTTGATATTGAGCCGCCCTTCAGAGGTGAAGAACAATCCATGCCGGGCCGCGCGCGTTGGTAATACACAATCCATCATGTCCACACCCATCCGCGCGTACTCGGCGATTTCATCGGGATAGCCGACTCCCATCACGTAGCGCGGTTTGTCTGCCGGCAAAAGAGGCAACGTCGCTGCGATCATTTCCCGGGTTAGTTCACGCGGCTCTCCCACGCTCAGGCCGCCGATCGCATACCCAGGGAAGTCCATTTCCACCAGGCGCTCCGCCGATTCGCGCCGCAGATCGCCAAACATTCCGCCCTGCACAATACCGAACAGACTCGGCGTCTTCCCTTCGAAATCCTGTGCCCCGTGCCCTGTCCCCGGTGCGCCTCCCCGGCCCCACGGCCGCTCATGTTGATGCGCCTCGAAATGCGTCCGGCTCCGCTCCGCCCAGCGCAGCGTCATGTCCAGCGAGGCCCGTGCGCGCGCGCGATCCGCCGGATACTCCGTGCACTCATCGAAGGCCATCGCAATGTCCGACCCCAGCGCGATCTGCACATCCATCGAGTGCTCTGGCGAAAAGAAATGTGACGACCCATCGATGTGCGACCGAAACGCGACACCTTCCTCGGTCACCTTCCGCAACTCGCTGAGGCTAAAAACCTGGAACCCGCCGGAGTCCGTCAGGATCGCCTGATCCCAACTCATGAACCGGTGCAGCCCGCCCATGCGGCGAATCGCTTCATGCCCCGGGCGCAGATACAGATGATAGGTATTGCCCAGCAGGATCCGGACGTCCAGTGCCTCAAGAAGGTCCTGCGGAACCGCCTTCACTGTCGCCTGCGTCCCCACCGGCATAAAGACCGGAGTTTCAACTGCGCCGTGGGGCAGCGTCAGCGTCGCGCGCCGTGCTGCGCCGCTCGTTGTGTGAATCTCAAACCTGAGTGACACCTGCTGATTGTACGAGGGGCCGGCTCGAGATCTTTTGACGCCGCCGTCCCCGAACGCTACTCTGTCCTCGTGAGCCGTTCCCAACCATCCATGGGCATTTGTCGCGACTGTTGTTGTCGCTGACTCGCGCGTTCACGACCCGCCCCAGCTTCGGTCTGCCCAACGGAACCATTCGGAGAACTCATCTCATGGCCGCAACGTCCCAGCGCATTTGCCTCATCGTCGTCTCCATCACAACTGCTCTGCTGACTCTTACAGCACTCGCCGCTAAAACCGCCGATTGGCAGGGTGATCTCCTCGCCTGGCGTGCCCAGCGTGCGCAAAGCCTCTCCGCGCCTGAGGGCTGGCTCACCCTCGTCGCTCTTGACTGGCTCCGCCCCGGCGACAATTCCTTTGGGGCGGCCGCCGACAATCGAATTCGTCTCGACTCACCCGTCGCCGCGCATCTCGGCGTTCTCAATCTCACCGGCAACCAGGTTCGCCTCGTCGCACCTCAACGCGGCTTTCCCTCAACCCTGCTTGTCGACGGCAAGCCTGCCCATGCCACTAGCCTCGCCGGAGACGATGCCAGACCTACAGTCATGACCGCTGGCACCCTCACTCTCATCGTCATCCATCGCGGCGATCGTTACGCGTTGCGCGTCAAGGACTCCAATGCTCCTACACGGGTCAATTTCCACGGCCTTCACTGGTTCGATCCCAATCCACACTTCCGCGTCGAAGCGCGCTGGATTCCATGGGTGCCTCAGCATCAGGAGAAAATTCCCACCATCCTTGGTACGACCGTCGAAATGCCTGCGCCCGGTCTTGCCGAATTTACCCTCGACGGCCAAACCATCCAGCTCGAACCGGTGCTTGAGGAACCCGGCGCCCGGCAACTGTTCTTCATCGTGCGCGACACCACCAGCCATACCGCCAGCTACGGCGCCGGACGATTTCTCTACGCCGATTTTCCCGACCACGGCCTCGACCACCCCGGCCGCATCGTCCTTGATTTCAATCGCCTGCAAAATCCGCCCTGCGCCTACACCCCGTACGCTACCTGCCCCTTGCCTCCGGCGAGGAACCGCCTCTCTCTCGCGCTGCCCGCTGGGGAAGAGCGCTACTCCCACTAGACCCCGCCTGCGAGAACGGTCTCCTCGGCAGACCCGCATGCGAGCGTCACTCGTTTGCCCGTATCGATTACGTTAATACCCTGCCAGGCCGAAAAAGACTGTCCCATCGCTCCTGAGCGGGCGTACAGTAAGGCCGGGTTTCCCCCAAATTTGTTGTCAGGAGGCTGCCATGTTGAAGCCTTTTCTGATTGCCTCGGTTACTGCTTTTCTCGGCCTTGCCGCGTTCTCTCAGCAGGCCCCGTCGGCTCCGGCTACACCCCCTGCCGCGGCTCCGAGCCAATCCAGTGTTCCCGCGGAGTATGCCACCAGGGCCAATCCCGTTAAACCAACCGCCGAGTCGCAGGCCCGTGCAAAAAAAATGTACGGCTGGGATTGTGCCATGTGTCACGGCGATAATGGCGATGGCAAAGGCGATGTTGCCGCCGAACAAAAACTGCCCATGCGCGACTATCGCGATCCCCTGTCGCTCAAAGGCATGAGCGATGGCGAGATTTTCTACATCATCAAAACCGGCAAAGGCCAGATGCCTTCCGAAGGCGACCGAGCCAAGCCGGACGAGATCTGGAACCTCGTCATCTACCTCCGGAAGTTGGCGAATCCACAGGATACCGCGTCTGTGCAGCCTCCGGCATAACCACCCGCCGCTCAACTCTGCTGGCGCTCGCACCTAAATGCGGGCGCCGGCACTCACCGGTAGTTCCAGTTGCTCCGTCGCATGCTCGTCCACCCATGGCCGAAAGCACGCGCGGCAGCGTGCTTCATACACCCCCGCCGCTCCCACCAGAACCAGTGCCTGATTGCTGCCCAGCCTCTGCGTATGGACCGCCGGCGCCCCGCACTGCATGCACACTGCGGAAAGCTTCGTCACCTCATCGGCAATCGCCATCAGGTCGGGTATCGGCTCAAAAGGCTCGCCTGTAAAACTTGTATCGAGGCCCGCCAGGATTACCCTATGCCCCAGGCGCATCAGCTCATTGCTCAGAGTCACCAGCGACGCATCGAAAAATTGTGCTTCGTCGATTCCCACTACCTCCACCACATCGATCATCGGCATCAACACTGCTTTTAGCTCTTCGACATTCGACACCGTCGCTGCCTCCAGCGTCTGCGCGCTGTGCGACGCAATCGCATTGCGGTGATAGCGAACATCCAGCTCTGGCTTGAAACACGTCACCCGCCGCTTCGCGATCTGCGCCCGCTTCAGCCGACGAATGAGCTCTTCGGACTTGCCCGAAAACATTGGCCCCGTGATCACTTCAATTCGTCCCGGATGTACGGTTCCCTGCGCAGCCTGAGGCGCGTTCGTCATCCCGTTCTCCTTCACTCTCGTCTGTTCGTGAACGATCCAGTTTAGGCTCACGCCGCCCCGGCTCATGTGGAAAGACCGGGACGAAATTCAGATCACCAAAGAGACGATTTCGGCCTTCCAGTCCTGTGTTTCTCGGGCCTTTTCCTTGACACTCCCCCGCGCGTACGCGATTCTATGAGTCAGGCTTTCCCAGCGGAGACTCGTCGTGTGCGTACTCTCACCGGAAGGCCGTTTCCAGGTATCCAGGTCCTGGGCGCCAGCGTGACATCGAATCCACGCGCTCCTGCGGACCCTTCCGTGGAAATTGATTACCTTATCCGCCGCAGACGGGCTTTTTCCGTCCGGCAAGAAGGACTGCGCGTTGACCTTCATCGCTTCTTTTGTGGCTCCCTTCGCCCTGCCCACCGGTGTTGCAGGGATGCTCCCATTCCTGCTCATCATCGTCGTCTTCTACTTCCTGCTGATCCGCCCTCAGCAAAAAAAGCAGAAAACCTGGCAGCAGATGCTCGGCAGTCTCAAAACAGGCGATCGGGTCACCACCACCGGTGGCATGCGCGGTGTCATTACTTCCATCAAAGACGACGCCATCCAGCTCCGCATCCCTCCAGATAATCTCCGGATCGAAGTGGTCAAAAGCGCCATCGCTTCCGTCACCCAGGAAGACACAAAGTAGAGAACTTATGAAAACCAATATCAGGACCAGACTCATCGTCATAATCGCCGTTCTGGTCGTTTTCGTGTACGGCGTTTTCGGTATTCCCCGCGGTCTTTCCGGGAACGCTCTTACGCAGGGACTGCTCAATGGCGGGGTGTTCAGGAAAGGGATTCATCTCGGCCTCGACCTCAAAGGCGGCATGCACCTCATCCTCCAGGTCAAAGTCGATGAAGCCATCGGCGCCGAGACTGACACCGACGTCGCCGCCATCCAGAGTGATCTGCAGAAGAATGGAATCTCCGGCGCTACCGTCTCCAAGCCCGATGCCAATCGCGCCGATTTCATCCAGGTCTCCGGCGTTCCCGCCGACCATAACAACGACGTCCGTTCGCTTCTGGAGAACTCCTACAGCACCCGGTTCGATGTCGCACCCGGCGTTGGCAATACCTGGACCCTCACCATGAAACCGACGGAAGAGAGTGCTGCCAAACAGCGCGCTCTCGACCAGGCCATCGAGGTCATCACCAGCCGCACCAATACGCTCGGCGTCAGCGAGCCCATCATCGAGCCTTACCAGCTCGGCAGCTATCAGATCCTCGTCGAGCTGCCCGGCGTCGACGACCTGGGCCGCGTCAAGGATGTGATCCAGTCCACGGCTCGCCTTGAAGCGCACGAAGTCACCGGCGGCCCGTTCCCCGATCAGCAATCCGCGCTGCAATCGGTCGGCGGTTATCTCCCGCCCGATTCAGAGTTGATCCAGAGCGTTCCCGGCGCCTCCGCCAATGGCAGCGTCGGCGAATGGTTTGAGCTCAAAAAGATTCCCATCTGGGGCGGAACCGACGTTCGCGACGCCCAGCCAGGCCACAATCCCAATACGAATGAGCCCGAAGTGGATTTCTACCTCACCAGCGCGGCGGGCGATCGATTCGCCACCTGGACCGGCGCCAATATTGGGAAAAGCATGGCGATCGTCCTCGACAATCGCGTACAGGAAGTCGCCGTTATCAAAGGGCAGATTCGCGATCAGGGCAATATCTCCGGCGGCGGCATTTCCGAGGAGCGCGTGAAAGACCTTTCCATGTTGCTGCGCACTGGCGCCCTGCCTGCGTCCATCGAATTCATGCAGGAGACTACCGTCGGTCCCTCCCTCGGAGCCGACTCCATTCACCAGGGTGTTGTTGCCTCCATCGTGGGCATGGTCACGGTGATGGCTTTCATGCTCCTCTACTATCGCGGTGCGGGCATCAACGCCGACCTGGCCCTTTTCCTCAATCTCGTTATCCTTCTCGGATTCCTGGGCTTCTCCGGCGCTACCCTCACCCTTCCCGGCATCGCCGGCGTCATCCTCACCATCGGCATGGGCGTCGACTCCAACGTCCTCATCTTCGAGCGCATTCGCGAAGAACTACGCGCCGGCAAGTCACCTTCAGCCGCCGTCGATCAGGGCTTCGGTCATGCGTGGACCACCATCGTCGACACTCACGTGACCACCATCGTCTCGGCGCTTATCCTCTTCATCTTTGGTACCGGCCCTGTCAAAGGCTTTGCCGTAACCCTTACCTTCGGTCTGCTCGCCAATCTGTTTACGGCGGTCTTCGTCTCCCGCGTCATCTTCGACGCTCACCTCAGCCGCAAACTGCATGGCGAACCGATATCGATTTGAGCAGTAAGGCTCGAGAGATTTTTCTATAGGCGGAATCTTCGTGGAACTGTTTCATGATCCAAAAATCGACTGGCTTGGAAAGAAGTGGTACTTCCTCGGCTTCTCTCTGATCTTCAGCGT
>DATAZC010000151.1:0-2841 GCA_036272255.1 Acidobacteriaceae bacterium | reverse complement strand
TTCCGTTGTCTCAGAGGGGGCGGCCGGGGCGGGCGTAGTCTGCGCCAAAGCGGAGCTATTCGGATGGGCAGATAGCAAAGCGGCAATCGCAAGGACAGCCCATCGTCGAGCTGACTGTCCCTCTTTGTCGGGTTGCTGGTGTAGCGCGGTACGCGGCTGTGAATGAACAGTCATGACGTCAACTGGATGCTCGGTGCAGTCGTCGCGTTGTTCTTTGTGCCGGAAGACACGACGCGCGACACCGTGAGGCGAAACACCGCTTCACCCGGACGGCTACTTACTACTTCTACGCTGCCGTCGTGCTCCCGCGCCACACTCGATGCGAGCGTCAACCCGAGTCCGGTGCCTTTCTGCTTACCCAGACTCACGAACGGGTCGAACAGGTTCTCACGAATTCCCTCCGCCACACCCAGCCCGGTATCGGTAATGGTCACGCTGGCTGTGGTTTCGTTACTACTCACCGCGACGGTGACCTCCCGGCGGCCTGAGCTTTGCCGGGCAGACTGGCACCCATTCAACAACAGGTTGTAGATAGCGCGTTCCATCTGCCTGGTATCGATCGCGGCCATAACATCCGCCTTCGACTCTACCCGCACCGTTACCAGCTCCGCGTCCGGATGCGTTCGCACCAACGAGACCGCTCGATTCACCAGAGCGGTCATCGAAGTCGGGACGCGCTGCAACGCAGCTCCCGTCCGTCCAAAGAGGAGCAGGGAGTCCAACATATCTGTCGTTCCATTTACCGCGAGCCGGATTTCGTCGAAAAGCTCCGCTCGTTCGCTGGCAGGCAGCGCCGGCGATGCCAGAAACTCCGCATTTGCATAGACGGCAGCCAGATAGTGCCGCAGATCATGGGAGACGGAACTCGCCATCCGGCCAATCGTCGCCAGACGTTCCGACTCAACCAGAGCGCGGTTTTTCTTCTGAATCTCATCGCGCATCTCGGCGAACACGCGGCTCAAATAACGCACTTCCTGCGTTCCTCCTGAAGGAAGCAGATACTTCGGATCGCCCTCCCCGAACGCCTGCACGCCCGTCGCGAGCAACTCCAGGGGCCGCGTCACCATGCGCGCCAGCAGCAGCATGAGCAGCGATCCAACGGCAATGGCCAGCAGGCTAACCAGAAAGACCAGGCGATTGATCTCCCCCTCTGTGCGATCCGCCTCGTTAAACGACTTCATAACCACCAGGCGCAGAGCCGCGCCGGCGCCATTGGTCATATCTTTGGTGGTGGCCAGATAGCGTTCCCGGCCGAGGCTCACGATCTCCTGGTTGTTCTCTCGAAGGGATCCAACCACCCCCTGCAGAAGATCCCGCTTTTCTTTCGCCAGGGTGCTCGCGACGATGTCCTTGCCGGTGACGAAAGCCGCTTCGGCACCCGCACCGCGGCCGACCTCCTGCAGAAGACGATGGTCGACCGCGTAGCCGCTCACCACGTAGCCAAGCACCGTTCCGCTTGCCGCACTGCCGAAGTACAGCGGCCGCACGGAGTACTCATACAATCGGCCGCCGCTTAACAGGTAGTGCCTGCTCGGATCGCCGATCACCGCCTGCAAGTCGCTCTTGAGCCGGCTGGTATTTCCCTCACTCTGCGCATTCGCGGACAGAAGCCGGTTATTTGCATCGGCCAAGGCAAACAGATCGTTGCCGCTCGTCTTCCAAAAGTCCACCGCACCGTCGGCAATTGTGCGTGCGTCACTGGTGGTCATCAGAGCCTTCAGGCTGGGGAGACTCGCCAACAGCGAAATTTCCTGCTCCAAGGCCGAGCGTCGGTGAGCTTCGAGATCCTGAAAGGTTTCCACGGAATGCCGCAGGTCCGCAGCCAGCGTCTCTTGTACGTGCTGTTGCAGACGGCTGCGGACAATGAGCAGGCTCGACGCTGTGGTCCCCGCGATGATCAATACCAACGAGGTCAGCAGCAGAACACGAGTTCGAATTCCTGGACCCTCTTTGTTGTTGAACACGAGTCGGCTCTCTTTACGGTACGAACTTGTAGCCAGCGCCGTAAATCGTCTGCAAATAACGCGGCTCGTTGGAGTTCTGCTCCAGCTTTTGCCGCAGTTTCAATATTTGATTATCGACCGTGCGCGTGGTCGGATAGGAGTTGTACCCCCAAACCTCGTTCAGCAGCTCTTCCCGGCTGAGGACGCGCTCGGCGTTCTCCACAAAATACTTCAGCAGTTTGAATTCGTGCGCAGTCAGCGTAATCGGTACACCCGCCCGCCGCGCGCTCATCCTGGAGAAATCCACCTCGCAATCGCCGAACTTGTACGTCACTATGGCGGTCGGTTTGTGCCGCCGTCGCAGCGCGGCCTGCACCCGGGCCATCAGTTCACGCGGGCTGAACGGCTTGGTCACGTAGTCATCAGCGCCCAACTCCAGCAATAACACCTTGTCGGCTACTTCACTGACCGCGCTCACGACGATGACCGGAATCTCCGGCTGCTCGCCCTTCATGGTCTTGCAAAGGTCGCGCCCGAAGATGTTGGGCAGTAGAAGATCCAGCACAACCGCCGACGGTTTCACGGTGTGGAAGGCATCCAGCCCAGCCTGCCCATCCCCGCAAACAGTTACGGTATAGCCCTGTTCGTGAAACATTCGCTGCAGCACCTTCTGCATGCGTGGGTCGTCCTCGACCACAAGGATGTGAGTCCGTGCGCCGCCAGGTTTTACCTCTGGAATACTGGAATCGCTCATAGCCTTTTCGACTTGCAGCATATCCTTTCTCTCCTATTCTTCGTGCATTTCCTCGAGAGCTTCGTCATAGCGTTGGATGAAGGGTTTCAATTTTGTCGATTGCCCAGGTTACGAGCTGAGCGTCCTTAGGGTCCGCCTGTTGCA
>DATAZC010000150.1:0-17575 GCA_036272255.1 Acidobacteriaceae bacterium | reverse complement strand
TCTGCAGAGTGCAGGAACCAACCGCCGAGAGGCAAACGTGCGCAGCAATCGATCCTGATCGGACCAACAACGCGCTCTCCACAGCGCGAACGGATGACTCGTGCTTTTCTGTTGACAATGACTTACATGGATGCCGGTAATTGAACCAATAGCCCAGGGTTCGTGCCAGGCCGGCCGGCAGCAGGATCAGGGCGATACAAATCATGTACCTCATGTGTGCGGAGACGTTGCGCTTTCGAATGCTGGAGATCGATAAGAAGTACACGGTCCCCAAAAGCAAAAGCTGGACGGCGGAGAGAAATTCGTCGTTGCGTGCGGCAGCGGCCGTTGCGCCACTAGCCAGATGCTCCCCATATTCCCTCCATAGCATCGCGGCGGAGGAAACCGAGATGAAGGGCATGAGGACATTCGAGAGCTTTCCCAGGTTTCGATGGATGGCGAACGCCTTGTATCGAATGGCCAGGGGTTGAACGATGAGGAGCACAAGAAAACAAAACAGCAGGAGCGCGTGAATGTGGACCGCGAATGTGATGGACGCATCGAACTTCGGGATCTCGGAGAAGTAAGGAACCCAGAAGCCAGCAATGAAAATCGGGAGCAGCGCCAGCAGGATGAATCCGAGATTGCGATAGGCGCGTTCCATCCCTGTCTCTTTCGTGTTTTCGAGTCAGCTACCTGAAGTCAGGTCAGGGATAGCGTAGTCGCAGATATAGCTTCCCGATCGCGTCTCCCGATGTGTGGATCGAGTTTTCCCTTTATCATTCCACTCACCATGCACCTCCATCTCCGGCGGGTCTCCAGACCAGCTCTTGTGGCTGTGGTCCTCGCCGCGACGTTATGCGCACGAGCGCAGCTTGCTCCGGCCGCAGGACCCGCTTTGTCCAGCGTGGATGAGGCACAGTCCGGCTCCGGTGACGAGCTTGTCGTCGGCGATCTGGGCCGTGCCACCGTTCCGCTGGATGGGCCATGGGCCTTTCACCTGGGCGACAATCCGGCGTGGGCTGCACCCGGCTTCGATGATTCCGCATGGACGCGGATCGAAACCGGCCGCGACTGGGAAACCCAGGGTTTCCGCAACCACACCGGGTTCGCCTGGTATCGGCGGCATATCTCTTTTTCCGGCGCGAGTACGCCGGCCGATCTTTCTCTGCTGCTCTCCGGCGTAGAGAACGCCGCCGAGGTTTACTGGAACGGCCGCCTTGCGGGGAGCTTCGGCAAGTTGCCGCCGAACCCCTCATGGCAAAACCCTTTCGCTGTCGCCGCAGGCGATCTCTACTGGCCGCATGTTTTGCCGTTGCGCGAACCTCTCTCTTCGGGAGCCGCGGCGGGGCCGGTAGCCGGGGTGCTCGCCATTCGCGTGTGGATGGCGCCGTATGTCGCCTTCAGCTATCAGGACTCAGGAGGCCTGCAGGCGACGCCGATCGCCGGCAGCCAGCAGGCGGTCGCCGGGCTCGCCACCATCACGCATTTCCAGTGGCTCAAAAGCAATCTCTACCAAATTGTCACGGCATCCGTCGCGGGCGTGGTGGCGCTGCTGGCTCTGCTGGCCTGGCTGCGCAATCGCAGCCGCTGGATGCTTTTCTGGCTGGCGCTCTACACCGCCCATCCGGTGCTGCTTTTCCCGATCGTCACCGCGCCGTGGATGCTTCCGTTTCGCTGGAGCTACGGCCTGGTGGCTCCCCTGGCAGGCCTGCAGGATGTGTCCCTGTGGTTTCTGCTGCTGTACCTGTTGGGGCTTCGCGAGAATCGGCGCCTGGTCCAGTGGACGACGGGTGTTGCGGTTCTCTGCGTGACGTTCAACTGCCTCGATGGGTCGCTCCAGTTGTTTAACTGGACGACGTGGGCGAATCGGGTGTTTCTGACTTTTGACTTCGTATTCACGATTCCCGCACTCGCCGTGCAGGCCTACAGCGTCGTTCTGGTCCTCTTCGCCTTCCGCAAACGCCTCGACGCAGCGCGATGGTTTCTGGCCATTGCCGCCATGCTGGCCGATCTGGACTTTGCGCTCAGCAACTGGTTTTCACTGGGGCAGCGCTGGACGCACCTGACCTGGTACAAGCCCTTCATTACACCGCTGGTTACGATTGGCGGCAACGGCTTCGATCCCTTCACGATCCTGAACACGCTGTTGCTGGCGGCCATTATTTATGCGGTCTGGCGTTACCAGGCAGATCAAACGCATCACCAGGCCCTTCTCGATGAGGAATACCGCAACGCGCAGGAACTTCAACAGATCCTCGTGCCTCAATCGCTGCCTCTGGTCCCCGGCTACGAGGTCTCCAGCGCTTATCTCCCCGCCCAGGTGGTGGGCGGCGATTTTTTCCAGATCATTGCTCTCTCGAATGACGAGTCGCTGGCCATTGTCGGCGACGTCAGCGGCAAAGGGCTCAAGGCTGCCATGACCGTCTCGCTCATCATCGGCGCCCTCAGGACTCTGGCGGAAGCGACCAGCGACCCGGCGGAAATTTTGACCCGGCTGAATCGGGGCCTCGTCGGCCATGTGCGGGGCGGCTTCGCCACTTGCCTGGTACTTCGACTCAGCGGCGACGGCGGCTGCCTCCTCGCCGGCGCCGGCCACCCTGCACCTTTTCTGAACGGACACGAGCTCGATCTGCCCGCGGCGCTGCCGCTCGGTGTGGTCGATGCGGCGGAGTACTCCTCCATCCCTCTTTCCCTCGCTCCAGGGGATCGTCTCGCCCTCTACACCGACGGCCTGGTTGAGGCGCGCAACGGGTCCGGCGAGCTGCTCGGCTTCGAGCGTACCCGCACCCTCTTCTCCGGTGACCTCGACGCACACGCAGCGGTCGCTTCGGCGGTCGACTTCGGCCAGGATGACGACATGACGGTCCTCATCCTCACACGCCACGCAGCGAACCGCGAGCGCGCCTGGGCGCCCACGGTGGTTGCCTCTCGAGCGACGGAAGCGTGAGCTGGAGTACCGGGTGCCGGCTGGCGTGGTTTCTATTGCTGAGGGGAGCTACATCACCTTGCCGGAGGGACGGAGGCGCTTGAGCTCGAGGGCGCAGGCTACGGCATTGAGCGTGGAAAAGCGGAGATTGTCGAGGCCGGCCCAGACCCAGAACCGGGTGGTTTCTGTTTCCTTTGTGTTGTGCGGGCGGACGCGGACAAGGATGTTGCCCTGACCGGCGACGGTGAGGTTGGTGGGAGGATCCGATTCCGCGGTAACGATTTCGACATGTTCTCCGGCGAGCGAGGCTTCCATCTGATCGAGCGAGGTGGGTGTATCGAGCTCGACGAAGAGCGAGACGCCGTAGCCATGAAAGACGGGTGCGTGGAGAAGCTGGATGGCGACGTCAGGCAGATGGCCGGCGGAGAGCAGGGAGAGGTGACGGCGGATGCGGGATTCGCTGGCGGCGAGATTGTATTTTGCCGATTCGCCGAAAGACGGCGTGGCGTTGAAGGCGACCTGGGTGTCGTAGACCTGGCGCGGCAGTTCCTGAAAGCTGAGCAGCTTGACGGTTTGCTGATGGAGCTCGTCCATGGCGGCGCGGCCGTATTCGGATGCCGGCTCGAGCACGGTGGCAGAGGCGCCGCGGATGGGCGTGGACTGCGCGACGCGGCCGAGCAGGAGTGCGAGCGCAACGGAGACCGCGTGTGCCGGAACGATGGCCGGGGTTTCGAGGCCGGGTGAATCCTGAGCGGCGGGGGGCTGCAGTTCGGTATCGACCCAGGGAGCGCGGACGAGGACACCGGGCATGCCTTCGAGCGCGAAGGTGAGGTCGACAATGCTGGCGCCGGCTTTGTGGGCGCTCTCCCAGTGTTTGAGGGTAAGGGGCTGCTCGCCGGTGAAGAAGGCGAAGTCGACGCGCTTGAAGGAATCGTGATCGATGCGCTGAATGAAGGTGACTTCGTCGCCGACAGATTCGAGGCTGCCCAGTTCGGCCTCGTCGTCCATCAGGACGAAGTCAGAGTCGGCAAAGGGCGAGTCGGCAAGAGCGTCATTGAGTTCTTTGCCGCGCAAAGAACCGGCGCCCACAATGGCAATTTTCTGTTGATCGGTCATCCTGTAGGGCCTTGCGAAGCTGGCAGCGGATTCCTGGTATGTGGATGGTGGCGGCGCCAAGAGTACGCGAGGCGAGCGATAACGCCGGAGAACATGTAGACGAGGGCCAGCATCAGAAGGACGACGCGGGAGAAAAAGACGAGCAGATAAATGCTGATGCCGAGCAGAACGATCCAGCGAAAGGGCTGGCGGACGGTCAGGTTGATCTCTTTACCGCTCCAGAAGCGCCAGGTGCTGACCATCAGGAAGCCGATGAAGCCGACGAGGAGACCCCAGATGACGGCCAGCCACCAGGTGAAGATGGGCAAGCCGATGAATCCGTGGACGACGGCGGCGACAATGCCGGCGGCGGCGGGGATGGGCATGCCGACAAAATACTTACGATCGGGACGGCCTGGATTTTTAGGGGTGGGATTGACGCTGATGTTGAAACGGGCGAGGCGGCTGGCCCCGCAGAGCAGAAAGAGGAAGCAGACGAAGGCGCCGAACTGCACCAGCTTGAGACGCATGTCGTGGTGCATGGCGAAGGGAAGGGCGCGAAAACCCCAGGCGAAGGCGAGGATGCTGGGAGCGACGCCGAAGGTGATGACGTCGGCGAGGGAATCGAGCTCCTTGCCGAATTCGCTCTCAGTGTTGGTGAGGCGGGCAATGCGGCCGTCGAGGGCATCGAAGGGGATGGCGAGGCCGATGGCGATGGCGGCGTAGTCGAAATGATGGGGCTGGAGCGAGGAGCCTTCGAGGCTCTGGGTGATGGCGAAGAAGCCGGCGGCAATGTTGACGGCGGTGAACGTGGACGGGAGGAGGAACATGCCGCGGGCGCGGCGGCGCGGTTGCGGACCATGGCCGCGGAATCCAGCAGGGCCTTCGGGGCGGAGAAAAGGCTGCGGGTTATCGCTCATACGAGCAGCTCCGCGCCAATGGAGGCGAGCATCGTGTCGGCCTCGGGTGCAGCGATGCGGGCAACGATACTGGCTCCGCCGCGGACGCGGTCGCCGGGCTTGACGAGCGGCTCGGCGTGGCCAGGAAGCAGGATGTCAGTCCGCGAGCCAAATTTGATGAGGCCGACGCGCTGGCCGCGTTCGAGGTAGTCGCCGGGCTTTTTGTTGAAGACAATGCGGCGCGCGAGGAGGCCGGCGATCTGGACGAACGAGACCTGGTAGCCCTCGACGCAATCGACCACGGCAAGGTTGCGTTCGTTGACCTCAGAGCAGGCCGGGTTCATCGCGTTGAGGTATTTTCCTTTGGTGTAGCGGACTTCGCGGAGGATGCCTTCAACGGGAGAGCGGTTGACGTGGACGTCGAACACGCTGAGAAAGATGCTGAGGCGGAGGCGTTCGCCTTCCGGGGTGTTGATGCGGGCGACTTCAGTGACTTTGCCGTCGGCGGGCGAGACGACGAGGCCGCGTTCGTTCGGGATGGTGCGGGCTGGGTCGCGGAAGAACCACAGGAAGAAGGCGGCGAGAAGCAGCGCCGGGAGGGCCCAGACCCAGTTACGAGTCACGAGCCAGAGGATGGCGGCCACCGCAGTGAGGGCCAGTCCGTAGAAGTATCCGTCACGCACCATGAGAGATAAGGAAAGCTAAACGATCCAACGACCGGAGCCAGGACACGTACTTTGCAGATTGCGCTGAAGCCGGGCAGAAACCCTGCAGGAAGATAAAGGCGGAAACCGGCTGCGCAGCGAACTGGACGGTCGTCCGAAAGTCAGTTTTCATTTTAGGGCCGGAGCGGTGAAACAGAAAGGGCTCGCGCGAAGAGAGACAAGACGGGGTCGCTATTCCTGTGGAATGGGGCGGACGACCGGATGTACAGTCGGGTGCGGAGGGGTGACGATTCTGAAGAGGACATGGTGGCTGACTGGCTTATGCCTGGCGGTGGGTTCAGGCGCTGCGGCGCTGGGTCCAGGGGCGCAGACAACGGGGGAATACCGCGGCACTCCTTACGGGGACAGCCGGCACACGGCTGAGGCGCAGAAGATTCCCGGGCGGGTGGAGTGCGCGTACTACGACCGGGGGGGCGAGGGTGTGGCGTATCACGATGCGGAGCCGCGCAATCACGGCAGCGGCGAGCTGAATCCAGCGGACGGGACGTATCTGAACGAATTCCGCATCGACGAGGGTGTGGATACGTCGTACACGAAGTTCCACGATGCGATCGACAACAATCCGTTTGACCGGGTGCAGCCGCCGGAAAACCAGCTGTACGTGGGGTGGACCGAGCCAGGAGAGTGGTTCAACATCACGGTGAATGCTGCGAAGGAAGGCTGGTATACGGCTGACTTGCTCTACACCTCCAATCGCGGTGGCACGATTGCTCTGGATGTGAACGGGAAAGACGCTACGGGACCGCTCACGATTCCGACGACGTTCGACGCAAAGGATCCGATTGCGTGGCGGCAGTGGCACCACTGGAACGTGGCGCAGAATCTGGTGAGGGTGCGGTTGACGGCGGGGAAGAATGTGCTGACGGTTCATATTCTGACGCAGGGAAACATGAACCTGGCGTACTTCGAATTTCATTAAAGGTGGCGCCGGAATGCGGCCTGGAGGGGAGCTCTTACCGTCGAAGGATGGGGGCCCGGCACCAGGCGCCGTACCGGGCGCACACGCAACGTTGGGCGCTGGCGCTGCGTCGCAAAGGGAGAAAGTTGTGGGACTGCGACCGGGTCAGGCTGCGCTGAAGGCGCGGGTGTGACTGCGGACCATCGTGAGCTGGTCTTTGATATGCAATTTGAGCTTTTTCAGGCGAACTTCTTCGATTTGCTCGTCTTCAGAAAGCCAGGGTTTTTGGAGCAGGGCTTCGAGCTTTTCCGAATAGTGACGATGCTCTTCTTCCAGGCGACGTATTGCTTCACTATCCGGCTGACCGTTCGCTTCCAGAACCATAGACGACTCCTCCGGTGCGGGATCATTCCCGGCGGAGCCGCGGCTAAACGTGGTTCGCCGGGCGAATTTGACTCACTACAAAGTGAGACGTACCACGCTAGCACCGTGGCCGCCTGACCTTCAACCACTTTCATCGTGGAAAACTGTCAGAACATGAATCGAGGGTAACCGGCATGCCCAGGATCAGGGCATCCTCTTCAGGATGAGTGTAGTAACGGGGACGGCGGCGTTCAGGGAGGAACCCGAGGCGCTGGTAGAGGGCGAGAGCGGCGGCGTTGCCGGCGCGAACTTCGAGGGAGAAGTGGCGGGCGCCGTTTTGAGTGGCCCAGGCGAGAAGTGCGCGCAGGAGGGCAGCGCCAAGGCCCCGGCGCCGGGCGCCAGGGTGGACGGCGATGGAGTCGAGTTGGCAGAGGTTTTGTTCGCCGTCGAGCAGGAGGGTGGCGGCGGCGAAGGCCTGGATTTTGGGGGTTGGGTCGGAGGTGAGGGAGACGAGGGCTGTGCGGCGCAGGTTCGGGTTGGCGGGTTCGGGGGCGAGATAGGCGGCGTAGGCGGAGGGCTGCCAGTGAGGGGCTTCCGGGCAAGCGGAAGCGATGGCGGTGACCGCATCGAGGTCGGCCTGCTGCATGGGCCGGCTCATGCGTGCCTGGTCGGCTGGGGGCGGGGAGGAGCGCCGGGCCCGGAGAAAATTTCAGCATCGGAGCGGCGGAGGTAGTTGCCGTCGAGCAGAAGCGGGTCGTCGAAGTCGCGAGCCCGCAGGCGGGGCAGGGCGAAGTGGATAGCGTCGAGCGCGGTGGGCGGGTCGACGCGGGTGGCTTTGGGGGCTTCGGTGGCGAGGGTAGCTTCGCTGATGGCGAGTTGCGAGCCGAGGGCGGTGGCATTTTGCGCGAAGACATCGCGGGAGAGGAGAGATTCTGACGGAATCGCGGTGGAGTAGTCGCCGCAATAAAACTCCTTGCGGCTGGCGTCGAGGGCGGCGGCGGTTGCGCCGGCTTTGTGAGCCAGGACGGCGAGCCGGGAGACCGCGAGGATGGGAATGGAGCTGGGTTCGGCCAGGCCTTTGGCTGTGGAGAGGCCGATGCGGATGCCGGTGAAGCTGCCGGGTCCATTTGTCACAACGATGGTTGCAATTTCGGCAAGGGTGACACTGTGAACGGCGAGCAGTTCCCGGATGGCGGGGATGAGCCGGGCGGAATAGGTTTTGCCGGGCAGCTCGGTTTGGGCGAGGAGGGAGAGCTTCTCGTTGTCGAGACGGGCCAGGGCCACGGTGCCGAGGGGGCCGCAGGTGTCGATGGAGAGGAGCATAGAGAGCGTTCAGCGTTCAGCGTACAGCGTTCAGGAGGGCGACGACGACGTTGTGTCGTGGCCACAGAGTTCGGCGCGGCTCTAAACGTCGCTGACGCTATCCTGGCAAATTTCGAGCAGGACGCCGCCTGCGCTTGACGGGTGGACGAAGAAGTAGAGATGGCCGCCCGCGCCGATTTGAATGTCTTCGGAAATGAGGCGCGCGCCCTGGGCCTTCAGGCCTTCGAGGGCTGCGGAGATGTTTTCGACGTGGAGCGCAACGTGGTGGAGACCTTCGCCGCGTTTGGCGAGAAAGCGAGCGACGGGTGAGGTGTCGCTGGTCGGTTCGAGCAGCTCGATGCGTGCCTCGCCGGTGGGGATCATGGCGGTGCGGACCTGCTCCTGCTCGACGGTTTCTTCGTGGACGACGGCGAGGCCGAGGGACTCATAGAGTTTGCGGGCCTGCGCGATGCTTTTGACGGCGATGCCGATGTGGTCGAGTTCGGGCATGAAAATCAGCGCTCAGCGTTCAGCGTACAGCGTTCAGGAACCGCTCGAAAAGACTTTCTCGGTGAGTTGGCCAACGAGCTGCCAGGGATCCTGCTGTCCGGAGGCGATGCGGGCGGCGTGAAATTCGAGCAGCTTGCTGTCGAATCCATTTTTTCGGGCGCGGCGCATGAGTTCGGTGCGCAACATTGCATCGAGGCGGCGCTGCCAGTGCAGGGTACGGCGCGCGGCGAGGCGATTCTCCTCGCGCAGCCATTGTTCGAGGTCGCCGATGGACTGCATGAGGGCGGGAACGCCGTCGCCGGTAGTGGCGATGGTGCGGACCACGGGTGGGTTGCGGGGTTCGTGGGTTTGCGCCAGAGACTGGAGGCCGCGGATCTCCTGCTCGACACGGTCGGCGCCTTCGCGGTCGGCTTTGTTGATGACGAAGATGTCGGCGATTTCCATGACGCCGGCCTTGAGACTTTGCACGTCGTCGCCCATGCCGGGGACGAGGATGACGAGGATGAAATCGGCGAGGCGGGCGATTTCGATTTCATCCTGGCCGACGCCGACGGTTTCAATGAGGAGAATGTCTTTGCCGCTGGCTTCGAGGACGAGTGCGACATCGGCGGTAGCGAGAGCGAGGCCGCCGAGCGAGCCGCGCGTGGCCATGGAGCGGACGTAGAAGCCGGGGTCGCTGGCGTGCTCGCGCAGGCGGATGCGATCGCCGAGGAGGGCTCCGCCGGTGAAGGGGCTGGTGGGGTCGACGGCGACGACGCCGACGGTGCGATCGGCGTGACGGAACTGCTGGGCGAGACGATCGACCAGGCTGCTTTTGCCCGCGCCAGGAGCGCCGGTGATGCCGATGCGGAGGGCGCGGCCGGTATGCGGGAAGCAGGCGGAGAGCAGCCCGGGAGCTTCGGGCGCATCGTTTTCAACGAGGGAGATGGCGCGGGCGAGCGCGCGGTTGTCGCCCTGGCGAAGGCGGCTGACGAGATCAGTGATGGCGGGTGTATCGGTTGCAGGCACTCGTGATACAGGGTACATCGGCGGAGCAAGTTAGCCAGTGAGCAAGTTGGCGAGTTAGCGGCCTTCGCCCGGGGTGGTTTTTGTTGCTACGGCGAGGGAGAGGCGACCGGCGGAGCCGATGGGATGGGAAACCAGTCCGGCTGCGGTGAGTTCGCCGGCGACCCAGGCGGGCTCGAGGCGGAGTTTGGGGTAGCTGCTCTTTTCGAGGTTCCACTGCGACGGGCGTGTGGGATTGCGCGAGTAGACGAGGTCGTGGACCTGCACGACGGTGGGGCTTGTGTATTCGAGGAAGCAGGTCATGATTTTGTCCGCGTCGGCGTGGACGGGAATGAAGCGATCGTTGCCGGTGAGCTCGTGGGTGAGGTCGCGCCACGTGAGGACGAAGACGCCGCCGGGAGCGAGCGCAGCGGCAACCGCAGAAAAGAGATGGCGGACGGCGTCCTGGCCGGGGAGATGGGTAAGGGTGTCGCCCATGCAGACGATGGCGGCGGCCTGCGCGGGGTGGACGTAGTCCAGCAGGGAGAGCATATCGGTGTTATGCGTCTGAACGCTGGGATGAGCATGGGAGCGGAGCGCATTTTCGAGCTCGGAGAGGAGTTCGGCGCTGGTATCGATGGCGAGGACCGGGGTAAAGCCGAGCTGGGCCAGGGCAAGGGACTGGAAGCCAGGGCCGGAGCCAAGGTCGACGGCGAGGCCACGCGGGATGTCTTTGAGGGCGGGCTCCAGAATGGCGCGTTGCTCTGTGACTTTTTCGTCGAAGGAAAGGCCGAACATCCAGGAATAGTGGTGAGCGAGGAGGTTGCGGTAGTGGTCCTGCGGCGTGGGCATGTGGAGTGATTGTAGCGGGACGATGGAATCCAGGTGCGTGACCGGCACATGGGCAAAGAGCGGAGATGAGCGCGAGCCAGCGCTGGGCAATGTCCGGTAGAATTCTCGGCACGAAAGGCGGCTCAGCATGAAAGGGAATGCAAAGGTCATTGAACGACTGAACGAAGCGCTTCGCGATGAGTTGACCGCGATCAACCAGTACTTTCTGCATGCGGAAATGGCGGAGAACTGGGGCTACGACAAATATGCAAAGTTCATCAAGAAGCAGTCGATCGACGAGATGCGGCATGCCGAAGCGCTGATGGAGCGCATTTTATTTCTCGATGGGACGCCGAGCATGGAGCCGCTGGCGTTGACGATCGGACGGAACGTCAGGGAAATGATCGAGTCGGATCTGAAGCTGGAACTGGGAGCGGTGGCGTCGTACAACGAGTCAATTCGCATCAGCGTGGAGAACAAGGACAACGGATCGCGGGATCTTTTTGTGAAGCTGCTGAAAGACGAAGAGGGGCACGTGGACTGGCTGGAGGCACAGTTGCATAAGATTGGCGAGATAGGGTACGAGCGGTATCTGATCACGCAGACGGAAGAAGAAGAGTAGGAGTGCGGCGGACGGGGCCGCTGTTTTCGCAGGTGGATGGGCTACTGGTAGCGGAGCCACTTCCACGTGCCGCCGTCGAGCTGGAAGAGGGAATGGCCTTCGTGGCGGGATCCCTGGCTGAGAACGTTTTTTACTTCCGGAGGCAGATCGGAGAAGTCGTACTCCCATGTGTAGGCGGCGAGGCGCTGCGTGTGGTCGTCAGAGGGATCGACGATGCTGCTGAGCTCGACGACGTGCCAGTGGAAGACGCGCCCGACTCGCAGGTAGACGCCGGGGTTCTGGGCGCTGATGCCGGCGGGGAAGATGCCCTGGCAGGCGGCGAACTGATGGTTGAGGACGCGCTTGTCGCCTGGGTTGGGGAGGCAGGGTTTGGTTTCCTGGATCTGTAGGGGCGCGAGCAGAGCAGGGCTGAGCGCGGTGAGCTGATGGGCTTGATCCTGAGTGAGGGTGAAGTCGCTGGTGGAGGTACCGGCTCCGAGCTGGTTCAGCATATCTTTTGCAGCGTCGTTGGTGAGGTCCTGGCCGAGGGCGCAGGCACAGCTGGCGATGCCGAGAATGAGGACCGCCCAAAGACGGATCGTAATCCCGTTCACTGGTGAGCTCCTTGCATTTTGTCTTGGGCGACGTGGCCGGGGAAGAGTTCACCCATCGTACGACGAAATTGGTTTTTGTGGGAGGAGAAGTGCGGGGCGGTAATGTGCTACATAAGCTAAGGTGCTTAGGGCGGGACGATTCTCGATTCGGTCCAGCGCACTTGACGGCGCGCGACGGAGGTCCCCTGGGGCAGCCCGCAGCATGGAGGGCGTTGCGCTCGATCCTCTAGTTGCACCAGTCGACTCGGAACTATCCAAGGGGCGGGCTCCCGAGCCGGCATATACTCGCGCCATGCGTTTTTGCCTTCTGTTTAGTTTTCTTTGGTTGACAGTGGCCGGGGCCGCGCAAGAGCCCAATACGAGTCCGGGTTATAACCTGGAGTTACCCGCGCATCCGGGGCGGCTGCACATGGACGCAGCTAAGTTCCCAGTTGTTGAAGCTTCAGCCAAGCCATCGGGATCGGAGTTCGGGCTTCGAGGAGCGGACAAGGCGGATGATATCGATCTGTTTGTTTTTTTGTTCCAGTATTCCGAAGAGGCGCCTCTTACCAGTGTTAAGTGCCGTGATGCGATGCTGAGGCACACGAAAGACGAAAATCCAGGACTGAACCTGTCGTCGACGGTAATAGTGCAGGCTCATGGCGAACCGCTCGCCGTCGCAACTTACTCCAACAAGTCTGCAAAAGGTACGTGGTTTCATGTTCGCGGATTTGCGGCGGATGGTGATCTTTGCGCGGACATTGAGTTTTCGAGTCAGCATTCCATCTCGACGGATACGCCCGACGTGAAAGACGCGCTGGAATCTGTGAGATTCGATCCCGCAGGAAAGCAGGACTTTGAGGGTTTGTTTTATTACGCCACGGTACTTCTCAGGCATGGAATGCCGAAACAGGCTGCACCGATCTACGAACAGTCCCTCACACTAATTCCGGGCGACGACACGAACGGCAAATGGCGACGTGTTGCGACGGATCAGACTGTCATAGCGTACGGGACGTCGGGACAAGTGGCCGCCGCGCGAGCAATCGCCAGTCGTGCGATCAAACTGGATCCTGATTATCCGATGAATTATTACAACCTGGCTTGTGCTGATGCAGAACAGGGCAAAGCAGATGAAGCGCAGAGTCATCTGCAGGAAGCATTCGACAGGCGAGCGAACGTCCTGCCAGGAGAATCGATGCCTGACCCAACTCAGGATGACTCGATCCAGAAGCTGAAAGGCGACCCAAAGTTCTGGTCCTTTGTTCAGAGCCTGCAGCGGAACCGCTGAAACGCCGTCAACCTCTCGACGGGTGGACCTTGAGGATTTCGCGGCCGATGACCATTCTTTGGATTTCGCTGGTGCCTTCGCCGATGGTGCAGAGTTTGACGTCGCGGTAGAACTTCTCGACAGGGTAGTCCTTGATGAAGCCGTAGCCGCCGTGGAGCTGGACGGCTTCGTTGCAGATTTTGACGGCGACTTCGGACGCGTACAGCTTGGCCATGGCGGATTCCTGCGTCACGCGCTTGCCTGCGTCCTTGAGGACGGCAGCGCGCAGGGTAAGGAGCCGGGCGGCGTCGAGCTCGGTGGCCATATCGGCAAGCTTCCACTGAATGCCCTGGAACTCGGCGATGGCCTTGCCAAACTGGCGGCGTTCTTTGACATATTTGACGCTGGCGTCGAGGGCGCCCCTGGCGATTCCCAGAGACAGGGCGGCGATGGAGATGCGGCCGCCGTCGAGGGTACGCATGGCGTCGACGAAGCCTTCGCCCTCTTTGCCCAGGAGATTTTCCGCGGGGATGGCGCAGTCTTCGAAGATGAGCTCGCTGGTATCGGAGGCGCGGAGGCCGAGTTTGTTTTCCTTTTTGCCGGGGCGGAAACCGGGCGTGTCCTTCTCGACGATGAAGGCGGAGAGGCCGCGGGTGCCCTGGGATTTATCAGTAACCGCGATGATCACCGACACGTCGGCATAGTGGCCGTTGGTGATGAACGTCTTGTTGCCGTTGAGGACGTACTGGTCGCCCTTGCGGATGGCTGTGGTGCGGGCTGCCCCGGCGTCGGAGCCGGAGCCTGGCTCGGTGAGTCCCCAGGCGCCGAGGTGCTGGCCGGAGGCGAGTTTCGGAATGTATTTCCTCTTTTGTGCTTCGTTGCCGGCGAGGAAGATGTGGTTGGTGCAGAGCGAATTATGCGCGGCGACGATGATGCCGATCGAGCCATCGACGGCGGAGAGCTCTTCAATAGCAAGCATGTAGTCGGTATAGCCGAGGCCGGCGCCGCCGTATTCGAGGGGGAAGATAACGCCGAGCAGGCCCATAGCCCCAAGTTGTTTCACCACGTCATGGGGGAACTCGGAGGCTTCGTCCCAGCGGAGGACATGGGGGGCGATTTCGCGCGCAGCGAAGTCGCGGATTTCGCGGCGAAGGGCTTCCTGGTCTTCGGTGAGGGTGAAGGGGAAGGTGCTGTCGGTCTGCTGGCCTTGTTCGGTGGTGGAGGTCATGAGGGCTCGTTGAGCGGAGATGAGGAAACCCGCCAGCCTAGCAGGGACTCGCCCGTCCAGGCAAGGACTGGCCGTCCAGGCGGACGCGCTTCGCGCAAAAACGAAAGACATCGTCAGTTGGCGCCGGCGAGCGAGGCGTAAACGCGTTTGGCGGCGGGATCGAAAGTCCAGCTGAGACGTTCGAGCAGAGCGCTGCCGATGATGCCGTCGTGGTTGATGCGAACGGCGGATGGTCCCTCCCACCAGTGGATCGTGGAGAAGGCACCGGGGCGGGCGATGGCGATTGTGGTGTTTTTGCCGGTGTCCAGATGAAGGTGGCCTTCTTCGAGGGTGAATTGTGCGAGGGGAACGGTATCGCTGCTGTAGTGGCCATTCACGCCCCAGCCGCGGGAGCCGGTGGCGGCAGCGGGGCTGGGCTCGAGTCCAGCGATAGCCCGGAATGGGGTGTTGAGGAACAGCGTAGCGTCGCTGCCGGTATCGAAGTGGAGGAGCGCTGTAGCCGAATGGCCGTTGGCGAAGGTGAGTTGGGAGGGCAGAAGGAATCCCTGGGTGGACCACTGGCCGTTGAGCGTTGCGTACGGAGCCGAGGGTGGGGAGCAGTGGGCAGGATCGCGGAGGGTGAGGCGCGCGGGGGCGTAGTCGAGGGTGGCGCACCATTTCTGGAGGAAGTCCCAGCCGAGAAAACCGTCGACGGGATGGCCAAGTTCTTTGGCGAAGTCGTCAAAGTCGGCGACGAGGGCTGAACCGGTGAAGAGCGAGGTTTGTCCGGAGCGGAGCGAGACGTCGGCAGTCTGATACCGGTGTTTAGAGGGTCCTGTGCCGAAGCCGTTCCAGGAGATGGAGCGACGCCAGAAAGAGGTGTGGACTTCGCCCTTGCTCGCGACAGAAGCGGCAAGCGAGGTGCGCGCAAAACCGGTGTCGAGCATGAGGGTGAGGGGACCGAGGTGGTCGTCGGTGACGGTGAGGTAGAGGTGGTGGCCGGAGTAGTCGAGGGGCAGGACGATGGGAGGTTGCTGTGCGGAGAGAGATGCGGGGAGGAGGAGCGCGAGGAGGAGAATCAGGTTTCGCGCGGAGGGCATGATTCGATGCTAACTGGGCGGGCGGCGAGGGGTTCAGGGATGGTGGTCTCCCACCCTTTGTGGTCGAACAGCGCGACCAGAAAGGGTGGGGGAACCGGCTTTGAGCGATAAGGAAGAATCTAGCGCAGGGAAGCTGGCGGTGGATTGACGGCGTCGAGCTGTTTGAACATTGGATCCGTGAGTTTGAGCGAGGCGGCGGCGATGTTCTCCTCAAGATGTTTGGGCGATGAGGTGCCGGGGATGGGCAGCATGACGGGCGAGCGGCGCAGCAGCCATGCGAGCGCGACCTGGAGAGGGGTGGCGTTGAGTTCCTTCGCGAATTTTTCGATCATTTCGTGCGCGTCGGAGCGATTCTGGCCCAGGGGCGCCCAGGGGATGAAGGCGATGCCGTTCTTCTCGCAGTAGTCGAGGAGAAAGTCCCACTCGCGGTCGGCGAAGCTGTAGCGGTTCTGGACCGAGACGATGGTGGTAATTTTCTGTGCGCGCTGCAGGTGTTCGAGGGTGACGTTGGAGAGCGCGAGGTGGCGAATTTTGCCTTGCTGACGGAGTTTTTCCAGTGTCTCCATAGAGGCGGTGAAGGAGACGGCAGGGTCGGGGATGTGGAGCTGGTAGACGTCGATGCGGTCGAGCTTGAGGCGCTTGAGGCTGCCCTCGACGGCTTCTTCGAGATGTTTGGGGCTGGCGTTATGGATCCACTGCGCGGGGCCAACGCGCTCCCATCCACCCTTGGTGGCGATGACGAGGCCCTTGGGGTAGGGAGAAAGAGCCTCGGCGATTAATTCTTCAGAGACGTTGGGGCCGTAGGAGTCGGCGGTATCGATGAAGTTGACGCCGAGCTCGACGGCGCGGCGAAGGGTTTTAATGGCGGCGTCGTGATCTTTGGGCGGGCCCCAGATGCCCTGGCCGGTGATGCGCATGGCGCCGTAGCCGAGACGGTGAACGGTGAGGTCGCCGAGGTGGACTTTGCCGGCGGCGGCAGCGTTAGGGGCGTCGGTTTCGGTGGTTAGCGGCATGGTGTTTCCTCTCTGAAAGGTTACAGGTGGCAGGTTACAGGGAGCAGGTTGGGGACGGATGTCCGCATCACGATGGCCCTTCTGTATCGATGGGTTTATCGGGCTGGGAGTTGTAGATTTCTTCGACGCGCTCGAGGGTGTCGATTTCATCGACGGGCTTATCAGCGCGGATGCGAAGGATGCGGGGGAAGCGCAGCGCAAAACCGCTGGCGTGGCGCGTGGAGCGCATGACGTTGTTGAAGGCGACTTCGAGGACCACGGTGGGCTCGACGGTGCGGAAGTGGCCGTTGTCTTCGAGGGTATGAGCCTTGAAGAAGGCGGTCATGTCGGCAATTTCCTGATCGGTGAGACCGGAGTAGGCTTTGCCCACGTTTTTTAGCGGTTCGCTGGGATCGTCGGAGTCGCGAATGGCGAAGGTGTAGTCGCTGAGGACATGGGCGCGGCGGCCGTTGCCATATTCGACGCCGGTGACGACAACGTCGAGCGTCGCGAGCTCGCGCTTGAGCTTGAGCCAGGCGAGGCCGCGGCGGCCGGGCTGGTAGCTGCTGGCGAGGGATTTAATCATGACGCCTTCATTGCCGCGGGCGCGGGCGTCGACGTAGGCCTGGTCGAGCTGGTCGGCTGAGTCGAGGTGCGTGGCGTTGGCGAGCATGAGGCGGGGGAAGGCCTTCTCGGGCACCGATTCGAAGAGATGAGGCTGCGCGTCTTCGTGCGCGGCTGCGGTTGAGGGCGACCAGCGTACAAAGAAGTCCTCGAGGATGCGGCGGCGTTCGGCGAGGGTTTCGTTGAGGAGGAGGGATTCGCCGCGGTAGAGGATGTCGAAAACGATGAGGACGACAGGAATCTCGCGGAGCATTTCCGACGTAACGCGTTTTCGGCCGAGGCGCTGCTGGAGTGAGGAAAAGGCGAGGGCGCGGCCGCTGTCGGGTTTCCAGGCGAGGATTTCTCCGTCGAGGATAGCGGGTTCGGCAATGGAGGCGAAAGCTTCGACGAGATCGGGGAAGGAGGCGGAGAGGTCGTCGCGATTGCGGGAGTAGAGCGCGACGCGTTGGCCGTCGACGTGGAGCTGGGCGCGGATGCCGTCGTATTTATCTTCGAGTTGAGCGCCGCGGAGGACGGAAGATCGGAATGCAGGTCCATTCGACTCGGGTTCGGAGGTTTTGTTGTGCTCGGGAAGCGGGCGCGATGCGGAGGCTTCGCTCAGGACGACAGAGCTTTCCTGGTCGAGGAGATTGCCGGTGGAGTTGAGTTCCTCCTGGAGCTCTTCAGTGAAGCG
>DATAZC010000149.1:0-129762 GCA_036272255.1 Acidobacteriaceae bacterium | reverse complement strand
CGATCCGGTCGCCGCGCATCGTGAATATGTGGAAGACCTGGCCGTCGGCAAGGACATCTCCCTGAAGACTCCGGACGAGCTGGTGTACTCGCACGCGCGTCCTGCCCCCGTCTTCCTCCGTCATCTCCAGCGGTTCAACATGCGGATCGAACTCCGTCCATTGTCGAGTCCAGTAGGCGCGAATCTCTTCTTTCCCAATTGCCGTGCCGCCCTCCGACGCCTTGGGCCAGCGCACATCTTCCGTCATCCATGCCAGAACGCCGTCGATGTCCCGCGCATTGAATGCGGAATATGCCTGCTCGAGAATAGTCTTCGCGTCTGCCATGGATTCTCCTGCTGTCTCACCGTAAGCCCAGCTCACCGTTGAGAGGCAATTCTAATTCTGCCGCAGTGCCCGGTCGACTTCCGGAATTCTTCTCCTTGCTTCCACCCGGGATATTTCTCCGCCCCCCATATTTTCCTGGAAGGTTTGTAGAATTCCGATTTCCCCGTTCGTCGTTATAGTGAAGGCGGGATAACCGGCCCCCCTTCAGACCATTCCAGGAGAGAAGCCATGCCGCAATATCTGGTCACCATTCAGCTACCCGACAACTACGACCCTTCCCTTGAGGACGAAGCAACGATCCGCGACATCTATACTCTCAGCGAAGAGATGGAGGCTGCCGGCGTCACGAAATTTGCCTGCGGACTATCGCCGGCCGGCAACGCAAAGGCGCAAATCGAGCGAGGCATGGCCGCGCTCGAGCAGGCGCAAAAGCTGGGGGGCGGTGCGGGCAATTATGCTCTGCAGGCTGCCATCGCCGCCTGTCACATGCGGGCGCGCTCCGCCGGCGAAACGGACTGGGACCGCATCGTTCTTCTCTATGACGCCTTGATGCAGATCAGCCCTTCGCCCATCGTGGCGCTGAATCGTGCAGTCGCCGTTGGAATGGCGCACGGGCCCGCTGCGGGACTCGAGGCCCTCGATGCGGCGGCCGCCCATTCTGCACTGGCCGGCTATCATCTGCTCCCCAGCGTTCGTGGAGACCTGCTGATGAAGATGGGCAGGTTCGCCGAAGCACGCCAGGAGATGCAGCGCGCCATCGCCATGACCGAAAACCTGCGCGAGCAGGAACTGCTCACCGAAAAGCTCAAGCACCTGAAGAATCAGACCACTCCCCCCTCGCCCCGTAATCCATAGGAACTGCGCATCTCTTTCGCCACGGAGGCGGAACGTCGTTCATCGACCGCCTCGAACAGCCGCCGGATAACGGAGAACCCTGCCGTTCTGTCCCCTTTGACAATCGATAGTCGAATGTCTACCATCAGTTCTTATCGATAGTCGAATGTCTTCTATGAGCAAAAAGCAAGCGCAACAACGAGCCAATCTGCTGCAGGGCACCCTCGACATGCTGATCCTGCGAACACTTCTCTATGGTCCGGCGCACGGCCGCCAGATTGGCAAACATATCCAGCGCACCACCAACGATTTTCTCCAGACCCAGCACGGCTCTCTCTATCCGGCACTGCATCGCCTCGAGGAGCGAGGCTGGGTGATTTCGAAATGGGAGCTGGCCCCGGATCGCAACCGCGAACTCCGGTACTACCGCCTCACCGAAGTCGGCAAAAAACAGCTCGTCGTTGAAGAATCGCAATGGAAGCAGATGGCGGAAGCCGTAGCGCGGGTGATGTGGCCTGCCGCTGAGGAGAGCTGAGATGAGATGGTGGCGCGGATGGAACGGAACCGCCAAACGGGATGCCGACCTCGAGCGCGAGCTCCTCACCGATCTGGAGCTGGAAGAGGAAGAGCAGCGGGAGCGCGGGCTCTCTGCCGACGAGGCGCGCTTTGCGGCACAGCGCGCGTTCGGCAACCCAACACTGATTCGCGAGCAGACGCGCGCGGCCTGGAGCCGAATCTGGCTGGAGCAGCTGGTGCGCGACGTGAAGTATGGCACCCGTACGCTGCTGCGCTCGCCCGAATTTGCCATCGTCTCCGTGCTGGTGATGGCGCTGGGCATCGGCGCAACCACGTCGCTCTTCACCATGGTGCGCGCGGTGCTGTTGCGGCCGTTACCCTTTCGCGATTCAGGCAAACTGGTCATGCTCTACGAGCACTTCCGGCACGACAACAGCGGCGATGGATTCAACGCCGTCGCGCCCGGCGACTATCGCGACTGGCGCAGCCAGACGCACGGCTTTGAAGACATGGCGGCGATGCGCGGCTACGGAGGCATTTTCTCCGGCGTGCATTCCGAACTGCCGGAGGTCGTGCAGAGCGCGGGCGGCTCGGCCAACCTGTTTCCGCTTCTCGGCGTAACTCCCGCGCTGGGCCGCGTCTTCACCGAGGCCGAAGATCAGCCCAAAGGCGACCCCGTCGTCCTCCTGACCTGGAGTCTGTTTCAGCGCCGTTTTGCCGGTGACCCCTCCATCATCGGCAAACAGATTCATCTGGACACTTCCCCGGCTACCGTCATCGGCGTGCTGCCGGACTGGTTCACCTATCCGGATGCGCGCATCCAGTTCTGGATGCCCTACGCGCAGACCTTTACCGAGAGCGACTACAGCATTCACGACGGCCATCAGAGCGAAGTGGTAGCGCGCCTCAGGCCCGATGTGAGCGTTGCATCGGCCACCCACCAGGTAAGCGCCGTGCAGTACGGGATCCATCTCGCGAATGGTTCCAAACCTGTGGCCGAAGACGTCTGGTCTCGGCCCATGATCGACGACCTGGTCAAGGGCGTGCGAACCCAGCTGCTCGTCCTGCTGTGCGCGGTCGGCTGTCTGCTGCTCATCGCCTGCCTCAACGTGTCGAACCTGCTGGTGGCGCGCGCCGCCTCGCGTCGCAGAGAGGTCGCCATCCGCGGTTCCCTCGGCGGCAGCCGGCTTGCTTTAATTCGCGAGCGGATAACGGAAAGCCTGCTCATCTGCGTGGCCGGCGGCAGCCTCGGCCTGCTGCTCTCGCTCGCATCAACCCACTGGCTGGCAGCGCACTGGCGCAATCTCCCGCGTGCCGAAACCGTTCACGTCGATGGATGGGTCTTCACGTTTGCCGCTGGCCTGGTCCTGCTCACCGGACTCCTCGCAGGTCTGGTGCCGGCGATTTCTTCTACCGGTAAAGGGCTGCTCTCGGCGCTGCGGGAATCCTCACGATCGTCCCGCGGCAGCACGTCGCGCGCGCAACTGCGCAAAACCATGCTCACCGTCGAAATCGCGCTCACCGTCATCCTGCTCGTCTCCGCCGGTCTGCTCTTCAAAAGCTTTCTGCACCTGCGCATGGCCGATCTGGGCTGCCGCATCGATCACGTCATCACCATGAAATTTGGCCTTCCGGAAATTCAATACGATACCCCCGACAAGGTCGTGCGCTTTCATCAGTCCCTCCTCGATCGGGTGCGCCGCCTGCCTGGCGTTCGCGGCGCGGCGCTCGTCTCCGTTGCCCCCGGAACCGGGCCCCAGGGAGATAAAGTTTTCACCATCCTCGAACGCCCCGCGCCCAGCTACAGCCTGCAGTACGACGCCATGACCATGGCCGCCGATCCCCAGTACTTCAGCGTCATGCAGATTCCGCTGCTGCGCGGCCGCGTCTTCACCGACCACGAGCGTCTCGCGAACAGCCACTACGTCGTTGTCAGCCAGCAATTCGTGAAGCAGTTTTTCTCCGGCGACGACCCCATCGGCAAACACGTCCGTATCGCCTGGGATACCGATGTGGCGAACTACGAGATCCTCGGTGAAGTCGGAGACACCATCTACGACGTCACCAAACCAGTCGCCGCCACCATGTACTTTCCTGTCCTTTCCGGCATTGTCGATCGCACCAGCGAGGCCACCATCGTCGCCGTGACCTCCGTCGATCCGCTGACCATGTCGATGCCCATCCAGCAACAAATTGCGGCGCTGGAACCGGAGCTGCCCGTCTACAACGCGCTCACCATGGACCAGATCCTGGGCAAAACCACGGCCACCCAGGGTTTCGCAGCCAATCTCGTCCTGGCCTTCGCCGGCTTGTCCCTCCTGCTCGCCGCAGTCGGCCTCTATGGAGTGCTCTCCTACCTGGTCACGCAGAGGGTCTCTGAAATCGGCATCCGCGTTGCCCTCGGCGCCCAGCGTGAACAGATCCTGCGCCTCATCCTCCTCGATGGGCTGCGGCCGGCGTTCCTCGGACTCATCCTCGGCCTCATCGCCAGTGCAGGTGCAACCCAGCTCATCCGGTCGATGCTCTACGGAACGCAGCCGACAGATCCAGTCGTGATCGTCGCCGTGATTCTTACTCTGGGATTGATCGCGTCGATCGCCTGCATCTTTCCCGCATGGCGCGCGTCGCGCCTCGATCCCATGCAGGCCCTGCGGACGGAGTAGCGACGGAGCCTCCGGGGAAAGTCCCCTCAAGCAGCGCTTTGCCCTGTTTTCTTCAGTTGGGAATGTAGTCGAAGGACCTCAAACAGTCGGAGCGGAGGGATTCGAACTTGAGCCGGTTTGTGGGCGTCGGAGCCCGCAGGCGAAATCCTGAGCGTAGTCGAAGGACCTCAAATGGTCGGGGCGGAGGGATTCGAACCCCCGACCCTCTGCTCCCAAAGCAGATGCGCTACCAGACTGCGCTACGCCCCGACTTCAACGATTGTAGCCCAGCCCCTCTCATCCACCGACGCACTCCGAGCCGCCGCCCCCATCCATTCGAAACGTCGCCCACCCTCGCAGCCGTCCTCCCCAATCCTGTGGAAAATTTGTCAAGTCTTTCACTTCAGGTACCGAAGTGTTGTTCCTCATTCCACACAACTTCCACGGCGCAAAACGCAAACAAATTTGGCAGGTTTATTCCTACAACCTGGTATCCTGATAATAGGGACAAAGAAGCAAGAAACCGCCGCAGCAGGCCACGACCACCGGTGGCAAACCCGGAAAACGAACGCCGAGCATCGAACCCAGTTGTCCAATCGGTAAACACACGCGGAAGTCGAGCGGAATCAGAATCCAGCCCGCAGTCGAGGTCAATTTTCGACTGAAAATCGACCACTGAACGCTGACCACTGAACGCTGACCACTGACCACTGACTAAACAGCCCGCTTCAGATCCGGTGCCCAATCCAGATCAGGATCGCCAGCAGCACCACAAACGGCGCGGCCAGGATCGCCAGCGCTCCGGCCACCAGGCTCAGCAGAAAGGCGTAGTCCTTCCAGGTATGCCGATTGGGCTCGCCGAGGTGCCGCATCATGAGTTTGTAGTTGCGCCGGTTCGCCTTCCATGCGATGTCGAAGATGTCCCCGAAGAGCGGGATCGATCCGATCACCACCTCGAGCCCGAGGTTGACCATCATGCGGACCAGCGTGACCCAGGGCACGCCGCGAATCCAGGCGGCGAGGATCAGGACGAAGGAGGCGATGCCGGCCAGGATGTCGCCGAGCCCAGGGATCAGTCCGATCAGCCCGTCGAGCCCGATGCGAATCGGCGTGAAGGGAATGTGAAACCAGTCGTCAAGCAGGTGGGCGTAGAAGTCGAGGTTCGCGTCGGAAAACCAGCGCTCGGCGCGCTTGCGCAGAGGCACCTGCGCGACCGCCGCGCTCGTGTTTTCGGGCGCCAGAATCTCGGGTTTTCCGGGCTCCTGCATGTCCTTTTGCGATGCGCCGGAGAGCGAAGGCGCTGTGCGGCCAATGCTACAATCAGGGCTGGTATGGCGGCTATAGTTCAGCGGCAGAACGCCTGACTGTGGCTCAGGATGTCGTGGGTTCGATCCCCACTAGCCGCCCCAGTGGATTGCTTTTTCGCAGCCTCCCGACCCGTGACTGACACCCCAGCCAACAGCGCAGCCGGAGCCGTCTATGTCGGCTGTTCGGGATGGGCGTACCCGACCTGGAAGCCCGCGTTCTACCCCGAGAAGCTGGCCTCAAAGAAGTTCCTCGAGTACTACGCCACCCGCCTGAACTCGGTTGAGGTCAACTACACCTTCCGCAGTTTTCCGCGCCGCACTGCCATCGATTCGTGGCTGGCGCAGACCAGCGAAGGCTTTCGATTTTCCTTCAAGGCTCCGCAGCGGATCACCCATTTTCAGCGCCTGCAGGAAAGCGGTCCCACGCTGGAAGCCTTTGCCGGAGCCATTCAGCCGGTAGCCGATGCCGGACGCCTGGGACCTGTGCTGTTCCAGCTGCCGCCCAACTTCAAGGCCGATGAGGGCCGGCTCGCTCAGTTCCTCGCCGACGCAAAGCCGTGCCGCCTCCGCATGGCCTTTGAGTTTCGCCATGAGTCCTGGTTCGATGCGGCGATCTATCGCATCCTCGAGCGGCATCAGGCTGCCCTGTGCGTCGCCGAGAGCGACGACCTCGTGACGCCGGATGTTGCGACCGCTCCCTTTGCCTGCTTCCGCCGGCGCAAGACCGAGTACTCCGAGGCGCAGCTGGCGGGGATCACCGCCGGCATTGTGGACCGCGCGCGCCGCGGTGATGTGTTCGCCTACTTCAAGCATGAGGAGGAGCCGACCGGCGCCTTGTGGGCAGCCTCGGTGCTGGCCTCGGTGCGGGGCCCGGCGTCGTGAGCGCTGCAGCAGCCTCGAAGCTGGTGGAGAAGGCGGAGTGGCTGACAGACTTTATTCCTCGGCGCTGGCTCAGCAACGGCCATCTGCAAACCCTGGCCGGTAATTTCCTGCCGCGCAGGCTGACGCTGCCTGAACCCGAGCCGCTGCTGGTCGAGGTCGACGATCCGGTCGCCGGTTATGGTCCCAGCCAGGTGCTGTGCCACTGCCACTGGCAGCCGCCGCAAGTTCGCCGCCAACGGCTGACCGTGGTTTTGATCCATGGGCTCGAAGGCTCGTCGAACTCCAAGTACATTGTGGGCAATACGGCGCGGGCGCTGGCGGCTGGACTCAACGTCGTCCGCATGAACATGCGCACCTGCGGCGGCACCGATGCTCTGTCGCCGACCATCTACCATTCGGGCCGCTCCGGCGATGTGGGGCGCGTGGTCGAGGCGATCATCCGCGAGCAACAGGTGGAAGCCATTGCGCTGGTCGGCTATTCGATGGGCGGCAATCTGGTGTTGCGCTGGGCGGGCGAGGTCAGCGCTCATCCGCCGCGGCAGTTGAAAGCCCTGGTCGGCATCTCGCCGCTCATGGACCTGGCGGTTTCGTCGGCCGCGCTGCATCGCCCGCAGAATCGCGCCTATGAATGGCACTTCCTGCGGAACATGATCGCCCGCGTGCGCCGGCGCATGGTGCTGTTTCCGCGCATTTATGCAGGCGCGGCCCTCGACCGTATCCGTTCCATGCGCGACTTCGATCAGGAAATTGTCGCCCGCTACGGTGGGTTCCGCGATGCCGACGACTATTACCAAACCGTGGCCAGTTCGCACTTTGCCGGATCGCTGCGCGTCCCGACGCTGATCATCCACTCGCTTGACGATCCCTTCATCCGCATGCTGCCGCAGACGCGGACGGCCTTACTCTCCAACCCGCATGTCACGCTCATCGAGACGCAGCATGGAGGACACTGCGCCTTTCTCGCGCCCGCGACTGCGTTGGGCGACGACGGCCGCTGGGCGGAGAGGACGCTGCTGGAGTTCCTGATCCGCGACGATGCGGAGCAGGAAATTCGCGCGGCGAAGTCGGCGAGTGGAAGCTGACTGGGCCGCCGAAATCGGTCCGGGACTGGACTGGATCGATGCCGACTGGCCCGGATTCGTCGATCTGCGCCTTCACCCCGAGGCGATCAATACGATTCCTGAGGCTGCCGCGAACCTCAGTTTGCGCGAAGTTCTGGCCTTGTTCAATGCCGGCGACTCACCGGTCTTTACCAGCAAATGCGATGTGTGGCGGCTGAACGCTGAGGAGATTGACCCGTTGGAGTTCGACTGCTCCGCCGCCGAAGCCGAAACCGGCATGGCTTGCTGGGTCGACGTGATTGCGGTCGATCAGGATCTGTTCGCGTCGTTCAGCCGTCACGAAGCGTGGGTTCGTCGCGCGACCGAGCGCCTGCGAGCGCTGCCGGGCTCCTGCGGACGGGCCGACCTGGTCGTTCGCTCAGCGGGGTGCGGTGGCCGCGAAGGATTTGGAGTCACGCTCTACGCCGCTGGTTGCGGGGCAGATACTCCGGCTGCGCAACGGGCGTGGCAGGCGGTTTTGCGCGCCACGGCCACCATTACAATGGTGGAAGCAGCCCCGCTGCATCCCTCACCTGCGGGCGAGTAGCTCAATCGGATAGAGCACCGGCCTTCTAAGCCGGGGGTTGTGGGTTCGATTCCCGCCTCGCCCACCATGACGCCTTCTCAGAGCTGTTTCTCGTCGTTCCGGCCCGCAGTCGTCGTGACCCGCAGGACATTCTCGAACCGAACGGCATTCTGCACCAGTCCTGCCGGGAACGACTTTTCCAGCGCGCGCAAGTGGCGCTCGTTCAGGTTCGGTACCAGCACCTCGACATGGAAGTCTCCGAAGTGCAGAGGGTGGGGGGATGGCTCGGCCTCAACCTGAACCGAAAGCCCTTCCGCGCTCAGCGCGCGTGTCTTGAGATACTGCGCCACGTACTCTCCGACACACCCTCCCAGCGAGATCAGCAGCAATTCGGCGGGAGACATTCCCTGGTCGGTAGCTCCGTCCTCGGTGGGCTGGTCGAGTACGATGCGATGGTGGCGCGCATCGGCGGTGAAGCGAGCCCCTCCGTTGTGCTGCAGCAAAATCTTCAAGATCGACACCTGTTCACAGGGTTGGAGTGCAAGTTGCGGGCCATCGCAGAGATTCAAGGTGAAGCGCCACAAACAGGGGCATTCGCAATCCATCAGCGCGCTTCGTCTGCGCGCCCCGGCACGGTCTGCGTCTCCTGCTGCGTTAAATCGCGCAGCTGATGCCATCCGCTGCGGTGCGCGGGTACACTATCAGCCTGTCCCATGACCAGCGGGAATCCCGGTAAAGAATCCGCAACGTGGTCGCGCGCGTCCTCCGCCGGCTCTGATCCGGCTCCGGAGATGTTGCGCGCTCTCGTGGACAACCTCGAGGAAGCGCTGGTGGTGCTGGGACGCGAGGGCCAGGTGTACTTCGCGAACTCTGCGGCCACGCGGCTGTACGGCATCGACATACAGGGTCCTGCCGTAGCCGACTGGAGTAAGGCTTACGGTATTTATCTGCCGGATCGCCAGACTCTGTGGCCGGCGGAAGATCTGCCGGGCGCCGTAGCTCTGCGCGGTCAGACGATCGAGGGAGAACAATACGTCTGCCCACCTGGCGTCGCTGGTGGATATTGGATCCATGTTCGCGCGCGGCCTCTTTTCAGCGGCGATGGTGAGGTGGAAGGGGCACTGCTTGCATGGCACGATATCTCCGAACAGAAACGAACCGCGGAGAGTCAGCGCAGGCTTCTGGCGATCGTTGAAAATACGCCTGACCTGGTGGCTCTCACCGATCCGACACTGAAGACCAGCTTCATCAATCCTGCGGGCCGCGAACTTTTGGGCCTGAGCGATTCCGAAGATGTGCGAACCTATCCTGTTTTTGACACCGAATTCGAAAACCAGCGGGAGGTTTTCGATGCTGAGATTCTTCCCATTCTTCTGCGCGGCGAGGCCTGGTACGGAGAATTCCGGCTCAGGCACGCGCGGAGTGGCGAAATTATCACGGTCGACATGCGGGCATTTGGGATCTTCGGTCTCTACGGGCAGTTGCTCGGATTTGCCAGCATCAGCCGCGATATCACGGGCAGGCGCCAGGCGGAGGAGACGCGGCAACGGCTCGCCTCGATTGTGGAGTCTTCGAACGATGCGATCATCAGCGAGTCGCTTGACGGCGTCATCACCACCTGGAATCGGGGCGCCGAAAGCATGTTCGGGTATGCCGCTGCCGAGGCTGTAGGGCGGCCCATCACTCTGTTGGCATGGCCTGGATATGAAGACGATATGCAGGAGCTGCTGCTGCGGATCCGGGCGGAAACTGCTGTGGAGCATTACGAAACTATGCGGCGCCACAAAGATGGCCGGCAGTTGGTCGTGTCGCTGACACTTTCTCCGGTTCGCGATGACACCGGCAAACTAACTGGCATTTCGAAAATCGCACGCGATATCACGGAGCAGAAGCGGCAGGAGGAACTGGCTGACCGGCAGGCCAAGCTGCTCGATCAGGCCTATGAGCCGATCCTTGTCCGCGATTACCACGATCACATCGTCTACTGGAACAAAGGGGCGGAACGGCTTTACGGCTGGACAGCGATCGAGGCGCTCGGAAGGCTCAGTCATGAAGTACTGCAAACCACGTTTCCAAAACCTTTGCAGGAGATTACGAAGGATCTTGAACGGGACGGTCACTGGGAAGGTGAACTACTGCACCGCACGCGAAGCGGCCAGCGGGTAACGGTGTTGAGCCGCTGGATTCGCGAACTGGGTGTTGCCGAATCGCAGGTCCTCGAGACCAACGTCGACATGTCCGAGCGGCAGCAGCGGCTCGCTCTCGAGGAACAGTCTCGTCTCGAGCGGCGGTTCCGGCAATTGCTTGAAGCAGCTCCGGACGCGATCATCGAGGTCTCCGCCGACGGCAAGGTCGTCCTCATTAACCGTGTTGCCGAGGAGATGTTTGGTTATCTTCGCGACGAGCTTCTGGGCCAATCGGTTGACCTTTTGGTTCCGGATGCGATCCGCCACCAGCATTATCGACACCGCGACACCTACCTCGAGAATCCACGGACGCGCCCGATGGGCACAGGCCTTGAACTCCACGCACGGCGACGCGACGGCTCGCTGTTTCCGGTGGAGATCAGCCTCAGTCCCATCCAGACCGAGGGCGGCATGCACGTCACAGCTGTCATTCGCGATGTCAGCGACCGCAAGCGCGCGGAAAAAGAAGTGCGCCGACTGCAGCAGCAATACACCGCCGAGCTGGAAGCGCGCAATCGCGAGATTGAGCGCGCCAATCGTCTCAAAAGCGAATTTCTTGCGAGCATGAGCCACGAACTGCGAACGCCATTGCACACGATCATCGGCTTTGCAGAACTGCTGCAGGAAGGCCATGATGGTGCGTTGGGCGAATCGCAGAGCCGGTTCGTCAACCACATTCACCGCGACTCCGAACATCTGCTCGAGCTCATCAACGACGTCCTCGATCTGAGCAAAATCGAGGCCGGCCAGCTCACCCTCAAACGCGAGACGTACCCGCTCGCACGCAGCGTTGGCGAGGCGCTGGACGCGATCCGCCCGGGTGCTGCATTGAAGCGCATCACCATTGAGGAACGCGGCGAACCAGGCGCGGTGGTGAACGCGGACCCCCTTCGTGTGAAGGAGATGCTCTACAACCTTCTCAGTAACGCGGTGAAGTTCACTCCCGAGAGCGGTAAGGTGTGGATTGAGACGGCGGAGGATGCCGGGTTCGTGCGAGTCACCGTGGGCGATACCGGCATCGGGATCCCCCCGGAAGAGCAGGAAAACATCTTCGACAAGTTCTACCAGGTGGGCAACACAACGCGCGGCGTGCGGGAAGGCACGGGCCTGGGCCTGTCTATTACCAAGGAGCTGGTGCAGATCCACGGCGGCTGGATGGAAGTGGTTAGCACCCCGGGAGAGGGAAGCCGCTTCACGTTCACACTTCCCACCCACGCGCCGGGGTTGTAGGATGGGTGCATCTTCCCAGATCCCTGGGTCAATTGGATGACGCTCGTGGTGCGAGCGGATGGAGCTGAGTGCGTACCATGTCGACGACTCCGGAAAAACGTCTCGTCCTGATTGCGGATGATCGTCCCGCCAGCCGCGAGCTTCTGCGCCTGGTGCTGGAGCGAGCAGGCTATGCGGTGATCGAGGCCGAGGACGGCAATCAGGCGCTCGACCAGACTCGCAGCGGCAACCCGGACCTCGTGCTGATGGATCTGCAAATGCCAGGCCTCGATGGCTACGAGGTGCTGGCAGCCCTGCGCAGCGATCCACGCTTCACAACTTTGCCGGTTCTGGCGCTGACGGCAAGCGCGATGCGCGGCGACCGCGAGAACATCCTTGCCGCCGGGTTCACAGATTACCTGGCAAAACCCGCGGGCCCCGAGCTTCTGCGCGAAACCGTCGCGCGGCTGCTCGATGAAGCCGCTGAGAGCGCCAGGCGCCGAGCCTGAGAGCTGCCTCCTCCCCGGAGCTTTTCAGAGCAGCCCATACTTCCGCATCTTGTAGCGCAATGCATCGCGGCCAATACCCAGTGCCCGCGCTGCCTGGGATTGATTGCCCTGCGCTTTCTCCAGCGAAGCCACCACCAGCTGGCGTTCGTGTTCGGCGAGGGACGCATCTTCCTCGAGGGCGGATGAGGGTGAAGCTGCAGGGGAGACTCCATCGTGCCGAGACCCGGAAGAGTCATCGAGCAGCGACGTGGGCAGATCGGCGACGTCGATTTCCTCACCCTCGGCCATCATGGCCGCGTGGCCGATCGCATTTTCCAGTTCGCGCACGTTGCCCGGCCAGGAGTGCCGCTCCAGCACGAGGCGCGCTCGCGGCGATGCACCGCGCACCCTCTTACCAAATTGCTGCGAGAACTTCGTAACGAAATACTGGATGAGCTGCGGCAGATCCTCTTTGTGCTCGGCGAGCGCAGGGACTTCAATCTCGACCATCGCGAGCCGATAATACAGGTCCTCACGGAAGAGGCGATCGGCGACCGCCTGGCGCAGGTTTCTGTGGGTGGCGGCAATCACGCGCACGTTCACTTTGCGCGTTTGGAGCGAGCCTACCCGCTGAATTTCCTGATTCTGCAGCGCGCGCAGAAGCTTGGCCTGCGTTGCCAGAGGCATATCGCCGATCTCATCGAGGAACAGAGTACCTTCGCTGGCGGCTTCGAAGAGGCCTGGTTTGTCGCGATCGGCCCCGGTAAACGCACCGCGCAGATGCCCGAACAACTCGCTCTCGAACAGCGTTTCCACTACGGCGGAGCAATTCAGCACGACGTACTGGCCTTTGACGCCGCTGCGAGCGTGCAGCGCTCGGGCCACCAGATCTTTGCCCGTGCCGGTGGCGCCCTGGATGAGCGCGGAGCGATAGTGCGGGGCGATGCGGCGGACGCGCGCGAACATCTCAGCCATACGCGGGCTTCGGCCGATGATGCCTTCAAAGTCGGCATCGGAGCCGGCTTGCTGCCGCTGACGCGCGTCCTCGATCAATCGGCCGATGCGCTCGCGCAGGACGGGCAGGCGGATCGGCTTCTCCAGATAGTCGGCCGCGCCGTTGCGGATTGCCTGCACGGCAGTTTCGGTGGTGTAGTGCGCGGTCATCAGGACCACGTCGGTTGCGGGGGCGATTTCCATGATCCGGTTCAGAACATCGAGGCCCGTCATCTCGGGCATGACCAGGTCGGTGAGCACCAGTTGCGGACGGTGCCGATGGATGAGCTCCAGTGCCTCAGTGGGGCGCGATGCCGTGTGGATGATAAGCCCCGGCTGTTCCAGTGCGGTGGACAGCAGCTCGAGGCTGCCCGGATTGTCGTCGAGAATGACGAGCGAGATATCCATAGAAGGCAGGTAGCAGGGTACAGGTTACAGGGTACAGAAGACCATGGAAGACTGGGCATGTCCGACGGGGCGAAAGCCGGCAGGTTCGATAAACTGGCATGTGGCGCGAAATCTCTACATTCTCGCGGGTGTGCTGCTGCTGTTTGCCGCTGTGTGTTTTTTAATGTCGCTCACCTCCGGACGGATGCAGCCGGCACTGCCGGCGAACGGAACGTTATGGAAGACGACTTCTCTGTTTCTCACCGTGGGTGGACTTGTGGTGGCGTTTCTTGGGGTGATGACGGCGATGTTCGAGCAGGTGGACCGGCGCAACGAGGAGCGGAGGATGCGGCAGCGCGGCCGGCGGAGTTCCGACCCTTATGACAGATAAAATGGATATGAACAGGCATTCGATTTCGGAAAGCAACGACCAACTATGTATGAAGTGACAGTAGAGCGCGGTTTCTCTTCGGGACACTTTCTCCGGAACTACAAGGGGAAGTGCGAGAATCCGCATGGACATAACTACAAAGTTCGTATTACTTTGTGCGGCGAGACGCTGGACCAGGCCGGGCTGCTGCTGGATTTCCGCGATCTGAAGCACGTGATGCGGCCGGTGATCGACCGGCTCGATCACCAGATGCTGAACGAGATTGAGCCGTTTACGACCATTAATCCGTCGGCGGAGAACCTGGCTCGTTTTTTCTACGACGAAACCAATCGCCAGCTGAGCGAGATGACCAGCGGCCGGGTGCGTGTGAAGGACTGCACGATCTACGAGACTGACACCACCACGGCAACATACTACGAGCAGTGACGCTTTGTATCTCATAGAACTGTACAAGTCCATTCAGGGCGAATCGAGCTTTGCCGGGCGGCCATGCATTTTCGTGCGGCTGGCGGGGTGCAATCTGCGCTGCTCGTGGTGCGATTCCGAATACACGTTCACGGGCGGTTACGAATCGAGCCAGGACGAGATCGTGGCGGAGATTGAAAAGCTGGCGCCCGTGCGGCTCGTCGAATTTACGGGTGGGGAACCGATGCTGCAGGGGCGCGAGCTGCTTCCGCTGATGGAGCGGCTTCTGGGGCAGGGCTACGAGCTGATGATCGAGACCAGCGGCGAGAGACCACTGGACCATGTGCCGCGCGGGGTACACAAGATCGTTGACGTGAAGTGCCCCGGCTCGGGCGAATCGAACAGCTTTCGCCTGTCGAATCTTGCCTGCCTGACAGAGCGAGACGAGGTGAAGTTCGTCATTGCGAACCGCAGCGATTACGAATTCGCGCGCGACTTCATTCGGGAACACGAAGTGGAGAGGCGGGCGGGGCAGATCCTGCTGTCTCCGGCATTTTCCAAAACGCCTTCGCCGGAGCGAAGCAGCGGGAACTGCCTGCTCGACCCGCGCGAGCTCGTGGAGTGGATGCTGGCCGACGGTCTGCCGGCGCGGTTGAGCCTCCAGATCCACAAATACGTCTGGGAGCCGCTGAAGAAAGGCGTGTGAGCCTTTTCGTGGATGGCGCACAGGTTTCGGTGCCGCGCTCGCGCCTGTTATGGCCGAACAGCCGGACAGTTAGCGCCTGAACTCAACCGAAGGCGGCGATGGCTTGCTGCTCTTCGTCGTACACCTCGAATAGGGGGAGCAGGCGGCACATGCTGAGGGTTTGCAGGACGACCTTCGCGGGATTCACCAGCTTGAGCGATCCGCCAGCCTCTTTGGTAAGCTGCAGGCCCTTGACGAGGAGGCCAATGCCGCTGGAGTCGAGGCGGTTGACGCCAGTCATGCCCAGCACGATTTGGGTTTCGCCATGCGCGATGAGGTTATCGAGGGTCTGACGCAGGTTATCGGTGGGGGGGCCGAGAACGAGGCCTCCGTTGAGCGTGACGGATGTGACTTCACCATGCTTGAGAATGCCGATGTCCAACCTGTTTCCCCACAATCTGACTGAAACGCTCGTTTTTCGGCCCCGGATCGAATCCGCGTGCTCCGCAAGAAAAAATTTTAACCGGCGAAGCAGCGGCAGGATAACATACCGCCAGCGGATGCAAGGAAAGTGTTGCGGCTTCACCCCCTGAAGCCAGTGAGTCGCGAATCGATGACGCGAACTCGGCCCCCCGGCAACGCAAACTTTTCGTTCTTCATGCACCCGCTTCGACGCACCTGTCGCACCTCAAGCGGAAGGAGTCTCGCGGTTGAGCCATTCTGCAGCACTGCTTCAATCGTCGGAGATCGGGGCGGCGTTGCTGGCCGAGCTGGAGCTCGGGCCGCGAGCGCGCATTATTGCTGCGAGCGTGGCGGAGATGGCGCCGGGTTCCGCAGTGGTGGTGTTCGCGATTGAAGACGCAGGCGCACCGGTTTGGGTGGCGAAAGCGATGGTGGGCGACCTGACGGTGGATGGTTCGCCAATTGCGCTGGATGCGGGGACGCTGGGCGCGATGGCAGAGCGGCGGATGATTCTGCAATTTCCGGCTGAGGAACTGGCGCGTGAAGACTTCGCGCATCTGGATGTGCGGCAAACTGTGACGTCGCTTTCCTATGTGCCGCTGTTGCGCGAAGAGCAGCTGCTGGGCGCGATTGAAATTGTGAGTTTCGGCGAAGCGCCAGGCGAAGCGGTGCTGGATCAGGTAGCCGAAATTGCGGGGATGGCGGCGACGGCGCTGGGGAGCGCGATGACCTACGTCGCCGAGCGGAATGCGGGGCTGGCTTCGGTGATGCGGCTTACGCAGCTTTACGACATCGAAAAAGTTTTCAACGCGACGCTCGAGATGCAGAGGCTGCTGCCGGTGATCTGCGAGAAGGTAGGCGACCTGGTGCGGGCGTCGGCAGTGAATTTGTGGATGGTGGATGGCGAAGATCTGTTGTTGATGCAGCAGGCGGGGCAGGATCCGGGTGCGACGCCGGGGGAACGGCAGGGCAAAGACGATGGGGTTGCAGGCAGCGTGGGCGAAACCGGCGAGGCGGTTCTGCTGGGAACAGCGGACGCGATGCTGATGGCGCGCAACGCGAAAGCGGCCGATCACGCGGCGGTGTCGTTGATGGCGGCGCCGCTGATGGATGAAGAGAGCCTGGTGGGCGTGCTGGAGGTGATTCGGCACGACGACGATGAGGCGTTCCACGAAGACGATTTGTTTGTGCTGACCCAGGTGACCGGGTCGGCGGCGCAGGCGCTGCACAACTCGTCGCTGCTGCAGGCGGAGCGGAAGATTGAGGTGCTGCAGACACTGGTGAAGGTGGGCCAGGAGATTGGATCGACGCTGAACCAGCAGCGGGTGCTGGAAGCGATTGTGAACCAGCCCCAGCTGGTAATTCCGTACGAGAAGGCGGCGATTGCGCTGGAGCAACGGAATCGGCTGAGGATCCAGGCAGTGACGGGCGTGGCGAAGCTGGATACCTCGGAGCCTTCGGTGGCCCGACTGACGGATCTGTTGCGATGGGCGGCGGGACTGGATACGGAGATTCATGTCACGCAGCATGACGAAGAGATTGACGATCCGCGGCCGGAGACGCGGGAGAAATTCAAACGGTATTTCGCGGAGAGCGGGTCGCGGGGTTTATATGCAATTCCGTTGGCGGACGATGAGGGGCGTCTGGGAATGCTGTCGTTCGAGAGCGCGGACCCGGATTTTCTGACCGACCTGCACATCGAGGTCATCAGGATTCTGGCGAGTCAGGCCACGCTGGCGTTGCGCAATGCTTCGCTCTATAAGGAAGTGCCGTTCATCGGAATACTGGAGCCGTTGATCGAGAGGAAGCGACGGTTCATGGCGATCGACAAACGGCGGCGTGCGCTGACGGTGACACTGACAGCTGTGGCGCTGCTGGCGCTGGTGCTGATTCCGGTTCCGCTGCGGGTTTCGGGCGAAGCGGCGGTGGCGGCGGATCAAACGCAGTATGTGCGGGCAGAAGAAGATGGCGTGGTGGCGCGGGTGCTGGTTCATGAGGGGGAACGAGTCGAGCCGGGAACTCCACTGGCACAGATGGAGGACTGGTCGCAGCGGGCAGCACTGGCGAGCGTGGAGGCGAGGTACAACACGGCGTCGGCACAGATGGCGCAGGCGCTGGCAGGCAACGACGCCACGGGCGCGGGGCAGCGGCAACTGGAGGCGAACTATTTGCGGGGCGAACTGGGGCGGGCGACGGAACAGCTGTCGCGGATGACGCTGCGTGCGCAGATTGTGGGCGTGGTAACGACGCCGCATCTGGAAAGCCTGGTGGGGAAGAAGCTGTCGCTGGGCGATCCGATGATGGAACTGGTGAGCACCAACAATGTGGTGGTGGATGTAGCGGTGCCCGAGCGGGACGTGAGTTTGCTGCGGGCCGGAGATCCGGCGCGGGTGAAGCTGGAGTCGTACCCGACCCGGACGTTTAGCGGGACGGTGAGTGTGGTGAGCCCGGCGGGGCAGGTGGTGGGGGACACGCGGGCGTTTTATGCGCGGATCACGGTGCCGAATCCGGAGGGGAATTTGCGGCCGGGGATGCAGGGGTACAGCAAGATCAAAACCAGCCTGCGGCCGCTGGGGTATGTGCTGTTTCGCGATCCGGCGCTTTGGGTGTGGTCGAAACTTTGGGGATGGTTTGGATGGTGAGGCGTATGGGGTGCTGGACATTGGCGATGGCTGCGACATTGGCGATCGGGATTGGGTTGGGGTGCTCGTCGGGCGGCAGTGGGACTGGCACCGTGGCGGCTGCGGCTGCGGTCACGCCGACGCCGCCGAGTGCAGCGCAGTCCCCGACGCCGGCTCCGTCGCAATCAGGTGAGGCGATCGTGACCAGCGGCCCTGTGGTTGTGGAGCAGCAGCTCGATGTGGTGGCGCTGCGCGCGGGCGTGATCGCGAGCATGGGCGTTGACGTCGGTTCAGAGGTGCAGAAGGGGCAGGTACTGGCGCGGCTGGATGATCGGCAGGTCGCAGCGGATCGGAGCGCGGCGGAGTACAAGGAGCAGAGTCTTGAGTCGGATTTGAAGAACTGGCAGTCGGCGGTCGATGTGAAGAAGGCGGATCTCGCGCGCGCGCAGGCGATGCGGGAGGCCGGCATCAACACCCAGGAAGCGCTGGACCACGCGAAGGCTGATCTGACGGCGACGCAATATGAAGTGGAGCGGCAGCGCGGGGAGATGCAGAGTGCGCAGGCGACGGTGAAGTCGCTGGAACTGGAGCTGGAGAAGACGCAGATTGCAGCTCCATTTGGCGGAGTGGTTTCGCAGCGGTACGTGCGGCTTGGCCAGTACGTGGTGACCGGGGACAAGCTGTTCCAGGTGACGGGGAACTCGCCGCTGGAGATTCGGTTCACGCTGCCGGAGAGGGATGTGACGGCGCTGCGGCGGGGGGATCTGGTGACGGTTTCGCCGACTCCGGAATTTCGGGTGACGTCGACGGCGAGGGTGACGCATCTGAGCCCGGTGGTCGATCCGGGGAGCGGAACCATTGAGGTGACGGCGGCGCTGACGAGGAAGGTGCCGGGACTGCTGCCGGGGATGGTGGCGTCGGTCCGTGTTACGCCGAGGCCATGAACTTAGCTGAGGCCCTGAATGCAGCATTGCCCGATCTGCCGGCGCGGAGCGCGCGGGTGGGATATCCGCGGGTTGACCCTGGGCTGATCGCGAACGAAAACATTGAAGACGGGCAGACCGTGGTGGTGGCGATGATCCGCGGGCGCGACTCGATCTTCCGCTTCGCTCCGGAGCAGTGGCGCATCATCGAGCTCTTCGATGGCGAGCTGTCCTGGGAAGAGGTGTCCGAGCTGCATGCGCAGCTCTATGGCGTGCGCTATGGCGCCGACGATCTGCGCGAGTTCACGACGGGGCTCGACGCCATTGATTTCTGGTACAAGACGCCGCTCGAGAAGAACATTGCGCTGCAGCAAAAGCTGGAGTCGGGGCGGCATCAGCATGCGCATCGCAAGAGCAAATGGGGCGATGTGGCGCACATGCAGTTTTCGGCGTGGGATCCGGATCAATACTTCGACCGGATTTACCCCTATACGAAATGGATCTTCACGCGGTGGTTCGCCACGGTGTGCGCGGTGCTGTTTGTCTTTATGACCTATGTGTTCGTCGCGAACTGGGGGGACATCGGACGGGACACGCTGCTGTTCTACTCGTTCACGCAGAAGAGCGCGGCGGATCTCGCGGAATTCTGGGTTCTTTTCCTGGTTCTGGCGTTTTTCCACGAGTCGGCGCACGGGCTTGTGTGCAAGCACTATGGCGGCCAGGTGCACAAGATGGGTTTCCACCTGATCTATCTGACGCCTGCCTTCTTTGTGGATGTAAGCGAGGCGTGGATCTACGCGACCCGATGGCAGCGTCTGATTACGATTCTGGCGGGTATCGGGATCGAGATGGTGTTTTGCGCAGGGGCCACCGTGGTGTGGTGGGGCACGCCGCCGGGAAGCGGCGCACACGATCTGGCTTACAAAATTATGCTCATCACCGGCGTGGCTGTGGTGGTGGTGAACATGAATCCGCTGATCAAACTCGACGGCTACTATGCGTTCTCCGAGATGATCGGATTCTCGGACATCAAGGAGAAGTCGACCGCGTATCTCTCCGGACTGGTGCGCAGAGGGATCTTTCGGCTGCCGGTGGAAGTGGATTTTGTCCCGAGACGGAGGCGGGCCGGGTATGCGGTGTACGCAATTCTGTCAGGCATCTACAGCTACGTGCTGCTGTTTGCCGTAATCCGATTTTGTAACAACGTGTTTGCCAAATACAGTTCGCAGTGGGCTTTCCTGCCGGCGCTGATCCTGGCGCTGTTCATCTTTCGCTCGCGCATTCGTACTTTGATGAGGTTTATGAACACCGTCTATCTGGATAAGCGTGATCGTATTCGTTCGTGGCTGACCGGGCCGCGGATTGCGGTGGGCGCGATCGTTCTGCTGATCGTACTGTTTCTTCCGATGTGGCATGAGACTGTGACGGCGCGCTTTCTGCTGGAGCCGGCGCATCTGGCCGTATTGCGGACGACTGTGCCGGGGCGGGTGACGGCGGTATTGGTGAAGGAAGGACAAACGGTGCGCGGCGGAGATTCTCTGGTGAGGATGGAGAGTGCCCGCCTGGAATCGGCCGAGGCAAGGTCGCGGGAGCAGGTAGCGCTTACAGGGGCGAAACGGATCCAGGCCGAGTTGGTGCACGGGGAGCTGGGTGCGGCGCTGCAGGAGCATGCGCGGGCGGGTGTAGAAGATGCAGTGGCTGTGGAGCAGGCGGATGCCCTGGTGGCGCGGGCCCCTATCGATGGAGTGGTGACGGCGCCCCGGCTGCACGATCTGGTTGGCAGTTATCTGGATGCGGGAACGCTGATCACCGGTGTTGCGGATACGCGGGAGATGCGCGCGCGCATTTTTATTCCGGAGTTCGAGGTAGGGCGGGTCCATCCAGGCGCGAGCGTCAGCTTGCTGATGGACGGCATCTTTGCGCCGCGGGCGTCGTCGATCGGACGGCTGGAACCGGTCCCGGTTGAGATTCCACCGGCGGTGGAAGAGATTCAGCAGATCAGGGGCGGGGTGAACCTCGAGTACTACATCGCGGAGGCGGCGACGGAGAACAACGGCTCGCTGGCCAGCGGGATGACAGGAACGGCAAAGATTGTGGTGCGGCGTGCGAGCCTCGCGGGAATCGGGATGAGGGCGACGCGGGAATTTTTCGATCGGAAAGTCTGGTAAGACAGGGCGAGGGCAAAAAGAAAGAGGAAGAGCCGGAGCTCTTCCTCTTCTTTTTCACACGAAGGTCACTGGCAGAAGGCTCTCCGGAGCAAACAGCTGAAATCGGGGAGTTTTCGTCTGGTCTAGAAAGAGGCCTTGGAGACAGTGGCGGCCTTGGAAACGCTGGCTGCCTTCGAGACGCTCATTGCCTTCGACACGCTGGCCGCCTTGGACACACTCATTGCCTTGGATACGCTGGCTGCCTTGGATACGCTCAGTGCCTTCGACATGCTGGAAGCTTTGGACAGGCTGGCGAGTTTCGACATCTTCGCGGCTTTCATGGCGCGGAAGCTGGCGCTGACACTGCCTGAGACTGAGGGGGAGGGAGCTGGGCTGGTGGCGTTAAGCGGAGCGGACTTTTTGTTGGAGCTGAGGCTGCTGATCAGGGACTTTTTCTGGATCGCCATGGTGGTTGATTCTCCTCGATGAAATTTTTAGCTGTTTCTGGATTTCTCCAGCTTGCTTGCACTCTCCACTATTGCGATTCAAGGGCCAAACTCGAAAAACCTCGATTTCGGGGGAGAATAGGGGATTTTCGAGGTCAATGCGGGACATTAGTACGCTGGGAGTGGCGGGACGAGGGGTGAAGGGATTAATTTTTGACCCCTGATGGGGTCAAATTTCGACCCCCGCGGAAGGTGGGTCGCGGTTCTAGATGCCGTGCTTGCGGCAGAGGTACTTCATTTTCTGTACGGGGATGCGCAGAAGAGATGCGGCTCCGCGTTTGCTGCCGGCGCGGCGGATGGCCGCTTCAAGGTAGGCCAGCTCAATGCGGATCAGTTCGTCGTCGAGGTCGACACCGTCGGAAGGGATCAGGATATGGTCGTTGCTGGCGGTGGCGGCCATCAGAACTTTTTCAGGAAGGTGCTGCACTTCGATGAGGTCCGCGTCGACCATGAGAGCGAGGCGCTGGGTGAGATTCTCCAGTTCGCGGACATTGCCGGGCCAACTGCTGGTTTCGAGTACCTGCATGGCTTCGGGCGAGAAGCGTTTGAGGGGCAGGCCGGCGGCGACGCACTGCATGCGCATGTAGTGGTCGAGCAGGAGCGGGACGTCGCCCTCGCGCTCGCGCAGGGGCGGCAGGGGAATGGGAATCACGCAGATGCGGTAGTAGAGGTCCTCGCGAAATTGACCGTTCTTCACCATTTCCTCAAGGTTGTCGTTGGTGGCGGTGATGAGGCGGAAATCGATTTTGCGAGGATGCTTGGCGCCGATGCGCTGAACGGAGTGCTCCTGCAGAACACGAAGTAGTTTGCTTTGGAGGGCGAGGCCGAGGGAGCCGATTTCGTCGAGGAAGAGTGTGCCGCCGTCGGCGAGTTCGACCTGGCCGGGACGTGTGGCATGGGCGCCGGTGAATGAGCCTTTTTCATGGCCGAAGAGTTCGGACTCCATCAGCGTTTCGGGGAGCGCAGCGCAATTGACGCTGATGAAGGCGCCGCTGCGGCGAGGGCTGAGGGATACGATGGCGCGGGCGGCGAGTTCTTTGCCCGTGCCGCTTTCGCCGCGCAGCATGACGGTGGTGTTACTGGGAGCGACGCGGCGGACCGCGTCATAGACGCGCTGCATGGCTTCGCTGCCGCCGATCATGCCGGAGAAAGAACTTTTCTGTGCGATTTCATCGCGGAACTGTTGCGCCTGGAGGGATCTTCGACGTTCTTCGCCGGCCTCGATCAGATATTCGCGAAGCTCCGAAAAGTCGACCGGAGCCAGGAGGAATTCGTCGCCTCCGGATTTCTTGGTGCGCTGCCGCGCGTTACGGAGCGGCGTGCGCGAGATAACGATGAGCAGGATGGCAGGCGCAGCGGCGCGGATGGATTCGACGTAGGCGAAGACGTCCTGGGTGTCGGGGACGATGGTGTCGAGGTCGATGACGACGACTTCTGGCGCGTGTTCCTCCAGACTGCGGAAGAGGGCAGCGGAGTCCGGAGCGAGGCTGATGAAGAAGGCGGGGGCGAGCTCCTGACCGATGTCAGTGAGCGCGTCGCTGTCGCTGGTCGCAAAAACTAAGCGGAGACGTTCGTGGTGGCCCGGGGCCATCGCGATTCCTGCCATGGAAAATCCTTATCGCTTTAATGGGGGGATGAGTCGCGATTATAAGGCCCATCGGCCCTGGCGCAATGAGAATTCAGGTGGCGGCGCGGTTCACGATTTTGGAGTGGGGGCGAAGATGGCGCGCAGGATTTTGCGATTCTGGGCGTAGTTCGCATGAGCGCCGGTCGGAGAGACGAGCAGGGCCGGAATACGAAAGGCGGAGTTATGGACCGGAACATTGACGACGTGCACGCCGTCGATGTCGGGAACGTTCCACGAGAGCAGGTCGTTGGGATCATTCCACGCGACGATTTGTGGCATCGGCGCCGAAGGCTCCGAGCGCTGCTGCAGATATTGCTGACGCTGACATTGCCAGTGAGAGATGGTGCTGGGGGCTGCGGTTCCGGAAGGCGCTGCGGCGGAAGGCGCCGGAGTCGCTGGCGCGGTCGAAGATGCGGTGGGCGCAGCGGCGAGGGATGAAGCGTCCGATGGCGGCGAAGTTGCGTCTGGCGTGGTGGGACAAGGTGCCAAGTCGGCAGGCTCGACGGGAGCAACGTGAGCGAGTTCAAGGAGCTCAATCTGGTTGGCGAGGAAGAAGAAACCTGCGGTGTGCGCGGAGAAGTAGTCGGCGGCGGTCCGCTGTTGCGGCGTAATTTTGAAGATGGGCAGAACATCGCTCTGATGGCCAAGCCAGTGCGTGTCGATTGTGGCGAGCGCGAGGTAGCTGCCCAGCGAATGGGTAATGAAAAAGTATTCGGGCCCGGGATCACCGGGTTTGGCTGTAGTGAGGTCGACGCCATTGGCCTGCAAAGACTGGACGAGAAGCTCGCGGATGCCGGCATAGAGGATTTGCTGGGTCGGGCCGAGAGCGAGAACGGCGTCGGCGAAGCCCCAGTCCATGAGGCCGTTTTTCAGGCCGCGATTGCCGAGCGTGGCGGCACGATGAAGAGCGGAGAGCTGAGAGATCTGGGGCGCCGGGATCCACTGGTATTGGAGAAAGCGGCCCGGGTGGGCGGTGTCGGGTTGAGTTCCGTTCGGCGCTGCGGCGCAGATGTTGAGTTGCGCTTTCGCGGGACCGGTGAGCGCAGAGTCATGCGCGATGAGCCACTTGCATTTGACGGGGTAGACGATGGGCCACCAGTTGATTTCCTCCAGAATGATGGGCACGTGGCTGGCGCCTTCTATCTGGTAACGGTCGATGAAGGGGGCGGAGGCGCTCCAGTCCTGAGCAGTGGGCCAGATGGCAGCGCCCATATCGGCAAACGGCGGAGGGGGCGCGTCGGGGGCGAAGGGGCCGGCGGCGTAGATGCGGCCGAGAGGGGTGACGGTGCATTCGTGGAGATAGCGGCAGATGGCTTTACGGAGCTCGAGCGAGTCGCCGGCGCCGACCTGATTGATGCCGTGCATATAGAGGATGTGGATCGGTTGCGGCTTGGGGGGCGGCGGGGTAAGCCCGCGGGTGTGAATGCTGCTGGCGCGGGCGGCGGCCGCGTCGGTGGAACGGACGGCATCGCCGATGGAGATGGTGCCGGTTTGGGCGCGCGTGGTGACGGTAGTGAAGACGAGAGCCGCGATCAGGAACGGGCGGAGCATGGTGAGAGCATAGACGAGAACGGGCGGCTCGCGGACGGGGTTTTGCAGGGCAGATGAGGACACGAGCAGCGAAAAGCTTGGCCAGCCGGAATGCGAGCGGCGATCGGAAAAGCTATTTTGGGAGGCGGTTGAGGAATTTGTGGGCCTTGCGGAACCAGGGGCGTTCGCGACGACGCAAATAGGCGGGCATGGCGGGGGCTTTTTCGAGAATTTTCCGAGCCCAGTCGCGAGCTTCGGCTGTACGGCCTTCGGAGGCCAGAAGTTCGGCGAAGTTCAGGTAGGTTTCGGACATGGTGGAGGTCTTTGTCGCTTCGCGGAAAAGCGCTTCGGCCTTATCTCTCTGATTGGTGAGAGCGTAGGCGTGAGCCAGGAGCCCTTCGGCGCGATGGAAATCGTAAGCCGGTTCTTTGGCGACGACGCGTTCGAGATCGGGGATGGCGGCGGCCGCGTCACCCATAAGGACCGCGCAGGCGCCGCGTTTGTAGAAGGGGTCCAGCGTGGTGGATCCGGCAGCGATGGATTTGTCGAATGCGGCGCGGGCCTGAGGGAGACGGCCGTCGTCCATGTAGAGGTCGCCGAGCTCTTCAAAATTGCCTACTGCGGAGTTGAATTGCGTGAGGGCTTCGAGCTCGCGAATGCGCCTGCGACGGGAGAAACCACGGGCGGACTGGCGGGAGAGAAAGTTGAGGTCGGGAGCGGCTTCAACGAGGAGATAGACGACGGCGCCGAGAGGGCCGAGAAAGAGGATGACGAAGATCCACCAGGTGTCGGGACGGCGGCGGATGAAGTGGAGGATGGCGAGCGCCTGGAGGATGATGCCCCAGGGGAAGAAGATAGAGCTGAGAAGTCCCATGAGCTAGCGTTCAGCGTACAGCGTTCGGCGTTCAGAAAAAAGGCGGTACCGGTGTGCCGCTGCGCAGAGGCGATCTCAGCTGACCGCCAAAGCTCCGGTCAGGTCGGCTACGCGGGCTACGTGGTGGCGGGCGCACCATTGTTCGAGGCCGGTGGCGATGCGTTCGGTGGCGCGGGGGTCGGCGTAGCTGGCGGTTCCGATCTGAACGGCTGTGGCTCCTGCGAGGAGAAATTCGACTGCGTCTTCGGGAGTGGTGATGCCGCCAAGTCCGATGATGGGGATGGTGACGGCTTTCGCGGCTTCCCACACCATGCGCACGGCGATGGGTTTGATGGCTGGCCCGGACAGGCCGCCGGTGATGTTCTGGAGGCGTGGGCGGCGTGTTTCTGTATCGATGGCGAGTGAGAGGAAGGTGTTGACGAGCGAGAGGGCGTCGGCACTGGCACGCTGCGCCGTCTGGGCCATGAGGGCGATAGAGGTGACGTTGGGCGAGAGCTTGACGATGAGGGGGCGGCGCGCGCGGGCTTTGGCGCGGGAGACCAGGTCGAAGAGCATTTCCGGGTCGGAGCCGAAGGCGATGCCGCCGTGTTTGGTGTTGGGGCAGGAAGCATTGAGCTCGTAGGCGGCGATCCCTTCCGCATCGTTGAGGCGGTCGATGACGGCGAGGTAATCGTCGATCGTGAAGCCGAAGACATTAACGATGGCCGCACACGACGGGTAGTGGCGGAGGGGCGGAAGTTTCTCGGCGATGAATTTTTCTACGCCGATGTTCTGGAGGCCGATCGCGTTGATCATGCCGGCGGCAGTCTCAATGAGACGAGGAGCCTGGTTGCCGGCCATCGGCTCGATGGAGATGCCCTTGGTGACGATGCCGCCGATTCTTTTAAAGTTGACGATCTCTTCGAACTCCACACCGTAGCCAAAAGTGCCGCTGGCGGCAATGATGGGGCTGGAGAGCGTGAGGCCGCAGAACTGGACCTGCATGTTGGGCTTCATGGCCGCTGCCTTCGGCAACGGCCAGCGTTCGGCGTTCGGCGTTCAGCGTTCACAAAATCCAGAGAGAATTCGCTTGCGGGACCTGTCATGGATGCGTGGCTTTCGGCGCTGTTGGTTTAGTAGCTGTGTGAGTGGGTGCAGGAGCGGTGTGACGGGCCCGCGGAGCAGGGGGAGCAGGTTTCGGTTTGGGATAGATGACTTCAACGGCGGGTCTGAACGCCTGCGTCAGGATGTGCCCGACCGAGGCCGAAGGCTGGTTAACGCCAAGAAGCGAGGCGAAGGTGGCGGCGAGGTCAACAGGCTGGACGCGTCCGTGGTAGATGCCGGGAGCGAAGGGCGCTCCGTAAAAACCGAGGGGGACGTGGCGGTCGTACGAATAGGGGCTGAAGTGGGTGGTTTGAATAGAGGAAAGCTTTTCCATCTGAAAGGCGGCAGGGATGACCATGATGTACCAGCCGCCGTTCGGAGAGTAGCTATGGGCCAGGAGCTCGCCCCAGGCGGTGGGCGGATAAGGGCCGGCGGCGAGCTGCTCCCGGGTATAGCTGCGGAAGAGGACGGGGCGCGGCGGCAGACGAGTTTCAGAGGCCTGACGAGCAGGCTGATCCGGTTGCGCTGTCGGCGCGTCGGAGGGTGGCGGTTCGGGTGCCGCGGGCGTGAGGGAAGCGATGGCGGCGGGCAGAAGCTGCTGAACGGCGTTCTCGGCTTCCTGCTCGTTGATGCCGGCCTTCATGAACTCGGACTGATTCAGGGACAGGTACGGTAATTCCTGGTGGGGAAGTACGTACTGGAGTTTTTCGCCGGGAGAGAACTTCATATTGATCGCGTAGTCGAGAGAGTCGCGGAGCTTGTCGAGGTCGAGGGTCGCGGCGTTCAGACCATCCTTTGCGGCGACGGAGGGAGCGGGCGCGACGCCGTGGTCTGCGGTGAGGGCGACCCAGACGTTGGGGAGGCCGCCGGGAATGTTCTTGTCCAGCCAGTTGAAAAAGGTGTCGAGCTGGGTGTCGAGGGCATCGACCATCTGCTGTTCGTCGGGCGAATCGGGGCCTGCATGGTGGCCGAGGATGTCGTTGGCGGAGAGGCTGATGGTGACGAGATCCGTGACATCGTGCTGGCCTAGTTCTTCGCCCTGGATCAGGGCTTCGGCGAAATTGAGCTCGTAGGAATTGGCGGCAGGTGTTTGGCCGACCTGGTTGTAGAAGTTGGACACGTTCGAGACTTCGGCTTCCTGTTCGGCCTGGGCGATGCTGTCGCCGCTGTTAAAAGCGGTAGCCCAGTCGGGAAGCTGCGACATATAGAAGGTCGAAGTGACGAAGGTGCCGGAGGTGGGATCAATCCAGAAGGCGCCATTGGCGGCGGCGCCGGAGGGCAGGATGGCGGCGCGGTCTTTGAGGGAAACGCCGAAGACTTTGGACTGACCCTGGGTGGCGAGGCGGAGCTCATCGCCGACGGTGGAGGCGAGCAGATTGCGGGGGGAACTGCCGGAAGCCGGCTTTGCGCCATTGGGGAGGCCCACCACACGATAGCGGTCGTCTTCCACCGAGGAGACAGGACGATCGGAATTACGGGCGAGGTCCCACCAGTCGTTGCCGGCGATACCGTGACCGTCGGTGTAGGCGCCGGTGCCGATGGTGGCATGGCCGGGAGCGGTCTTGGTGTTGGCGTAGTCGTAGTAGCAGTCGGGGAAGTACGCGCCCTTGGTGAGGAAGAGGTTGAAACCGTGATTCTTGAAGTCGGCGCGGTAGCGATCAAGGTAGTCGCCGCGGAACTGATCGATGACGAGAATGATGGCGAGCTTCGGGTGGCCGTTATAGGCGCTGGGCGGCGGGGGGACGACTACTTCTTTGGTTGCGCGGTGAGCGGGAGCGTTGCCATTGGCTGGAGAATCGGAACGGTTTCGCGGAAAAGCGGCGGGAGCAATGAGAAGGAACGCGAGGAGGATTGCGGGGAGGCGGGTGGGTGTCATTGTGGTCAGGGTATAGGTTATAGCTTTTCTGGTCGGAGCTGGGAGCCGGGAGCTGCGTGAGTACAACCAGGGGCGGGGGCGGGCCATCTGCACAGGTGAGCCCTGGAATTTGCAATCATGCCTGCAGCTCTCGCTCCCACAAAAACGAAACGGCGGATTCGCATCACGGAGTGGATCACCTTTGCGGTGATCGTGACGGCGATGGTGTGTGTGCACCTGATGTTTTTTTTCTGGCCCTTCCGGTACCGGATGGTGCATCCGCTGCTGGAGCAGGTGTTTCAGAGCAAGGTTTTGGTGACAAGCTATCACCGAACGTATTTTCCACATCCGGGATTCGTTGCGGAGAACATTACTTTTTATCGGCATGGCGATACTCACATTCCACCGCTGGCCATGGTGCGGAGGATGACAGTGGAAGGTCAGTGGGGAATGCTGCTGTTCCATCCTCACCGGCTGTACCAGATCCGGCTGGAGGGGCTGCATGTGCAGATTCCGCCGGCGGGCACGAAGGCGCGGGGGATGGATTTCGATAACGGCGTGGTGGATACGTCGCAGTCGAAGTTACATATAGAGACGATTAGCGCGGATGGGGCGATGGTGGATTTTCTGAGGCACGGGGACAGTCCAATCCGCTTCCAGTTTCCCGTGCTGGCGATCCACGATTTGGAAGCGGGGAAGCCGATGCAGTTTACGACGCGGGTGGATTTGCCGGGGCCGTCGGGAGGGGTGGCGGCCAGCGGACTGATTGGGCCGTTCAGAACCAGCAGTTATGCAACGACGCCTATGAAGGGGAACTACAAGCTGCTGAGTGCCGATCTGAGCCGGCTGCAGGGATTGGCAGGGCATGCCGAAGGGCAGGGAGAATTCAGCGGAAATTTCACGCGGGTAGCCGTGACCGGAGTCGCGGCGATTCCTGATTTTCGTGCCGATGGGGCCCATACGGTGCGGTTGGACGCCGGCTATCACGTAACAGTGAACGCCACGAACGCGGATGTGGCGATTGACAGTGCGGAGGTGAGAACCGGAGACAGCGTGATCACGGCGAGCGGATCCGTGGCGGGGGCGCCTCGCGTGACAGCGCTGACCGTCACGACAAAAGGAGCGGAGATCGAGGACCTGCTGAAGATCGTGGAAGACGCCGATCCACAGGTTGTGGGGAAGATGAATTTTACGGCCGCCGTCCATTTCAGCGCGAGACCGGAGCGATTCCTGAAGAGGCTGCAGCTAAAGGGCGACGTCGCGCTGGAGGGGATGCGGCTGGTGAATGGGCAAAAGCAGGAAACGATCGACGCATTCAGTGAGCGGGTCCGCAAGGATCCGCTCGGGAACGGCGATGCTAACCATCCGCCACTGGTGGGAATGGAGGCACACTCAATGACTCGCTTCGTGGACGGGATTGCGCATTTTCCCGACATTCATTCGCGGGTGCCGGGTGCCGATGCGCATCTCCACGGGACCTTTAATTTGCTGGACACGCGGATTCACCTGACAGGGACGGTCGCGCTGCAGAAGGGAATCTCGCACGCAGCGACGGGATGGAAGGCGATGCTGCTGAAGCCGCTGACTCCTTTTTTCAGGAAGAAGGATGCGGGGGCGGAGGTGCCAATTGCAGTCACAGGGACGGCAAAGAATCCGAAGGTGGGGCAGAATCTGCTGCACGACAAGTAGAAGGACAGCGATCGCCCGGCTGGCTGCAGGCCGGTCAGTTTAAAAAGGGCGGTCGGCAAAGAAGCGTCGGCGCGAAAACCGATGTTCAGTTGAACGGTATGCCGCTCCTGGGCGTCGTTTCCTTTGTACTTGTGACGAATGCGCACATTTTGAGGGAACAGGAAGGTGTTACAGTGCGTAACATCACGCACGGGGCACCCCGGAGTGTGTCCTGGCCGAGGTCATTATGGAAACGCTGCTGCAAAACCTTCGCTTCAGTTTGCGGATGCTGGGCCGGAATCCTGGGCTGATCTTTACGGTATTGCTGACGCTGGCGCTCGGAATTGGCGCGAACACGGCAATCTTCACCGTCGACTATGCGACGCTGCTCGCGCCGCTGCCGTTTCCAGAGCCGAATCAACTGGTGATGGTGTGGTCGAAGATTCAGACCTACCACAACGGGGTGTCGGCGGGTGATTTCCTGGACTGGAAGCAGCAGAACGCAGTGTTCTCCGACCTGAGCGCGTGGAGCGGGCAGAGTTTCAATGTAGCGACCAGGGATCAGCCAGAGTATCTGCAGGCGACAATGACGACACCGACGATGTTGCAGATGCAGGGTGAGCCGCTGTTTTTGGGGCGCTACTTTTTGCCGGAGGAGGGTGTCGCGGGCCACGAGCACGTGGCGATCCTGACCCACAAGCTGTGGCTGAAGCTCGGGGCGAACAAAAACATTATCGGCACGACCCTGCGGCTGGATGGCCAGCCGTACACGGTCGTGGGAATCCAGCGTCCCGGGGATGCAGATCGTGGACAGAGCCAGTTAACGGTGCCACTGGTTTTCAAACCGGAACAGAAAAATCACGATTTTCACTGGCTACTGGTGATGGGGCGGCTGAAACCTGGCGTGACGGTGAAGCAGGCCCAGCAGAATATGGACGCGGTCACGAAGCACATCGCCGAGGTTTATCCAAAAAGCGATAAGGGGTGGGACTCCTATGTCGAGCCGCTGAAGAACGATTTCCTGCCCAAAGAGCGTATCCAGATGCTGTGGATGTTGCTGGGTGCTGTGGGATTTGTGCTGCTGATCGCGTGCGTGAATGTGGCGAACCTGCTCTTGTCGCGGGGTATGACGCGGCAGAAGGAAATGGCGGTACGGAGCGCGCTGGGTGCGGGGCGAAAGACGATCTTCACCCAGCTGTTAACAGAGAGCGTGCTGCTGGCGCTGGCCGGAGGAGTGCTGGGCGTGGGGGTGGGTTACGGCATGCTGCAGGGACTGATCGCAGTGATGCCGCAGGGGACCCTGCCCAACGAGGCCGACCTTCGCCTGAATGTTCCTATTTTGCTGTTTACGGTGGTGGCGACGACGGTGGCGGGATTGCTCGCGGGCTCGGCCCCCGCCTGGTATGCATCGCGGATCGATCCGGCTGAGGCTCTGAAGGAAGGCGGACGCACCGGGACGAGCGCAGGCAAGCATCGCTTGCGGCGGATTCTGGTGGTGGGGGAGTTCACACTGGCGCTGGTGCTGCTGGCGGGAGCGGGGCTGGCGATTCACAGTTTCTGGAACCTGACGCGCGTGGACCTGGGCGTGAAGACGGATCACGTGCTGACATTTTATTTACCGGTACCGGATTCGCGGTCGAAGGATCCCGAGCAGATTAGTGCTTATTACCGTGACATATTGTCGCGGATCGACGCGGTGCCAGGCGTGCAGCATGCGTCGGCGATGACGGGGATGCCTCTTTATGGGGCGGGGTTCGGGATGCCCTTCACCATTGTGGGTGGCCCCACGTATGCGGATCCATCGCAGCGGCCGGGCGGGGGATTCGGGATGGTGACACCAGACTACTTTTCGACGTTTGGCATCCACCTGGTCAAGGGACGTGAGTTCAACGATCAGGACACGGCGGCGAGCATCAAGGTGATGGTGGTGAACGAAAGCTTCGTAAAAAAGTTCTTTCCGGGGAAGGATCCACTGCGGCAGCAGATTTCGGTGGAGCAGCTGATTCCTGGACAGCAGAAGCTGGGACCACCGCAGGAGTGGCAGATTATCGGGGTGTATCACGACGTGCATTCAGCGGATCAACGCGATATCCGGCCGGAAATGCTGATTCCTTTCTGGCAGATTCCATGGCCGTCGGCTGGATTTGGAGTGCGGACGGCGGAGGAACCGCTGGCCATGCAGAAGAGTATCGCGGCGGCAGTGCATGCGGTGGATCCGGACATTGCGCTGGCGCAACCGCAGACCATGGATCAGATTCGCAGCGACACCATGTCGGATGAGCGGTTCACGCTGATCCTGTTTGGGACGTTCGCCTCGGTGGCGCTGTTTCTGGCAGTGCTCGGAATCTATGGGGTGATGGCGTTCTCTGTCGCGCAGAGGTCGCACGAGATTGCGTTGCGGATGGCGTTGGGTGCGACGCGAGGCCGGGTGGTGAGGCTGGTGGTGCGGGAGGGTGCGATCCTGGCGGCTGTGGGACTGGTGCTGGGACTGGTGGGCGCATACTTTGTGGGCCGTGCGATGCAGAGCATGCTGTTCGGCGTGCGCGCGCTCGATGTGCTGGCATTCGCGTCGGTCGGGGTGGTGCTGATGGCGGCGGCGCTGTTGGCTTCTTATCTGCCGGCGAGGAGGGCGGCGTCAGTTCATCCAATGCGGGTGTTGCGGATGGATTGAGACCGCTCCTGGCTGGCGGCCGGTATCGGGCGGTCGGGAATGAGTTGGCTACGAGCCGGTCGGCGATCTGGCGGGGCGGAGAGTTTTGTAGCCGGGGTGGACGTTCCGGATGAGGCCCTGCTGGTCGGCGATGCGCTGGAGAAGTGTGGCGAGGTGCTCGCGATCCTGGTCGGTGAGGGCGGCGAGCAGGGCGCGCTGATGTTCGCGGGAGACATCGCCGATGGCGGTGAGGGTCTTCTTTCCTTTTTCCGTGAGGACGAGCTCATGACGGCGACGGTCGCCGGCGCTGACGCGGCGCTGGGTGAGGCCGAGTGCCTCGAGCTCATCGAGCAAAGCGACGAGGCGGCTGGGGACCATGCCCAGCCGGTTGGCCAGCGCTTGCTGGGTAAGGCCGGGCGTGGCATCAACCAGGTACAGAATGCCGGAATGGGCCGGGATGAGCCGGAGCCTCGCGAGCCGTTCGGCGAAACTCCGCGCGGCGTGGCTCCCGAGCTGGGCGAGCAGAAAGGCCGCCCCGAATGAGCCGCGAGGAGCGGGAGGGCCGGGTTTTTCTTTGCGGCTTGTCGATTTCATGCGGTCAAGTATTGCAGATATGAATCATTCTGTAGTAGAACGATTATGAAGTGGAACGAAATCGAAGGAAGTGAGGAATCCGATGAGTTCATCGAGCCCAGCAGGGGAAGCGCCGCGGGTGCGGCATCAGGGGCCGCCGGCGGGCGTGCTGGCGACGATCTTTATGGTGTTGTTCTGCACGGGGCTCTATTTTGTAACCAGCTTCAGCGCGAAGCCGTATTTCCCGGGACCATGGGAGCCGGTGACGACACTGATGGCGTTTTTCCAGGCGCGGGCACACGCCGTGATGCTGTGTGCGTTTTTCCACTTTGGAGCGGCGATCGTGCTGGGGATTTTCACGGCGACAATGGTGAACCAGATGCGGTTTCTGGGTGTGCGGGCGGCGGGCGTGAACATTGCGCTGTTTGGCGGGTTCGCCACGGCGTTCAGCATGTTCGTGTCGGCGTTTTCGCTATGGGCTCTGGCGCAGCCTGGGGTGGCCCAGGACGCGGCGGTGACGGAGGTCTTCTACTATTTCGGGTTCGCGGCAGGTGGGCCGGGGTACTCAGTGCCATTGGGATTACTGATCGCCGGAATCTCGGTGCCGGCGCTGCTGATGAAGAAGCTGCCGACGTGGCTGGCGTGGACGGGAATCGCGCTGGGATTGATGGGCGAGCTGAGCTGGTTGAATCTGATCCTGCCGAAGGCGGTGTTTCTGGTGCCGCTGACCCGGTTTCCTGGATTTATCTGGCTGATCGCAGCTGGATTTCTATTGCCGCGCGAGACGAGCGTTCGGCGGATGGATAGCTGGTAGACGGTGGCTCTTTAACCGTCCCGGGCCTTCTGTGATCTCGGACTGGCTTTCGCAGTAAAACTTGCCGGTACACTCGTCCGATGAGGAAATTTGCGGTCGCGCAGGGTTTACCGATGGCGCGGGTGGAGAGCAGAGTTCTCCCGCCCATTGTGGTGTGGGCGGCGGTGTGTGGGTTGCTGCTGGTGCAGGCGGCGCTGGTGCTTGCGGCGGTGCATCGCGAGTCACTGACGTTCGACGAAGGCGATCATATGTTCGCCGGATACATGATGTGGAAGACCGGCGATTACGGGCTGAATCCGGAGCATCCGCCGCTGGTCAAGTTGCTGGCTACCGTGCCGCTGCTGGGTGAGGACTTGTGGGTTCCTCCGCAGCACGGGTGGGATTTCAAGAAGGAAGCGTATCTGGATGGGCGGGACTGGCTGGCGCATAACGACGGCGCGAGCCAGCGGCTGGTGTTTCGCATGCGCATGGCGGCGGGTCTGCTGGCGTGGGGCCTGTCGCTGACCGTTTTCTTCGCCACGCGGGAGTGGTTTGGCGAAGGCGCGGCTCTGATCGCCATGACGCTGGTTGTGTTCGACCCGAACATCATGGCGCACTCGGCGTTGGTGACGACGGACGTGGGCGTCACTTTGTTTTTCCTCTTGTCGATCTGGATGTTCTACCGGTTTGTGCGGAAGCCGACACTCGGGCAGCTCTTGCTTGCCGGTTTGGCAGCGGGGCTGCTGGCGGCAACCAAGCACTCGGGCATCCTGCTTGCTCCAATGCTGCTGCCCGTAATGATTGGGGAGGTGATGGCGGCGCGGTGGGGTGGCCGTACACAGCAGGCAGTGCGGATGGTCAGCGGCTTTGCGGCCATCGTGCTGATCGCAGCAGGCCTGCTGTGGTGCTTCTATGCATTCCGCTATTCGGCGCGGCCAGAGGGGCTGGCGCTGAGCACATCGCTGGCCGATTATGCGGCGCCGCTTTCGAAATGGAATGCGGCGGTGGTGATGGGGGTGGCGCGGTTTCATCTGCTGCCCGAGTCGTATCTGATGGGAATGGTGGACGTGAAGCGGATGGCGGAGTTCTATCCGACATTCGCGCTGGGCACGGTCTATGCGCACGGGCAGTGGTGGTATTTCCCGGCGGTGATTTTGATCAAGACGACGCTGGGGCTGCTGGCGCTGAATGCACTGGCTTTGTTTGCGGCGGTCACAGGGAAGATGGGCCGCGCGCGGGAGGTCTTTTACGTGTTGTCCCCCGGCGCCGTCTATCTGGTGATCGCGATGGCGAGCGGCATCGACATTGGGGCACGCCACATACTGGTGCTGTATGCGCTGGCGGCGATTTTCGCGGGAGCGGGAGTGCTGGCGCTCGGCGTGCGGTCACGGACGTGGGCGTGGGTGATGGGTGCGCTGGTCGTGGTGCATCTTGCTTCATCGCTGATGAATTATCCGCAGCAGATGGCGTACGCGAATGAGGCGTGGGGCGGCGCGAAGAATACACACAATCTGCTGAGCGATGCGAATGTGGACTGGGCACAGCAGCTGTATCAGGTGAAGGCGTGGCAGGATCGGCATGCGGGCGAGGAATGTTGGTTCGCATATTTTGCGCGGCCGGAGGTGGATCCGGCGGTCTACGGAATCAAGTGTCATGCTTTGCCGACAGCGGATACGGGATGGCTGGGTGGGGCGGATATTGTGCCGCCGGTGATCCATGGGGCGGTGGTTATCAGCGCGGGAGATTTGAGCGGGTGCGAGTGGCCGAGTGGGGCGGACAATCCTTACCGGCAATTTCAGGGAATGCTGCCCGCGGAGACCATCGAGGACAGCGTGTTCGTGTATCGGAATGGGGATGCGGGATTCCATGTGGAACAGGCGGCGGCGTTGAGTCGCGTCCAGGCGATCAGGGCGCTGCTGCGGCAACACCAGGGCGCGCAGGCTCTGGCGCTGGCGAAGGAGGCGGTGAAGATTGACCCTGAGGATGAAGAGGCGAAGACGGCGCTGCGAAATGCTGAAAGGCAGGGACCAGGGAATAGCCAGTAGGGGAGCGTTCAGCGTTGGCGCGTGGAATGCCGGTTAGAAGTTGAAGAACTTTTCGCGAAGGGCGTCTTCGTAGGCCTTCTTCGCTTCTTTAGTTTTGTTGCGGGCTTCTTCTTCGTCCAGATCGGCGTTTTCCCACTTATCGATTTCCGCTACGGAGTGGTCGACGGAAGCCAGGGCTTCTTCCCGGCGGATCGCGGCGATCCATTCTTCCACGGCGTCCTTGTATGCTTTCTGCATTTGATCGAGGTCGGCGTTTTCTGTGGGCATGGCTCCTCCGTCATGGCTAACGTAACGGGGCTGTGTGAATGAGTGATGTAAGAGCTGGGAAACAGGGAATAGCCAGGGAGTAGCCAATAGAGAATAGCGTTGCACTGGATCGATGCGGAGAACTGCGCGTCGTGATTTGCGTATCCTTAGTTGAAAAGCAGATTGGTTACGAGGAAAGGGGACCTGGCGGATGGCCGCGAGGGGACAACAGCGGGTGAAAGGGCCGACATTCGGCGAGAGCGTCGGGCGTTTCTGGCTGCGCGTGACCGAAGGCATGCAGGTGAACCAGTTGTGGGGACAGTTTCGTGCGGATGCGCGGACCAGCTATCGCCTGTATTCGCAGGAGGTGGATACGGAGCGCGCCGCGGGCGTTGCCGGACATCACCATTTTTTCTCGATCGCGAAGCAGGTGTTCTGGGCGTTTCTGGAGAAGCTGTCACCGGCAAAGAGATTGTTGCTGCTGCTGGCGCTGGTGCTGATTTTCTTTCCGTCGAGCGAATTCAGCTGGCATACAAAAACCGGCTCAGCGGAACTGGATACGACGTGGCTGCCTTTTCTGGGCGGGCTGCTGATGTTTGCGCTGCTGATGATGGAGGTGGGCGATCGCGTGGTGATGAAGCGCGATCTGCAGATCGCGAAAGAGATTCAGGCGTGGCTGCTGCCGGCTGTGGCTCCGGCGGTGCCGGGACTGGAGATTGCGTTTGCGACGCGGCCCGCGAACACGGTGGCTGGCGATTATTACGATGTGTTTGCGCGGCCGGGGTCGGAGGGGCAAAGTTTTCTGATGGCAGTCGCCGATGTGGCGGGGAAAAGTGTGCCGGCAGCGATGCTGATGGCAACTTTCCAGGCCAGCTTAAAGACGCTGAGCGATGCGCCGGGGTCACTGACGGATCTGGTGGGGCGGATCAACCGGTATGCGTGCAGCAACAGCCAGAATGGACGGCGGTTCACAACGGCCTTTATTGCGGAATACAAGCCGGACCTGCGCAGGCTGACGTATGTGAACGCAGGACACAACGAACCTATGGTCTTGAGAAAGTCGGGAGCGGTTGAACGTCTGAGCGTGGGCGGGATGCCGTTGGGAATCATGGATGGAGTGCCCTATCAGTCGGCCGAGGTGACGCTGGAGATCGGAGACTGGCTGGTGGCGTTTACAGATGGCGTGGTGGAGGCGGAAAATCCTGCGCAGCAACAGTATGGCGAAGAACGGTTTCTGGTGATGCTGCGGTGGGGCGCGCAGATGGCGCCGCAGGCGCTGCTGGATGCGATTCTGGCGGATGTGGCGCGATTTGCGGGAAACGCTGCGCAACATGATGACATCACGTGCGTGCTGATGAAGTGCAGCTGAGAAGCGATTCGCTGGTGAAGCGGTTAGCTCAAGGCCGCCTTCCGCTGACCGCTTCTTCGCTGGCCGGACCTTAGCCAACCGGCTCTATAGCTAACCGCTTGTCAGCTCGCTGCTTCTATGCGAGTGCCTGGTTGAGATTGTCGATGGCTTCGTCGATTTCCTGGGTGCTTTTGTAGCCAACCGTGACCGAGTCGACTTTGGCGTTCTGGAAGGCGAAGCGCATGGCCTTCTGGCGGTCTTCGTGGCCGAACTGGCCTTCTCCAGCAAGCTTCATGCTGATAACGCCCATGCCTGCGGCGCGAGCGCGGTGGACGTGATCGACGACTTCAGGAACGTTGCCGCGGCCGGGACCGTCGGCGATCTCGGTGTCCATGCGGGTGCCGTTATGGTTGACACGAATCATCGCCACCTGAAGCCAGTTGAAGTCGGGAACGCGTCGCAGAGCGGGGAGGCCATGGACGGAAGCGCCGCGCGCGATGACGGCTTTGCGATCCTGCGCTTTGACGAGACCGTCCTGCCAGCGCGTGCTGACCCTGGGCCAGTCTCCGACGTGCTGCCAGTGGAGGAGCGCGATGTCGAAGTACTCGGAGTTGATCTGGCGGCGCAACTCGTCGATGTGAGCCTGGGGATCGTTGGATTCTTCGGTCGTCACTTTGGTCATGAGCTGATAGGTGTCGCGCGGGAGGCCCTTAAGGGCGATGCCGAGCATGCGGTGCATGTCGTAGTAGGAGTCGGAGGTCTCGAAGAAGCGGATGTTGTGGTCGTAGGCGTAACGGACGAGACGGTTGAAGCCGTCCTGGCCGAGGTCGCGCTGGACCGCTCCATTATTGGTGCCGGTGCCGAAGGCGAGACGCGTGACTTTGACACCGGATTTGCCGAGGGTGACGTAGTCGGTGGCGCGGCGAGTTTCCGCAGAGAGCGGGACAGTGGAGAGGGTGGCGGCGGCACCGGCAGCGGCGGTGGCTTTGATGAAATCGCGGCGGGAGTAGCGGGACATGACGGATGCCTCCGATTTTGCCAGCGTAGCACGGTGCGGCAAAGAGCCGCCAGCCAGGAGAACTGTCTCCAGCCGAAACCGAAGCCCGAGGGCTTGAATCTCCGAATTCCGAAGCGGGACCTCCGCCACCTGGTCGCACCGGCAATGCGGTGCGCAGATCGTGTTCATTCTCATTTCCGCGCGACATCGGCACCAACTATTCTGAAGAACGCGAGGGGAGATTTCCAGCATGGTGAAACTTGTCTTCGGAATGAACCAGTCTCTGGATGGCTACGTCGACCACATGAAGTTGGGACCGCCTGTGCCCCAGGCCTTTCGTCACTTCGTTGAGCATGTGCGTGGCCTGACCGGCTGCTTCTATGGTCGCGGCCTGTACGAGATCATGCGTTATTGGGACGAAGACCTTCCTGACTGGGATGCGGAGGAGCGCGACTTCGCCGTGGCGTGGCGGAGCCAGCCCAAGTGGGTCGTGTCGCGCTCGCTCAAGTCAGTTGGCCCCAATGCCACGCTGATCGCGGATGACTTCGAGACGGTGATACACAGGCTGAAGGCCGAGTTGGATGGCGAGATTGACGTTGGCGGTCCCGTTCTCGCGCGAAGCCTGACCGAGGCCGGCCTCATCGATGAGTATCGACTCTACCTCCACCCCGTCGTGCTTGGCAGCGGGGCGCCATTCTTCGCCTGCCCCCGGCCCCCGCTCCACCTGGTGGGCAGCGACCTGATCGCCGAGGATCTGATTCGGTTGACGTACGTTCCCGCTTAACCGCGTATTTCGCTCGACGGGCCGCGCCGACGGCGCTGGCCTTACCGCCCCTTCAACTGATCTCGATGATGTTTTCGGTTTTGGCGGCTTGTGCGAGGGCTTGATCGGCTAAGCGACTGGCGATCGCGTAGAAGGGTGCAGCGAGAGCAGAATCGGGTCCGGCGAGGGCAATGGGCAGACCGGTATCGCCGCCATGGCGGATTTCGGGGACGAGCTCGACCGATCCTAAAAACGGGATGTTGAACTGTTTTGCGGTACGCTCCGCGCCGCCACGGGAGAAGATGTCGATTTCATGATGGCAGTGGGGGCAGGTGAAATGCGACATGTTCTCAACGATGCCCAGGATTTCAACATTGACCTGGTGAAACATCTCGAGAGCCTTGCGCGCGTCCTGCAGCGAGACGTCGGAGGGGGTGGAGACGACGACGGCGCCGGTGAGCGGAACGGTCTGAACGAGCGAGATGACCACGTCGCCCGTGCCGGGCGGGAGATCGACGAGGAGGATGTCGAGCTCGCCCCATTCAACCTGCTGAAGAAACTGGCGAATGATCTGGTGGAGCATGGGGCCGCGCATGACGAGGGGCTTGTCGCCTGGAGAGATGAAGCCGATGGAGATGACTTTGACTCCGTGCGCAAGGTTAGGCTCGATCTGATTATTGGCGAGGATGCGGGGCTGCTGGCTCGACCCCATCATGAGCGGGACGTTGGGTCCGTAAATATCAGCGTCGATGAGGCCGGTGCGGTGGCCGAGTTTCGCAAGGGCGATGGAGAGATTGACGGCGAGGGTGGTTTTGCCGACGCCGCCTTTACCGGATCCGATGGCGACGATGGTTTTGACGCCGGGGAGGGAGGTGGGGGGAGGCGGTGTGTGCGGATGAGCAGCCATACGTTCAGGGTACAGGTCCGAAGCGGGTCGCTGGTAGCGGGTGGCTGATAGCCGATGGCAATTAAATTTTGGCAGGCTCGAATTTCGGGATGTGGCGGCGGCGAGCTTCCGCCTCGCGCGTTGCCCGTCGTTGTCCAGCCTCTTCGAAACGGCGCTTATCTTCATCGGACAGCAGCTCAAGGGGCGGGACTGGAACGCGGCGCCCTTGCGGATCGATGGCCACAAAGGTGAGATAGGCCGAGGCAACATGATGATGGACGCCGGCGATGGTGTTTTCGACCCAGGCCTTCACGCCGACTTCCATGGAGGTTTTAAAGGCGCGGTTCACGGAAGACTTGAGGATAATCAGGTCGCCCACGTGAACGGGAGCGATGAAGTCGATGTGTTCCATGGAGGCGGTGACGACGTGGCTGCGGGCGTGGCGGTAGGCGGCCATGGCGCCGACGAGGTCGATGAAATTCATGAGGCGGCCGCCGAGCAGGTTGCCCAGTGTGTTGGTGTCGTTCGGCAGGATCAGCTCGGTCATTTCCGATTGCGAGTTGGTTACACTGCGCGCTGGCAACGCGGGGCCATTCAGGTCCATGAGCAGGAATTCTCCTCTGTACACAGGGTACAGGGTTCGCTGGTCAGCTAAAAAGTGGTTGGCCAAAAAGCGGCCAGCGAAAGAGAACGGCTAGCTGAGAATCAGCAGGCTAGCTGGGGGGCAGGGCTTTGGATTCTTCTTTGCTGAGGATGCGGACCTGGGCGCCAAAGCGGCGATAGTTGCGGAAGTCGAACTCGTTGAGGACGGCTTGATGCTTGCCCTCGCGAAGGCTGATAGCGCCACGCAGGGGCATGAGGTAGTCGTGGTTATTGATGGTGACCCAGGAGTAGTCGACCGAGATGCTGGAGGCGCGGACCAGCAGGTTCTCGGGAATATCGTCGGCATCGATGGTGATGCGGCGAACGCTGTGGGTGGCAGTGTCGAGGTAGACGAGGCCGTGGAAGCCAACAGCGTGCTGACGGTTGTTGAGGCCGGTGAGGTCGAAGTTGGAGTTGGCCATGTCCACCTTGAAGCCGAAGACCTGAACCGGCTGGCCGTCGAGGACGTCGGATTCTTTCCAGGTGAAGTTCGCTTTGGCTGAAGGATCGAAGACGAGCTGGAACATTCCACCGAATTCGCCGACGGAGTGGGCGAAGTCGAGGTCGTCGGCTTCGACGCTGCTGCGCTGGCCGTTCAGCTCGAGGGTTGTGCGCGACTCCTTGTGATCGATGTAGCGCATGATCTGGATCATCGTGTCTTTGTGGTGCCAGTCACCGTGGCCGGAGGGGTCGACGGAGTGATCCGTGGTTTCGACACAGAAGAAATTCGGCAATGTTTCAGACCAGGCGAGGGCGCGCTGGCGCGCGGCTTCGATGGTGTCGTGAATTTCGGCCTCAGTGGGAAGCGCAACGGGGTTGGTGGGGCTGGCAATGACGAACTGGCTGCCGGCAACGACGGCGTTGGCGGTAAGGTGCTGGTCGGAGCTGGCTTCTGAAGTCGCGGTGAAGGATGCCGCGGGCGCCGTGGAGGCGGCGATGGTGCCTTCAACGGAGAAAGAGGTAGTGCTGGACGCGGTATGTCCATCCTGATTCAGGATGGCTTTGACCTGGTAGTTACCGGGCGGGAAGACGTGGCCCTGGATGGTGCCGAGGTAGGGAATGGCCGCGCCGGTTTCAGAAACTTTGCGCAGTTCGAGGGGCATGGTGCCGAGTGGTTCGCCGTTGCGGATGATCTGCATTTCGAGCTTTGGCTGGGTGGCGCTGCCGGCGACAGGATGCACCATGAAAAAGACGGAGAGGCTCCGGGTTTTCTCCGGGAGCTCGGCGCTGAGATCGGGGATGATGCGGCCATTGGCGTAGCGCATGGGCTCAAAGGACTCGGTCTCCTCGTGCACGGGCTCGACAGTGCGGACGAGGGCGATGTCGCTGAGAGACGGACCAGGCGGAACGGGATCGATGGTGAAGGCAGTGCGGTTTGCGCCGGCCTTGTTGCTGATGCGATCGAGGGCGACGGTTTCCAGCGTGTAGGAGCCGGGCTCGGCGGTGAAGTGACGTTGCATGGTTACGACCTGGATGCGGTCGCTGCGGAGCACGTCGGGCGCTTCGTGCAGAGGCAGGTCTTCGCTGAAACGCTGAAGGACGTCGCCTTTTTCATTCTTGATGAGGGCAACGATGGAGACGTGAACTGCGGAGAGGTGGGTGGTGGCGTCCTCATGCGCCTCGAGTTCGGAGAAGGGGATCTGGACGGTGAGGGAGCCGGTGTTGCCGTCGGGCAGGTGTCCGAGGTGGAGGACGGAGGTGCGCAGGGGGAGATCGGTGGGCAGGGTTGGATTGTCAAGGAGAGCGAGCAGGGGTACTTCGAAGGGACGGATGCCTGAGGCGTTCTCAGGAGGGATGGCGAAGTAACCGGAGCGGGAGCGGACGATGAGATCTTTGCGGACGGGATGAACTTCGATGGGGCGGAACTGGCCGTCGTATTTCTTGATGGAGGGAGTATAGGAGGCTTCGTAGTAGCTGGTGAGGTCGTCATGCAGTTGCTGCAGCGGACGTTTGCTGTCATGTCCGGGCTTGATGTAGATGCCGCCGGTGCCGTCAGCGAGATTGATGAGCGGACTCTTGTACTGGTCCATGCTGTCGAATTCGAGGCTCGACATATTTTGTGCGGCATCGAGGACCTGGCCGATGGGTGGGCCGGATCCGCCACGGCCATAGCCGTTGTCGGCGAGAGAGGTGGCGGCGTGCATCGTGGCGCCAACTCCGCCGCCGCTGCCGGCCATGGCCATAGCGCCCATCATGCGGTCGTTGACCTGTTTGTCGTAGGCATCGGCATCGACGGCGCAGATCGTGACGCCCGCACGGTTGGCCTGACCGACGACGGATTTGATGGTGTCGCGAGCATCGGAATCGGCGTTGAATCCCTGAGCGAAATAGACGACGAGCTTGCGGCCGGTGATCTGGCGCTGGGTGCGGGCCAGGGCGAGGAGCGCGGAGAGGGAGGGATAGGCGTGCTGATCTTCGAGGATGCGCTGTGATTCTTCGAGGCCCGAGACGAGCAGTTTGGCGCGGGCGCGCTCGGCGGAGTCGACGGACAGCGAATCGCCCTGAGCGGCGGCGATGAGTTCCTTTTCGGCGGGGCTCAGGCCGGCTTCTGTGCCCTGGGTTGTTGTGGTGGCGCTAAGGATGGCTTTGTCGATGAGCTCGCGATGGTCAGTGTAAGACTGGACGAGGCGTAGGCGGCCGTTCATCTGCAGAACGGCGAATGTATAGCCCCTGTCGGGGATGGCCTTGATGATTTTAGCCGCGATTTCGCGGGCGGTTTTGGCGGGTGACGGATCGAGGCGGTCGAAGAGAAACGTAACGAGGTGGTCGGAGGCTCCCTGGCCGGTAACAAGGTGGAGATCGCTCAGGCTGACGGGGGCGCCGTTATCCGTAACAATGAAATCGGATGCCTTGAGGTCGAGGATGGGCTTGCTTTTCTTGTTGCGGACAACGAGGTCGAGGGAGACTTCGTCGACGGTCGTGGCGAGGGTGGGTGCGCTGGCGGCGGGTGCGGGCGTCTGGGTCGTTTGCCCAGGAGCAGTAGCCGGCTTTGGATCGGACTGGGCCGGGAGAGCAGTCGCCGACGAGAAAAGAAGGGCGACAGGCAGAGCAAGACAAAGAGCGCGACGAGACGCGGGCGCTCGAAGGACAGGCATTGTAAGTACTCCCCTGGAACCGGATGTGGCTGGATCAATTTGCGGAACCGTGGAACCATCGGTCCGGCTTCGGTATTCAAGATATTCCGTGAGAACGGGGCTGACAATCGAAAATCGGACCGGGGCGGTTACGCGGGCGAGAAGCGGCGTTGGGATGCAGACGAGACTTTGCACACGAGGCCCAAGCCAGGAAATCATGAGAGTGGCACAGGAAAACACTCGTTGACGGGAGAGGTATGGATAAAGTTGCAAGCTTGAAGGAGATCCTGGAGCAGGATCCGAAAAACGCCTTTGCGCGGTATGGGCTGGCGATGGAGTACGGCGGCCGGGGCGAAACGGAGGCGGCGCTGACGGAATTCGCGCAACTGCTGACGGATCATCCGGACTACACGGCGGGGTATTTTATGGCGGCGCAGACGCTGGCGAAGGCGGGGCGTGCGGCGGATGCGAAGCAGAAGCTGGTAGACGGGTTGGCGTGCGCGAAGCGGACGGGAAATCAGCACGCGGCGCGGGAGATGCAGGCGATGCTGGATGACATGGAGATGCCGGAGTAATGCAGGGTACAGGGAGCAGGGTACCGAGCACAGGCATCGGGTATCTGACTCGCACCGCGCGTTGAAGAAATCAGGAATAGAGCTGTGCAAGACGGGCGGACGCGGTACGGGCATAATGATTCGATCATGAGAATTCCGTTGTTCCCCCTGGACCTGGTGCTTTTTCCTGGAGCGGCGCTGCCGCTGCACATTTTTGAAGAGCGCTATCGCGAAATGGTGGCGGAGTGTCTGGCGGACAGCACGGCGTTTGGCGTCGTGCGTTCGGATGGGGATCAGATGGCAATCATCGGATGCACGGCGAAGATCGCACGGGTCTTGGAGCGTTACAAAGACGGGAAGATGGACATTTTGTGCGAAGGCGTGCAGCGGTTCGAGATCGAAGGGCTGGACGAGTCGCGAACATTTTTGCAGGCCGATGTGGAGTTTTTTGAGGATGAGGGATCCGGGTCGACGCGGATGGACCGGGAGGACTGCGCGGCGCTGCATTTTGCGACCCTGCATCTGGCGGGGATTCAGGCGCCGGCGATGCATCTGGATCTGAACCTGCCGGTGGCCTTTCAGCTGGCCGATGCTCTGCCGTCGGACCTGGGGTTCAAGCAGCAACTGCTGGCAAGCCGTTCCGATGCGGATCGGACCGCGAAGCTGCGGGACTTTTATAACGAGATGCTGCCACGGCTGCGGGCGAAAGAAAACGTGGGGCGAGCGGCGCAATCCGGCTTCCCCATACACTGAGGGCAGCGGTCGGGAAAAGCGGCCAGCGGTCAGCAGAAAGCAGACAGCGAGAAGCAAGCCATAAAAGACGCTGCGACGGTGGGCACCCACGGGCGTCCAATAGACAGACACCTTTTCGACACCGACAAGGACAGACGGGACGCAACCAAAGAGGACGGGAGTATTCGATGGCAACTCGACCGATAACACCCAGCCGAGGGGAACATGTACGGGCAGCGCATCTGCCACAAACGTTGGGCGAGCTGCGCGGGAGCCGGGAGTATGGCGAGACGCGGCTGCGCACCCGCCTGGTGAAGGACGAGATGCGCGAAAACCTGATTTGCCGGCTGAAGGCGAAGCAGGCCGTGTTTCCGGGAATTATTGGATATGAAGACACAGTCGTGCCGCAGATTGTGAATGCGGTGCTTTCGCGGCAGAACTTCATTCTGCTGGGGCTGCGCGGGCAGGCGAAGAGCCGGATTCTGCGAGCCCTGACCGCGCTGCTGGACGAGCACATGCCGTATGTGGCGGGCTGCGAGATTCGGGACAATCCTTATATGCCATTGTGCCGGCGGTGCCGCGACCTCATTGTGGAGCAGGGTGATGCGACCCGGCTCGGATGGATGTCGCGCGAGGATCGCTACGTGGAGAAACTGGCGACGCCGGATGTGACGGTGGCCGATCTCATCGGAGATCTGGATCCGATTAAGGCCGCGCGAGGCGGTCACGACCTGGCCAGCGAGATGACCATGCACTACGGGCTGCTGCCCAGGGCGAATCGGGGAATTTTCTCGGTCAACGAGCTGCCGGACCTGGCGGGAAAAATTCAGGTGGCGCTGTTCAACATCATGCAGGAAGGCGATGTGCAGATTAAGGGCTACCCGGTTCGGCTGGAGCTGGATGTGGCGCTGGTGTTCAGCGCCAATCCTGAGGACTACACGGCGCGCGGAAAGATTGTGACGCCGCTCAAGGATCGGATTGGCTCCGAAATTCGGACGCATTATCCGGAGACGCTGGAGGAGGGAATCGCGATCACAGCGCAGGAGGCGTGGACCGATCGCGAGACGGATACCGTCATTCCGCAATATATGCGCGAGGTGATCGAGCAGGTAGCGTTCACTGCGCGCGAGGATAAGAAGGTGGACAAGCGCAGCGGCGTGAGCCAGCGGCTTCCGATTGCGACGATGGAGCTGGCGACTTCGAACGCGGAGCGGCGAGCGCTGCTGCACGGCGAGACGCGGGTCGTGCTACGAGTGGGCGATTTGTATACGGCGCTGCCGGGGATCACGGGCAAGCTGGAGCTTGAGTACGAAGGCGAGATGAAGGGCGCGGACACCGTGGTCCGGGACATTGTGCGCGCAGCGATTGGGAAGGTATTCGATCGGTATTTTGGCGATGTGAATACGCAACAGATCGAGCAGTGGTTCAACCTGGGCGGAACGGTGAAGATTTCGGATGCGCAGGCGGCGAAGGCGACCCTGGAAGAGCTGAAGCAGATCCAGGGGCTGTTGGAGAAACTGGCCCCGCTGGGGGTCAAGGCGGCGGATGGGCCGGAGACGGTAACGGCTGCCGCTGAATTTCTGCTGGAGGGAATGTGTGCGCATCGGCGGCTGAGTCGGAACGAAGAGCGGAACTTCAGCGCGCAAAAAAAGGCGCAGGAGAGGCCGGAACGCGCGGAGAAGACGGATCCGGAGCGGGATTATGAGCAGTGGCAGTCACGGCGCAGCAGAAGAGGAAGCTTCAATTAAAAGCGGGGAATGGGAATAGCCGACAGGGAGTAGAAGTGCGACGCGAGATGCGAGTGGCGGCCGGCAAATGAAGACGGTTAAGTACACGAAGTTCACGGGTGATTTGGCGAGCGAGATGAGCATGGATGACTTGCTCAAGGCGCTGTCGGATTATTTGCTGGATTCCGGATTTCAGAATCCCTATGCGGAGTTTCAGGATCTGGATCAGACCCTCGATGATCTGAAGGAGGCGCTCCGGCGGGCGCTGGAGCAGGGAGATGCATTCGACGAGAGCCTGCAGCAGAAGATCGATCAGTTGGCGGCGCAGGGAAAGCTGGATGAGCTGATCGAGAAGCTGATCGATCGAATGGAGAGGGAGAACTACATCTCGACCGAATCGTCGCAGGATCCGGCGCAGGCATCGCCCAACGCGGGGAAAGCGGGCAGGGAGACGGACGCGCGATTTGAGGTGACGGACAAGAGCCTCGACTTTTTGGGATACAGGACGCTCAGGGATTTGCTGGGGTCTCTGGGGAAATCGAATTTTGGCAGGCATGACACGCGGCACTTTGCCACGGGAGTGGAGACAAGTGGCGGATCGCAGCCGTATGAGTTTGGGGACACGCTGAACCTGGACGCTGCGGCGACGCTGAAGAGTGCGATTGCGCGTGAAGGAATGACACTGCCACTGAACATGGAGTACAGCGATTTACAGGTGCACCAGAGCGAGTATCAGAGCTCGTGCGCGACGGTAGTCATGCTGGACTGCTCGCATTCGATGATCCTTTATGGCGAGGATCGATTTACGCCGGCGAAGAAGGTGGCGATGGCCATGGCGCACCTGATCCGGACCCAGTATCCGGGAGACACGCTGTCCCTGGTGCTGTTTCATGATTCTGCTGAGGAATTGCCGGTCTCGCAGCTGGCGCGGGTGAAGGTGGGACCGTACTACACCAACACGCGCGAGGGCCTCAGGATGGCGCAGCGGATTTTGTCGCGGCAGCGCAAGGACATGAAGCAGATTGTGATGATCACCGACGGGAAACCGTCGGCGCTGACGCTGCCGGATGGGCGGATTTACAAAAATGCTTTTGGACTCGATCCGCTGGTGGTGAGTGAGACGCTGGAAGAAGTATCTCGATGCAAGCGGCAGAACATCATGATCAATACGTTTATGCTGGCGTCGGATTTTGGGCTGGTGCAGTTTGTCCAGAAGGTTACGCAGATGTGCAAGGGGAAGGCGTATTTCACAACGCCGGAGACGCTGGGTGAATACCTGCTGATGGATTACATGCAGAGAAGGATGAAGACGATCCACTGAATCCGGGGCGCAGGTACCGGGTGTAGGGAGCCCCTGGGGCACTGGGCGCGAACGGCAGGCAAATATCTGGATCAGGGGCGAATGGGCTTGTACCAGACGGTTTTTGGGGTGAGCATCGTCTGCCAGTGCGAGTCCATACGAGGCTGCTCGCTCAGCCCGAGGAACAGGACACCGTCGGGGGCGAGGGAGCGATGCATGGTGAGGAGGACCTGACGGCGGGTTTCCTGGGGGAAGTAGATCATGACGTTGCGCAGGAAGATGACGTCGAAGCTCTCCTGGAGGAAGGCGTTCTGACACAGGTTGCGTTGCTGAAAGCGGCAGAGACGCTTGATGTCAGGATGAACCTCCCATTCGTCGCCGGTTCGGACGAAATATTTGATCAACAGGCGAGCGGGAAGACCGCGGTTGATCTCGATGCGCTGATAGCGGCCAGCGGCAGAGCGCTCGACCATCTCGACGGAGAGGTCGGTGCCGAGGATATCGATCCGCCAGCCGGCGAGCTGGGGGAAATGCTCGCGGAGCATGATGGCGGTAGAGTAGGCCTCCTGGCCGGAAGAACTGGCGGCGGACCAGAAGCGGAGCGTGCGGAAATCGCGACGGCTTTCGATCAGGGGCGGCAGCAGAGTTTCGCGAAGGTAGTCGTAGGTGGAGGTATCGCGAAAGAAGCTGGTTTCGTTGATGGTCATGGCCTCCGCAACGGAGCGCTGCAGCGTAGGCCCGGCTTCGGAGCGTAGGGCGGAAACGAGCTGGCTGATGGACTGCATGCCGCGTTCGCGAAGCAGGCGCTGGAGGCGCGATTCGAAAAGATAGTCGCGCGATGGGTCAACCTGGTTGCCGGAATTGCGCATGACCACGCCGCGCAGATATTCGTAGTCGAGAGCAGACGCAGTGCTCACAGGGCAATGGCCTCCGGGCGCGGATGCGGAACGGGAACAGCGGCGATGCGCAGGATTTCGGCGGGGAGGGCATCGAGGGGGAGGACGCGATTGGCGAGGCCGGCATTGGCGACCGAGCCCGGCATACCCCAGACGACGCTGGTGGCCGCATCCTGAGCGAGAATGACGCCGCCGGCGGAGCGAATGGCGCGGGATCCCTGGAGTCCGTCTGAACCCATGCCGGTGAGAATGACCGCGAGCACACGGCCGGCGCACACCGCGGCAGCGGAACGGAAGAGGACATCGACGGAGGGCCGGCAGAAATTCTCCGGCTGGTTCTGGTTGAGGCGCAGGCGCATGTCGCGAGCCAGTTCCAGATGCCAGTCCCCGCGGGCGATGTCGATGCAGCCGGGTTCCGCGCGGGAGTCCGGGGCGGCCTCGCGGACGCGGAGCGGGCAAAGATTGTTGAGGCGTTCAGCGAGGAGGCCGGTAAAGAGACGCGGCATATGCTGCACGATGAGGATGGGCAGCCGAAAACTGGCGGGGATTTTGGGAAGCAGAAGCTCCAGCGCGGCGGGGCCGCCGGTTGAGACGCCGATGACCAGGATTTTGGGCGGCTGGGAAGAGGAGGGAGGAAGGGCCAGCCGTGGCGTTTCGGGCGCCGGCTGGGCGCTGGGGCGCGCTTCAGGAGGGAAAAGCGCGAAAATTTTGGGGAGCAATTCGTGACTGAGGGTTTCCACACCCTGATGGAGGCCGCTCTGCGCACCTGGTTTGGTGACATAGTCCGTGGCGCCGCGGACGAGAGCTTCGAGAGTAATGCGAGCGCCGCGCGAGGTGAGCGTACTGCACATGATGACGGGAACGCTGCGATTGCCGCGGCGAATGCTGGAAAGCACCTCGAGACCATCCATGCCGGGCATTTCGATGTCGAGCAGGACCAGATCGGGATGGATGCGGTCGAACGTCGCCAGACCTTCCTGGCCCGAGGACGCGGTGGCGGCGATCTGAACAGAGGGCTGGGGTTCGAGGACCATGCGCAGAAGGCTGCGCATGACGGCGGAGTCGTCGATGTGGAGGATACGGATCTTGCGCGAGGAGTGGGTCGGGAGCGGCAGAGTCATAGTTCATCCACTCCCGCCATGCGCAGCTTGTCGAAGAGTCCGGCTTCGTCAAAGGGCTTGACCAGGTATTCATCCGCGCCGGCGAGAAGGGCAGCCTCGATGTGGTCATTTTCAGCCTCGGTTGTGACCATCACGATTCTGGTTGCGTCGAAAGAATGGTCGGCGCGAGCGGCCTCGAGCAGTTCGAAGCCGGACATGATGGGCATATTCCAGTCGACGAGGGCGACCGAGAACGGCCCGGCGTCGTGGAGGCAGGCGAGGCCCTGCTTACCATCTGCCGCTTCGACGCACTCCACACCGTGCTCGGCAAAGAGCGAGTGGAGATAGTTGCGAATGAAACGTGAATCGTCGACGATGAGGGCGCGCATGGCGATCCTTTCCGTTGCCCTCCTGCCTCAGGCCGGGAAGGAACTGGCGAGGCGCATGGGGTCCAGGCGCTCGGGTTCAAGACTGACAAGAAGGCGGTCCTTCAGCTTCCAGGCGCCATCGAAGAGAGCCTGCCGGCGCGCCTCGAGGGTGGCTGGGTTGGGCTCATGATCTGCGCGTGAGACATGAAGGACTTCGCCAACCGAATCGACGAAGAGGCCGAAGAGGCCATCGCTGTTCTCGAATACAAGGACGTCTTCAGGAAACTGGGCGGCCTCCATACCAAGCAATCGGCGCAGCGACACCGCGGTAAGAACCTCGCCGCGATAGTGCACGAGGCCACCCACAAAATAAGGAGCGAGAGGTACGGGCTGAGTCGCCGGCTTGCCCAGGATTTCAAGTACATGGGCAATGGGAACGCCGAACAGGGTATCGCCCACCTTTACGGAGCAGACTTCCTGAGTGGGGTTCGCATGGACATCGTTCATCGTGTTTCCTCCACAGGCAGACAGAATTCCGCGGGGGCGGAATCGGCAACTGAATCGAGAGACGGAATATCGGAGAGACGGACGATTCCGGTGACCTTCTCATGCAGAAGGGTGATGCCGTCGGCAGCAAAGCCGGAGCCTGCCTCTTCGAGTTGTTTGCCGCCAGTGACGTCAAGGACCTGCGACACGGTCATGCCGACATGGCGCTCGCCGTCGCGACAGACGACCACGGTGGTCTGCGCATCGGGATTGCCGCTGTCATCGATGAGTGCGGACGCCGCATCGTCGAGAGGAAGCAGGGTGCCCTCGAAGCGCAGGACCGGACGCGAGCCCGCGCGCTCAATGCGTGAGCGCGGGATACGTTCGATGCGCACCACGGTTTCCAGAGGCAGCGCGGCACGCTGGCTCCCGGTTTCTACAAGGAGGAAGTCTTTACGCCCGGCGTTTTTGTCCTCGCCGGTGTCGTCGGCTTCCGACGTCATGCTCACATTGGCGTGTTGCGCGATCGCGCCTGGATTAAGGATCAGCGCCATCTCGCCATTGCCGAGGATGGTGGCGCCGGCGTAGAAGCCGATTTCGCGCAGGACCGCAGCCAGCGGCTTGACCACAATTTCCTCAGGATCCGCGAGGCCGTCGACCACCAGGCCAAAGCGGCGCCCATCGGCATTGAGAATAGCGATATCGCAGGGAGCGGTCCGCTCGCGGGACGGCTCCTGCAGCAGACGATCCAGAAAGACCAGCGGAAGCAGATGCCCGCGCAGGCGATAGAGAGCGGCGTTCTCGATCCGCTCGATGCGGCTGTCGGTTTCTCCGGTGGCGAGATGAACCAGCTCGGTGAGCGAAGCCTGCGGAACGGCAAAGTTCTGTCCGCGGCTGTGGACGATGAGAGCGGGAATGATGGCGAGCGTGAGCGGGATGCGCAGGCGCAGAACCGTGCCTTTGCCGGCGCGGCTGTCGACTTCGACTTTGCCGCCGATTTTTTCAACATTGGTGCGGACCACATCCATGCCGACGCCGCGTCCGGAAACGCTGGTCACGGCTTCCGCGGTAGAAAAACCGGGCAGGAAGATGAGCTGCAGGATTTCTCGCTCGTTCATCTGCTCGGCGCGCTGCTGGGGTATGAGCTGACGTTCGATCGCTTTCTGGCGAATCCTCTCAATACTCATGCCGGCTCCGTCGTCGTGGACTTCGACGATGACGTGGCTGCCTTCATGACAGGCGCGAAGGCGGACTACGCCTTCGGCGGGTTTGCCGGCGGCAACCCGAACATCGGGCGGCTCGATGCCGTGGTCGATGGAGTTGCGAATGGAATGGGTGAGGGGATCGCGAATAGCTTCGAGCAGGCTCTTGTCGAGCTCGGTCTCCTGTCCTTCCATCTCGAGGCGGACTTTTTTATCGAGGCCGAGGGCGAGGTCGCGGACCAGTCGCGGAAAGCGCGAGAAGACATGGCTGACAGGCTGCATGCGCGCCTTCATGACGGACTCGCGCAGATCGGCGGTGACCATATCGAGGCGGCGGCCGAGGGTAGCAAAGCCTGCGTCGGCGCTGGTCGCCTGGAGGATCTGATTGCGGGTGAGGACGAGCTCGCCAACGAGATTCATCATGCGGTTGAGCAGCTCGACATCGACGCGCAGCGTGGAGTCGGCGGTGCCGGGAGTGGAAGGGGCCTGAACGTCGGGCGCAGCGGGCCCGGGTGCATCTTTCGCGGGCCGCGCGGGAATCGAGGCAACATCGGTTGACGGGAGAGCGGATGGAGGTCCTGGTTCCCGGTCCCCTGATGCTGTTTCGATCTCCCTGGGCGGCCCTGCCTCGCCGGGCAAATCCGGGGGAGGCGCACCTGGATGGTCATGCGTGGCGCGGCGCGAAGGACGTTTGCCGGGCGCATGCGGTTTACGCGGCTTGTGCACAGGCGCCGAAACTTCGGCCGCAACCAGAACCGGCTCGGCGACGGCAACGGAGGCTTCGCCTCGCTGCAGGGTCTCGAGACGCACAATGATGGCGGCGTCCTGTTGCTGGCTTTCGCCTTCGGCGCCGGTGGTCTCGATAGAGCGCAGAACTCCGCGCAGAATATCCATCAGCGAGAGCAGGCCGCTGATGATCTCGGGGTTGGCCTCGAGCTGACCCTCACGCAACAGGCCGAGAAGATTTTCTCCGGCGTGCGAGAGCGCCTCGAGGCGGCTGAAGCCGAGGAAGCCGGTGGTGCCCTTGATGGTATGCACGGAGCGGAAGATTTCGGCGAGCAGCTCCGTATCGCCGGGGCGTGTTTCAAGATCAGTAAGGCACCGCTCCATGCGGTCCAGGCCTTCCTGGCTTTCGAGCAGAAATTCGCGAGTAAGGTCGTCCACGAATTGGTTATCGGATCCAGTGGAAGGAACTTGAGGCGGTGGAAAGGTACGTCGTTGCCGGATTTGCGATAGCCTCAGAGACGAATGACTGATATTGATGCGGGATCACTTGAACGGCTGAGGCAAGCGGCCCTCGAAGCGGCGAAGAACGCCTATGCTCCTTACTCAAAATTTTATGTTGGAGCGGCGCTGCTTTTTGACGACGAATCGATTGCGACGGGTTGCAACGTGGAGAACATGTCGTATGGGCTGACCAGTTGCGCCGAGCGAAATGCCCTGTTTCGCGCCATCAGCGAACGCGGTGCGGGACCGCGCATTCAGGCGATTGCAGTGGCGAACCGGAACGGCGCGGCGAGTCCGCCCTGCGGGGCGTGCCGGCAGGTCTTGAGCGAGTTTGTTACGGCGGGTGCGGTGGTTTGTTTTCCTGGAGTCAACGGCCCGGAAACGCGGAGTTTCGCGGAGATTTTTCCGTGCAGTTTTGTGCTGGAGACGGAACGATGAGCGCGGCGCTGCACGCGGTGGATCTGATCCGGAAGAAGCGCGACGGCGACGAGCTGACCGCGGAGGAGATTCGGTTCCTGGTGGAAGGCGCGGCGCGGGAGACGATCCCGGAAGAGCAGCTGTCGGCATGGCTGATGGCGACGTTCCTGCGCGGCCTGTCGCTGACGGAACTCGACACGCTGACGACGGCGATGCGGTACTCCGGGGCTGTGCTCGATCACGCAGGCCTGGGCCGGAAGACAGTCGACAAGCACTCGACCGGCGGCGTGGGGGACAAAACGTCGTTTCTGGTGGCTCCCCTTGCGGCGGCGGCCGGACTGGCCGATCCGATGATCAGCGGGCGGGCGCTGGGCCACACGGGCGGGACCCTGGACAAACTGGAGTCGATTCCCGGATACCGTACACAGTTGTCGCTTGCGGAGATGCGGAAGGTGCTGGAGCAGTGCGGCGCATCGATCGTGGGGCAGACGAAGAACCTGGTTCCCGCGGATCGAAAGCTGTACAGTCTGCGCGACAGGACGGCGTCGGTGGAGAATCCTTACCTGATCTGCGCGTCGATTATGAGCAAGAAGCTGGCGGCCGGCCTCGATGCGCTGGTGATTGACGTGAAGACCGGGTCAGGAGCGTTCCTGCGGGATGAGGACGACGCGCGGTATCTGGCGGCGCTCATGGTGGAAACCGGAGAACGCGCCGGAACGCGGACCGTGGCCGTGCTGACGGACATGAGCCAGCCGCTGGGTCGGACGGCGGGGAACTGGCTGGAGATTGCCGAGTCGATGGAGTTGTTGAAGGGCGGGCGCAATCCGCTGAGCGAGGATTTGCGCGAGGTTTCGCTGATTCTGGCGGGATGGATGATTTATCTGGGCGGCGCGGCAAGGAGTGCGGAGGCAGGCAAGGATCTGGCTGAGGAGAAATTGAAGGATGGATCGGCGCTGCGGATTTTTCGCGAGATGGTGCAGGCGCAGGGCGGCGATATGAAGGCGCTGGATGAGGGCATGGAGTTTCACAGGCCGAAGTTTCGGCGGGAGTTTTGCGCGACGCGCAGCGGATATTTTGCTTCGGCCGACAACACGAAGATCGGCTGGGCGGTCCAGCGTTTGGGCGCGGGGCGGGAGAAGGCGGGAGAACCGGTGGAGGCGCACGCGGGCCTCGCGATGCATGTGAAGCTGGGGGCGAAGATCGAGGCGGGACAGGTGCTGGCGACGCTGTTTGCCGAGGATGAGGAGCGCTTTGCGGAACCGGAGCAGTTGCTGGCCCAGGCGCTGACGATTGGCGATGATGCGATTGCGCCGCCGCCGCTGGTGCGGGAGATTATTTCTGCGGACAACAAAGATGGGTATCTGAGGCGGGGAACGGGTAGCTGGAAGCAGGAAGCGAAAAGCTGATACCCGAAGCGGGTGCTGGTGGAGTAGCCGCTGGTCCGCCTGGAATGGGTACCTCGCGTGAGTCGAGATTTCTGCGGGACAAATCGCTGAAACCGGATAGGATTCAGAGAAAACAGGACGCTGGAGATCCGAGGAGAAAGAGTTTGGCTCGATTTACGGGTGTGCTGGGACTGCTGACGATGCTGTTGCTGGCGTGGATTTTCTCGACCGACCGCAGGGCGATCCGCTGGCGCACGGTGGTGTGGGGCCTGGGGCTGCAGATTACGTTTGCATTTCTGGTGTTGAAGTCATCCGTGGGGCAGCGGGTGATGCACGCGGCCGGCGATACGGTGAATAAGCTGCTTGCGTTTGCCTTCGACGGGTCGACGTTTGTGTTTGGGGACCTGGGCGCGCAGCACTCGGCGATCGCCGCGCAATACAAGACGGCCTTTTTCGCCTTTCAGGTACTGCCGACCATCATTTTCATCTCAGCTTTTTTTGCGGTGCTGTATTACCTCGGGGTGATGCAGCTGATCATTCGTGGCTTTGCGAAGGCAATGCTGTGGACGATGAAGGTGTCGGGTGCCGAGAGCCTGAATGTGGCGGCCAGCATCTTTATGGGTCAGACGGAGGCACCCCTGACCATTCGCCCCTTTCTTCCCGGGGCGACGCGTTCGGAGCTGATGACGATTATGACCAGCGGGATGGCGCATGTCTCGGGCGGCATCATGGCGGCGTACATCCTCTACGGAATTTCTGCGAGCAGTTTGCTGGCGGCGGTGATTATGACGGCGCCGGGCACAATTTTGATCTCCAAGATGCTGGTGCCGGAGACGGAGAAGCCGGCGACCGAAGGCGTGGTCAGGATTCCTGAAGATGCGGAACATAAGGATGAGAATCTGATTGGGTCGATTGCCCGGGGCACGATTGACGGCGGCCGGCTGGCGTTCAATGTGGGGATCATGCTGATTTCGTTTCTGGCGCTGATTGCCCTCGTGAACGGCTGTCTGGGCGGATTGCACAACTGGCTGGGAGGTCACCACATTCCGTTTCCGCATTCGCTCGATGCGATTCTGGGATTCTTCTTTGCGCCAATTGCGTGGCTGATTGGCATTCCATGGCACGACGCGCCGAAGGTGGGCAATCTGCTGGGGACGCGCATGGTGCTGAACGAGCTGGTGGCCTACACCTATCTCGGCAAGTTGGCGCAGAGCGGCGCCCTGGCCGCGCGGTCGGTGACGATTGCGACGTTTGCCCTGTGCGGGTTTGCGAACCTCAGCTCGATCGGGATTCAAATTGGCGGGATTGGGGCGCTGGCGCCGAATCGCAGAAACGAGCTGGCGAAGCTGGGGTTTCGGGCGATGCTGGCGGGCACCATGGCGAACCTGATGTCGGCTTCGATTGTGGGGATTCTGATTAAGTAACTCGCGTTAAGTAACCATGACAGATACAGTTTTTGAAAAGGCGAATGCAGCGGCGGAGTTTGTGCTGACGCGGACCCAACTGCGGCCAAAGATCGCCATTGTCCTGGGTTCGGGCCTGGGTGCCTTCGCGGAACAACTCGAGTCAGCAGTCGCAATTCCGTTCGCGGAGATTCCGCATTTTCCGCAATCGACCGTGCCCGGACACAGCGGAAAGCTGGTAATCGGGAACGTTGCTGGCGTGCCGGTGGCGGTCATGCAGGGGCGGGTGCACGCCTATGAGGGATATAGCTCGGAGGAAGTCACGTTTCCGGTGCGTGTGCTGGGTCGGATGGGCGTGACGACCCTGCTACCGACGAACGCCGCGGGCGGAATCAACGAAGGCCTGAAGCGCGGGCAGCTGGTGCTGATCGCAGATCACATTAATTTGTCGGGGCGGAATCCTGTAGCGGGGCCGAATGACGACCGTTTGGGCCCGCGATTCTTCGACATGAGCGAAGCTTACTCGGGCCGGTTGCGCGAGCTGGCGCACGAGGCGGCCCGGGCGATGGAATTTCGCCTGGACGAGGGTGTGTATCTGAGCGTTCTGGGGCCGAGCTTCGAGACGCCTGCGGAGATTCGCGCGTTCCGGGCGTTGGGCGCCGATTTGGTGGGCATGTCGACCGTGCAGGAGACGATTGTGGCGCGGCACATGGGAATGGAAGTGCTGGGGATCAGCTGCGTGACGAATCTGGCGGCGGGGATTTCGGCGGAGCCGCTGAGTCATGAAGAGGTGATGGAGACGGGGCGCGCCGTAGAGAAGCAGCTGGCGGGCCTGCTGACTCGGCTGGTGCCGATGATGGCGATGTAGTGCCGCGGGTTCCATTTTGGCTGTGTGGCCGGCCCCTGCTTTCCGCCTCCGCAGAGACGATGGGCGCCCCATTAATTGATGAGTTAACATGTCCGGCACTTTTCGATTAGCTCACCAGTAAAATCAATCACTTCGATGGGGGTGAACCCCTCCCCTGGAAGGGTCGTACCACCCCTGCAAAGTGCCTTCCATCCCTCCAGGCTAGCGACCGGAGCGGGCCTTCGCCGGTACGGTCAGCGCGTGCTCATCATGCCAGTCGGGCACTGGCTCGGCGCTCTTGACCCAGGCGGCTACGATCATGTCCCGCAGCATCGAGGCTCCGGCGGCCAATCTTTCGGCCGTGAATTGTTTGGCTTCGGGCGTACCGCCGCCATCGAAGCCATGCTGCTTGTCGAGTTGGTAGACCCGCTCGGTCAGGGAACCGGTATGACGGAGGTAGGCGAGGTAGTCATCCCACTCGTCGTGGATGGGCTGAAGCGGGGCGAGAAGCGGCTGAACGTCAGAGGTGTCGATGGCTGCATCGACATAAGGGCCTTCGAATTGCCAATGAATCGTGTGTGCGGTGGTGTAGCCGTTGGGGTTTTCTTTCAGGGCCCAGCCGTTGTAGTTGACGGTGACGTGCAGGGGCTGGGAGCCATCGCCGACGTAATGGCCAAGCCAGCCTGCGTAGAAAAGGATGGCGGCTTCGATGGGCCTGGTGTCTGCATGCCTTGCGCTGGCCTCGCGATAATCGCGCAAGGCGGACTTGAGGCGCTCCCAGACTTCGCTGGTGATGTAAGGCTGGAAGCCGACCTTCTCGGGGCGAAGGTCGTTGGCACGGTCGGGATGGGCGGCGACGTAGGCGTAGAGCGCGGCGATGTACTGATAGCGCTGGCGGGGCAGGGTGCCGATCAGATCTGCGTATTCGATGTCGATGAAGTGGTCGGGCGCCTGTGCGGCGTTGAGTTCTGGCTCCGCGCGGGAACGCCAGCGGTCGGGTTCGGGGCCCAGGTAGGCGATTTCGTTGATGGCCTCGGGCGTGCGCATGAAGGCGGGCATGTCGGAAGGGAGCGACTGCGCCGCGAGGCGATTGATCATGGTGTGGCCTTTGCTGCCCCAGGCGAAACAGGAAGACGGCACTGCGACAAGCGCGAGGAGGAGGAAGAGGAGCTGGCGCTGAGTTTTCATCCTTGGTGAGTATACGAGGGGGTGAATTGGTTCAGACGCCGACCGGGAAGGGCTTGGGGCTGGTGTCGTCGAGGTTCGCGCCGGAGCGCCAGCGTTCGAAGCGTCCCTGGAGAAGCGAGAGCAAGCCGGTATACCAGTAGCCGACGACGAAGAGAACCAGGAAGGGGACAGTGAAGTAGTTTTCGTTGGCGACGGCGTACCAGATGCAAAGGGCGAAGTAGCCCCCGACGATCAGTTCGAGAAACGGGATGATGCCCAGGCGCTTGCGATATTTCGACGCGCCTTGTGACTTTTCGCCGCGCTTCAGAACGCGGTATTTCGGAGTGCGCTTGAAGGCGCTCTTGATACCGAAGAGGGCTTCCATGACGGCGATGGTGTTCGTGATGGTGAGGCCGATGCCCAGCGACATAAGAAACGGCAGATAGAGAAAGGTGCGATACCAGCGGCGCGGGAACAGCTCCTTCTGGGAGACGAGATAGAACGAAGAGATGGAGAAGGTGGAGGCGAGGAAGAGGGGAAAATCGATGAAGAGCATCTCCCACCATCCCTGGTAGAAGCGGATGATCATGGCGGGCATCAGCAAAACGGAAAGCACGACCATGAGCGGGTAGCTGAGATTGGCGGTGAGATGATACCAGGCTTCGATCTTGGTGCGGAGCGGCACGTCGGAGCGGAAGAGACGGGGCAGGATTTTTCTGGAGGTCTGGATCAGCCCTTTGGCCCAGCGCTGCTGCTGGGTTTTGAAGGCGGTCATCTCGATAGGGACTTCAGCAGGGCACTCGATGTCCTGGCAATACTTGAATTTCCAGCCCACCATCTGCGCGCGGTAGCTGAGGTCGGTGTCCTCGGTAAGAGTGTCGTGCTGCCAGCCGCCGGCTTCGTCGATGGTACAGCGGCGCCACATGCCAGCGGTGCCATTGAAGTTGAAGAAGACGCCGGTGCGGGCGCGCGCGCCGTGCTCGAGGACGAAGTGGCCGTCGAGGAGGATGGCTTCGACCTGAGTGAGGAAGCTGTAGTCGCGGTTGAGGTGGGTCCACCGGGTCTGAACCATACCGATTGCAGGCTCAGCGAAATGATGAATCACGCGCATGAGCCAGTCGGGAGGAGGGGTGAAGTCGGCGTCGAAGATCGCGACGAACTCGCCGGTGGCGGTTTTAAGGCCTTCGTCAAGAGCCCCTGCTTTGAATCCATGACGGTTGGTGCGATGCAGGTAGACGATGGGGTGGCCGAGTTCACGGTAGCGTTCGACGATGCTCTGGGCGACTTCCTGGGTCTCGTCGGTGGAGTCGTCGAGAACCTGGATCTGGAGAAGATCGCGGGGGTATTCGATGCGGCAGACCGCATCGAGGAGACGATCGATGACGAACTGCTCGTTAAAGATGGGGAGCTGGATGGTGACGCGAGGAAGCTGCTCGAAATGAGAGGTGGGCTGATGGGTAGCGTTTTTGCGGTTGCGGTAGTAGAGCCAGACGAGAGTGTAGCGATGGAGACCGTACATCGCAAGGACGATCATGACGATGAAGTAGGGAGTAAGGAGGGCGGTATCGAAAGAGAAGAGCTGCCAGTGGTAGAGGTTCTGGAAAGTGCGGTCGCCGTAATGGGTGCGGAGGTAGTGGCGGAGGTCGTTTTTAACGTAGAGGAAGCAGAGGGTCTGGACGCAGGTGAACAGGCGGGCGGTGGCGGCCGAGAGCATGAAGGTACAGGGTACAGGGAGCGCGGTACCGGGTACAGAGGTTAGAACGGGCGACAGGTTACAGGGAGCGGGTTGCGGAAAGCGGCTGCGCGCGATGCCCACGTCTTAAAGGCCAGACGTGGGGACAACGAGGGATGCGAGATTATTTGCGGCCGAAGCGGTAGACGAAGCCCATATTGCCACCGAGGTCTTCCTGGAAGGAGGAGCCGTAGTTGGTGATGAGCTCGTTGGCGGTGAAGCGCATGGCGAGGGTCGGGCTGAGGTTCCAGTCGGCGGAGACGCCACCGAGGAAGTTGAGAACTGTCGAGTCGGTATAGAGGCCGACGAGTTGGGGAGGCAGTCCGTTTGTACCGGTGCCGAAGTTGCCATGGCCCGCGCCGACGAGGCCTTCGGCAGTCCACCCCCAGTGTTGGCCCTTGAAGAAGCGATAGCGTGGGCCGCCCATGAAGGTGTACTGGCTGATGCCGGGGTTAAAGACGGAGTAGGGATTGGTTCCGGTGTAGGCGGTACCGTAATAGCCGCGGAAGTCGGCGGTAACTCCGAGGTCGCCGTGAAAGTATTCGGTGACGTCGATCATCCAGCCGGCTTCGTTGACGCGCTGCAGATTGTTCCCGGGGATAAACCGGAGAGAGCCTCCACCGAAATGCAGCTCATATTTGTGGCTGTACGTATCCTGGATGATCTGGCGGATGCGGACCTGGCGCCGGGCATTGACGCGGGCCTGGGCTTCGCGGAGCACCTGGGCGCGATCCTGAGGAGCGGATTGCTCGGTGGACTGATCGGGCTGCTGGGTTTGCGGGGTGGCGGAAGGCTGCTGGGACGATGCATCCTGCGCGAGCATTCGGGAGGGAACAAAAAGTAGGACTGCGAGGAGCGGATACAGGACGTATCCGAAGAGCTTGCTAAAACGCATGAACCTGGGTGCCTCCACTACCTTGGACGGATGGAAATGTTTTTCCTGCTTGCTACAGGGTACAGGGCGGAGGGTACAGGGTCCAGGGAGCAGGGCCGGGAAGGAGGGAGCAGGGAGCAGTCGGCGCACGGGAAAGCAACATCCAGGAGATTGCGGAATCTTCATGGCCATGCAAGGATGCGAACGAGGGCGGCTGTTATTTTCGGAAGCGAGGGCTTGACGAGGAATGAGATTTCTTTTGGGACTGATTATCGGGCTCCTGATCCTGCCCATCGCGGGGATGATTTACTTCCGCGTGGGGCATCCGCCGGTAGCGGTGGCGGATCAGCCATTTCTGCTGGAGAAGCAGATCGTACGCGTGCCGCTGGCCGCGCGCATCGATAAGGAGATGCCAGCGAGTGCACCGATTGAGCCGAGCGAGACGAATCTGACGGCCGGTGCAAAGATCTATCGCGAACAGTGCGCGGCCTGCCACGGCCTCTATGGGCGACCGGCGGATTATGCGGCCCATATGTATCCAAAGGCTCCGCAATTGTGGGCGCCACATGGCAAAGGCGGGGTGGTGGGGGTGAACGACGATCCCGTGGGCGAGACGGAGTGGAAGGTAGTCAACGGGATTCGGCTGACCGGGATGCCGGCGTTTGGGAAGGTGCTGAACCCGACCCAAATCTGGCAGGTATCGGTCCTATTGAAGAATGCGGGGCAGCCTATGTCCGCGGATGTGACGAAACTGTTGCAGACGCCACTGGATTTCAGCGTACCGGCGACGGCAGGAGTTGCGGTGCCGGCGGGCCATTAATCGAAACTGGCAGCATGGCCCTTAGTATTTCGACTTGATGGCGTAGGTGAGGCCGGTAGTGAACTCGAAAGAGTTTCGCTTTGTAGGCGGGGAAGCCGGCGGCGGGTCGTTGAGGTAGCTGTCGTTGGAGCCGACGGAGAAGGCGAGCTTCTTCAGGAACGGCATGGTGAGGGAGTCGGTTTCGCCTGCCTGATAGGCGTAAGGGTTGTTATAGGCGGGAATCCAGGAGAGTTGCTGTTTGAACTGAACCTTGTGCGGGAGCTTTCCAGCCCATGTGCTGTTGAGGGTTGAACCGATGAGGTTCTGATCTTCGCTCGAAGTGCCCACGATGAAAGTCTGTCCTTCGTACTGAAGCGTGGACTTGACGTCGAGTTCCTGGGTAGGGCGCTTGATGGCGGTCCAGCCAATGCCTGCGCCATAGATCTGATTGAGGGCGAGATCCTGCGCGAAATTGTGGTCGAAGGTCGTTTGGCCAAGGACGTAGAAGCGTGGGGAGAAGTAACCATCCCGCTCGGCGTCGGCATGGTAGATCGAGCTCTTGGAGCTACTGGCTGGAGTCATAACACCACCGCTCGAGTACGCGGGCTGAATGATCTTCCCGAAGGAGCCACTGAAGTCGAGCGTGGTTCGTGTGCGGGTGTCGAGCCAGTTGACGGTAGGCGCGGAGCGAGCGAGGTTGATGGAGCCGGCGAAGGTGTACTGATCCTGTGTGGCCTGGACGATGGTGGCTCCGGCAGTGACCGCGCCGTTCCAGCCGTCAAGAAAGCCGGGGCGGCCGGCGATCTGCCGGTGCAATGTGGTTTCGTCGACAATGTAGTGCGCGCTTTTGAGCGGAATGGGAGCGATGGTGGCGCCGGAAGCGGGGTGGACCGTGATGAGTTGGTCGGCGACGGTCAGTGTGCCTTCGGGGATGCCGGCGGGAAGCTGGCCGTGGTGCGAGAGTACGCTGCCTTGAAGGACGGCGAGCCTGGTTTCTGTGTGGAGTTCTTTGATTTTGTCCCACTTCACGACGAGGTCACCGGCGATATCGGAGTGGAAGAGGACGTCGGAGCCGACGGCGCGGACCAGCTTGCCTGAAAGCCGGTCGCCATTGACGAAGACAAGAACGTCGGGAGGCGTCTGGGGTTGGGGTTTGGCGGCCGCGGCTGAGGAGTTGGCGGCTGCATGCGCGGCGCCCGTAGAGACGAAGAGGGCTGTGACGACGACAAAACTCAGGAGAGCAGCTAAAGACCGGGCACGCGATGGCGGCATGTGCAGGGTGGCTCCAGGGCGGAAATCGTTCAAAAAGAACCGAAAAGCAAGTGTGACTTTTTGATGGTACAGCAGTGATCTGAGGGAAACGGACGGTGGATGGGACGGGTTCCTGAATGGATACGGGGTGAGGTGAAGAAGGGTAAGGTGTGACAAGAATCACGGAAGGAGCGGGGCGGCCGATCTTATTCTTGCCAACACCGGGCAATATAGGAGCGAAATGGTCGCAATTGCGCTATTATCGGATTTTGGGGTCGAGGATGGGGAAGAACTGGACCTGTCCGGAGCATGGAAGTTGAGTCTTCTGAGCGAATTGCCCATAGGAACGGTCGGGGTGGTGGAGTCTTTGGATCTGCCCGGGGAGATACAGCATCACCTGATGCATATGGGCTTTGTTCCGGAGGCGCGGGTGATGGTAGTACGGCGGGCACCGGCGGGAGATCCGACGGTGTATTCGATTGACGGGTTCGAAGTAGCGCTGCGGCGCGATACGGCGAAGGCGATCCGGGTTCGCGAGTACGAAATGCAATGAGCGACTGCTGCAGCACAGCGACGATTGATGTTCCGATCGAACCGAGGGTAGCGGGAAAGATCCGCACGGTGGCGTTGGTGGGGCCGCCGAACTCCGGGAAGTCGACGCTGTTCAATCGGCTGACGGGGTTGCGACAGAAGGTCGCGAATTATCCGGGCGTTACGGTGGAGCAGCGTGTTGGCCGGTTGAACGGAATTGGCCGCAGCGATCTGACGCTGATTGATCTGCCGGGTATTTACGGGCTCGATTCCTATTCAGAAGATGCGCGCGTAGCCGTCGAAGTGTTGCACGGCGAGATGCCGGGCACGCCGGCGCCGGATGCAATTCTGCTGGTTTTGGATTCACTACAGCTCAGGCGGCAACTGATGCTCGCGGCTCCGGTACTTGCACTGGGATTGCCGACACTTTTGCTGCTGAACATGAGCGACTTGATGGAGGCGCGCGGCGGCCGGGTGGATACGCTGGCGCTGGCCCAGGAACTAGGCGTGCCGGTGGCGAAGATCTCTGCGACGCGGGGTGCAGGGCTCGATGCGATTACGCACTTTCTGAATCGCAAGGCCGAGGCCCTGGCCGGGCGGGCGGACTTATCCGCGCCTTCTGTCGATGGGGCTGCTCCGACCATGACCAGGATCGAATTGCCGGTGATGGGAAATCCGCGTTCCTATCGTCAATGGGCGACGGGGATCAGCACGCGGACCAAATATAAGGCCCCGATTTCGAACGAATGGACGAGGCGTATTGACGGCGTTTTACTGCACAGAATCTGGGGCCCGCTGATTTTTCTGGCCGTGGTGTTTGCGGTGTTCCAGGTGGTGTTTTCGATTGGGCAGCCGTTGAGTGATGGATTCGGCAATGTGCTGAATGCGGGGGGCGACAGGATTGGGGTGCTGATCGGTCACAACTGGGTGGAGTCGCTGCTGATCGATGGAGTTTGGCGCGGTGTGGCCTCCGTGCTGGTGTTTTTGCCGCAGATACTGTTACTTTTTCTGTTCATTGGAGTCTTGGAGGACTCGGGCTACCTGGCGCGCGCGGCTCTGATTGCGGATCGCGTGATGCGGTCGATTGGGTTGAACGGAAAGGCGTTTATTCCGCTGTTATCGGCATATGCCTGCGCGGTACCGGCGATCATGGCGACGCGGACGATCGAGAACAAGCGAGACCGGTTTGCAACGATTCTGGTGGCGCCGTTTATGACGTGCTCGGCGCGGCTGCCGATTTACATGCTGATGATTGCGGCTTTTATTCCGAACAAACCGATTCTGGGCGATTTTTTCGGCTTGCGGGCGGCGGTGATGTTGTCGCTGTATGTGCTGGGATTTGTGGCGGCGCTGGCGACGGCGCGGCTGCTGAAGTCATCGATCCTGAAGGCGTCGTCGGCTCCGTTCATTTTGGAACTGCCGCAGTATCGGTTTCCGACGGTGCGGTCGCTGAGTTTGCGGCTGGTGGATCGCGGCAAGGTCTTTCTGCGCCAGGCCGGTACGGTGATTTTGATGGTGACCCTGGTGCTGTGGGTACTGAGCCACGTCCCGTTCCACGCGGATCTTGCGCAGAGCGTGATTGGACGCATTGGCCAGTTCATCGAGCCAGTGATCAAGCCGCTGGGGTTCAACTGGAAGATCGGGATAGGGCTGCTGACGTCGGTAATGGCGCGCGAAGTGATCGTGGGGACATTGGGGACACTGTACGGCGCGGATCCCGCGACGCAGTCGCTGGGATTGCAGGCGGCACTGCGGCATGATCTGACGCTGGGCGGCGCGATGGCGCTGGTGGTGTTCTTTGCGTTTGCGCTGCAGTGTACCTCGACACTGGCGATTGTGCGGCGGGAGACGAACAGCTGGCGCTGGCCTGCGCTGCAGTTCGTTTACATGAGCGTGCTGGCATACCTGGCGGCGCTGGCGACGAACCAGGTGATTCTGCATTTCGTGCGGTAGGGCAGCTTAGGGACGCTCACCTGAAGGCCGGTTAGCTAAGAGCCGGTCAGCCAGGAAGCGGGTAGCGAATCAGCGGCAAACTATCCGTCAACACAAGGATTTGGGGCGAGGTCGCGGAAATGCGTCCTGTGCTAACGGGAGAGCTTTGCGTTGATGAAGGCGATGGGCAGACCTATCAAAAACATGTGCACCAGGAGGCCCTGGATCAGGGCGTGGAGTGCGTAGGGCCCGCGGGAGTGGTAGGCGCTGAGAGGGAGAACGACGAGGTTCATCACGAGATACGCCGCCATACCGTAGAAGATTCCGCAGACGAAGAAATGATCGCGGAGGAAGGTGAGCCTGCGGCTGGAGAGGCAGTAGACGGCGGCGATGGTGGTCGCGATGAAGAAATGCAGGAAAAGGCCGAGGAGCCAGGTGCCGATGCCTCCATGGCGGGCCTGAGGGCCGAGCAGGCCTCCAGCGATGCCGCGGCAGACGCCCCATCCAAAGGTGATGAACGCGGATGTAATGTCGAGCGTTCCGGCGACCGCTCCGCCAACGAGGATGGGCAGGAGGAGCCTGCGTTCATGGAGAGAGTGGGGGAGGGCGGTGATGTTGGCAGCGGTGGACATAGGGAGATTATGCTGCCGGAGCGGAACGGGAGTCGCTCAGAATCGGATCATGCAGAACAGAAACGAATCATGCGACGGGGTCCTCTGTGACGACCTGTCGCAAAGCAGCGGGTGAAGCCCCGAAGAGACGGCGCATGTGGACAGCAAGGTGACTTTGGTGGGCGAAGCCGACGGATTGCGCGACTTCGCTGAGGGGGAGCCGGGTTTGGGAGAGCAGGCTGCGTGCGCGTTCGACGCGGCGGCGGATGACGTATTGGTGCAGTGAGCAGCCCGTTGCGTTGCGGAAGGCGCGCTGGGAGTGAGAGACGCTGAGCCCGCTGACGGCGGCGATCGTGGAGAGGGAGAGGCTGGAGTTCAGGTTGTCTTCGATATAGGCGAGGACGCGCCGGAGGCGGAAGCCTGGCATGGCGCGTGTCACTACGGTGGGCCGCGAATCAGCAGCGTCCGAGGCGCGAAGACTATGCGCGCGGAGGAGCTGGCAGGCCATGGCAGTGCCGATGCTTTCGGTGTAGAGAGAGCCGGACGCGAAACCGTCATCCATTTCGGCTTTGAGAGCCCATGCAAGGTGCTCGAGCTTGGGATCGCGTACCTGGAAGCGATTGAGAAGGACGGCGTCGGAGACAGGGATGCCAAGTCCCGTGGCTGCGTCGGTCAGGAGGTCGGAAGAGAGGCGAACGACGAGGGCGCAATCCTGTTTGTAGAGCTGCCAGTAGCTGGCGGTTCCGGCGGGAACGATGTCGATATCGCCGTGAACGGAGAGGCCGCGATGAGCCTGGCCGCTGCGTTCGCAACCTATCCTGACGGGGGCGCCGTAGTGGATAACGAGGAACGGCCAGGGACGGGCAGGGCTCTCCATGGTGCCGACTGGATCGGTTTGGAGCCGGACACCGAGCTTGTCGGAGATCAGGGCAGGCATAGGAAAATTGTCGCACCGGGTGGGTTGTAATTCCTGGATGTTGTGACGAGTGGGAGAGGTTGGGGTTGATGAAAGGCGGTGAGCGCGACGGGTCTTATGAAGCGATGGCGTAGCGGAAGGGGCGGTGCCTGCTGCTTCTCCAGAAGTAGACGAGAATCATGGCGCTGGCCAGCGCCGCGTACGCGCACCAGACCGACGTGAAGGCGTACTGCTTGATGGCGTCGACGATGAGAAGAATTACGAGATTGACCACACCGAAAACGATCATGGCCCTGACTCTCGAAAAGAATAAGGAACCGCATGTCGCGATCACGTACAGGACCGCGATGATCATGTGGGCGGTCGCCTGGTTGGTGTAGACGATGCTGTTTTGCCGGATGTAGATCTCGGTTGGATAAGCCGTCAACGCCCAGAGAATATAGAGGCCCGTTGTTCCGCCAATGATGAGGAAGGGAACCATGCGGACACGACTCTCGCCGTTCGGTTCGAAGAAGAAGACGCCGAGGGGCAAGAGGAAAGGGAGGAGTCCCTGGGCATAGAGCATGTAGGCGGCGCCCATGTCGTGGGTCACGGTGGGAGAAAGTTTCCCATCCAGTCCGAGCCAGACGAATCCTTCAATAAACTGATGGATCGCGAAGAGCGTGGGGAGCGAGGCGAAGAGTAGTTCGCGACGGTGCTTGACCTTTGTCAGGGTAACGACGCCGAGGGCTCCAAGAACTCCGCTGCCGACAAAGTTGGCTGCCGCTGAAAAGCACATGAATCGCGGTCTCCGTGGGTGGATTATACGGTTGGTCTCTCTGGCCAGCCAGTAACGGGATGGCGACCGGGGTTGGGGCGTGGCTGCAGTTTCCAGGAGTAGGATTTTCCTCGTGAAAACTTCTTGTGGTCGAATCGCACTGAGTTTCTTTCTGGTCTTTGCCGCGCCGGTTCTTTCTGCCCAGGCGAAGCATGGGTTTGTGCATTCGAATGTTGAGGAACTGGTCGATGGGAGCGGGAAGCAGGTATATCTTCGCGGGATCAATCTGGGGAACTGGTTTGAGGTGGAGGGATACATGTTCCACTTCGACGGAGGGCCGCAGTCGCCGCGGGAAATTGAGGATCTGACCAAGGATCTGCTGGGACCGGCGAAGGCGGAGGAGTTCTGGCGGCAATGGCGGGCCAACTACATCACGGAAGCCGATGTGGATCGAATCGCGAAGATGGGATTGAACTCGGTGCGTGTGCCGCTGCACTGGAAGTTTTTTACGAGCGAGGATGCGGAGGGGTTCAAGCTGGTCGATCAGCTGGTGGAGTGGGCGCGGAAGGACGGGATCTACGTAATTCTCGACATGCATTGCGCGCCGGGCGGGCAAACGGGATCAAACATCGACGACAGCTGGGGTTATCCGTGGCTGTACACGAGCCAGGCAGCGCAGGACGAGACGGTGGCGATCTGGAAGAGGATCGCTGCGCACTATAAGAACAATCCGACAGTGCTGGGATACGACCTGCTGAACGAGCCACTGCCGAATTGGGAGAAGCTGCGGCCTCTGAAACGCGAGTTAGTGCCCACATATATGAAGATCGCGGCGGGGATTCGGCAGGTGGATAAGAATCACGTGCTGATTCTGGGTGGGGCGAACTGGGATTCGGATTTCGGTGTTTTTTCAGGGACTTTCGATCCGAACATGATGTTTACGTTTCACAAATACTGGACGGAGACGACGGACAAGAGCGTGATCCAGCCCTATCTGGATTTTCGCCATCAGCATCATGTGCCGGTGTGGCTGGGCGAGTCGGGCGAGAACAAGGACGCGTGGGTAGAGGGGTTCCGGAAGACACTGGAGGATAACGCCGTGGGATGGGCGTTCTGGACCTATAAGCGGATGGACGATACGCCCTGCGTTGTAACGTTCGATCGGCCACTGCATTGGGACGAGATTGTGGCGTACGCGAAGCTGCCGGTGGGAACCGGCGATGCGGAGAAGCGTCTCGCGGCGCGTCCGGCGCAGGGGGACGTTGATGCGGCGTTTGCGGATCTGCTCGGGAAGATTCAGTTTGCGCAGGAGCGCGTGAATCCTGGGTATGTGGAGGCTCTGGGGCTGACGGAGCAGGGAATGGCAAGTCGCCCATAGGGCAGCCGCAGCGTCGGCGGGACGGTGATGAGCGAAGGCTCGGTCAACGAGGGCCGGTTGGCGCCGGCCCTCGGAACTGTTCGATTGTGAACAGGAGAAGTTGATTACGGACAATCTAAGAATGTTGTGGAGACAACAAAGGCGTTTCTTTCCATTGGATTAGATCGCCACTGGACTGGCGCGCGGCATGCACCGGTATCCATGAGTTCGATCCGAAAACTGCGCCGAAAACCGATCCAATATGAGGAGGTTGTGTGTTTCCTGAGCTAAGACAGGCACTGCGGCAGTTGCGGAAGTCACCTGGATTTACGGCTACGGCTGTGTTGACGCTGGGCCTTGGGATCGGGGCGACGACGGCGATTTTCACGCTGGTGCAGCAGGTAATGCTGAAATCGCTGCCGGTGACAAAGCCGTCGGAACTGTATCGGATCGGAAAGACGATTCACTGCTGCGGATGGGGCGGCTACACGCAGGAGGATGATTTTTCGATTTTCTCGTGGGATTTATATAAGCATTTTCGCGACAACACACCGCAGTTTGTGGATCTGGCGGCGCTGCAGGGCGGCAACCAGGAGCTGGGTGTGCGACGGGCGGGAAGCCAGCAGCCGGTGGATACCCGGAATAGTCAGTTTGTGTCGGGGAATTTTTTTCAAACGTTTGGGGTGGGCGCGTGGATGGGGCGGGTGCTGACGCCTGCCGATGATGTGGAGGGTGCGCCTCCGGTCGCGGTGATGAGCTACCGGGTGTGGAAAGAGAAATATGGCGGCGATCCGTCGGTGGTCGGGGCGGTGTACCAGATCGATGAGCATCCGTTCACGGTAGTAGGCGTGGCGGCCCCGGGATTTTTTGGGGCGAAGTTGGCGGGGTGGGGAATGCCGGACTTCTGGATACCGGTGACGACGGAGCCTTTGCTGAATGGACCCACGACGCGTCTGAAGCAGCCCTCGCAGCATTGGCTGGACGTGATCGGGAGAGTGAAGCCGGGGACGGATCCAAAGCAGCTGGAAGCGCAACTCCGCGTGGAACTGCACGACTGGCAGGCGAGCCATGTGGCGGAGATGGTTCCGCAGGAAAAGGAGATTTGGCAGCAGCAGAAGCTGTATCTGTCGCCGGGCGGCGCGGGCGTGGATGACATGCGCGAGCAATATGAGGAAGGTCTGACGCTGCTGCTGGCGGCGGCGGGCTGCGTGCTGCTGGTGGCGTGCGCGAACATCGCGAACCTGCTGCTGGCGCGGGGGTTGAAGAATCGGCAGCAGACATCGGTGCGGATCGCGCTGGGGGCCTCGCGGGGACGGCTGGTGCGCAAGGCGCTGGTGGAGAGCGTGACGCTGGGGGTGGTGGGCGGCGCGGTGGGCATCGGAGTGGCGTATGCGGGCACGCGGCTGATGGTGCATCTGGCGTTCGAAATTGCGAGCTCGAGCAACTACGTACCGATTGAGGCGACGCCGTCGCTGCCGGTGCTGCTGTTCACCCTAGGGATTGCGGTGCTGACGGGGGTTCTGTTTGGGATTGCTCCAGCGTGGATGACGTCGCATGCGGAGCCGGTAGAGGCGCTGCGTGGAGCGCGCGGATCGACGGGAACGAAAGCGCGGTGGCCGCAGAAGGCGCTGGTGATTACACAGGCGGCGATGTCGCTGGTGCTGCTGAGCGCGGCGGCGATGCTGGGGCAGAGCCTGCGGAACCTGGAACATCAGAATTACGGTTTCCAGATGCAGGGGCGGTATGTGGCGTGGATCGATCCGCAGGTGGCGAACCTGAAGCCGGAGGAACTGGACCCTTTGTTCCGGGAGATTCAGACGCGGCTGTGCGCGATTCCGGGAGTGCGGAAAGTGAGCTCGGAGCTGTATGCGCCGATGAGCGGGGATAGCTGGAACACGGGGGTTCACCTTGAAGGAAAGCCGGAACCGGACGCGAAATCAGACTATGGCGCGATGTGGCTGCGGGTGACGCCGGGATTCTTCGAGACGCTGGGGAATCCCATCCTGATGGGGCGCCCGATCCTGGATTCGGATACGGGATCGACGCGGAATGTGGCGGTTGTGAACGAGGCGTTTGCAAAGAGGTTCTTCAAGGGCGAGAACCCGATCGGGCGGCACTTTGGTCCGGACAAGGCGAAGTATGCAGGGATGTACGAGATTGTCGGGGTGGCGGGCGATATGCGCTACAACTCCTACGGGATGAAGGACCCGCCGCGGCCGATGTTCTTTTTGGCGGAGGCGCAGAGCGCGCCTTTCAAGGACGCCGATGAGATTGAGGGAGAGGTCTGGTCGCACTATCTGTACAACGTCGTGCTGTGGGCGCCGGGGAATCCGGCGAACCTGGAAGCGCAGGTACGAAGTGCGCTGGGGGAGATCGATCCAAACCTGGTGCTGGCCACGGTCGATCCTTACCAGCACCTGCTGGATGCAGCGTTCGCGCAACAGAACATGATCGCGACGCTGACGCTGTTGTTTGGCGGATTGGCGCTGGTGCTGGCCGCGGTGGGGCTGTACGGGGTGACGGCGTACACGGTAGAGCAGCGGACGAGCGAGATTGGCGTGCGGATGGCGCTGGGTGCGGATCGGAGCAACGTGGTGAAGATGGTGCTGCGCGGCGCCTTCCGGCAGGTCGGCGTGGGGTTGCTGATCGGAATTCCTGCGGCCATCGGAGCAGGAAAGCTGATCGCCGATCAGTTGTTCGGCGTGAAGGCGTGGGATCCCATGATGCTGGGCGGGGCAACGTTACTGCTGGGGCTGGCGGCGTTGGTGGCGGCGTTGGTTCCGGCTCAGAGGGCCGCGGGGCTGGATCCGGTGGTGGCTTTGCGGGCGGAGTAGGGAAGAAGCGGTCAACAAGGAGTCGTACAGCAGAAGAACGGTTAGCGAGAAACATCCGAGAGACGAGCATGATCAGTGATCTGAGATATGCGTGGAGACATTTACGAAGATCCCCGGGATTCGCTCTGACGGCGGTGCTGACCCTCGCGCTGGGCATCGGCGCGACCACGGCGATCTTCACCCTCGTCTATGACGTGATGCTGCGGCCTTTGCCGTTGCCGCATGCTGAGCAGCTGGTGCGTGTGCAGGAGAAGGTCGCGGAGTGGAGTGACATGTATCCGACACTCCCGGTGAGCGCGAATCACTTTACCTTCTGGCAGCAACACAGCCGGAGCTTTATCGCAATGGCGGCGCTCGAGGAATACGATACGCCGCTCACGACGGGCGGTGTGCACGGCGAGCGCGCCATGCGGGTGGAAGTGATGGGCGCGACGCCTGGAATATTCGCGGTTGTTGGTGTGCAGCCCGCGCTGGGGCGCGCATTTACCAATGATGAATCGCACCAGGGCCACGAGCGCGTGGCGATTCTTACCGATCCGCTGTGGCGGGAGCAGTTTGGAGCCGATGGTGGGATCGTCGGACGGATCGTGAAGCTGAATGGCTTTCCCTATACGGTGGTGGGCGTGATGCCACCGTCGTTCCACATGCCGTCGCAACGGGGCGGGAAGGAATCGCTGAGCGCGATTATCCCGATGGTGTTCGACAAAGATCAGCTCGAAGAGACCATGGGGGACCTGAACTACTTCGGGTTAGCCCGTCTGAAGCCGGGCGTGACAGTGGCGACGGCGAATGCGGAACTGGATGCGGAGCAGCGCGCGATTGCGGCGATGTTGCCGGCAAACGAAAAAGCGACGCTGTCGGCATTGCTGACTCCGTGGCAGGAAGATCTGGTCCATGGAAGCCGCAAGCCGCTGATGATCCTGCTGGCGGCAGTGGCCGGTTTGTTGCTGGTGGCTGCGTGAATATCGCGAATCTGTTGCTGGCGCGCACGGCCGGACGGAAGCAGCAGATGGCTGTGGCGGCGGCTCTGGGCGCGAGCCGCGGCGAGATGCTGCGCATGGCGATGCGGGAGATAGTGGTGCTGGCCACTGCCGGGTGCGGTCTCGGAACCCTGCTCGCGATGTTGATTGTGCCGCTGATGCAGCACTATCTCCCGGCGGAGCTGAATTTCCGTGGTGCGTTGCATCTGGACTGGGCGGGTGCCGGATGTGCGCTGGCATTGGCGGTGGTAGCGACGCTGCTGGCGGGCGCGGCGCCAGCGTGGATGGTATCGCGAACTCCTCCGCAGGAGGTGCTGCACAGCGAGTCGCGGCTGGCGAGTGAATCGCGGGGCAGCAAACAGGCACGGCGTTTGCTGGTGGGTGTCGAGGTAGCGGTCAGCGTGGTTCTGGTGTTGATGACCGGGCTGGTGGTGGCAAGCCTCGTGAAGCTGATGCGCGTGGATCGGGGTTTCAATGACGAGCGCACCCTGGCGGCGAGTGTCGAAATGCCCAGGGAGAGCTATCCAAATCGTCAGAAGCGTGCGGAGTTTTATCGTGACGCCCTCGCGAAACTCAATGCGCTGCCCGGCGTGGCGCAGGCGGCGCTGACATCGATGCTGCCGCTGCACGGTGATGGTTGGGGCGACATGGCGGAGCTGCCGGGAGATACGCGGCCCTGGACGCAATTGCCTGGAGAGAGCTGGCGCTGGATAAGTCCGAATTATTTCGAAGCGATCCACCTGCGGCTGGTGGCGGGGCGCTCGTTCATGGATAGCGAATGGGGTCGGAATGAAGCGGTGATCTCGGAACGCACCGCGAAGACGCTGTGGCCAGGGAGAGATCCCATTGGGCAGCAGTTCCGGCGGGCGGGGTCGGAGGGTGAAGCGCCGTTCACCGTTGTAGGCATCGCGGCGGATGCGCGGACAGTCACTCTGGCGAAGCCCGATCCGATGCTGATTTACGTGCCCTACTGGTTCCGCGCCGATTCCAGCGGCGGTCTGTTGATCCGGACGCGACAGGCTCCCGGGACGGTGGCGGAGTCGATTCGAAAAGCAATCTGGAGCGTGGATGCGGGTGTGGCGGTGCCTGAGGTGCGGTTGCTGAGCGGAGTCGTTGCGGATTCCGTGGAGGATCGGCGTTTCGAGATGGATCTGCTGCTCGTCTTTGCGGTGAGCGCATTGCTGTTGGCGGGGCTGGGTGTGTACGGGGTGGTGCCGTACTCCGTTGTGCAACGGGAACGGGAGATAGGGTTGCGGCTGGCGCTGGGCGCGCAGCGAGCCAACATTTACTGGCTCGTCCTTCGAGACGGCCTGTTGCCGGTGTTCGTGGGGGCCGCAACTGGGATCGCGATTGGTTTTATATGCGCGCGCCTGGTGGGAAGTTTGTTGTTCGAGGTCAGTCCTTACGATCCGGGAATTGTGAGCGGCGCATTGGGTGTGCTGCTGGGCGTTGGTGCGGTTGCCTGTCTGTTGCCGGCACGAAGGGCGGCGCTTGTGGCGCCGATGGAAGCGCTAAGAGGCGAATGAAGACGAGCGGCAGCCAGTGGACGATTGCGGGAAGCGGGAAGTCGGAAGCATTCAGAAACGACGAAAGCAGGAGAAGAGCGGTTATGTCGGCAGATTTGAAATATGCGGTGCGGCAGTTGCGGAAGTCGCCGGGGTTTGCGTTGACTGCGGTTCTGACGCTGGCTTTGGGGATCGGGGCGAACACCGCGATCTTTACAGTGGTGGATTCGATCATGCTGCGGCCGCTACCGTTTGCGCAGCAGGAGCGGATCATGCGGATTGGGTATGTGGGCGCCGCCGACAGCAGCCCCTGGCTTTCGCCCTATCCCAAGGGCTGGATTCGCGCGTTGGGCGAGCACTCCGCATCTTTTGAAGCAGTCAGTGGGTTCGGAACGGACGCCGAATCAACTGTGGGTGACGCGAATTCTGCCGATCGTGTCTTCGGCGCTGAGGTAATGTCGAACGCACTCGATACGCTGGGACTGCATCCCGTTGCGGGACGATTCTTCACCGCGCAAGACGCGCTTTCCAGCCACGATCCGGTCGTGGTCCTTAGCTACGGGTACTGGCACCAGCATTTCGGCGCGAATCCGGGAGTGATGGGGCAGGCGCTTCGGATCGACGGTATCGAGCGGCGTGTGATCGGCGTGATGCCGGCTGGCGTGCGCTTCCCTTATGCGGATACGCAGTTCCTGACGCCGGTGACATTCAAGGGCGGCGATCCGATTGACCCGTGGAACAACTTCAATCTGCGCGCCTTCGGACGGCTGAAGCCCGGCGTCACCTCGCTCGAGGCACAAAGTGAACTCCGCCGGTTGTATCCACTCATGCTGCCGCTATTTCCGTGGCGGATGCCAGATACCTGGGCACCGCAAACGACAGTGGCTCCGCTGCTGGATGTAGAAGTGGGCGATATGCGTCCACGGCTGATGTTGCTGTTTGCTGCGGTGGGGTTGATTCTGCTGATCGCCTGCGCCAATGTCGCGAATCTGATGCTGGCGCGCGCGGCAGGACGGCAGAAGGAGATTGCGGTGCGCAGCGCGCTGGGCGCGACGGGATCGCGGCTGGTGCGGCAACTGCTTTCTGAAAGCGTGGTGCTGGGCTCGGTAGCGGGATTGGTCGGATTACTGGCCGCCGCGGCGAGTTTGCAGGCGCTGGTGACGCTGCTGCCTGCGGACACTCCCCGGCTGGCGGATATTTCGCTGCGATGGCCGGTGTTTCTGTTTGCTGCCGCGGCTTCCTTGGTGACGGGTGTTCTGTTTGGGTTGATTCCCGCGATGCGGATGGCGTCGCCGAATTTGCTGGAATCGTTGCATGCGGGAGGCCGGACGGTGGCGGGCAAGGCGGGCCAATTCCGGGTATCGATGCTGCTGGTGGTGGGGCAGATTGCGCTGTCCGTGGTGGTGATTACGGCGGCAGGCTTGCTGCTGCACAGCCTGTGGAGCCTGGCGCAGGTGAACCCAGGCTTCAGCACAAACCGCATCGTGACGGCGGAAGTGTCGATGGATGGGAGCGCGTGCCGAGTCACCTCAGGAACGCCAACAGCTCTTGCACTGGGAAGCGGCCGCTGCCAGGTATTCTTCGACACGCTGGTGAATCGGCTGCACGGCATGGCAGGAGCGGACAGCGCGGCGATGAGCGATTCTCTGCCGCTGAACGGATCGGTAGGAAACTACGTCTACGACGCGGAAGGACACCCCAGAAACGCGCGCCAGGGAGCGCTGCTCGCCACGGGGCGCACGGTGACACCGGGTTACTTCGACACGCTGAATATGAAGCTGGCGCGCGGGCGGCTCCTGGAGGAGCAAGATGCTTCCGGCACCAGCCGTGGAGTGGTGATCAGCCAGCACATGGCGGACTCGCTCTGGCCGAATCAGAATCCTTTGGGGCGGCACATCCTGAACGTGAGCGACGAGGTGACCCCGGCCGTGTGGGTGCCGGCAGCGGCGATGACTGTGATCGGAGTGGTGAATAACACGCATGAGGGCAATCTCGCGAGCGGAGTCGGCGATGAGGTTTATTTGCCGATGACCCCGCTGCGGGAGCGTTCGACGATGTATGTTCTGTTGCGGACGCGGACGAGCACGCAGGAGGCGACGGTGGAGCTGCGGCGGATGGTGGCGGAGATCGATCCTCTGGTACCGGTGACGCGCGTGCAGTCGCTGAACGAGGTGGTTGCTGCTTCGGAATCGGCACCGCGTTCGATCACGATTCTGTTGCTGGCCTTCGGCGGCCTCGCGGTAGCGATCGGCGGCGTGGGGGTTTACAGTCTCATTGCTTATATCGTCAGCTGGCGCACGCGAGAGATCGGGATACGGCTGGCGCTCGGTGCGCAGCGGCGGCAGATCGTGCAGGGCGTGGTGCGGCAGAGTCTGGGGCTGGCGCTGGGTGGATGCGTTGCGGGTCTGGCAGGCGCTGCCCTGGCGGCACAGTTGATGCGCAGCTTTCTGTTCGGCGTGAAGGCTCTGGACCCGATGACGTTCTGCGCAGTTCCGGTGCTGATGACGGGTCTGGCATTGCTGGCGGCGTGGATTCCGGCGCGAAGAGCAGCGAGCGTTGATCCGATGAAGACGTTGAGGATGGAGTAAGAAACAGCGTTCAGCGTGCGGTCAGCGTTCAGAAAACACGGCGCGGCCAGCAGTTAGCCATACGATTCGAAGCGGGCACGGGGAAAGAGGAAGAACGATGCTGGCGGATTTGATTTATGCATGGAGGCAGTTGCGGAAGTCGCCGGGATTTGCGGTGACGGTAGTGCTGACACTCGCGATAGGGATCGGCGCCAATTCGGCGATGTTCAGCCTGATGGATGCGATTGTACTGCGCCCGTTGGCGGTGCCGGACCTGAATCGGGTAATGACGCTCGATGAAGAGCAGGGACGCGGCAACTACAAACAGGTTTCGCTGGCGAACTACGAAGACTGGAAAGCGCAGAGCCGGTCGTTTGAGGATATGGCTGTCTATCGCCTGAGTGAGATGAGCCTGGCGGACGGCGGCGGGGCAACGCGGGTGGTGGCAGCGAGCACGTCGGCGAATTTCTTTACGGTGTTGCGCGCTGGGCCACTGATGGGGCGGCCGTATGACGCCGGTCAGGCACAGGAAGGCAAGGACGAGGTTGCGCTGCTGAATTATGGATTCTGGCAGAGGCGGTTTGGCGGCGATGCTGGCGTGCTGGGGCGGAAGATTGAGCTGAACGGGCGGAGTTACTCGGTAGCTGGCGTGATGCCGAAGGCGGTGCAGTATCCGTCGACGGCGGACGTATTTTTGCCGTTGGCGCCGATGGCGGAGGAACTGCACGATCGCAAAGATCACAACTATCTGGTGCTTGGGCGGCTGCGGCCGGGTGTGTCTCCGAAGCAGGCACAGGCGGAGATGGCGGGGATTTCAGACAGACTTGCGGCCGCGTATCCGGCGACGAACCAGGGATGGTCAGTACATGTCGAGGAATTGCTCGAGGGGATCAACGGAGACTACACAAACCTGTACATGCGGATGCTGACGTACGCGACGTTGTTTGTGTTGCTCGTGGTGTGCGCGAACATCGCGAATCTGCAATTTGCGCGCGGGATTGCGCGGCGGCCGGAGATCGCGATGCGGACGGCTTTGGGCGCGGGGCGTGGACGCTTGCTACGTCAGTTGCTGATGGAGAACATACTGCTGGGGCTGATGGGGGGCACTGGCGGCATCGCGATTGCAGAGCTGGATCTTAAAGCGAACCTGGGAGCAATGCCGGCGCGCGTGGCCCGCTACATGGCTGGCTGGTCGAATATTTCGCTGAATGGGCGGGTGCTGGCTTATTCGCTGTTGCTGGCGTTGGCTGCGGGGCTGGCCGCGGGTTTGATGCCGGCGCTGGAAGCGCTGCGAGTGAATCTGACGGATCAATTGAAGGCTGGATCCCGGACAACGAGCGGATCGCGCAGGACCCACCGGCTGCGGCATGTTTTTGCGACGGCCCAAATTGCGCTGGCGGTAGCGCTGGTGATTGGCGCGGCGCTGATGACGAAGGGTACGCAGTCGATCCGGCATGGCGGAGATCGATACGATCCGAATCACGTGATGACGTTCCAGGTGCACTTACCGGCAGAGCGCTATGGTACGCCGGACAAACAGGCGGAATGGTATGACGAGAGCATCGCAAAGTTACGCGCGCTGCCGGGAGTGAAGCAGGTATCAGTTTCGAATACGCTGCCCTGGGGTGACTACGGCTGGATGGATGATTTCCGGATCGAGAATCGTGTCGTGGTTCCGGGCAAATTCCAAAGCGCGGTGCACCTGATGGTGAGCCCAGGATACTTTGACTCGATGCGGATCCCGATTGTGGCCGGACGCGGGTTCAGCACTGGGGATGGACGGACGACGTTGCCGGTGGCGGTCGTCAGCACGGCGTTTGCCAAGCGCTATTTCGCCAATGAGAACCCGATTGGACATCGGATTCGGATGGGCGCGGCAAGCGGGCGGGACGATCCATGGGTGACGATTGTCGGGTTGTCCGGAGAGCTTGCGTACGAGTGGGGCGATCGGGTCCCTAATCCGGCGGTGGCGCTTGATGAGGAACAATTCCCACCGGTGGGCGCGCGGTTTGTTGTTGTGACGGACGGGAACCCGCTGGCGCTGGCGAGCGCAGCACAGAAGACTTTGGCGAGCATCGATCCCGCGGTGCCGCTGGATGCGATGCAGACGTATCAGCAAATGATGAGCGAGTCGTTTGTAGGGCTGTTCTATGCCGAGACGATGCTGGGCGTGGATGCGGGAATCGCGCTGCTGCTGGCGGCAATCGGCATCTTTGGAGTGATGGCGAATCTGGTGGCGGAGCGGATGCGGGAGATCGGACTGCGGCTGGCGGTGGGTGCGCAGCGAGAGGATGTGCTGCGGATGATCCTCCGGAAGGCAGGTGTGCTGGCGGGGTGGGGCTTAGGGATCGGTCTGGTGCTGGCTGCTGGCCTGGCGCGGCTGGTCTCGAATCTGCTGGTGGGTGTACGGCCGAATGACCCGGTCGTGTTTGGCGGGATCAGTTTGGCAATTCTCACGGTGGCGCTGATCGCGAGCTGGGTTCCGGCGCGGCATGCGGCGGGAGTGGATCCGATGGAGGCGCTACGGGATGAGTGAGGAACAGGGTACAGGTTGCAGGGAACAGAAACGGTTGTTCCGCCGCGCCATTCGTTAGAGCGGGCAAGCAGGAATAGCCAGTCGGGAATAGGGAACGAAAAGACCCGCAGCAGCCAGTAGCTGACAGGCAGCAGGTAAATTCTGGCCTTTCGCCAGCCTGCATCAGTGGAACTGAATACCGAGGGTGAGCGTACTTCGTTAGCAGGAAACGGAGAAAGTATGCTCGCTGACCTGAAGTATTCCGTGAGGCAGTTGAAGAAGTCGCCAGGATTTGCGCTGACCGCGATCCTGACGTTGGCGTTGGGGATTGGCGTGAACGCTGTCGTGTTCAGCGTGCTGAATGCGATCGTGCTGCATCCGCTGAACGTACCGCATCCGCAAAATCTATACATGGTGCAGCGGTTCCAGTACCCTTCGCAGTCTTATCTCGACTACAAGGATCTGCGGGATCGGAATGCCAGCTTTGAGAGCCTGATGGGCTATAACATCATGGGCCCGGTGGGGATCGACACGGGGAACAATCCGTCGACGATGTGGCCTTACACTGCTACGGGAAATTACTTCGACGCGCTGGGAATTCAGCCATTTCTGGGGAGGTACTTTCATGCATCGGATGAACGGGGCAACAACAGCGCGCCGTTCGCCGTGCTGAGCTACGCATATTGGCACACCGCGTTTCATGACGACAAGGGTGTGATTGGGCGCATGGTTCAGATCAACAAGCACCCGATGACCATCATTGGCGTTGCGCCGCCCGACTTCAGAGGTACGGAATTGTTCTTCGCGCCGGCAATGTGGATTCCGATGATCGATCAGCCAGAGATAGAGGGCTCGAACGGCCTGCAATATCGCGGGAACCACTCGATGTTTGTGGTGGGGCGGCTGAAGGCAGGGGTGAGCGCAGCGCAGGCAGCGGCGGACATGAATACCATCGGGGCATCGCTGGCCAGGGCCTATCCTGGCGACGACGATGGCGTGAAGTTCACGCTGGCAAGGCCGGGGCTGGTGGGCGACATGCTGGGAGGTCCGGCTCGGGCATTTATGGCGGGGCTGATGTTGCTGGCTGGCCTGATTTTGTTGGCGGCATGCGCGAATTTGGGGAGCTTGTTTGCGGCGCGAGCCGCCGATCGCTCGAAAGAGATTGCGTTACGGATGGCGCTGGGATCGCGGCGGGGACTGATCCTGCGGCAGCTTTTGACGGAGGCTATGTTGATCTCGCTGGTGGGCTGGGCGGTGGGGCTGGTGGGTGGCATAGGGGTCCTGCGGTGGATCAGCGTGTGGCATCCGATTCCGGATGTACCGATCAATGTGCCGGTGAATCCGGACTCGTGGACGTATGTCGTGGCGTTTGCACTGGCGGTAGTGAGCGGAGTGCTGTTTGGGATGGTGCCTGTGCGGCAGGTGCTGAAGTCGGATCCATGGCAGATTATTCGCTCGGGGGGAAGCAATGTGCTGGCGCTGCGCCGGTTCACGCTGCGGGATTTGCTGCTGGTGGTGCAGATCGCGATTTGCGCAGTGCTGGTGACGTCATCGCTGGTGGCGGTACGGGGACTGGCGCGATCGCTCCAGAGCAATTTTGGTTTCGATCCGAAGAACACGATGCTGGCGGAGACGGATCTGCAGATGGGCGGATATACCGAAGACCAGAGCACGACGATGCAGCACCGGATGATGGATGCGGCCGCCGCGATTCCAGGGGTGACGGCGGTGGGGTACACGGACCGGGTGCCGCTGTCGCTGGGCGGAGGAGACTCGTTCGTGTACACAGACGCGACAACCGATTTCCGGCCAACCAACATGATCGCGGACGCGATGAATTTTAACGTGTCGCCGGGATACTTTGCGGCGGCGGGTACGACGATGTTGAGGGGACGCGACATCAGCTGGCACGACGAGAAGAATGCTCCCGTGGTGGCAGTGGTGAATCGGGAATTTGCGCGAAAAGTGTTCGGATCGGTGGACAAAGCGATCGGAGGGCACTTTAAGTTTTGGGGTGGAAGCCGCGCAGAAATCGTAGGGGTGGTGGAGGACGGAAGGTATCGGTCATTGACAGAAGATCAGCAGCCCGCGATGTTCTTTTCGTTTCAGCAGCACCAGTCCAGTGGGACATGGCTGGTGGTGAGCTCGAAGCGGGATGCACAGGAGATGGCCGCCGCGCTGGACCAGGCGCTGCATGGGCTGGATCGGGGGCTGCCGCTAAATATCCGTAGCTGGAACGGGGAGATGAGTTCGGCGCTGTTTGCGCCGCGGGTGGCGAGCGTTGCGTTAGGAGTGTTGGGCATGCTGGGAGCGATGTTGTCGGTGACGGGGATCTTCGGCATGGCGTCGTACGTGGTGAGCAAGCGGCTACGGGAGTTGGGTATTCGCGTGGCGCTGGGGGCGGGGCAAAGGCAGGTTCTGCGTGCTGCGCTGGGGCGGGCGTTCCTCTTGCTGGCCGCTGGCTCGGTGACGGGAATCGCGCTGGGCGTACTCGCCACAAAAGTGCTGTCAGCCATCGTGTATCAGGCGACTCCAAAGGATCCAGTGGTGCTGTTCGGAGTGGTGGGGACGATGCTGCTGCTGGGTTTAGTGGCGGCTTGGATCCCTGCGCAGAAGGCGCTGGCTGTGGATCCTATGATTTTGCTGCGTGCTGAATAAGGGCAGGTTACCGGTAACAGGTTTCGGGGATCTGGGAACGGGGAGCAGCGACCCCACCCTGCCGACTGCCGGCCGGATGAGGCTCCCGAAGAAATCGGGGAGCGCGACTTTTGGACAGTTGCACGGGTTAGGACGATGAGGACAGACTGTCCCAGAGGACATCCCCCGTATGCCCATGAGCTTTCTTGCTTTGCTGCAGCGTTGTCTTGCCGTGTTGATCGTCGCCCTGATGATCTTGCCGCCGGGTGAGCCCTTTGCGTTTGCCCGCAAGAAGAGTAAGGAACAGCCGACTGCGAGTGCGTCGTCGTTGACGGCGGATCAGCGAGCGGTGCATGCGCTGAACCGGCTCACCTTTGGTCCGCGTCCAGGCGATGTGGCGGCGGTCCAGGCTGTGGGGCTGGACAAGTGGATCGACGAGCAGCTGAATCCGGAGACGATCGACGATTCGGCGCTGGAAGCGCGGCTGGCGGCATATCCCGCGATGCGGCTGAGCCAGCACGAACTGGAGGAGCGGTTCCCGTCGCCCGCGATGATTCGTCAGGCGGAGCAGGGGAAGCGTGGGATCCCAGGGAACCCGGTGGAGCGGGCGATCTACGACGATCAAATTGCGCAGCTGCGAGAGAGGCAGGAACAAAAAGCCAGCGCTCAGCGTTCGGCCCTCAGCGCTCAAAACGGGAATTCGATGATGGCACAGGGCGGGGAGATGGGTCCGCCACCGCAGCCGGACACGATGCCGATGGCGGCTCCCGCTGCGGCAGCGGTCCCACCAATTGAGGAGCAGGAGAAGAAGCTGTACGCGGATTTGGGCGCGACGAACGTAGTCAACCTGCCCGCGGACCAGCGAGTGAAGAAGCTGATCGAGATGAAGCCAGAGGAGTTTCGGGATTTTCTGCAGCGGTTGAGCAAGCCGGATCGGGTGGCATTGTTTGCGGACCTTAGTCCGGAACAGAAGGAGACACTGTTTGCGCTGATCAATCCGCAACTGGTGGTGGGCGGCGAGGTGCTGGTGACGCGGCTGCTGCGGGATGTGTACAGCGAGCGGCAGCTGGAAGCGGTGATGACCGACTTCTGGCTGAACCATTTCAACGTTTATCTGAAGAAGGGCGAGTTCGCACCTTGGTATCTGGCGGACTATCAGAACAAAGTGATTCGGCCGCACGCGCTGGGTAAATTTGAAGACCTGCTGGTGGCGACGGCGCGGAGTCCGGCGATGCTGTTCTATCTGGATCAGACGGAGAGCGTGGGGCCGCACTCGCTGGCGGCATTTCGGTCGGCGATGGGGATAAATGGGCCGGCGGCGAAGGCGCGACCGCTAGGACTGAATGAGAATTACGCGCGTGAGCTGATGGAATTACACACGCTGGGCGTCGATGGGGGCTATACACAGCGCGATGTGACAGAAGTGGCGAAGATTTTCACCGGATGGGGGATCGATCGCGCGGATCAGGGCGGAGATTTCGAGTTCAATCCACGGCGGCATGAGCCGGGACAGAAGGTAGCTCTGGGTTATCAGTTTGCGGATCGGGGCGAGTCGGAGGGCATGCAGGTACTGCACATGCTGGCGGTAAGCCCGGTGACGGCGCACCATGTGTCTTTGCAGATCGCGCAAAGGTTTGTCAGCGACAATCCGCCGCCGGCGGTTGTGGATGCGATGGCTGCGACGTGGGTGAAGACGGGCGGCGACATTCGTGAAGTGATGCGAACCATGCTGGCATCGCCGCAGTTCTGGTCGCAGGAAACGTATCGGGCGAAGGTGAAGACGCCGGAGGAGTACGTGATTTCTGCAGTGCGCGCGACGGGTGGAGAAGTGATGCATCCGGCGGCGCTGGTGGAAGCGATCGGGCAGCTGGGGATGCCGCTCTACGGATGCCAGACGCCAAATGGCTACTCCTGGATGGCGGATGCGTGGCTGAACACTGGAGGCTTGCTGGATCGGATGAACTTTAGCCTGGCGCTTGCGGACAACAATGCAGGCACCGTGATGGGCTGGGACAAGCTGATGGGCATTGACGGTCAGCCAGGAATTGCCGCGAAGGAGAAGGAAGGGAAGCTCGAGACTCTACTGTTGGATGGAGTGGTTTCAGAGCGCACGCGCACCGTTGCGCTGGCCCAGTTGGCTCAGGAACAGGGCATGGCGGTGAATCAACAACAGCCGAGAGCGAAGATGCCACCGCCGAAACAAGTGAACTTCGTGCGGCCACGGGAGTTCGGGCAGCTACTGCAGTCGGTGGCTCCGTTGGCTCCGCCAGGAGATCAGGAGGCGGCGTTGCTGGGTGGATTGCTGCTGGGGTCGCCTGATTTTCAGAGGCGGTAGGCCGCTAAGTCAGCCAGTCAGAGGGCAGGCTCGTCAATGCGAGCACCGCATCGACGAGGACGGCGGCCATCATCCGCGGGCGCAGTGTCGGGCTATCTTTTGAGTCGCCGCTGTGCGCTTCCTGTAATGCGTCATTGACCCGATATTCATGGAAGCGCTGTTAGGGTCATCGACGGCGCAATTCTACGGGAATTGCACGCAAGTCTGCTCACATTTCAGGAGATTCACATGACAGCCCACATCCCTGGCCGCACGCTTAGGGGCGGCCTAATCACGGGTTCCGTCGCGGTGGTGGCAATGGCGGCCGTTGCTCTTCCTTTCAGCCTCGGGGCGCAGGACTACGCTCGTGGCCAGTCGCGGAGCGAGTTTTCTCAGGGCAATCTGGTGTTGAGCCGCAGCGTTTACGACAATCGCGCGAGCAATGTCACAGTTGGCCAGCCGCTACCGCCGGATTGTGCGGCGTCGACGGGCGGTTGCGTGACGGCGGTGAATAACGGTACTTATCCCTTCGTCTTCAACAACGCACCGGTGGACGCAAGCTTCGGCATTACGTCGCGCATTTTTCTGGATCAGATCACACCGTGGGGAGAGCGCATCAGTACGCTGGAAGTGCCGAACAGCCTGGAGCGGGGCGTGGACGCGAACGATGACGTACTGGTGACGAGCTTCAGCTCGAAGTCGGAGCTCGGGCTGCATCTGTCGACGGACAAGAAGTACCTGACGTTCATGGGTTATGTGGCGCCGGTGAATGCGATCGATGCGTCCAACTCGAATACGCTGGGCGCATCCGATCCGACCAACCCCACAGGAACGAATTACTATCGAGCGGTGGCGCAGATGGATCGGCAGGGCCGATTCAGGTTCACAGAGACGAATGCTTACAGCGGAAATAATGGACGCGCTGCAATTCTGAACGATCGCGACGGTACCAGCTTGTATTACACGGCGGGCAATGCCGGAAACGGCGCGAACCCTCAGCCGCTCAATGTGGATCTCGGCGCCGGCGCGCAGTTGATTGATCCGGCGGATGAGCGGGAATCGGACCAGACGCCGCCGGTGCCGTCGACACCGCTGGCAAGCTTTTCGGTGACGCAGCTGGGAGACCCTGCAGACAAGATCGGGAAGGACGATAACTTCCGCGGCATCGAGGTCTTCGATAACGTGGTCTATTACACGAAGGGCAGCGGCGGGAATGGCGTGAACACGGTTTATTTTGTGGACACGACCGGGAGCGCGTGTCCGGCCGGCGTCGGGGTGCCTTCAGCTTCGGCGACGCTGCCGACGACGCCCCTGACCTACACCGCATCGACGGCGACGACCGATGGGCTCCCGAGTAACATGTGCGTCCTGTCAGGATTTCCGACGCTTTCGAATAAGGCGAAGGGTGCCAACCCAGTGAACTTCCCGTTTGGTATGTGGTTTGCGAATCCGACCACGCTGTATGTGGCCGATGAGGGCGACGGATCGACGGACGGAGTGGGTGGGGCGTTTTACGCGCACGCGGCAGTGCAGACGAATGCTGGTTTGGAGAAGTGGACGTACAACTCCACGACGAAGACATGGACGATGGCATACGTGCTGACGAACGGTCTGGATCTGGGAAAGCCGTACACAGTTCCCGGCTATCCAACGGGAGACAATCCGGGCAGCGCGAACGCGAGCAATGCTGGCGGATTGCCATGGAGTCCGGCTACCGATGGCCTGCGCAATATCACGGGGAAGGTGAATCGCGATGGGACGGTGACGATCTGGGCAATTACCTCGACCGTGAGCGGCGCCGGGGATACGGGCGCTGATCCGAACAAGCTGGTGGTGATCATCGACAAGGTGAGCAATACGACGGCGACGGGGGCGACGGACGACAAATTCGTCACGCTGCGGACGGCTCAGTTCGGCGAGGTACTGCGGGGTATTTCGTTCACGCCGGGTACGGGCGTTGACGCTGAGGGTGATCACGACGGAGACGGCGGCTGGTAGGAAGTGCGGGTAACGGGCCTCCACGGGAATGGGGAGGCCCCTGCTTGGGGACTCAGGGCTGGTGGGTGCCTGAAGCCGTTGATGCGTAAAGGCTGGTGTTGCCGGCGGCGGGCGCCTGAGGGCGGGATGACTGTTTTCCGCCGAAGGAGCCAAGCATCGTCTGCAGCATGACATACAGTACAGGAATGAAAAAAAGGTTTAAGACGGTGGACACCAGCATGCCGCCGATGATGGTGGTGCCGACAGAGCGGCGGCCGGCCGATCCTGCGCCCGAGGCGATGGCCAGAGGAATGACGCCGAGGATGAAGGCGAACGAGGTCATGAGGATGGGACGAAGCCGAAGCTCGGCAGCCTCGATCGCAGCGTCAACGATGGAACGGCCTTTGCGGCGGAGCTGCTCGGCGAACTCGACGATGAGGATGGAGTTCTTGGCGGCGAGACCGATGAGCATGACGAGGCCGATCTGGCAATAGATGTCGTCGGCATAGCCGCGCATGGACTGGGCGAACAGCGCACCCAGGACGGCCATGGGCACGGCGAGCAGAATGATGAAGGGGAGCGCAAAGCTCTCGTAGAGTGCGGCAAGCGTGAGATAGACGACGAGGATGCCGAGAGCGAAGATAATGACGGCTTTGCCGGCGGATTCGATTTCTTCGAGAGCGAGTCCGGTCCACTGGTAGGCCATGCCATGCATCATGTTCTGCTGCGCGACCTGCTCCATGGCGTGCAGGCCCTCGCTGGTGCTGTAGCCGGGGGCGGAGGAACCGTCGATTTCAGCAGAGCGGAACAAGTCGTAGTGACTGATGACCTGCGGGCCTGACGTGTTCTCGATGGTGACGAGGTTGTCGAGCGGGATCATCTGGTTGGTCGCGGAACGAACGTAGAACTGGCGGATGTCGGAGGCCTTTTCGCGAAACTGCTGGTCGGCCTGGACGTAGACGCGGTAGCTGCGGTTATTGAAGTCGAAATTATTGACGTACTCGGAGCCCATGTAGACCTGGAGAGCGTCGGAAATCTGACTGAAAGGGACGCCGAGGGTCTTGGCCTTTTCGCGGTCGATGCGGACCAGCACCTGCGGATCGTTGGAAGTGAAGCTGGTGAAGAGGCCGGTGAGATCTTTGCGCTGAGCGCCGCGGGCAGCGATCATGTGCGCGGTGCGGTCAAGGTCACCGAGGGTATTGGTGCCAAGGTCCTGCAGCTCAAACTGGAAGCCACCGAAACTGCCGATGCCCTGGATAGCGGGGGGCTCGAGAGGCACGATGAGCGCACCCGGGATCATGAAAAATTTGGGACGAAGATCGTTGACGATTTCGGCGACCGAGTGGCCCTTGCCGCGACGCTGTTCATACGGCGCAAGCGCAGAGAAGATCATGCCGTAATTGGGCGCGTTGCCGGAGAAGCTGAATCCGCCAATTGCGAACGAGCCGAGGATGTCCTTGTTCTGATTAAGTACGGCGCTGACTTCTTCTTCAATGTGGCTGGTGTAGGCGAGGGACGCGCCCTGCGGGGCCTGCACCAGGATCATCATGAAACCCTGGTCCTCCTGGGGGACGAAAGCGGTGGGGACGTGGGTGTATTCCCAGTAAGCGCCGAAGAGGCCGACGATGAAGAGGACGAGCATGATCCAGCGGAGACGAAGAACGCCATGAATGGCGCTGGCATATCCGCGGCCGAGGCCTTTGATGGCGTTTTCAACGGCGTGCAGGATGGTATGCCTGCCTTCTTCCTTGCGAAGAAGAAGAGCAGCGAGGGCGGGTGAGAGGGTGAGCGCGTTGAAGGCGGAGATCGCGATGGAGAAGGCGATGGTCAGCGAGAACTGACGGTAGAGGATGCCGGTGGTTCCCGGAAAGAAGGAAACGGGAACGAAAACCGCGATGAGGACGAGAGATGTGGCGATGACGGCGCTCGTGACTTCGCCCATGGCGGCGGAGGTGGCGTGGTGCGGTTCGTTGTCGCCCTCCTGGATGTGGCGCTGGACGTTTTCAATGACGACGATGGCGTCGTCGACAACGAGGCCGGTGGCGAGCGTGATGCCAAACAGGGTGAGCGAGTTGATGGAGAAACCGAAGACGCTGATAAACGCGAAAGTCCCCACGAGGGAGACGGGAATGGTAACGGCGGGGATGAGAGTGGCGCGCCAGTCCTGCAGGAAGAAAAAGATGACGGCGATGACGATGATGATGGCTTCGATGAGAGTCTTGATGACTTCATGGATCGAGGCGCCGATGATGGTGGTGGTATCGAAGGCAACGACCGCGTGCATGCCAGGTGGAAACGACTGCGCGAGCCGTGCTAATTCGGCCTTTGCATCGCGATCAACCTGCAGGGCATCGGCATTGCTGAGCTGCTGAACGCCGAAACCAACGGCAGGAATACCGTTGAAGTGAAGCGTGCTGGCGTAGGATTCGGCGCCGAGCTCGGCGCGGCCTACGTCTTTAATCTGAACAATGCCGGCGGGAGTGTTTTTGACAATGATGTTGTCGAATTGCTCGGGCGAGGTGAGGCGGCCAGCGACGTTGACGGTGATCTGAAAGGCTTGCTTTTCGTCGGAAGGCGGCTGGCCGAGCTGGCCGGAGGGGACTTCGACGTTTTGCTCCTGCAGAGCAGCAACGACATCGGAGGCGGTGAGCTGACGGGCGGCTAGCTTAACGGGGTCGAGCCAGATACGCATGGCGTATTTGCCGACGCCAAAGGCGACGACATCGCCGACACCTTTGACGCGCTTGAGCGCGTCCTTGATGTAAACGTCGAGGTAGTTGGCAATGAAGAGATTGCTGTACTGACCTTTGTCCGCATAGATACCGGCGCCAAATACGAAATTGCTGTTGGCCTTGCTGACGGTGATGCCAGTTTGGTTGACTTCAGCGGGCAGAAGGCCGGAGGCGGAGGAAACACGATTCTGCACGTCGACGGCAGCGATATCGAGGGAGTATCCAGTATTGAAAGTAGTGGTGATGGCACTGGTACCGTCGTTGGCGCTCGTGGACTGGATGTAGCGCATGCCCGGGACGCCGTTGATGGCTTCTTCGAGCGGCACGGTCACGGCGGATTCAACCTGACCGGAGTTGGCTCCGATGTAGGCGCTGGTGACGGTGACCTGCGGGGGCGCGAGCTGCGGGTAAAGAGAGATGGGGAGCGATGGAATGACGACGGCTCCGGCGAGGATGATGAGGAGCGCGCAAACGGTGGCGAAAACCGGACGGTGAATAAAGAAATCAACCAAGGAGTGCCTCGCAGTTCATGTCAGATCCAGGAGAGCTCAGCTGGCGGCGCCGGGCTGGGCAGCGGGTGGCGGACCAGAGGGAAGAGGCATGACCGGCATTTTGTCCACGAGAAACTGGGTGCCGGAGACGATGACTTTGTCTCCATTGCTGAGGCCGGCGAGAACAGAGTAGTTGTTGCCTAATGTGTCGCCGAGGGAGATGGCCTGCTGATGTGCGACGAAGTGTCCGCCGCCGGCGTCCTGGGCGAGATAGACGAAAGCCTGACCGCCAAGTCGGGTGACGGCGAGCACGGGAACGATAGGCTTGGGGCTCATACCCCAGATGACCCGAGCCTTGACGAGTTGCTCATTGCGCAGAAGGGGCGACCGAATCCGCGCTTTGACGAGGATGCCCTGGAGCTGATCATCGACCTGAGGAGACACGAAGTCGATGGCGGTGTTCTCGACGGCGTTACCGGTGTTGTCGACAATCTGGACACCCAACCCGTTGCGAACCTGAGCGGCGCGCTCCGTGGGGACGTAGATGTAGGCTTCGAGGTCCTTGTTTTCGTCGACGGTCGTAAGCATGGTGGTGGAGGAAACGTAGTCGCCAACGTGAACCGGGATGTCGCCTACAATGCCGTCTGACGGGGAATCGATACGGTAGTAGCCGAGCTGCTTTTCCTGCTCTTTGCGGGAGGCAATCGAAGAATCGTAGTCGGCTTTGGAGTTGGCATAGGACTGCTCGGCCTGATCGAGGGCATCTTTGCTGATGATGCCGGCGGCGAATAGCTTGCGCTGACGTTCAACCTGAAGCTGGTTGTACTGATAAACGGCGAGTTTCTGTTGTTCGGTAGCCGCCTGAGAGGCGAGTGTCGCTTCCTGCTTGGCAGGATCGATCTGCATGAGAACCTGGCCGGCGGTAACGTGGTCACCGGAGTGGACGAGGATGCGGGTAAGTTGACCGTCGACCTGCGGATTGATGGTGGCGGATCGACGCGATTTTATGGTGGCAACATACTCGTCGGATTGAGGCACCGGGATGGCTGCAATCGTAAGGGTCTGGACGGGGAGCGCCTGCATGCCGGCCCCGGGTTGCGGCGGGGGCTGGGCCTTATTGCAGCCGGTTGTGACGGCGAGAACGAGGGTCAACGCGAAAATGGGTAGGGAGAGGGGCGTTTTTAAGTCGATCTTCACAACTGGGACCTCGAAGCGGCTTGACACCAGGACCGAAATCAAACGATTCAAGAAACAACTCAGGATACAGGAATGCTTCGAGGAGTTTTTGGGGGAGGGAATACATTCCTGCAGATTTCGATATTGGATTCGTTTGGTGAAACCGGAGCTTCAGAAAATGCTCCATCGCGAGGCGGGAGGAATGTGACAGAAATGAAAGCGGGCTGTCCGTTTCCGAACAGCCCGCTCGATTTTGGCTCGGTTTTTGGCGCACCCGGGTCAGGTCGGTATCAGGAGCAAAAGGCAAGCTCCTGCTCTCTGCTGCTTCCACAGTCGCCTCCCTGGAGTGAGGGACCTGGCCAATCTCTGAGGAGATTAGGGAGATTCCCATGACCAGTTGAAGAGACGGCCGACTGAGGAAGCCTAGAAGCCCGCTGTGGTTTCGCCTCCATAGTAGAGGGCGCACCATTTGCGATTCCCTCCAGAAGGATTGATGTATACGAGCATTGGCTCCGAGGGCGAGAACTCGGCTCGAGTCACTCTCTCTGTTCCAGCCCGATGCTTTTTTACATCGCGCTTCGGTTCCGATTCAGTTGGTTTCGTCCTTACCAGGGACATCCATCCTCCTTCTTCGGGTTCTAAAGCGTTACCGCCTTATAACTAGTTCGATTGCGGGAGCGCGGATGGCGTTGCCAATTCTGGAAGCATTAACGGCGGAATCCCGAAGAAATATTTCTTCCGCCGGGGAATGGTTACGACAGAGTCAGTTTGGCCGCGGACCCTCGTTGCGAGCGCGCACTTTGAACCAGATTGGAGTGCCCTCAAACCCAAAAGCATCGCGGATTTGGTTTTCGAGAAACCGTTCGAAGGCGAAGTGGAGCTTGACGTCGCGGTCGGTGAAGAGAACGAAGGTGGGGGGTGCGACTGCGGCCTGGGTCATATAGAGAATACGGATACGCTTCGACATGGGGACGCTGGCGCGCTGGAAGTCGATGCGGTCAAGAAAGCGATTCATCTGTCCGGTGGTGACGCGTTTGCGCCGTTCGGCGGCAACGCGGAGGACGGTGTCGAGAATGCGGGGGACATTGCGCTGCTCAGTGGCGGAGATAAAGAGCACTGGTGCATAGCTTAGATACTTGAGAACGCTGCGGAGCTGGCGCTCGAAAATGGCGCGGTCGGCGGGCGGCTTGCCGTCGGTGCGTCCTGTGGTGACGAGGTCCCATTTATTGACAACGATGATGACGGAGCGACCGCTCTCATGTGCGTATCCACCGATGGTCGCGTCGGAAGCGGTGACGCCTTCGGTGGCGTCAATTACAAGGAGCGCAACGTCGGCGGATTCGAGATGGCGCCGCGCCATGACGACGGAGAGCTTTTCCGCCATGAGGTGGGTTTTACCTTTGCGGCGAATGCCGGCTGTATCGACGATGCGGAGCTCGTGGCCCTTGTAGTCCATTAACTCGTCGACGGCATCACGGGTGGTTCCGGCCATGGGGGAAACGATGGCGCGGGTGGAACCGGTGAGGGCATTGAGAAGAGTGGATTTGCCAACGTTAGGGCGGCCGATGATGGCTACTCGGGTTTCGCGCTGGTCGAACTCACCGTGGGTGCGATGGGGACTGGCGCCACCCGCCGCCTCGAGTGATGGTTCGGATTCGGAGAGCCGCTGTTCGTGCGGAAGGACGGCGAAGACATCGTCGAGAAGCTCGCCGATGTTGAGGCCGTGTTCTGAGGAGACTGGGATGAGATTGCGGATGCCGATGCGACGGAAATTCTCCGCGGCGGCTTCCATGCTTTCGGTGTCGATTTTGTTGACGGCGAGGAAGAGAGGCTTGCCGGCTTTGATGAGGAGGCGGGCGAGATCGAGATCGGGTGCGGCCAGTTCGCTGCGTCCGTCGACGACCATGATGATGGCGTCGGCTTCGTCCAGCGCGAAGCGAGCCTGACGGAAGATCTCGGCGGGGATGAGGGCTTCATCGTCGGGAATGATACCGCCGGTATCGATGAGGCGGGCGGTGCGGCCGTTCCAGTCGACTTCGCCGTAGATGCGGTCGCGGGTAATGCCTGGCTCATCGCCAACGATGGAACGGCGAGAGCCAGTGAGGCGATTGAAGAGGGTGGATTTACCGACGTTGGGTCGGCCCACAATGGCTATGACTGCTTCGCGCAGGGCGGGACGCGGGTTCGCCGCAAAGGACCTCAGGGAAACGGAGGGTTCGCGGGCTTCACCCGGTGCCGGGGACAGAACGTCTCGCTGCAGAGAGCCGCGTTTGTTCCGGGGCTCCCGGCGAGGCGCTGTGGTTCCGGTTGCACTCGGTGGTGAACCCAGGCGTGCGGCTTTGTTGGATCCGCGGGCTGCGCGAGGACGATTGCGGTCGTCTCGTTGGGAGGCGGACTGTTTGTCAGACTTGCCTGTAGGCGCGGGGGCGTTTCCGCGGCGAATAGCTTTCCATTTGGCGTCGACCTTGCGCTTGGTTTTCTTGACACCTTTGCGGCTTCGCTTGAGGGGCTTCAATCGGACTCTTTCCGTGGAACCTGAGGAATGGTTGCTTGTGCAAGGTCAGGGCATGCGTCCAGAGGAGCAGCATTTAGCAGGACGGCGCCTGTCTTCCATTATGAGACAGTTTCGGCGGAGTAGCGGGCGATGAGGCCGGTGCGGACGGCGTGACGGTACACGGCTGTGAAGGCCCGTCCCATCAGAAACAGATAGAGCAGCGCGAGCGCACCCCCGGCGATAAGCGGCGTGACCGTGATCGCGTGCGCAACTGCAGGCTGACCGCCGGTCTGCTGAGCGAGGATGTGGCGCATGCCCTCGAAGACGTAACTGGGTGGGATGATCCGGGCCAGATATTGCATCCAGTGGGGGAGCGTGGCGAGGGGATAGAAGACGCAGGCCAGCGGAGAGATGAAGGCGGGGATGGGCCAGATGAACCATTCTGCCGCAGGGCCGAAGCGCAGTACGAGGGCGCTGCCAAAGATGCCGAGAGAGATGCCGAAGAGGAACAGCACGAATACGAAGGCCGCGAGCATTGCGCCGTATACAAGGATGGACAGGTGGAAGACGAGGGTAGCAAGAGCCACCATGACGATCAGCCCGATGATGCTGGTGGCGATGGAGGAGAGGACAAGTCCGCTGAGGTACTCGGAAACGGAGAGGGGAGAGGCGAAAAGATTGAGAAAATTGCGGGACCAGACGTCTTCAAGGAAGGCGGTGGTGATGCCCTGCATGACGCGGGTCATGAAATCCCACAAAAGGACGGCGCCGAGCATGGCGGGCACGAAGTTGAAGCGCGCACCGGAGACGGAGTTGAGGTAGCGGGTGATGAATCCCCAGAGGATAATGTCGATGGCGACCCAGGAGAAGAGCGGGACGACACGGGCAGGCGAGCCGCGCAGCAGGTAGTACTGGCGCAGGAGCAGGGCGGAGGTGCGACGGAGGAACAGCACAGGGTACAGGTTACAGGGAGCGGGGAGCAGCTTAGAGAAGCGGATTAGTCAGTACCGGAGCGATTGGCTGCCGGAGAAATGACGGGTTCGAGGTCAATCCTGAATTTGGCGGATCGTCAGGGGTTCCCGGGCAACGGTTACGAAGAGATCTTCGAGGGAGTCGTGTTTGTTTTCTTGCGGGAGAGTGCGGGGGTCGCCTTCGAGGAGAACCTTACCCTTCGACAGAAACAGGACACGATGGCAGACTTCGGCAACCTCAATCATGTTGTGAGAGGTCCAGAGGACTCCGACATCAGTGCGTTCAGTGAGCCTGCGGATGGTGGCGCGAATTTCGCGGGCAATGGAGGGATCAAGGGACGCGGTGGGTTCATCGAGGAGAAGCAGACGTGGCTCGTTGAGCATGGCTTTGGCGAGAGCGACGCGGGTCTGCTCGCCGGAGGAGAGAACGCCACATTTGGTGTCGCGAAATCGGAGGAGATCGAACTCGTTGAGGATATTCTCGATGCGTTGGCTCAACCGTGGGACGGCATAGAGCATGCCGAAGACGCGGAGGTTCTGCGCGACAGTGAGATTGCCGGGAAGCGGGGCATAGACAGCTGCGAAGTTCGTGCGGCCGAGGGCTTGGCGGCGATGGCGGGCGAGGTCGCAGCCGTCGATGGCGATGGCGCCCGATGTGGGCTCGAGAACGCCGAGGATCATGTTGATGGTTGTGGTTTTGCCGGCCCCGTTGGGGCCGAGGAGCCCGAGGATTTCATGGGGACAAACCTGAAAGGACAGACCGTCAACGGCAATTATGGAGCCGTACTGCTTGCACAGGTGGGAGACCGACAGGATGGGTTGAGGAGTCGGCATCTGTGCGAACGCTGGACCGATGAAGGCAAGGGGCGAATCGGGTAGGTCCCGAAGGTCCCCAACAAAGTTGGTGCTCTGGTCGAAAGCGGAGTCTCTTTCACCTCGCGCTAAGAACCGCTTAGCGGACCGGGCTGCTGCATTTTCCGATTGACGAGAATGCGACTCGACTTTTCGTAGGTTGAGACCAGGTTGTTGGCGAAGACACCGTACATCTGTTCGCGCCGCTGGTTCAGCAGACCGTCACGGGTAGAGTCGAAGTTTTTTGCGATGTCGTCGGCTGAAGGCTCCTGTTTGTCGTCGATTTTAGCGACAACTCCGGTGGTGCCGTTGTTGATGGCATTGCTGATCTGTCCAACGCTGAGATCGAAGAGGGCGGGCGCGGACTGCGCGAGGGAGCCGACGTCAGGGACCTGCTGATCCCGGCCGACCATATCGCTGGTCTTGATGGTGGCGCCGACTTCTTTGGCAGCTTTGGCAAGATCGTGCTCGGCGTGAGCGCGATCGGCGAGCTCGTTGGTTTTACGTGCGAGCAGGGAGGTCACTTGCTGATCGCGGAAATCGTCGAGGACGTGTGACTTGTACTCGTCGAAGGTGGGCGTGTGCGCAGGCTTAATGTCGATGACCTGGAAGACACCGAAACTGCTGTCGCCGGTGGTCGCTACCTGGACGGGACTACCGGGCTTTACGCCGAAAGCAGCGGCGAGCAACTTCGAGCTGTCGCTCATGCCGGGCAAGGTAGCACCCGTTGGGACAAAGTCGCTGGTAAGCACGGCGACATGGTGTGCAGCAGCAGCCTGGGCCAGGGAGGACTTCTGGGCCTCTGAGGCGAGCTGGTTAACGAAAGACTGTTCGGCTTGTGCTTCCGTCTGTTTCGTGAGGGTATCGACGATGGAGGCCTTTACTTCGTCGAGCGATTTGGTATGTGCGTCCTGTTTTTCTTCTGTCTGGATGATGTGGTAGCCGAAGCGGGTTCGAACTAGCCCGGAAATCTGGCCCGGCTGTTGGGAGAAGGCCGTTTGATCGAATTCAGCAACCGTGACACCGTGCTTGATCCAGCCAAGTTCGCCGCCCTGATCTTTGCTGCCTGGGTCGTCAGAGTTTTTCTTCGCGAGGTCCGCGAAGTTCTTGCCGTTGTCTTTGCGGAGCTGGTCGAGAATGCCCTGCGCTTTGGCCTTTGCAGCGGCATCGGCACTGGCGCCTCCATTAGGGTCGACTGAGATCAGGATGTGGCGCACTTTGACCTGGGGTTCGACTTTATAGAGCTGCTGATTCTGGCTGTAGTACTGCTGGATTTGGGCCTGGGTAATCTGCGGTTTAGCGCCGGGGAGATCGGTATCCGTGATGTTGACGTATTGGATCTTGCGCGTCTCCGGATCGGCGTTGGTGTATTTTGTGGCGTTCTGCTTGTAGAAGGCCTGCAGCTCGGCATCGGTGGGATTGATGGTCTTGCGGAGGTCGTCGGCACTGAGTACGGCGTAGTCGAATTTGATCTTCGTACCCTGCTTACGGTATGCATCGCGAACTTCAGCGTCGGAGACAGTGATGCCGCCGGTGATGAGGTCGCGGAGGCGGTCGGCGACGATCTGATCTTTAACTTCGCTCTCAAATTTATCCACGGTCATCTGGAGTTGATCGGAGATGAGCTCGGCGTAGCGGGCGTCGCCGATGTACTGACCTTCAGGAAACAGAATTTGGCCGAGCTGGCCGGTATGCAGATAGCGGCGAACGTCTTCATCGGACGCGGTGATGCCGAGGCGGTGGGCTTCTGCAATCATGATGCGCTGCTGGATGATCGACTGACCCGCCTGCTGCATGTAGTACGGCATGATCATGTCGGGGATCTGCTGGCCGCGGGCCATGCGGCGAACGGCCTGCTGGACATCGACGACGGGGATAGTTTCCTGCGCAGGCAGAAAGCGGCCCAGGATTCCGCCGTGGCGAATGGTCGCGAAGGTATCGTTCGCGGTGGTCGAATCATTGAAGATGCCCGGCACGAGGAAGATGACCATCGTGACGCAGGTAGCGCCGATGATGACGATGAAGAGATATTTGGTGAGGCGGGTCTCTTTTTGCAGGAAGCGAATCATGAAATGGGTAACAGCCTTTTCTTAGCGGCGCTCTCGCGGGCCGGCCACCAGGCGGGGGCGAGGAGAGGCGGATTTCCTGTAGGCAGGAACTTAGAAACAGTATAAAGGCTGGCCGACAAACGGTGAGCCAAAAGCCCCGCCAGTAGAAGGATTAGCGGATTAGCGTGGACCGGGAGGGATGTACTGCTCCAGGTAGCGGAATCTGAGGGCATTGACGTGAACGGAAGTGCCGGGTCCTTCGGAGAGACCGTGAGTGCGGTTGGGGTAGTCCATGAAATCGAACTGCTTGCCCAGAGCGATGAGGCGATTGACGAGCATTTCAGTTCCCTGGAAATGGACATTGTCGTCGCCCGAACCGTGCATGATGAGCAAATGTCCAGCGAGGCCCTGCGCGAAATTGATGGGCGATCCATCGTGGTAGCCATTGGCCGAGGGCAAACCCATATAACGCTCCTGATAGATGGAGTCGTAGAGGGCCTCATCCGCGACAGGGGAGGAGGCGACAGCAGCCTGGACCTGGCCGGGGTGGCGGAACATTTCGTTGAGGGTAGCGGAGCCGCCGCCGCTGTGTCCCCACATCCCGACCCGGGTGGAGTCGATCCAGGGATGGCTTTGTTCGAAAGCGGTGATGGCCTGCGACTGCTCCTGCGAATTGAGGACACCGATTAGGCCATAGATGGGTTTGCGCCAGGCGCGTCCGCTGGGAGCGGGGGTACCTTCATTATCGAAACTCACGATCACGTAGCCTTCGCGCGCGATTGCTCTGTCGAGGGTGAACCCCCAGGCATCGCGAACCGTGCAGGCAGCTGGTTCGCTATAGACATTGACGAGCATGGGGTATTTCTTTGACGGATCGAAATTAGGCGGCTTCACGATGAAAGTGGGTAGTTTTGCGCCATCGACGACTGGAGTTTGCGTGAACTCGATCGGCTCCGGATCGAGCACCTTGTCCTTTGCGAGCAGATTGTCATTGTTGACGAGGGCGCGGACGACCCGGTGCGAGTCGAGGCGGATGAGGTCGTAACTGGCGGGGTGGGACGCGCTTGAATACATATGGATCGCCCAATTGCCGTTGGGGGAGGCGTTGTAGGCGTTGGTTCCGGGCTGACTTTGCGGAGTTACGCGCTCGGGCCTGCCGCTTCCATCGAGGCGTGAACGGTAGAGATAGTGGCGAATGGGGTCGTTGGGAGAAGCGATGAAGTAGAAGAAGCCGTGCGGCTCATCAAGCAACACAGGCTGGACGACATCAGCAGCAAAATTGGTGATAAGGCGGGCCTGCCCTGTGGTTCTGGAAATGAGGTAAGCATGGCGCCAGCCGTCGCGTTCGCTGAGCCAGAGGAGGTCTGTTTTGGAGGCGGTAGCTGAGGCGTTTGCCCGACTAGAAGCAAGCCAGTCGAAGCTCGGCATCACTTCCACCCAGGCCGGATCTTTGTCTTCGAAGAGAAGACGGGTTTGGCCGGAGTGGGCGTTGGCGATCAGGACGCGATTGGTGTTCTGCAGGCGATTGAGACTCTGGAGAATGAGCTCGTTGGAGTCACCGATCCAGTCCATGCGGGGGATGTATTGATTGCGCGGATCACCCGGGACATCGATCCACTGCGTTGATCCGCCCTCGGTGCTGACCACGCCGACACGAACCGAAGCGTTGGTCCCGCCAGGATGTGGATAGCGGTAGCGGAAGATCGTAGGGTAGGCAGCATCCGTGTCGTTGATGAGGGTGTAGTCTCCGACGCCAGACTGATCGAACTGCCAATAGGCGATGGAAGCGGAGTCCGGGCTCCAGCGGAATGCGTCGCGGAGATCGAGCTCTTCCTCGGTAACCCAGTCGGTGGTGCCATTGATGATTTCGGTGGATCCATCCTGTGTGAGCTGGCGTATCTGATCGCTGGAGAGATCCTGGACGTAGAGGTTGTTCTGGCGCACGAAGCCGACGGCGTGGCCGTCGGGCGAGAATTTGGCGAACATGAGAGACGAGGGCGGAGCAGCACCGCCTAGTTTGGTGAGATGGCCGTCGGCGAGTCGGAGAACCCAGTAGTCGCCGCGGGTGTGCAGGCGCCAGACTTTCTGTGTATTGGTGAAGATGAGCAGCTGGTTGTGGTCGGGCGACCACTGATATTGCTCGATGCGGAGTGGTGAGGACTGCCCAGAGGGGATAAGAGCGTCTGCCGAAACGAGGATGCTGCGTTTTCCGGTTGCGGTGTCGTAGGCAACCAGGTCGATCGCGCCGTGCTGACTGGTTGAATCTTCAAGGATGGTGTAGCGGTCTCCGCCATCGAGCCACTCACTTTCGCGGGGCGCCTGAGCGCGATACACGCCCTTTTCGAGCCAGTCGTGGAGCATTTGCATGAACCGGGTGGATGGCTGTGGCGTGTCGGCTGGGGTTTGGGCGGCAACGCCGAGAGAGAAGCCGGCCAGCGCAAGCGTGAACAGGGACGAGGAGAGCTGAGGATGGAGGGCAGAAAGGCGCATAGGTCTGGAGAACTCGCGAATGGGTTTAGAAGTGCAGAGCCAGTGTCGAACGAGCGAGGCGTTCGATCAAGATATTCATAGAGTAACGAGGTTGAGAGATAGCGGGATTCAGTTTGCCGATGGCCGGCGGCGGTGAAAGGCCGAGTCTCTCTTACGACTTTGACAGCAGGACCGACGGGGACGAGGGGAGTTCTGGAGCGGGAGGAGAGTTCTGATCCCGGGTAGTGGGACAATCGATGGCCGGGAACGGAACGGAGCGGCACGTGCAAGCCCAGGAGGCGTTCCTGCCGGTGCGCTTGGCCTGATAGAGAGCAGCGTCAGCGGCCCGCAGGAGCGCATGGGGAGTTTCGAAGTCCACGGAGGAGGCAATGCCTACGGAGACACTCACGGGTCCGAGGCTGTTGCCGTTGGAGGTTAGCTTTGCCTGTTGCACAGCGAAGCGAAACGCTTCTGCTTTGGCCCAGGCGTGCTCCAGGTCGGCGCCGGGGAGGAGGACAGCGAATTCCTCCCCCCCGTAACGGCAGAGGACGTCGCCGGCGCGGAACGTTGTCCGGAAGATGCGAGCGAATGCTCGCAGGGCATCGTCGCCGGCGAGGTGGCCATGGGTGTCGTTGAGCACCTTGAAGTGATCGAAGTCGAGGATGAGGAACGAGAGCGGCATGTGCTGGCGATGGGCGCGCGCAAGCTCGTGGACCAGAGTTTCATCGAAGTAGCGTCGATTGAATAGCCCGGTGAGCGGGTCATGAATCGAGTCTCGTTTCAGGGCTTCGCGCATTTTAAGGTTGGTGAGTCCGAGACCAATGTGAGAGGCGAAGATCGCGAGTACATCGGCGCGTTTAGCGTTGAGCGCCATTGTGGTTTCAAGGTGTAGAAGTCCAGGAAGGCCGGAGGCGGTGCGGATGGGGATGCAGATCTGATCCTGATCCGGCAGGCCTGGGTGAGCCGCGCAGACCTGAAGAGGCCAGCGGCTACGGTGCACCATATTGCCGGAGGAAAGGGCGAGGCACTCTGAAGGGGAGAAGGGGAGCCAGGTTGGTTTTTCACCCCAATGGGCAGAGATGTGGACAGACTCGCGGTCGGGGCTGACGATTCCAAGAAAGCCGCGTGAATCCGGAAACATCTCGCGGATAGTCTGAACGGCGGCTGCTTGGATCTCGGATTCCTTCTGCGCGGCCTGGATGAGGCCGCCACCTGCGGAGACGAGAGCAAGATCGCGGCTATAGAGGGTGAGCTCCAGTTTTTCGCCCTGAAGGGCGCTTTCGGCAATTTCGCGGCGACGGTACTCAATTGTCGCCGCCGAGGCAGTGGCTACAGAAAGGACCAGCAGGACAAAACAGAATGCGCAGGCGGCATATGCGCCGTTGCGGGTGGCTTCTGTTTGCCGGCTCATTCGGTCCGAAAGCAGACGGTACTCCTCGCGCGTCATGCGATCGAGAATGAGATCGGCACTGGCGATCTCGGCAGAATTAGGCGCGCCGGATGGATCGGACTGGGCACGGGCCAGGGCAGTGCGGAAATCGGCGAGGTTTTTCTGTTGCCGCGGGTTATCCTGGGTGATTGCAGCGAGCCGGTCCGTCTCTGCTGAGATGGAAGCCGTTCCCGATTGCAGAACGGCTCCCGAAGAGAGAGAGGTGCCAGAGAGGAGCGCCCGGGTATTTCGAATTTCAGCCATGACCAGGGTCGTGTGCCCTACCCAGGCGGAAGCGTGTTTGTACTCCCAGGCGAAGCGCGCGGCGCCAGCGCACACAAAGAGGAGAAGCCCGACAGCAAGGGACGCGCCGGTGCGTACGAATTGCCTGGACCCGAAGCGCAAATCAGAACCCCGAACCTGTCAATTTTCAGGCAAGTGACTGATTTAAACCAATCCCCAGTCTGTGTTACTGGAGTCTCACCCCCAATCGGAGGACGGTCCTATTGATGCCGGTGGAGGTTATAGGGCGGCGGACACCGCAGAGAAGGTGGGGCGCCTGTGGGCTTGCAATCCAGAGCGTGCCGCGAGGGCGTACTCAAAGTGGTGCCCGCCGGTGGCTAGTCGCCGGTAGCCAGCGGTGGTGCTGGTGCATCGAATCACAGGGAAGGTAGAGTAGGTAGTCATGTTGATACGGACGGGAAGAGAGATACCGTCGTCGGAGATTACGCCGCGCGAGACGTATATGAACCGGCGTGTATTTATGGCTGGGGCCGCTGCTGCGGGAGTTGCGGCGCTGGCCGGAGAGCGAATCAGAAATCTGGCAGAGCCGGAAGGCGTGAATGCGGCGGAGAAGCTGACGCTGGTAAAGAGCCCGCTGTCGCTGACGGGAGAGACGCCGACCTCGTATCAGGACATTACGCACTACAACAACTTTTACGAGTTTGGGGTAGACAAGGGCGATCCGGCGCGGAATGCGGGGACGCTGAAGACGCGGCCGTGGACGATCCAGGTGGAAGGACTGGTGAAACAGAAGAGGACCTTCGACATCGACGCGCTGCTGAAGCTGCGGCCGATGGAGGAGCGGGTCTATCGTTTCCGCTGCGTCGAAGCGTGGAGCATGGTGATTCCGTGGGCGGGATATTCGTTGTCGGAGTTCATCAACGCATGTGAGCCGCTGCCGTCGGCCAAATTTGTGCAGTTTCTTTCGCTCGCCGATGGGAAGCAGGAGAAGCTGCCGTTCGAAGCGGGGATTTCGTGGCCGTATTCGGAAGGGCTGCGGATGGATGAGGCCATGCATCCCCTGACGCTGCTGACGTTCGGGCTATATGGCGAGGTGCTGCCGAATCAGGATGGAGCGCCGGTGCGGCTGATTGTGCCATGGAAGTATGGTTTCAAGTCGGCGAAGTCGATTGTGAAGGTGAAGTTTGTGAAGAGTCAGCCTTCGACAACCTGGAACGAAATGTCGTCGAGCGAGTATGGCTTTTACTCAAACGTGAATCCCAATGTGGATCATCCGCGATGGAGTCAGAAGACGGAGCGGCGGATTGGGGTTCCGATCTTCCGTCAGCGGCAGCCGACGCTGATGTTTAACGGATACGGCGACCAGGTGGCGAGCCTGTATACGGGGATGGATCTGAAGAAGAATTACTAAGGGCAGCGTTCAGCGTTCGGCGTTCAGCGATCAGAAAAAACCGGAATGGCGCAAGACAACCGATGAGAAGTAATGGATGCGGTTACAGATGAGTCGCCGCTGGGTCGTGGCACTCAAGGTGGTGGCGCATGCGGCTTGTCTGGGGCCGGTAGCGTGGCTGTTTTGGCGGCTGTATTTATCGGTCACGTCCGATCCTGCAGCGCTGGGGCCTGATCCAACCCACACCGTGACCTTCTTTACGGGACGCGGGACATTGCGACTGCTGGTGATCACGCTGGCCGTGACGCCGGTGCGGCGGCTGATTCCAAAATTAAGCTGGTTGGTTCGGTTTCGGCGGATGCTGGGGCTGTATGCCTTCTTTTATGCCTGCCTCCATTTGCTGACCTACGTTTGGCTGTACGCCGGATGGAGTTGGGCGGCGATGGTGGATGACATCAGCCAGCGGCGGTTTATCACGGCGGGGCTGGCGGCCTGGCTGATGCTGGTGCCGCTGGCGCTCACCTCAACGGCATGGTCGATACGCAAGCTGGGCGGGAAGAACTGGAATCGGCTGCACTGGATGACGTATGCGGCGGCTATCGCCGGTGTTGTGCACTACTGGTGGGGCGTAAAAAGCGGAGTGAAGACGCCGCTTGCGATCACGGTGGTGCTGGGGCTGTTGCTGGCAGCGCGACCGATTTTGGCTGCGCGACAGAGGCGGGAGCGAAAAGCTCAAAGCCCGGCGAACGCATGAGTGGCGGGCCGGCCGGGCAGCGACCAGGACCTCGGACTGCCGATTATCGATGCGTTAACCTGGGCTGGTTTTTGGGATCCCTTTGTTTTGGCTATCGAGGCCAGGGGGCCCACCCCCCTGGGGGGGGGTGGGCTATGGCAAATCGTTGATTCGTCAGCGCCCTGTTTTGATATCGAGCTCGATACCTAAGAATCAGTTATTAACGTTTAAGTACTGGTACTGTTGGTTCGCAGGCAGCGAACCGCTGACGGAATTTCTCCAGGAACACCTGTCAAAGAGCGCGAGGCCAGGCCTGAGCCCGGACGAAAGAAAAGCTCCGTGCCGGGTGGGCGCGGAGCTTTCCTTATCTTAATTTTGAGCTTGTTTGGCTGGCTGAGCAAGGAGAATCGGCAAGGCCGACAGTACGGAAGTACCGTGCGGTCGCATCGCGAGCCAGGAACGCTTTCGTAGGCGATGTCCAGGTTGAAACCCGGGTTCGCTGGATGCGACCGTCCCGGTACTTCAGCCGTTGCCGAGGGGTTTGGTCATGCGGACGAAGTGGCATGGCTGGAGCAAGCGCGGGACCATGTGGTCGTGGACGGGCTGAGTGCCGTCGTCGGCGTAGCCGAGCTTGCGATAGAAAGGCGGGAGCTCGGTTCGGAGGTTTACCACGGTGAGATCCATGTGGTGGGAGCCCATTTCGCGAGCGAACTCTTCGGCAGCCAGGGTGAGGCGGTGTCCGAGGCCACTCTTCTGCCGGGCGGGATCGACGGAGAGCATACCGAGATAGCTGCGATCGCCGCGCAGCTCGATATAGACGGCGCCGGCGAGCGCACCGTTGACTTCGCCGAGGAGAAAGCGGCCTTTCTGGAAATATTCGCGGGTGCGTTCGGGCGTGAGGCGGTCGCCGCGGATGAAAAATGTTTCGACTCTGAACGCATTGTTGACGAGGTTCATCAGAGCGGGAAGGTCGGATTCTTCTGCGAAGCGGAGGTTCATAAAAGCAGGGAGTAGGGAATAGGGTGTAGGGAATAGGGAACAGGTACCAGGTTGCAGGTAACAGGTTACAGGTGTGGAACGCAGGTTGCCGGCCATAAAAACAGAAACAAAGGCAGAAGCAAAGGTTAAAGGCAAGGGGAAAAACGAAGGCAAAAGGCCAAGGCGCAAGGAAAGACAAGGGCAAAAGGAAAGACAAGGGCAAAAGGAAAAGGCAAAGGTACCAGCGAAGGCAGACGGCAAAAGCCAGAGGGCCGGAGCTTTTGGCCGCCGGCCCTCGAAAATTGTCGCGCTCAGCGATTACCGCGAAGCGGGACCTTTGCTAAGGGCGGCGTCCTTTTGGGCGAGCACCTGAGCGGCATGCTGCTCCAGTTGGGCGGCTTGCGGAATATCGGCGATGGCGCTCTGAATCTCCGGATCCCAATCGGCTTTGACCTTGAGCTCGGAGGTAAGGCCGAACTGGGTGGCAAAAATGGAGCCTTTGACGCTCATCTTCACCCAATCGAGATTGGCTTCAAACTCCTGCGGAGTGTAGTCGTAATTTTGCGACGAGAGGTATTGTTTGAAGTCGTTGAGGACGGCGTCGTCGACCTGGAAGTCCTTATTCACGGTGCGATGGGATAGATAATCTTCCGTGAAGCCAAGGAAGGCATCGCGTTCGAGGAGCAGTTCCTGGAAGGGGTTGGACTTGGGTGCTTCGACTTTAATGTCGGGAGTGATGCCGCCGCCACCGTAGACGGTGCGCCCGGAGTCGGTGAGCTTGACTTCGCGATCTTTGTCGTCCTGGGGCTGATCGTGGTTGTAGTAGTAGTCGTAGAGAGACACGCCGCTGTAGTTGCGCTGGATGAGGCGGCCGCTGGGCGTGAAGTAGTGATAGGTGGTCAGCGCGAGACCGGTATTGTCGGACAGGGTATAGACGGTCTGGACGAGGCCCTTGCCGAAGGTGGTTTCGCCGGCGATGAGGGCGCGGTCGTGATCCTGCAAAGCGCCGGAGACGATTTCAGCAGCGGAAGCAGTACCACGGTTCACGAGGACAACGATGGGGAAGCTGTCGCCGTCGTTGCCATGAGTGGCGCGGTAAACCTGTTCAGGAAAGGCGCGGCCGCGCTGCGAGACGATGACCTGTCCGCGCTTGAGAAGGCGGTCACAGACGCTGACGGCTTCGACCAGCACGCCGCCCGGATTGCCGCGCAAATCGAGGACGAGGCCTTTGAGACCGGGTCCGAAGTTGGAGATGGCGTCGTCGAATTCGCGACCGGTGGTTTCCTGGAACTGGCGGATATGAACGTAGCCGATGCCGGGATGGATCTCGTAGGCGAGGTCAATGCTGTTATTGGGAATTTCGTCGCGGACGAGGTCGAAGTTGATGGGGGACGAGGCGCCGACGCGAGTCATGGTGACATTGACTTTGGTGCCGCGCGGACCCTTGAGGCGGTTGGCGACGTCGTCGGAGGTCATGCCCGAGGCGGAGGCGCCATCAATGCTGGTAATGATGTCGCCGGGGTGGACACCGGCGCGGAAGGCAGGGGAGCCCTCGATGGGATTGACGACAACGACTTTGCCACTCTGCTGCACGATGATCATGCCGACGCCGTAGTACTTGCCGTGCTGATCTTCTTTCATGCGGGCATAGGCTTTGGGATCGTAGAAGCTGGAGTGCGGGTCGAGGGTGTGCAGCATCTCCGGGATGGCGCCGTCGTAGATAGCTTTGTCGGGCATTTCGCCGGTAAGGGGCTCAGCGTAATTCTTCGCGACGATGTCGTAGACAGCGCTGAAGGACTTGAGGCCGTCGCGGAAGGTTGACTCATCCTGGGCGGACTGGGCTCCGACCTGCTGGCTGAGGACCATGCCGCCGAGCGCGCAGACGGCAAAGAAGACGACGAGAGAGAAGAGGGTACGGCGGGTGCGAATGGACATGCTGGTCAGGAATCCTGGCGCTTCAATCCGGCGTGGGGCGGAGGGAAAGCGACTTTACAGGAGTATAGCAGCGAAGGGCAGGGCCGTTGCAGGTTGCAGGTGACAGGTTGCGGGTTGCAGGTTGCAGCGCGAGCAGGCAGAACGCAGGGGCAATCCGTGCGGGGCAAGTCGGGGCAATTCAGGACCCCTGGCGGAAAGCTTCGCGACGCTCACCAGGCCTTGTGATAGCGTGATGCCATTCGACCCCTGGAGTCAGCAAAAACCGGGTCCTGAGAGGGATTTCCGTATGTCGATCTGGAGGCCCACAGGCGGCGCCGTTCTTCTGTTGTCGATGGCCATTTTTGCCGGGGCACAGCAAAGTCCCTCGGCGCCGAGTGGGCCAGCAGCCGCGGGCCCGACCGGCACACAGCGCGGCGTAGAAACGGTCAACGAAGAAGGGCCTGTGGTCAGGAATGGCCACCAGTATGTCGTCGCGATCGGCATCGACCACTACCAGAACTGGCCGGTTCTGGGGACGGCAGTGAGCGACGCCACAGGATTTGCCAGCCTGCTGACGAGCAAGTTTGGGTTTGAATACGCGGTGCAGCCGCTGACCGAAAAAGATGCGAAGCGGAGCGCGATCGAATCGCTCATTGACGATGATTTGCGCAAGCGGCTGCAACCGGAAGATTCGCTGGTGATCTTCTTCGCCGGTCACGGAACGACGCGGAACGACAAGATTGGGGATGAAACGCGGTCGGTCGGCTTTATCGTGCCGTGGGATGCGCGGCCACCGGGAGCGGATGAACACTGGAGCGACTATCTGAACGTGGAGGAGTTGCTGCGGACGATCAGCACGCTGCCGGCGGCGCACATCATGGTGATTCTGGACAGTTGCCACAGCGGGATGGCGTTGGGAGGAAAGTTTTCGACAGCCCGCGACGATACGCGATTCCAGAAGGACATGCTGGTGAAGGTGAGCCGGAAGGTGATCACCAGCGCTTTGGGCGACCAGCTGGCGGCAGATCAGGGTCCGCTGCCGAAGCATTCGCTGTTTACCGGACTGATGATGCAGGGGCTCACGAGCGGAAAAGCGGATGCGTTCGGCGCAGGATTTGTGACGGCGAGCCAGTTGGGGGCCTATGCGCAGCACGAGGTAGGCGTGGCGCAGGGATCGAAGCAGACGCCGGCGTTTGGATCGTTCGATCTGGATGAAGGCGGCGAGCTGATCATCCACATGGGAGCGGGGCCGAGCAACGGAGCCGCGGCGGACGGCGCGAATCCGGCAACGACTCTGACGAAGTACGAGACGAACGAAGTAACGCGAATGCGCTCGGATGGGCGGCACTACTGGCGGGCGGATGATCCGCTGAAGAATTTTCCGGCGGCGCGGAGCGGGGCTCTCAAGCTTTGTGATGGGGGCGATGGGTGGGGCTGCCTGCAGGCGGCAACCAGCTTTTCTCTTGGTTTGGGGGGCGGAACCGATTATCCGCGCGCGCTGACGCTGGCACAGTCGGCGTGCCAGGCGCAGGTGCCGAATGCGTGTGTTGTTCTTGCCGGGCTCTATTCGACGGGCGAAACCATCGAGCCGGATCTGCAAAGCGCGGCGCGGTTGCTCGAGGACAGCTGCACGCAGGGAAACCTGCGCGGGTGCTTTGGGCTGGGCCGGCTCTATCTCGAGGGGCGCGGCGTGCCGCAGGACTACTCCCAGACAAAGACACTTTTCGCGAAGGCGTGCGACGGCGGAGAGATCAACGGCTGCAACGGTCTGGGAGCGCTCTACGCGTATGGAGTGGGATTGAACCGCGACTATGCGCAGGCGTTGCAGTGGTGGCAAAAGGCCTGCGACGGCGGGATATTGAAGGGCTGCGAGAATATCGGCGACCTTTATCTGAATGGACTGGGTGTCACGAAGGATCCGGTGAAGGCGGTAAGCCTGTATGGCAAGGCTTGCAACGGCGGCGAAATGGAAAGCTGCAGCGCGCTCGGGTGGATGTACCAGAGCGGGCAGGGTGTGGCGAAGGATCCGGCACAGGCGGTTGCGATTTATCGCAAGGGGTGCGACGGCGGGTCGGCGCTCGGTTGCCGGAATTTGGGAAACGAATATGAGAGCGGTGAGGGGATCGCGAAGGACGACGCGCAGGCGGCGGCGTATTTCCGAAAATCCTGCGATGCCAGCGGCGGCGGCATTTATGGCTGCAACAACCTGGGGAACATGTATGAGAAGGGGCTCGGGGTGCACGAGGATCGGCGGGAGGCACTGCGTCTTTACCGCCGGGCATGCGATGCGGAGCAAATGATCGGCTGTCGCAACGCCGGCTACCTTTATCTGGCCGGGAAGGGCGGCGTTGCGAAGGATGACGGGGAGGCGGTGCGGTTGTTTCGGCGCACCTGCGATGGAGGCGATCAGGGCGGATGCGTCCAGTTGGGCTCGATGCTGGCCACGGGACAAGGAGCTGCGAAGAATGAGACAGCCGCTGTGGGGCTCTACCGCAGGGCCTGCGATGCCGGCAACCTGACCGGCTGTATGGCGCTGGGGTTCATGCTGCAGAGCGGCCTGGGTGTGGCGAAGGACGTGACCGCAGCACAAAACCTGTACCAGAAGGCTTGCGACAGCGGGACGGCGATGGGGTGTACCCGTGTGGGCTATCTGTACTCGACGGGCGTGGGAGTGCCGAAGGACGATGCGAAAGCAGCCGCTTTGTATCGGAAGGCGTGCGACGACGGAGAGATGTTTGGCTGCACACAGCTGGCGTATGCGTATCTGGAAGGGCTGGGTGTGGTGAAGGATGTGCAGCAGACGATCGCGCTGGATCGCAGGGCCTGCGACAACCAGGCTGTGGCTGGCTGCACGGCGTTGGCGTTTGTTTATGGGACAGGAGCGGGGGTGCCCAAGGATGACGCGGAGGCGATGAACTACAGCCGCAAGGGATGCGATGGCGGGAATCTGACGGCATGCGTGAACCTGGCAGTGCATTACTACATGGGGCGCGGCGCGCAGAAGGATGTGGCACAGGCGGTGGCGCTGGACAGCAAGGCCTGCGTGGGCGGTGAGCCGTTCGCATGCACGAGTCTGGCATCCATGGAATTCATGGTGAAGCAGGGCCTGGGCGATGAGAGGAACGATGCTCAGCTTGCAGGGGACAGCCGCAGGAAATGCGATGGGGGCGACATGGCCGCTTGCGCGATTCTCGGACTGCTGCTGCATAACGGACTGGGCGTGATCCAGGACGATACGGCGGCGATTGCGATGTTTCACAAGGGGTGCGATGGCGGCGCAATGGTCAGCTGCATGAATCTGGGCGCGGCTTACTCCAATGGGATGGCCGTGACGAAGGACGACGTTCAGGCTGCGGAGCTCTTTGGCAAGGCGTGTGAGGGGGGCAGCCGAGCGAGCTGCAACACGCTGGGCTATGTCTATCAATACGGAATTGGAGTGAAGCGGGATTCGACCCAGGCGTTTGGATACTATCGCCGCGCCTGCGACGCAGGGGAGTTGGCGGGCTGCCACACGCTCGGCTTGTTTTATCAGAATGGCGAAGGGGTCCCGCGCGACAGCGATCAGGCGGTCAGCTTCCTGCGCAAGGCCTGCGACGGCGGCGATCGGAGTGCGTGTGACGACCTGAAGGCGCAGGAGTAGGGAACAGGTTACGGGTTACAGGTTGCGGGTGACAGGTTCAGGTGAGAGGGATGGCGGAGATGACGGAGTAGGGAAGCGCTGGCTTCTCGCGACTCAGGAGCCGGCGAGGTGTTCCAGCTGGGCGAGGTGGTTCAGGTCGTGGCCGGCCATGGTTTCAACAATGGTGGCAAAGGTCATGGCGCCGCGTTCGGGGTGGGTGACAGGTTTGGCGGCGTGCTTCGGCAGCGCGGCTTCAATCAGGAGCAGATTCCAGCGGCGCAAAAGGGAGAAAGTGGCGAGGGCTTCGTTGGCGTCAACGGTTGAATAGTTTGCAGCCCACTTGTCCTGATCGAAGGGCTGGACGGTGTGGTGATCCTCGGCGAGGGTCTGGCGAAGGCGGAAGGCGAAGACGATTTCGCAGTCGGTCAGGTGGCAGAGGACGTCGCGAGGGCTCCATTTACCTGGAGCGAGAGGCGTGGTGATTTTGGCAGCGCCGATGGTTTGGGCGAGGGCCTTGAGGCGGGCAACGGTGCCGGAAAGGACCGCGACAGGATCCTTGCCGTTGAGAAACCTGGCGTAGGGATTAAGGGAGTCGGAAGAGGTGGGCATAAACGGGCTCGCTTTCAGGGCCAGTATCCCATGAATCAGCGCGGGTTGGTGGAGAGCGTGTGACCGGCTGTGCGGGGTCGGGGTGAATCGTCGCGATTGCCGATGGAATCGATCACGGAACGATTTGAAAGGACGAGCGAAGACGATTACTATAGGTAGAGACGAATTTGTCCGGCTGGGTGAGAGTGCGGGCCGGAGAGATGAGTGGGCGCGAGCCCACTTTTTATTTGGTCAATTTTCGGCGGTTTCTCAAGACATGGCGTTCGACGCGGAACAGATACGCTCGACGGCGCAGCGGGTGGCGGCGTCGCATGGGCTCGATGTGGTGGAAATCGAGCTGCATGGAGGAGCGAAGCATCGGCTCCTGCGCGTCTTTATTGAAAAGAACGCGGAGGAGAGAAAGAAGCTGGCAGAAATGGATCCGGACCTCGGAAGCGGCCAGGCTGGGGCTGGGGTGGAGCAGTTGTCGGGCGTGACGCACGAGGACTGTGAGGCGTTCAGCCGGGATTTTGGGACGGTTCTGGACGTAGAGGATTCAATTCCGGGCGGGGAGTACACGCTGGAAGTTTCCTCGCCGGGACTGGACAGAAAGCTGCATGGGATTGAGGACTATCGACGGTTTCGGGGAATGTTGGTCAAGCTGCAGACGTTCGAGCCGGTCGAGGGCAACCGGCACTGGCAGGGAAGGCTGAGAGAAACTGGTGAGGGTTCGGTGAAACTGACACGTCAGGGCACAGGGCGCAGGGAGCAGGGAGCAGGACGCGGAAAGAAAGCTACCGGGCACCGGTTGCCGGGCGCCGAAAAGGACGAAGCCGGCGAAGTGGAGATAGCGCTGAGGAATATTGAGAAGGCGCAGTTGGTACCAGAATTCTAAAGGCAGTGATCAGCGCTCAGTAAGGCGAATACAAGTTCAGGGACAGAGAGAGAAACAGATGGCGAGTGTGCTTTACGACAGCATTGAGGCGTTAAGCCGGGATAAGGGCATCGATCCGCAGATCGTGATCACGGCGGTTGAGGACGCGATCGCGCTGGCGACGCGGAAGTATTACAAGACGCAGGAAAACATGCGGGCGGAGCTGGACAAAGATTCAGGCGAGATTCGCGCTTACGTTTTCAAGACGGTGGTGGAGACACCGGAGCTGATCGAAGATCCGGTGAATCAGATCGCGCTGGAAGAAGCGCGTGCGCTCGCGCCTGAGGTGGAAATCGGCGGCGAGATTCGCTATTACAAACCGACCGATGTGCTGGGCCGCATCGCGGCACAGATGGCGAAGCAGGTGATTTTCCAGAAGGTGCGTGAAGCCGAGCGGGATACGGTTTTCAACGAGTATGCGCATCGGGTGGGCGAAGTACTGAACGCGACGGTGAAGCGGGTGGAGTTGCAGGACGTGATCTTCGACCTGGGCAAGGCGGAGGCACGGATGCCGCGTCGTGAGCAATCGCGGCTGGAGCAGTTTGCGGTAGGTGAACGGGTGCGCGTGGTTTTGCAGCGAGTGGATCGCGCCTCACGCGGGCCGCAGGTGATTGTGTCGCGCGCGGCGCCGGAACTGGTACAGAACCTGTTCCAGAGCGAAGTGCCGGAGATTTATGACGGGACAGTGATGATCCGCGCGATCGCGCGCGAGGCTGGAGAGCGGACGAAGATCGCGGTAATGTCGCGCGATAAGGACGTCGATCCGGTAGGCGCGTGCGTGGGCATGAAGGGCATGCGCGTGCAGTCGATCATCCGCGAGTTGCGCGGCGAGAAGATCGACATCATCGAGTTCAGCGAGGAGATCACGACGTTTGCGGAGAAAGCGTTACAGCCGGCGAAGGTGAGCCGGGTGAGCATCAGCGATCTCGAGGACAAGCAGCTGGAAGTGATTGTCGACGACACGCAGCTGTCGCTGGCGATTGGGAAGAAGGGCCAGAACGTTCGACTGGCGGCGAAGCTTCTGGGCTGGAAGATCGACATCAAGAGCGAGGAAGAGAAGCGCCAGGAAGTAGAGCAGCAGATGCAGGCGATGGCCGGCGTAACGACCACGCCGATTGAGCAGGTCAACGAGCTGGGCGATTCGATCATCCAAAAGCTGGTGGCGGCCGGAATTACGACCGTAGAAGGACTGGCCGACATGACGCCGGAGCAACTGGAGGAAATTCCAGGGATCGGCGAGAAGACTTTGGAGAAGATCAGCGTGGCGGTCAGACATTATTTCGGGCAGTACGAAGAGGGCGAAGAGCGGCCGGCGGAAGCGGCGGCTGTGCCAGAGGGCAAAGAGGAGGCGACAGCTCTGAAGGCGGAGGAAGCTTCGCTGGATGAGGAGGTCGACGCTCTGAAGCAGGACCTGACACAAAGCGAAGAAGAACCCGCGAGCGAGGATGGCTCGGGGATGATTAACGACGAAGTGGCCGAAGAGCGGCTGGCGGAGATCACCGAGGTTGGCCCGGATCTGGACGAAGAGGGGGCGGAGTCGGTAGTGCCGGGACGCGACGATACCAGCGAGACGCTGGAAGCGCACGAGCCGGATCCTGATCTGGTAACGGACGAAGGCGGACTCGGGGGCAACGTCGAAGAAGTAAAAGACGAAGAGCTGGAAGAAAAGAAGACGGACGAGTAAGGCCAGAGGCCGGTGTTGACGTTGAGCATTCAGGAAACTGAAGGCAGACGGTGTTTTCTCGGCCTCGATCAGGGAATTGAAGCACGAGTCATGCAGTTTTCAGAGATAATGAAAGAGATACCAAGACCCACAAGTCAGGAGTCTGCATGAGGAACTAAGGGCCGGTGGGAAGTCGATAAGACACGGGGACGAATGAGCACAGTTCGAATCAATGAATTAGCGCGAGAGCTGGAAGTTAAGAGCAAAGAAATTCTGGACGCTCTCACGGCAGTAGGGGTTACCGAAAAGAAGACGCATTCGAGCTCGATTGAGACGGATGAAGCCGAGCGTGTGCGCGCCCACATCCATAAGGGGCGTGGGGGCAGCTCTTCGGCTGCCGCGCGGCACGAGGCCGAGGCGAAGCCGAAGATCGACTGGTCGAAGGTGCACAGCGTCGGCGACGTCGCCAAAGCGATTCTGGAAAAGAAGCAGCAGGAGATGCATCCGGCTCCGCCACGAGCGGCGGTGCCGGCAGTGACGATTGCCAAGCCGGCATCGCCAGCCGTGCCAGGAGCGCCGGTTGCGGCGAAGCCACCGGTGATCGCGGCTCCGGCTGCGCCGGCGGCAAGCCCATCGGCGACGATTCCGCGGCCTGTGGAGGCGAAACCTGCGCCGAGAATGATTGTTCCCCTGCCGCGCCAGGCGCCGAATATCGTTGCGGCACCGCCCCGTCCTGCGGTTGCAGCAGCTCCGCCGCCGACACCGGCCATTGCATCGCGCCCGCCAGCCGGTCCGGTGGTGGCGAAGCCGCCGGTAGCAGCGGCAGCGAGTTCAGCGACGACAGCCCCGGAGGGGCGTCCGATTGCGTCCCCAGGAACGGTGGTTGCGGCAAAGCCGCCGGCAACGGTGGCGGCACAGACGGCCGTGACATCAGCGCCAGCGCCTACGCCGGGACCTGTGGTTGCGGCGGCGGCTGCCGCTCAGGGAGTCAGTGCACCGGAGGCGAAGGTTGCTGCTCCTGCAGTGGAGCCCGCGGCTCCGGCGGCAGCGGTGGCGCCGACGCCTGTTCCGCGGCGGGTGATCATGCCGCAGACGGGACCGCGGCCGGTTTACAGCGCGCCGCCGCCTTCACCGACGGCTGCGGCGGGACCTGGACATGGACCTGGACCGGGATCGGGGCCGGGGGGGATTCAGCGTGGTCGGCCAATTTTTGACCGCAGACCGGGGGGACCGGGAAGCGGTGGTCCAGGTGGGCCTCGGCCAGGAATGGGCGGCGGTCCGGGTGGACCGGCAGGAGTGCGGCGCCCGATGCATCCGACGCGATCAGCGCCGGGTGGTCCAGGAGGACCGGGACAGCGTCCAGGAATGGGTGCGCGGCCGGGATTTGGGCAAAGGCCGTTTGGTGCGCGTCCAGGAATGGGCGGTGCTCCGGGGCTGGCTCCGCCACCAGGGGAAGCACCGCGTCCGGCGCGTCCGGGACCGCGAGGCCGCGGAAGACCGCGGTACGAGAAGACCAAAGAAGGACCGATGAAGGGGTTCGCGCCGCCTTCGCGGCAGAGCGCGCAGGTTCCAACCGGCCCCGTGCCGATTACGCGCACAATTACGGTGACCGAAGGCGTGAGCGTGAAGGATCTGGCGGAGAAGCTGGACGTTCGCGGTAAGGATTTGATCGCGACGCTGCTGATGAAGGGCGTTTTTGTGACCGTGAACCAGACCCTGGACGGGGAACTGGTGAAAGAGGTTGCAGCGCAATTCGGAGCGGATGTGCAGGTGATCAGCTTCGAGGATCAGATGGCGAACGAGGCCATGGAGAGCATCCTCGCAACCGAGAATCCCGACGAGCTGGAAGTAACGCGGCCGCCGGTGGTGACGGTGATGGGGCACGTCGATCATGGCAAGACGTCGCTGCTGGACGCGATCCGCGAGACGGATGTAGCGGGTGGCGAGGCGGGCGGGATCACGCAGCATATCGGCGCGTACAAGGTGAAGATCGGCAAGGAAAACTCGCCGGCGTTTGGCCGGGAGATTGTTTTCCTGGACACGCCGGGTCACGAGGCCTTCACACGCATGCGTGCGCGCGGCGCGAAGGTCACGGACATCGTGGTGATTGTGGTTGCAGCCGATGATGGGGTGATGCCACAGACACTCGAGGCGATCGATCACGCGAAGGCGGCGAACGTGCCGATCATTGTCGCGGTGAACAAGATCGATAAGCCCGAAGCGCAGCCGGATCGCGTGAAGAAGCAGTTGGGTGATCGCGGGCTGGTTCCTGAAGACTGGGGCGGCAGCACGGTGTTCGTCGATGTATCAGCAAAGAAGCGGATCAATCTGGATCTTCTGCTGGAGATGGTTTGCCTGGTCGCGGACATTCAGAACCTGAAGGCGACTCCGGAGCGGACGGCGGTGGGCACGGTGATCGAAGCGAAGCTGGATCGCGGACGGGGTGCGGTGGCTTCGGTACTGGTGCAGAACGGCACGCTGAAGAACCAGGACAACTTCGTGGTCGGAAACACGTTCGGGAAGATTCGCGCAATGTTCGACGATCGCGGGCGGGCGGTGGAGGAAGCGGGGCCATCGACGCCGGTTGAGATTCTGGGACTGGAAGCGATGCCGGATGCGGGCGATACATTTCTGGTGGTCAGCGATCGCGACAAAGCCCGGGGCATTGGGCAGTACAGAAAGATGCGCGAGCGTGAGGCACAACTGGCCAAGTCGTCGCGTGTGACGCTGGAAGGGCTGGCGGATTCGATCCAGCAGGCGGGCATGAAAGAACTGCCGCTGATCCTGAAAGGCGATGTAACGGGGTCGGTGGAAGTGCTGGCCGATTCGTTGCAGAAGATGTCGACGGAAAAGGTACGCATCAAGGTGATCCATTCCGGCGTGGGTGCGATTACCGAGAGCGACGTGCTGCTGGCGTCGGCTTCGAATGCGATCGTCATCGGTTTCAACGTGCGGCCGGAGCGCAAGGTCGCCGATCTGGCAGAGCAGGAAGATGTGGAGATCCGGCTGCACTCGATCATTTACGAGCTGCAGGACGAAATCCGCAAGGCGATGCTGGGTCTGCTGGAACCGGTGTTCAAGGAGAACTTCCTCGGACGCGCGGAGGTGCTGAACGTGTTCCGCATTCCGAAGGTGGGAACCATCGCCGGATGCAGAGTGACGGACGGCATTTTGCGGCGCGATTCCGAAGTGCGGCTGATGCGCGATGGCGTGCCGGTTTACAAAGGCAAGCTGACCTCGCTGAAGCGGTTCAAGGACGATGCGCGTGAAGTGACCAACGGCATGGAGTGCGGCGTCGGACTCTCGAACTACAACGACATCAAAGTTGGCGATACGGTTGAGTCGTTTGTGACCGAGAAGATCGCAGCGGAATTGACGGCGTCGTAGAGGCAGGGAACAGCCAACAGGGAACAGGAAAGCGCCCGGCGAGAGCCGGGCGCCTTTATTTGGGGCGGGGGTTGTCGGGGCGGCGCGAAAGCGATAGAGTTTCCCGAAAAACGTACTGAGTGCGGGAGAACCTTTCTATGGGGAACATGAGTCCGAAGGTCGATGCCTATATTGCGCGGGCAAAGCCATTTGCTCAGCCGATTCTGCAGAAGTTGCGCAAGCTGATGCACCGCGGATGCCCCGGTGTGGAGGAGGCGATGAAGTGGGGGCAGCCTTTCTTTGTCTATAAGGGCACAATTCTGGCGAATATGTCGGGGTTCAAAGAGCACTGCCATTTCGGATTCTGGATAAAGGCATGGCCGAGGAATTGCGCAACAGCGGAGAAGGTCCATTACGGCGGATCGCGAGCGTGAAGGATTTGCCTCCAGGCACGCAGATGCTGACCTGGATCCGGCAGGCGGCGTCGAATGTGGAGCGCGGCGAATACCGCAGCCCGATCGGGGAACGGTCTCGCAAGGCAAAGCCGGAGGCGGAAGTTCCGGCCGAGCTGACTGCGGCGCTGAAGAAAAACAAGAGCGCGGCGGCAGCGTTTGCGGCTTTCAGTCCGAGCTGCCGGCGCGAATACATCGAGTGGATTGTCGACGGCAAACGGGAAGAGACACGAGCGAAGCGCGTGGCCGCGGCGATGGAATGGATTGCCGAGGGGAAGCAGAGGAACTGGAAGTATCAGTAGACCAGCGGCGAGCGGGCACCACCCAGCATTTATTTCCTTGAGACGGCGATGCATGGGCGATGGTCCCAGGGCATCTGTAGAGTCGGCGTCGTACGAGCAGATGGGGTTTCGCGCAGACGACGAGCAGACGATGCGGGTCCCGCTGGACTGGATCGGGTTCCACTACCACACGCGCCGGATTGTCTCCGACGCCAGGGCCGCGCCGGGCAGCGCAATCTTGCGACGGAGACGCAGGACATGGCGGGCCGCGGCGGCCGATCGGCTCGATGCATGAGAGGCGGGTTATTTGTGGGGCGGCGGGTCGGACTCGAGCATCTGGATTGCTTTGTGATAGTCCAGATCGCGCGGGACGGGGGAATAGTTCGCCATCTCCTCGGTGAGGTGAATGTTGAGGGACTTCACGAGGAGCGCCTTTCCGGTGAAGTTGAGTTTCATACGGCTGAGCTCCCAATTGTGGGGAGTCATCTCGGATTGCTCAAGGAAGACAGTTCCTCCCTTGTCGAGGTGGCCGACGATGCCCCACCCGAAATCGACATCGGTGATGAGTTGAGCACTGAGGCGGGTGAGGCGCTCCTGCGATTTTTCGATCCATGCTTCACCAGCCATACCACGAAGGATCTTTGATTCGATGTCGGGAGGATTCCAGGCGGGATTGGGCTTAAAGGTGAGGTGGTAGCAGTCCGAGGCGGGAGGCGCGTCGGCCGGCGGTGAGGACGACGCAGAATTTGGTGTGTTGGGAGAGACAGCGACAGCGCAGGGGACGAGGTCCTCGTATTGATAGAGGAAGGCGTCCGGCAGCATGCGCATGAGTTTGTCGGCGCGGGCAGCGTCTTCCTGTTCGCGTTTGTGGCGATGCTCCTGAAGTTCGGGATGGGTGTCCAGAACGTTGAGGCGGTCGATCTGAGCCTGATGCAGGTCTGCGTTCAGGGGCTTTCCATTAGCGGCAATGGCAAGAGCGACATCCCCCTGGCGGGTTTCGATGATGGCCTGGGTGTAGTCGTGACGGTCGTCTTTCTTATGAAGAACAAAGCGTTGCGGATGGTGAGCGGCTTCGGCGGCAAGGTGATTGGCGATGGCGCGGCGGACCAGGGCCGCCGAATCCGTAATGGCTGGGGGGGCAGCCTGAGCCGGAGCCGGAGCGGGCAAAAAGAGCGCCAAGGCCAGTGCGCTGACGAGCGGCAGGAAGTGGGGAGCGGGCGAATTGGGGTCCGGGGATCGGGCCATCGTGGAACGGCAGTTGCAGAGATGAGGCAAGCCGGTCGAAAGTGGCCTGCACGCCGCAAATGGATGCGGGGGTGCCAACGTTCGGAGGCGAGCGGAGTCTCTATTCCAGTTATAGACGATTTGCCGGGGGGAGAAGTTAAGTGAGGGGATGTCCTGGAAAGGGCGTATCTATTAAAATCAACGGTATGGGCCGTATTCTTCTTCGTCGTTGGCTGCCGGTGTTGGTAGCTGTGGTCGCCGTGGCACTTGCCGCGCATGCGCAGGAACAGGGCCGCGGACGCAAGTACAAGCCGCCACCGCCGACCTGTAAGGTGACCGTGACGGTGCTCAAGGGCTGGAACGGCAAGCCGTTGGAGAATGCCTCGGTCATTTTTCATCCGCTGGAGAACGGGAAAGACCGCGGCAATATGGAGCTGAAGACAAACGAGGATGGAAAGGTCACGATCGACGTGATTCCGGTCGGAGATCAGCTGCGGCTGCAGGTGCTGGCAACTGGGTATCAGACCTATGGGAACGACTACGATTTGCCTGTCGATACGAAGGAAATCGAAGTGAAGATGAGCCGGCCGCAGAAGCAGTACTCGATCTACGAGAAGCACCCGGATCAGGACGGCCAGGGGAACGGCAAGCCGCAGCAGGAGCAAAAGCCGCCGCAGCGATAGCAGAGCCTGGTTCAGCGAACCTGCAAAATGCACGAGGTATGAAATACATCGTGAAGCGAACCCAGCTTTATCTCGTTGACGAACTATGGAGTGCTTTGCACGAAAGGGCTGGTCGCGAACAGACGACGATTTCGGAGCTGGTGCGTCGCGCCGCGCGAGATCGATACCTGGGAAATCGGGACGAGCGAGCGCGTGCGATGCAGGCGATTGTGGGCATGTGGGCGGATCGCGAGAAATTCTCGCAGTCCGAAGCGTAGGTTCGGAAGATGCGGCAGGATGATCGTCTTCAGGGGCTGCAGCGATCCTGACGGTTTTTGTCGATTCCGACGTTCTGATCGAAGTCACGCGAAAGAGAGCTTGGTTCGAGGCACTTCAGTGCGCCACGATCGACGAGACGAACCAGGGCAGGAGCTATCTCCGGAAATATCAAGGGAGCCATAACGATCAGATGGGTGATGCTTTATCGCGGCGCCTGCGGTTCAAAACGAAGCGTCTCTGTAGACGAGAAACAAAAAGCATTTCCCGATGAAAGACCTTGCGTTCTTCTGAAGTAATGAGCTGCGAAAAGAGGAACGAAGATTCCTCTGCCTGAACGGCTATTCTGAAGGAACCGTGTCGTCCACCCAACAAACTGCGTCTGCGCTGCCGTCGCTGCATGATTTTTTTGCGCCGGGGGGCGTTTTGTCGCGTTCGCCGATGCCCTACGAGTTCAGGCGGGGGCAGCTGGAGATGGCGCAGGCGGTGGAGCGTGCGCTGACGGATCAGCGGCACCTGATTGTTGAAGCAGGAACGGGGACGGGAAAGACGCTGGCGTATCTGTTGCCGGCGCTGCGCATGTGTGCGGCGACTGGGCATCGGGTGATCATCTCGACGGGGACGAAGAACCTGCAGGAGCAGCTGTTTTTCAAGGACGTACCGTTTCTGGAGTCGCTGCTGGGACCGCTGCGCGTTTGTTACATGAAGGGCCGCGCGAATTATCTGTGCCGGCACAAGCTGTTTGCGCTGCGGCATCAACCGATCCTGTCGGGGCTGGAGGAGATCTCGCAGTATCAGGCCATCGCGGAGTGGGAGAAGACGACGGAGACGGGGGATCGGGCAGAGATCGACGATCTGCCGGAGGCGAGCGCCCTGTGGTCGAAACTCGACGCCAGGAGCGAGGCTTGTTTGGGGCAGACCTGTCCGGACTACGGGCGATGCTTCATCACGGAGATGCGCCGGAAGGCTGCGGAGAGCGACGTGGTGATTGTGAATCACCACTTGTTCTTCGCGGATATGGCGATCCGGCAACAGGCGGGCGGGGCTCCGGATGCGGGCGTGTTGCCCGAGGCCGGGGTGGTGATCTTCGACGAAGCGCATGAACTGGAGGATGTGGCATCGAGCTACTTCGGGATCAGCCTGAGCAATGTGCGGTTGGAGGAGCTGGCGCGGGACACCGAAACGATGCTGCGGGCGAAAGGCGAACTGAAAGCCGAAGTGGTGACGGCGGCGCAGATGATTCGGGAGCGGGCGCGGCTGTTTTTCGCGGCACTGCCGATGCGGACGAATGGGCGACCGGGCGGCTCCGAGAGCCGGGGTGATGGGCGGATGCCTTTCACGAATCGCGAAGAATTTCTGGAAACCCACGGCGATGTTTACCTGGGCGTGACGAATGCGCTGCACCGGATGGAAGGCGAGCTGGAACGGTTGAAGGGGGCCGAGGAGGCGCAACCGTTGCGGCGGCGTACGGGGATGGTGCGCGAGCAACTGAAGTTTCTGATGGAGTCAGAGGACAGGAACACGGTTTTCTGGCTGGAGCGGCGGAGCGGGCGCCAGATGAGCACGCATCTGCAGGCGACCCCGATCGATGTATCGGAGTTGCTGAGGGAGCTGCTGTTCAGCAGCTATCCAAGCGTGGTGCTGACATCGGCGACGCTGACGGTGCAGGGCGGGTTCGCGCATATCGAGAAGCGGCTGGGCCTTGATGAGCCGCGGGAGCTGGTCGTGCCGTCTCATTTTCAATACGCGCGACAGGCGCTGCTGTACCTGCCGCCGGAGATGCCTGATCCGCGAGAGCCAAATTTTCAGGACGAGGCCGCCAAGCGGATACGCCGCATGCTGGACATCACGCGGGGGCGGGCGTTCTGCCTGTTCACGAGCTATGCGCAGATGCGGGAGCTCTATGAGCGGCTGCTGATTGAGGTAGGGTATCCGCTGCTGCTGCAGGGAACGGCTCCAAAGAAGGCACTGCTGGAGGAGTTTCGGACGACGCCGAATGCGGTGTTGTTTGGGACGTCGAGCTTCTGGCAGGGTGTGGATGTGCAGGGAGAGGCGCTGAGCTGCGTGATTGTGGACCGGTTGCCGTTTGCTGTGCCGACCGATCCGGTGGTGCAGGCGCGGATGCGGGCGATTGAGGATGCGGGCGGGAGTCCATTCTTCGAGTATCAGGTGCCGTCGGCGGTGATCACACTGAAGCAGGGGTTTGGGCGGCTGATCCGATCGCTGGACGACCGCGGGGTCCTGATGCTGCTGGATCCGAGGCTGGAGCGCCAGCGGTACGGACGGGTATTTCTGGAGAGCCTGCCGCCGTACCGCATCACGCAGAATATTGGGGATGTGGAGGAGTTTTTCAGCCGGTAGCTGGCAGGTGGTTGGCCGGTAGCTGTTGGGTTGCGCCATAACACGCAGCTTCCCAGGCTGTGTGACGCAGCGCACATCACTGGGCGCAGACGGCGACCTGGGTGATGCAGGATACCAAAGGGCGTGATTTCAATCACATGTCAGCGTGAAAGGAGTTTGGCACGAGCCTTGCAATATCCCGGGTGTCCGAAGAAACTCCCCAGGAGAAAAGCAATGGAACGCAGCCAGGGATGCATGGAATGCCCGTCACGCGGTAAGCACATGTTCTGCAGCATGGAGAATTCGTCGCTCGAGAAGTTTGACGGCATCGGAACGCCGGTACGGTTCAGCAGCGGCGCAGTGATCTTTCGCGAAGGCGACAACTGCGGGTCGGTACACGTCCTTTGCTCCGGACGCGTGAAACTGTCGGCGACGAGCCGCGAAGGGCGGACGCTGATCCTGAAGATTGCACGGTCCGGCGAAGTGCTGGGTCTGTCGGCGGCGCTTGCTGGGCAGCCGTTTGAAGTGACGGCGGAGACGGTGGAACCGTGCCAGCTGAAGACGATCCGCCGCCAGGCGCTGCTTGATTTTCTGGATCGGACGCCGGACGCGAGCATGCGCGCGGCACGTGCAGTCGCTCAGGAGTACAAGGCGGCTTTTAGTGAAGTTCGGCGGCTGGCGCTTCCCGCAACAGCATCCGGGCGGGTAGCGAACCTGCTGCTTGACTGGAGCCGCGAACAATCTACGGATAACACCACGCGTGGACGGTGCATGATGCCGCTGACGCATGAAGAGATCGCATCGATGACTGCCACCACGCGGGAAACGGTAACGCGCGTGCTGGGGCAGCTGAAGCGGGATCAATTGATTTCGATTCGTGGAGCCGCTCTCACTGTTCTGCAACCACAGGCGCTGGAAAGGCTCGCGGTCTAGGTTTACCCTCCCCCTGAAACTGTGAAAGTTTTTGTAGTGATTGCACTGATTCGAGGCAGCCGCGAGGCTGCCTTTTTTATTTGTGTGCAGGTCCGGATTCCTGATACCAGGGGATGTTGATGACGACGATGCGTTGTTTGCCACGGACGAGCAGCAGGAGCTTGAGGAGGCTGGAGCGTTGATTGTGCAGGAGGGTCTCCCACCAATGGCGAACGACGAGTTCAGGCACGAGCACAGCAATGTGGCGGTTTTCGTTCTGGCGCTCTTCGCAGAGGATGTAGTCGAGCAGCGGCATGAGGACGGTTCGGTAGGGCGAGGTGAGGCGCTCGAATTTGGGCTCGGGCAGGCCGGCGTCACGGAGGGGTTTAAGGATTTTCTCTTTCCATTGAGTGGCGAGCTCGTCTTTGCCGTGGTCGGAATCGGGTGAGTCGACATGGACGATCTGGATTTCGGTGGAAATGGAGAGTGCGAAGCGAAGAGCCTTGGCGGAGATGCGGCTCCAGCGATCCATGGGAATGATGACGATAGGGGGATGGATATTCGTGAGCTGGAGGGGTTCAGGGCAAGCGGTCTCGCGGGATACATGGAGGTAGTGGCGATGCACGGCGGCCATGGCAAGGATGAGGATGGGGATCAGCAGTGCGGTGACCCAGGCACCCTCAGTAAATTTAGTGATGAGGACGACGACGGTGGTGATGCCGGTGGCGACGGCTCCGAGGCCGTTGACGAACATGCGGCCGGTTGAACGCTGACCGCGCTTTCGCTTCCAGTGGACGACCATTCCAGCCTGGGAAAGGGTGAACGCCAGGAAGGCGCCGATGGCGTAAAGGGGAATGAGACGGTCGGTGACACCGCGGAAAAAGATGAGGAGGGAAGCCGTGAGGGTGACGAGGACGTAGATTCCCCAGGAGTAGAGAAGTCTGCGGCCACGCAGAGTGAAGATGTGGGGCAAATAGCTTTTGAGAGCGATGGCGCGGGTGAGGCGTGGGAAGTCGGCAAAGGCGGTGTTGGCAGAAAGGGAGAGGACGAGGAGGATGGAGGCGATGGTGACGTAATAGAACCATCCGCGACCGGCGACGGCAAGAATGAGTTGGGAGAGAACGCTCTGATAGCCGGGACCATTGGGGTCCGTCGCGCCAACGTTATAGAAGTGGCAGAGGGCGGCAATGCCTGCCAGCAGGATGATGAGCAGGGCAATGATGACAGTGAGGGTTTGGCGCGCGTTCTTTGGATCGCGAAAAGCCCCGACGCCATTGCTGACGGCTTCCACGCCGGTCATCGCAGCGCAGCCGCTGGAGAAGACGCGCAGCAGGAGCCAGAGGCTCACTGCGGTGATGGCCGGAGGAAGTTTGGGCGGGGCGATGACGGGTGTTGGATGGCCGCCGGTGGTGAAGGTATGAAAGAGACCGATTCCGATGACGGTGAGGAGCGTTGCGAGGAAAAGGTAGGTGGGGATCAGGAAGACGACGCCGGTATCGTGAACGCCGCGCATGTTGACGATGGTGAGGAGTGCGAGAACGGCGAGACAAAGGCCGAGGGTGTGGGGCTGTAGCGAAGGGACGGCGGATATGAGGGCGCCGATTCCGGCGGAGATTCCGACGGCAGCGGTCAGGACGTAGTCGATCATGAGAGCCGCGGCAGCGAGGACGCCAGCATAATCGCCGAGATTCTCGCCTGCGACGGTGAAGGAGCCACCGCCGTGGGGATAGGCCTCGATGGTCTGCGAATAGGAGAAATAAAGGATGACCAGCAGGATGAGGATGGCTGCGGTGATGGGGCCGATGTAGTGAATGCCGCCGATACCCAGGGGAATGAGCAGGGTGAGGGCGGCTTCCGGTCCGTAAGCTGCGGAGCTGAGGGCATCGAGGCCGAAGATGGGAATCCCGGCGGAGGGACCGATATGCTCGGCGCGTTCTTCAGAGGTGGCGAGCGGTCTTCCGAACAGCAGGTCCGTGATCTGCATGAGGGTGACGTTATCGGGCGGTCATTACGGCGCTGTTACTTCAGATGCGCAGAGAAGAAGTGAGCCATGAGGTTGTCGGCTTCTTTTGACTCGGGCAGGTTGGGGTCGTTCCAGAATGCGTGGGGAAGGCCTTCAAAGACGGCGAGCTGAGCATCATCGTTGCCGGCGCGCAGGAAGGCGCGGTGGAGGATGGTGGTGCCGCTGAGGAGCATGTCACGGCCGCTGGTAATGAAGAGGGTGGGCGGCATGTTATGGAGGTCCGCGAACAGCGGCGAGAGCACCGGGTTGCGCGGATCGGTGGCCCCGAAATAGTAAGGATCATGCGGGCCCGAGGGGGGAGGATCGAGGTGGCCGGAGAGGCCGTTGAGGGAATACATGGACTGCGAATCGCCGTCGCGGGAGAAGTCGCCCATACCGGAAAAAATGCCCAGAGCGCCGGGGAGAGGGAGGCCGAGTTGTTTGAGTTTTACGGCGACTTCGCCCGTGAGGATGGCGCCTGCGCTGGTTCCATAAATTGCGATGTGCGTTGGCCTGTAGGTTTTGAGCAGCTCTTTGTAGACGGCGACCGCATCGTCAAGGCCGGCGGGGAAGGGATGTTCGGGCGCGAGTCGATAGAGGACGGCGACGACTTTGATTCTGGTGAGATTGGCGATGGGGATGGATTCGGTCCAGGAGCCGGAATCGGAGTTGAAGCCGCCGCCGTGGAGATTGAGAAGGACACGATCAGGGATCGCGTCAGAGACAGGCGTGACGATACGGACGGGAACGCCGGCGATGGTGTTTTCGGTGCGATTGACAGGATAGATCTGTGCGGAGACATCGCCGGCGTGGTTCTGCCAGACGTCGGTGCCGTGGCGGCGTTCTTCGAGGGTCTGTGGGTGGACGGCGTCGGAGGCCTGGCGAGAGAGGGATTTCTTCGCTTCGGGGCTGAGGTCCTGGGGAACTGGAATGATGCGGGTGATATGCGCAGTGCCGTCGGTATCGATGTAACTGGTGTCGGAGGTGGGGGCCTGGACGGCGGTGGTACCTTGCTGGGCGAGAAGAGTGGAGGACGAAAAGAGGAGAGCGGCGAGGACAGGCTTCGTACCCAATTTCCAAAGGCGGGACATGGCCTAGGCAGGTATCAGAGGGATGAGGCTGAAAAGCAAAAGGCCCGCTTTCCAGCGGGCCTGCTTCAGAGGCTATAGGGAGGAGTATCCGGGGATTGCTAGCGGGGTCTTGCGAAAAATCTTCGCAAGAAACGTACAGGGAGAGAAACAAATACAACCAGGAAGGTTGGAAAAACTGAAGTAGCCTCTAGTGTTATTTCTATAGATGCGAACTGCCCGATAAAGTTGGCCGTGAAAAGCAAAGATTATTCCAAAAATATATCATCTGTGTCTTCAATAGCTTAAGTAATGTAGTTCAAGTCGTTCTTTATGTAAATTGCAAAAGCCCCCTACCGATATTCAATTTTGTACAGCGCGGACGCGTGCGGCGGCAGCGTGACTTCAATGTGGTCAAGGCGCCCGATCTCTTCGCGGTGCCAGAGATCGCGCACGACAAAGTGGCCGAACTGGATGCCGAGATCCTTCCAAGAATACTTGATGGATTGTAGGGTGTCGGCGAGATTGAAGATAGCGACGTAGTCGCCTGTTTGCTCCGGCGCGGAAGCCATCCAGACGATGGTGTCGCCCTTCTCGATCAATGGATGATTGTTCTCGGAATACTGATCGACCGCGATGAGTTCGGGATTGGTGAGGACGGATTCGGTGAAGGCGTCCATTTTAAGAAGATTGGTGCCGATGAAGAGAGGCGAGCGCGAGATGGACCAGAGCGTGATCATGGTGCGAACTTCATCGCGAGTGAGGCGCGACTGGCGTGGCTGGCCCCAGCCGGGAGTGGGACCGAGGTAGCCGATGGGGAGCATGTCCGCGTCGGGCCAGTGTCCTGGGCCGGCGATCTGGTTCCACTGCGAGAGCAGAGCAAATTGATTTTTCTCGGCCTGGGGGAAACGGGGAGCGTCGGCGGGCTTCGACCACAGGTCCCACATGTCGTCGGAAATGCGCCAGAGTTGAGCGCTGCGGGCCGCATCCTGAGCGTCGTCAAAGGGAGTGGGGCCAGGTGAGAGGCTGAGGATGATGGGGCGACCGGTACGGCGAAGCGCATCGCGCATCATGTGAATCTCGTCGGCCTTCCAGGGGCGCGAGATGCAGTCGACCTTGAGATAGTCGACACCCCATTTAGCGTAGAGGTTCGCGACGGAATCGTAATAGGCCTGCGCTGCTTTGGTGTTGGTGAGCCCGTAATTGTCGGCGTTCCATTCGCAGGTGTCGGAGGTATTGGCGGCCTCGGCGGCAGTGAAGTGAGAGCCTGCGATGCGCAAATTATGGTCGACGGCCTCACGGGGAATTCCGCGAATGATATGGATGCCGAACTTGAGGCCCTGGGCATGGACCCAGTCCGCGAGGGGGCGGAAACCCTTGCCGCCTGCCGCGGAAGGGAAACGATTGACGGCGGGCATGTAGAGGCCGTCGTCAGACATCGTGTAATCCATGTGGCCGACCGGATTATCGGGGTGTTCGGCAAACCAGCCTTCATCGATGACGACGTATTGCCAGCTGAAGCGCTGAAGGTTGTTGTGGAACCAGGTGACGCTGTCGCGGAACTGCTGCTCGTCGATGGTGAGGCCCCAGGAATCCCAGCTGTTCCAGCCCATGGGCGGAGTTCGGACCATCACGCTCATGTCGTCGCGAGAACTGGGGCCCGCGAACGAGCAGGGAATTGCGACGGTAAGAGAGGCGAGCAGGATCGGCAGAAAGACTTTGGCTGCGCCGTTGCGCATTGGATCAGGACCTCATGGGGTGGGGCGATTGGGCATGATTTTGGCGACCTTTTTACCCTACACCCGCGATGCTGTGCTGGTGCGATATACTCCTCTTTCTATGCGTGTATCTGTAATTTTGCCAGCGGCCGGCGTAGGCACGCGGATGGCACCGGGCCACACAACGCATACAGCCCCCAAACAATTTCTGGAGCTGGCGGGAACGCCGATTCTGATTCGGACGCTGCGGGCGTTTGCGGAGATTCCGGAAGTGACGGATCTGGTGGTGGCTGTGCGCGCCACCGAGATGGAGCGGCTGACGGCACATATTTTCGAGCATGGGTTCGCGGACCGGGTGAGGGTTGTGGAAGGCGGGGATTCGCGCCAGGAGAGCGTGATGAATGCGCTGAAGTCGCTGGACTGCGACGAAGATGACATTGTGCTGGTACACGATGCGGTGCGGCCACTGATTGAGCCGGCGGTGATTCGCCGGGTGATCGAGGCGGTGGAGAAGCACAGCGCTGCGATTGTCGGGCTGCCGGCGCTGGATACGATCAAGCAGGTGGAGCGGACGGCGGACGGGGCCATCATTACCGCGACGATTCCGCGCGAGTACATTGTGCAGGCACAGACTCCGCAGGGATTCAAATGCGGGTTGCTGCGCCGGGCGTTCGCAGAGGCTGAGGCAGACGGTTTCGTGGGAACCGATGAGGCGAGCCTGGTGGAGCGAGCGGGTAGTCCGGTGTTTGTGGTTGCGGGATCTGCGTCGAACCTGAAAATTACGCAGCCTGGCGATCTGGAGCTGGCGGAATTTTATCTGGCGCATCGCGCGTCCTCGTAACAGCGTTGCGGGTTGCAATCGGAGCAGGCTGATATACCCTGAAGTAAAGCTGCACGGAATCGCGCATGGACATTCGCATTGGCTACGGGTGGGATTCGCACGCATTTAAGGCGGGTGTGCCTCTGAAAATCGGCGGACTCAGGATTGAACATCCGGAGGGACTGGCGGGGCACTCGGATGGCGATGTGCTGCTGCATGCACTGACGGATGCACTGCTGGGGGCGGTTTCCGCCGGGGATATCGGCAGCTTTTTTCCTCCCGGCGATCCGCGATGGAAAGATGCCGATTCGGCGATTTTCCTGGACCTGGCGATGGAGGAGATCCGGAACGCGGGTTACCGGATCGTCAATGTCGATACGACGCTGGTTCTGAATGCGCCCAAGATCGGACCTATATCGAGCGAAATGCGAGAGCGGGTGGCTGAACTGCTGCGGATTTTGCCTGCGAATGTGGGGATCAAAGCGAAAACGCCCGAGGGTCTGGATGCGGACAATGTTGCACAGGCTCACGCGGTTGTGCTGCTGGAACGGATCGAAGATGCCGAGGAACTGCAGACCATGACGGCAGTGATGCAGAGCCAGCGCGAGCTGGAAGATGTTGTGCGAAACCTGGTAAGCCAGGTGCACGGCGTGCCCGTGAAGGCACCCTTCGACACCGAAGACATCACTTAGGGAACCTCTGAAGTACTCGTCGGTTCACAGCCCATGGGATTAACCTGGGTTGGTGGAGGCGGAAGGCGAGTGAGACAGCAGAGTCTGGCGGCGCAGAGCGGGTTCGAGAGATACGGGAAGAAGACGCGGCGGGAGCA
>DATAZC010000148.1:0-11445 GCA_036272255.1 Acidobacteriaceae bacterium | reverse complement strand
CCCCCTCCCCCCTCCCCCCTCCCCCCTCCCCCTTATCTTTTTGCTAAGCTATTTTGTTTCAGATATGTAGGTTTTTGACTTGAGGCCCTCGGGTCCTGACTGATTGATTCCGCATGGAGTTGGCCGAGGCCCTCAAAATGTGCCTCCCGAACCTTCAGCTTCTCATTCGCTCGAGGGCCGGCGCTTGCTCGCCGGCCCTCTGTTTGCCGCTTACAGCCCGATGGCTGCGGGCGGGTTATTTTGCTTCAAGGATGACGATGGCTTCTTCGACCACAGGGGCGAGCTTTTTGAAGTCGTCGATGAGGGCGAGGAAGTCGGCGTAGACCTTCGAGTCGGCGGCGAAGTTGAGGCCGTCGGCGGTGATGGCGTTTTGCGAAGCGGTGATGAGGGCCTCGACGTCGGAGACGACGGTGGAGATGCCGGCGATGAAGGGCTGTTCGAGCGGCTTCTCGGACTGGAGGATGTGCTCGACGCGCAGGGCGAGGCCAACGATGGTTTTGACTTCGCCGGCGAACCATTTGCCGAAGTCAGCGATTTTGACGCCCAGTTTCTGGAAGATGTTCATACGTGCTTCCTTGTTCCTTTGCATGCAAAAATGAGGGCAAAAACAGAAAGGCCCGCCACGAATGGCGAGCCTTGTTTTTGGAAAAACCCCTCTATTTTTAGAATACCAAGTTAGCGTTGCAAACCTGCCAGGTATTTTGGCTCGGAAGTGACGCTGATTCAGGTACATGCACTTTGGTAATGTGGCGAAAAGCTTGACAAGTTTTCCACATTTGGAGGTTTTTGGAGCGGCGGCGGGTGTTGGCCCGTTTGGCAGGCCGGCGGCTGCTTTTTGCTGTTCACTTTTCAGGTGGCAAGTGCAGCCGGGATGACGAACAGAACCGGCAGTTCTCTGCGCTTCGTCCGACCAGCTGCGGGATTGCGATCGGAAAAGACATCCGAAGGCACTCTCCCATCGCTAATTTTCCCGCGCGCGTTCGACGGCGCGGACGGCGGCCTTCGCTTTGTTGAGGCTCTCCTGATACTCGCTTTCGGGGATGGAGTCGGCGACGATACCGGCACCGGCCTGGATATAACCCTTCTTACCTTCGACGAGCAGGGTGCGGATGGCGATGCAGGAGGTCAGGTTGCCCGAGTAGTCGGCATAGAGGACGGTGCCGCCGTAGATGCCGCGGCGGGTGGGCTCGAGCTCTTCGATGATCTCCATGGCGCGAATTTTCGGGGCGCCGGAGAGCGTTCCGGCGGGGAAGCAGGAGCGGAGCGCGTCGACGGCGGAGAGCTCCGGCTTCAGGCGGCCTTCAATGTTGCTGACCAGATGCATGACGTGCGAGTAGCGCTCGACAAACATTAAATTTGTAACGTTGACGGTGCCATATTCGCTGACGCGGCCCACGTCGTTGCGGCCGAGATCGACGAGCATGACGTGCTCGGCGCGCTCTTTCTCGTCGGTAAGCATTTCGCGCTCGGCGGCGAGGTCGGCGGTTTCATTGGCGCCGCGCGGGCGAGTTCCGGCGATGGGGCGGTACTCGATGCGGCGGCCTTCGACGCGGACGAGGAGTTCGGGCGAGGAACCGACGATGTGGGTGGTTTCCTCCTTCCGGCCGGCCTTGCCTGATTTTGCGCCGGGCTTCTTTCTGCCAAAGCGGAGGAAGTACATATACGGCGATGGATTGACGATACGGAGGGCGCGGTAGACGGAGAAAGGATCGACGCCGGGCTCCAGGTCGAGGCGCTGGGAGAGGACGACCTGAAAGATGTCGCCTGCAGCGATGTACTCTTTGGCGCGCTCGACGGCGCGGAGGAACGCTGCCTTTTTTGTCTGCGACGTGAGACGCAGTTTACCGCTGGGCTTCTTTGCCGCCACCTTGGGGAGGGGCCTGGCGAGGTGTTTTTCGAGGAGGTCGAGGCGACGGAGCGCGTCGGCATAGGCGGCCTGCGGTTTGTGGCGCCGGAGGTCGGCGGTGACGATGAGGAGGATTTCTTTCTTGACGTGGTCGAAGGCGAGGACCTCATCGAAAAACATGAGGCAGGCGTCGGGAAGGCCGAGGTCGTCGGTGGTATCTGCGGGGAGGCGCTCGATCTGGCGGACGATGTCGTAGGAGAGGAAGCCGACGGCGCCGGCGGTGAAGGGCGGTAGTCCGGAAATGCGGGCGGGCTTATGTCCGTGGAGGGCATCGCGGAGCAGGGTAAAGACGTCGCCGGTGAGGTGGCGGGTGCGGCCGTGCTCGGTGACTTCAATCTGGTCGCCGTGGGAGACGATGCGCCGGCTGGGGCGAATGCCGATGTAGGTGTAGCGGCCGAGGCGCTCGCCGCCTTCGACGGATTCGAGGAGAAAGCACTCGGGCTCGGCGGCGGCGAGGCGGAGGAAGGCAGAGACAGGGGTTTCGAGGTCCGCGGTAAGAGTGCGGTAGAGCGGGACGAGGGAATGGGAGCGAGCGAGGCGAAGGAACTCGGCGCGAGCGGGCAAGGAGGGGCGCATTGAAAACAGGGTATAGCGTGCGGCGAACAGCGTATACCCGCTGAGCTGTTGTTATTCGGAGCGAAGGGTGTTCATGGGGTCGATGGTCATGGCGCGGCGTGCGGGGATGGCGCAACTGAAGAGTGCGATGGCGAAGAAGAGGGTGGCGATGAAGGCGAAGGTGAGGGGGTCGTCGGGCTTGAGGCCGTAGATCATGTTGGTCATGGCGCGGGTGGCGAAGAAGGAGGCGAGAGCGCCGACGGTGAGTCCGGCAAAGACGGGAGCAAGGCCGTGCCCCAGCACGTTTTGCAGGATGTTGCGGCGGGTGGCGCCGAGGGCGATGCGGATGCCGATTTCGCGGGAGCGGCGCGAGACGGAGAGGGCGACGGTTCCGCTGACGCCGACGATGGTGATAAACAGGGCGACGGCCGCGAATAATGTGAGCAGCGTGGCGGTGACGCGCGGGGTGCCGAGCTGCTCGTTGCGCATCTGGTCGAGGGTGCGGACCTGGGTAACGGGCTGCTGGGGATCAATCTGGTGCACGACGGCGGCGATGGCGTTGGCCAGCAGAAGCGGATTGCCGCGAGTGCGGACCAGAAGGTGCGCGTTGTTGATGGGGTTCTGATCGAGGGGAATATAGGTGGTGTCGTCGGTTGGTTTGTCGAGACCATACTGATGGACATCTCCGACGACGCCGATCACGGTCCACCACTTGCCGGAGTTGCCACCCTTGAGACGATGGCCGATGGGATTTTGACCGGGCCAGAAGTGGCGGGCCATGCGGGCGTTGACGATGACGGTGAGAGGCGCATCGGACGAGTCCGCATCGGTGAAGGCGCGGCCGGAGAGCAGGGGAATGCCGAGAACGCGGAAGTAGTCGGGGCTGGTGGTTTCAAAATCGACGACCGGATTGGGCGCGCCCGAGGGTTGGGTGCGGCCGTCGATCTGGATGGGTCCATTGAAGACGGACATATTGGGATTGAGCGGAGCCATCCAGCTGATGGAGGCGCTCTGGACCCCGGGCAGTCCTTCGGTGCGGCTGAGGATCTGGTGGAAGAGGCTGGCCTTGTCGGTGTCCTTTTTATATTTGGTCCAGTTGAGGCTGAGCTGCATGGAGAGAACGTTGGCGGGTTTGAAGCCGGGATCGATGGAGAGGAGGTTGAAGAGGCTGCGCATCATGAGGCCGGCGCAGGTGAGGAGAACGAAGGAAAGCGTGACCTGCAGGGCGACGAGGGTGGTGCGGGTGCGGGCGCCCGTAGCGGCGCCGACAGTGCGCTCGCCTCCATCGTGGAGTGAAGTGAGGCGGGTGCGGGTGGCGAGGATCGCGGGCAGCACGGCGAAGAGCACGCCGGAAACGATGGCGCTGCCAAGGCCGAAGGCAAGAACCCATCCATCGAGATGAATGCCGCTGGCGAGCGGAGTAAGGCGCGCGGCGTAGTTGACGAGAAGGCGTGAGCCGATGGCGGCAATCGCGAGGCCGAGGACGGCTCCGCAGAGTGCGACGAGAATGCTTTCGGTAAGGAGCTGTCGGACGACGCGGCCGGTGCTGGCGCCGGTGGCGAGGCGAATGGCGATTTCGCGGGCGCGGCGAAGCTGGCGGGAGAGGGCGAGGTTGGCAAGGTTGGCGCAGGCGAGCAGCAGAACAAGGACGGAGGCGCCCAACAGGGCGAGGAAGGTGGGGCGAGCGGCGTGGGTCAGCTCCTGTTTGACGGGGATGGCGAGCGCGGAGAAGCCGGTCCATCCGCTGTAGGAATCGGGCCAGGCAGCGGCCATGCGGGCATTGATGGCGTTGAGTTCGGTTTCTGCCTGGCGCAGAGTAACGCCGGGTTTGAGGCGCGCATAGGCGGTGATCATGCGCATATCGCGGTCGCGGATCATCATGGGATCGGTGCGATAGGGGCAGGAGGAGATGGGCATGAAGAGGTCGTTGTTGTCGGGGTAATCGGGGAGGGGAGGCAGGACTCCCACGACGGTATGGACGCGGTCGTTCATTTCGAAGGAGCGGCCAATGACGTGAGGATCGCCGCCGAGTTCTTTCATCCAGAAGGCGTGGCTGAGGATGAGGACGGGCGCAGCGTCGAGTTTTTCGTCGGAGGGCAGGAAGGAGCGGCCGAGGATGGGGCGGACACCGAGGACGTCGAAGAAGCCGGAGGAGACGACGCCGGTGACCACGCGCTCGGGATTCTTTGTGCCGAGCAGGGTGAAGAGCATGGAGTGGTACTCGGCGAAGTCGGAGAAGGAAGTGCTCTGGGATTGGTAGTCGGTGTACTCCTGAACGGACAGGCCGATGGGGTCAGCGCCCATGCGGGGCACAGTTTGGTCGATGTGGAGGATGCGGCTCTCCTGCCTGTAGGGGAGCGGGCGGAGAAGGACACCGTTGATGACGGTGAAGATGGCGGTATTGGCGCCGATGCCGAGGCCGAGGGTGAGCACGGCGAGGATGGCGTAACCAGGATTGCGCAGGAGGGTGCGGCCGGCGTAGCGCAGATCGCGGAGGAGATTTCGAAAGCGGAGAAGCTGTTCATGCGGTAGATCTCCTCACGAAATTTTTGGGGATTACCGAACTGGAGATACGCGTGGCGGCGGGCTTCTGCCAGGGACATGCCGCGCGCGGTGTTTTCTTCGACCGCGAAAGCGATGTGCTCTTCAATTTCCTGGACGCGGTCGCGGTCCCACTGTTTTCTGCGGAAGAATTTGCGCCAGCTCATTCGGCGCCTTCTTCGGTGGGCACCTCGCCCATGACGAGTCCGATGGCGCGTGCGAGCTGACGCCAGCGGCCGAGCTCGGAGCGGAGCTGTTTGCGGCCGGCGGCGGTGATGGAGTAAAAGCGGGCCCTGCGATTGGCCTCGCTCGATCCCCAATAGGAATGAACCCATCCGCGGTCTTCGAGACGGTGGAGGGCGGGGTAGAGGGAACCCTGCTCGACTTCGAGGACGTCTTCAGAGCCGCGCTCGATGACCTTGGCGATGGTGAAACCGTGGGCGTCGCCGGTCGATAGGGTGCGGAGAATCATCATGTCGAGGGTTCCGCGGAGCATGTCGTGGGTGGCGGTGTCTTTTGGTTTGGGCATGGGCGGCGTTTCCCCCTCGGGTTTCGATGGGAAGGACTATACACCACTCGGGTTTCGAGGGGAAAGAGATTTGGGACGAGCGGGACGGGCTCGCGGGTGACGCGCGAGGAGGGGGGCGAGCTGACGCGAAGAGGCTACTCTTCGCGGAGCAGGATGAGGGGATCGATGGAGAGGGCACGCTGGGCGGGGAGCCAGGTGGCGACCAGTCCAAGGAAGGCCATAGCGAGGACGACGGCGGCGAGGACGATGGGATCGCGCGCGGTGGCCTGGTAGACGATGAAGGCGAGGACGCGGGTAGCGAGGAGGCCGAGGATGAGCCCCGCAAGGGAGCCGAAGGCGAGGAGTTTGACGGCGCGGCCGAGGGCGGCGCCGAGGACCTCGCGACGCTGCGCGCCCAGGGCGACGCGGATGCCAAGCTCGCGGAAGCGCTTGCTGACGGAGTAAGCGGCCATGCCGAAGATGCCGGTGATGGAAAGCATGGCGCCCATAACGCCGAGAATGCCGAGGGCGACGGTGGCTACGCGCGAAGGAAAGAGGGCGCCATCGAGGTCCCGGCTCCAGGTCTGCACGCCGGCGGCAATGCCGGGATCGAGCTCGCGGATTTTGGCGCGGACGACGCTGGAGAGCTCCTGGGGATCGCGGGAAGAGCGGATGAGGAGGGAAGTTTCGTTCCAGGGCATTTGCAAAACCGGGAGAAAGAAGGCGGGCGCCTGAGCCTCGGCGAGGTTGAGGTATTTTCCGTCTTCGACGATGCCGATGACCTGGAAGCGGGTGGCATCGGCGAACTTGAAATAGCGGCCCACGGCGTCCGACTCGGAGCCGAGGATGGAGCGCGCGAACTCGCGATTCACGATGGCAACACGCGGCGTAGTGGGGTCGTCGTGGAGGGAGAAGGTGCGACCGGTGAGCAGGGTGGTGCGGGCAGCGGTGAAGTAGTTGGACGAGACGATGTACATGTAGGGTGAAGCGGCGGAGTTCACTGCGCGCATGTCGCGGGTTTCGTCCTTATAGATGGCTTTCCTTTCGGCGGCGCCAAATTCAAGGGGAGGGATGTTGACGGTGGCGACGGCAGTGACGCCAGGAAGAGACCCGATGGTGTCGATGAGGCGCTTTTGCATGGGAACGATGACGTCGTCGCCAGCGTAGCCGGCGGAGGTGAAGTCGATGCTGGCGACGAGGACGTTGCGCGGATCGAAGCCAAAATTGCTGTGGAGAGAGCGAAGGAGGCCGCGGATGGCGACGGCGGAAGAGGTGACGAGCACGGCGCAGAGAGCGATCTGGACGACGAGGAGCAGGTCGCGCAGAGTGACGCGGCGGCCGAGGCGGATGGAAGAGCCGGCTTTGACCACTTCATAGGGATTGGCGTGGAGAACCTGGCGCACGGGCACGATGCCGAAGAGGATTCCGCTGACAACGGCGAGGCAGAAAGCGACTACGTAGACCCTGGCATCGGCCGTGACCGGGATATTGATGGGGAATTGCGGGAAGGGCTGCCAGGCATGGAGCCGGTGCAGGAGCGCGACGCTGCCGGCGAGTCCGAAGGCGCCGCCGGCCAGGGAGATGAGGACCGCTTCGGTCATGAGCTGGCGAAGGATGCGATTGCGGCTGGAGCCGAGGGCGAGGCGGAGAGCGACCTCGCGGGAACGGTCGGAAGCGCGTGCAGCGAAGAGGCTGCCGAGATTGGCGCAGGCGGCGAGAAGAATAAGTCCGGAGAGCAGCATGAGTCCAGCGACAAAGCCGCGAATGGGACGGCCGAGGAAATTGCCGTACAGGCCGGGGCGCGCGAGGCTGAAATCTTTACGGCTGAAGTCTTTGGGATAGGTCTTCTCGAGATAGGTGCCGACGATGTTGAGATCCGTGACAGCCTGCGCGGGCGTGACGCCAGGCCGAAGGTGGCCAAAGGCTTCGAAGATCCAGCGGTTGCCGCGATCGTTGAGGGCGCTCCAGCTGTCGACCTGGTCGTGGTTGACGATGGGGATGAAGAAGTCGGGCGAAAAGAACATGAGGCTGCCGGTGAATCCAGGAGGGGCAACGCCGATGACGGTGAGGGGATGTTTATTGACCTGAACGGTTCGTCCGATGATGGTGGAGTCATCCTGAAAATGGCTGTGCCAATAGCTGTAGGCGAGCACCACGTAGGGAGCGCTGTTGGGACCGTGCTCGTCGGAGGCGTGGAAGAAGCGGCCGAGGGCAGGCTGGGCGCGGAGGGTGTCAAAGTAATTGCCGCTCACTTCGTAGTCCCAGCTGCGCGAGGGGTTGTTGCCGGTATCGAGGACGGCCTGGGCGATGCTGAAGATGGCGAGGCTCTCGAAGCTGCGGTTGCGATCGCGCAGATCGACGTAGTTGGGATAGGACTGGAAACCGAGGTCGTCGCCGTGCTCGATGCCGTAGAGATTTTCCGGCTGCGGCACGCTGAGGGGACGGAGAACAAGGGCGTTGAGCACGCCGAAGACGACGGCGTTGGCGCCGATGGCAAGGGCGAGGGTGAGGATGGCGGTCAGGGTGAATCCGGGAGCTTTGCGCAGCTGGCGCAGAGCGTAGCGGACGTCGAACCAGAAGGTGTCGAGGAAGAGGCTGGTATCCATGGCGACGACACGTTCGCGCGTTGCGGTGGGATTGCCGAAGCGGAGGAGGGCGTCGCGGCGGGCCGCTTCCGAAGTCATGCCGGCAGCGATGTTGTCGGCGATGCGGAGGTCGAGGTGAGCCGCCAGCTCGGCGTCGATGTCGTTTTCCACGCGGGACCGGGAGAAGAGGTTGGCGAATCGGCTTAGCAGGGACATGAATTCACCTCACGCGTAGCGGAGCATGGCGCGAATGCCTTTAACCAGCTGGTCGAAGCTGTCTTCGGCTTCCTGCAGCTGCTTTCGACCGACGGCAGTCATGCGGTAGAACTTGGCTTTTCGGTTAGTTTCCGTCAGTCCCCACTCGGAGCTGATCCAGCCGCTTTGCTCCATCCGATGGAGCGCGGGATAGAGAGAGCCTTCCTCCACCTGGAGAAGTTCGTCGGAGGCCCGCTGGATGTGCAGGACAATCCGTAGCCATGAAGCCGGCCGCGTTGGGCGAGCGTTTTAAGCACGAGAAGATCGAGACTGCCCAGGAGGTCGTTCTTGCTCATGCGGCGCACCCCTATGTTTCTTGGTATGGGGAGCGTAGGCCTAGACGGCTAGGCGTGTCAAGGAGTTTGTGACGGGCTCGGGAGAGGGAGTTGGGGATGCTGGCTCGGGATGGCGCTCTGCGTTTTGTCATCGTCGCTTCACATAGCGGTACGGTGCGAGAGCCGCCGTTGCGATAGACTGAGCCGGTTTGGTGGGAGAAGAATCGTCGGCCGGATTGCCGGCATCAGAAACCCTTATGAGGACAATGACATGGAACTGGGAATGATCGGGCTGGGACGAATGGGAGCCAACATGGTGCAGCGCCTGATGAAGGGCGGCCACCAGTGCGTGGTGTTTGACGTGCACCCGGAGCCGGTTGAAGCGCTGGTGAAGCAGGGAGCGGTGGGCAGCACGGAGCTCGCGGATTTTGTACAGAAGATGAACACGCCGCGCGCGATCTGGATGATGGTGCCGGCGGCGGTGGTGGATTCGACGCTCGACAAACTGATTCCGCTGCTGCAGAAGGACGATGTGGTGATCGACGGCGGAAATTCCCACTACCATGACGATCTGCATCGAGCCGAGAGGCTGAAGCCGAAGGGCATCCACTATGTGGACGCGGGCACGAGCGGCGGCGTGTGGGGTGCGGAGCGCGGCTACTGTCTGATGATTGGCGGCGAGAAAGAAGTGATTGACCGTCTGGATCCGATTTTCGCCACGCTGGCGCCAGGCATTGGCGCCGCGCCGAAGACGCCGGGGCGGAACAAGCCGGGCAGCACAGCAGAGAAGGGATATCTGCATTGCGGGCCGAATGGCGCTGGGCACTTCGTGAAGATGGTGCATAACGGAATCGAGTACGGATTGATGGCGTCGTATGCGGAGGGTCTGAACATCCTGAAGCATGCGAATGCGGGCAAGCTGGTGCGCGAATCGGATGCCGAGACAGCGCCGATGCGGCATCCGGAACACTACCTGTACGACCTGCAACTGGACGAGATTACAGAGGTGTGGCGGCGGGGCAGCGTGATCGCTTCGTGGCTGCTGGATCTGACAGCGATTGCGTTGCTGAACAATCCGGACCTGCCGGATTACTCGGGACGGGTGTCGGATTCGGGCGAGGGGCGGTGGACGATCAATGCGGCCATCGATGAGTCCGTCCCGGCGCCGATTTTGAGCGCGGCGTTGTACGAGCGCTTCAGCTCGCATGGCGCGGACGACTACGCGGACAAGGTGCTTTCGGCGCTGCGCTTCCAGTTTGGCGGACACAAAGAAAAGACGGCGGAAGGAAAGGTCGGCTGATGGCTGCTGCAAAATCCGATGCTCTGGTGCTGTTCGGCGTAACCGGCGATCTGGCCCACAAAATGATCTTCCCGGCGCTGTACGCGCTGACGAAAAAGGGCGCGCTGGACATGCCCGTGATCGGCGTGGCGTTTCCGAAGTGGAACCGGGAGCGGCTGCGCAAACGGGCGGCGGACAGCATCGAGAAATCGGGTATTGCTGCCGACCGGAAGGCGCTGCAGCAGCTTTTGTCGCGGCTGGAATATGTGAGCGGAGACTATAAGGATCCCGCGACGTTTGCGGCGATCAAAGCAGCGCTGGGTGGGGCCAGGCGGCCAGCGCATTATCTGGCGATTCCGCCGTCGTTGTTTGGGACGGTGATTGAAGGGCTGGGCGCGGCGGGTCTCGAGAAGAACGCACGTGTGATTGTCGAGAAGCCTTTTGGGCGTGATCTGGCATCGGCGCGCGAACTGAATCGTGTGGCGCACAAGGTGTTCCCGGAAGACTCGATTTTCCGGATCGATCACTACCTGGGAAAGGAGGCGATCATGAACGTTTTGTATTTTCGATTCGCCAATTCTTTCCTGGAGCCGATCTGGAACCGGAACTACATTTCGAGCGTGCAGATCACCATGGCGGAGGATTTTGGTGTGGGCAAGCGCGGCGCGTTTTACGAGACCGCCGGTTGCCTGCGCGATGTGATTGAGAACCACCTGTTCCAGGTAGTAGCGCTGCTGGCCATGGAGCCTCCGTCTGGACAGCACTTCCATGCGGTGCACGAGGAGAAGGCGAGAATCTTTAAGGCAATGCGGCCGCTCGCGCCCGACGATATGGTGCGGGGACAATACGACGGCTACCGCAAAGAGCCCGATGTGGCGCGGAATTCCGATGTGGAGACGTACTGCGCGGTGCGGTTGATGATCGACTCGTGGCGTTGGGAAGGCGTGCCCTGGTATCTGCGCTCGGGGAAATATCTGAAGACGACGGCGACCGAGGTTTTGCTGGAACTGAAGGCGCCGCCGCAGAAGCTGTTTGACGATTCAGATCCAGTGCACGGAAGAACGAACTACGTGCGGTTCCGGATTTCTCCCGACTCGGCGCTGGCGTTGGCGGCGCGGGTAAAAATTCCTGGGCAGGAGTACATCGGCAAGCAGGAAGAGCTGTTTTTGTGCGAGGAGCTGGCGGGCGCCGAGACCCCTTACGAGAGGCTGCTGGGCGATGCGATGACCGGACAAAGCGCGCTGTTCACGCGCGAGGATGCGGTGGAGGCGGCGTGGGCGGTCGTCGATCCGGTACTGAAGCATCATCCGCGCGTGCGGCCGTACACGCGCGGCTCGTGGGGGCCGAAGCTGGCGGATGCGCTGATTGCTCCGGACAGCCGCTGGCACGATCCTGCGCCCGAGCCGGTGAAGAAGAAGTAGCGACTCAGTTTGGCGTAGGGTCGGAGACGGCGTCGATGACGACGACTTCGACCGAGCCTCGGGACGGTTCGAGTTTGAGGCCCAGTTGTTCGCTGAGCGCGGTGAAGAGCGAAGGGCCGG